>JAWLHX010000053.1:0-22289 GCA_041690105.1 Phycisphaerae bacterium
CCTTCGCGCTCCATGCCCGGGCAGCGCCACTGGATGGGGTTGAGCACATCGCTGCCAAGCTCGATCAAATCCGGCAGCACCTCGCGCACCGCGCCATCGGTATGCGTGAAGACATGGGAGCCGGCCTGGTGGGTCAGCTCGACCATGCGCTTCATTCGCGGCAACAGGTAGCGGCAGATATGCTCGCGCGAGATGAGCAGACCCTGCTGGCCGCCGAGGTCTTCGGCCACGTAGGTAATCATGACTTTGCCGGGAATGGTCTCGAAAATCCGCCGCGTGTCTTCCCAGGCCAGGCCGAAGAGTTTGTCCAGGCAGTAGTCGACAATTTCCGGATTAAGCACCAGGTCCATGTAGGCCTGGGCCTCTCCGCGCAAAATCTTGTACAGGAGGAACGGCTCGGAACCGCCGCCACGTATGGGCCGGTTGTCCTGTCCGGCAACGGCAGTGGGCAGATGGTCGTACGACCACCAATCGGCCTTGGGCCACTGGTAATTGGCCTCGATTTCCTCGGCCGATTGGTAATCCGCCAGCGGAGCGTTGATGGCTTCGCTGTAGACGCCGGTTTCGTACTGCACCTTGGTGTACTTGACGCCCCAGATGCTCTCGCCCTCGGGCGGCGTGGGGCCGATATAGCGTCCGCCAACCGTCAGCGGGCGGTCAATGTGCAGGCGCTGGAGCATGGCCTCTTCGTCGCAACCCAGGTGGTTGAGCAGTCTCTGCATGGCCTCGCCCGTGGCCCAGATATCCATCGGCAGGCGGTCGGGCGTTTTGTGCTGCAGCACGGCCAGCCATCGTTCACGTGGGGTCATTGTCTCTTGCGGCATCTCTCGGGTGCTCCTTCGTGTTGGGCAGCTTAATCAGTGGTTAATGTGACGGTTGGCTTGGCCGTCGCGGGAGTCAGCAGAAAGCGCAGGCCTCAGGCGGTTTCCATAATACCAGGGCCACCGCTGCGGGCCGGTCCGCGGAGTGCGGCGGCGTGTTCGCTGGGCGGTACAGTAAAGAGGAAGGTGGAGCCTTCGCCGGGACGCGATTCGACCCGGATGGTTCCTCCCCAGCTTTCAACCAGTCGCTTGGCCGTCGGCAGCCCCAGCCCAAGTCCGCCAATGTTGCCGGTAAACCAGTCTTCGACCTGCAGAAAATCGCTGAAAATGTCGGCCTGGTGCTTCAGTGGGATGCCCGGACCGTAATCCTTGATGGCCAACTCCACCTTGCCGTCATCCAGCACCCGACCCGAGAGGCGCACCCGGGCATGCTCGCCGGGAGTAAACTTGACGGCGTTGTCAATCAGGTTATCCAGCACAATGGCCAATTGTTCCACGTCGACCTGGACCTCGGGCAGATGGTCGGGCAGGTCGCGCTCGAATTCAACGTGCGAAGGGCCGTAGCGGTCCAGTATGCGGCTGGTGCAACGTTCGATTACCGCCCGCGGATCGACCTGCTGGGTGTCGTGCCTGAGTTCCTCGGCGCTGAGCCCTGCGTACTGCAGAAGCTTTTCGATGAGGGCCTTTAGGTCGTCCACCCGCGACTCGACCAGGTTGAAGGCCTTGCCCATCTCCGGGGCCATCTGCCCGTATTTGCCGGCCGAAATCAGGCTCAGATAACCGCTGACGATGGTCAGGGGAGTTTTCAGCTTGTGAGTTACCAGCGACAGGAAGTCGCGCTTCAGCTTCTCTTTGCGGCGCTCATCGCTGACGTCGCGGAAAACGAAGGCAACGTTGGTCAGGTTGCCCGCCGGATCCACAATGCGCGTAAACCGGCCGCCAAGGTACAGGCCAGGGCTGGTGTGCTCCTGCTCCAGGTCCACGGTAACAGTACGCTGAGTGCTGGCCGCCAGCTCTTCGGGCGTCGGCGTAACCTTGAAGCCCTCGAACAGGCTGAAGATGTTGCGGCCGCGACACTCGGCCAGGTCCAGGCTCAGCAGCATCTGGGCCTGCCGGTTGACCATGTTGACCGTCATTTGCTCGTCGGTAATAATGATGCCGTAATCCAGATCCTGCACCACGGCGTCAAACTTCTGACGCTCGGCAATCAGCGAGCGGTAGTATTTAACTCGCAGCAGGTTCTTTACCCGGGCCATCAACTCGCTGCGGTCGAAGGGCTTGCTGATAAAGTCGTCGGCCCCGCTCTCCAGCCCCCGAATGCGGTCTTCGCTGTCCTTCAGGGCCGTAATCATGATAACTGGAATAACTTTGGTAGCCTCGTTCGATCGCACCCGGCGGCACACTTCGTAGCCGTCCAGCTTGGGCATCATGACGTCGAGCAGGATAATATCTGGCCGCGTGGCGTGTATGCGCTCCAGAGCCTCTTCGCCGTCGTAGGCTTTCTCGGTCTGGTAGCCGGCATTGCGCAGATAAATGTCCAGCAGGCGCACGTTTGCTTCATGATCGTCAACAATCAGGATTTTGCCGGTTTCGCCGATTCTTGGCATTGCTCGTCGACCTCGTTAGCTGACCTGCTGCTGCGATGGCTGCCCGTAAAGCTCGGCTTCGTCGCCCTGGGCCGGAATTTCCCGGGGTATGGTAAAGGTGAAGACGCTGCCTTTTTCCGGCTCGCTCTGCACCTGAATGGTTCCGCCATGCAATTCGACCATTTTCTTGGTCAGGGCCAGACCCAATCCAGTTCCACCATATTGCCTGCTCAGGCGGCCGTCAACCTGCCTGAATTCTTCGAAAATCAGTTGATGCATGTCGGCCGGTATGCCCAGGCCGGTATCAATCACGTTGAAGACTGTCTCCTGGCCGCGGTCTTCGGCTTCAACCCGCACCGACCCGCCATCGCCGGTAAACTTGACCGCGTTGGAAAGCAGATTGTACAGAATCTGCAGCAATTTTACACGGTCAACCCTGATCTGAAGATCGTTGGGCTGCTGACGGAAGCTGAGGCTGATGCCCTTGCGCACAGCCATGCCCTGGATGATGGTTTTAACTTCGCTGAAAATCATGCTCACGTCAACTTCCTCGGGGCAGAGGATCATTCGACCGGCGTCCATCTTCGACAGGTCCAGTATGTCGTTGATCAGGTTCAGAAGCTGCCGACCGCTTTCCAGAATGTCCGATACGATCTGCTTCTGGTCCGTGTTCAGCTTGCCCACCATCTCGTCGTGAAGCACGTCGCCGAAGCCGATCACGGCATTCAGCGGGGTGCGCAGCTCGTGGCTCATGGAGGCCAGGAACTCGGCCTTCAGCTTGTTGGCCCGCAGCAACTGCTCGTTGGTCTCTTTAAGCTCGCGGGTATTGGCCGCCACCAGGGCTTCCAGATTCTCGGTATACTCGCGCAGCTTGGCCTCCATCTCCTTCTGCTCGGTGATGTCGCGGCTGATGGTCGTATAGCCCACCGGCTTGCCCGAGTCATCGTAGCGCAGGGTCATCACGAAACGTACCGGGAAACGCCGCCCGCCCTTGCGCACGCGGACCGTCTCGCCGCTGTAGGTGCCTTCCAGGCGTACATGACGCAGTATCTCCCGACCCTTCGCAACCTCGGCATGCACATTGGGAATAAGAATGCTGATCGGGGCTCCGATGATCTCTTCCGGATCGTAACCATAAATGCGACGCGAGCCCTCGTTGTACGATAGTATCGTGCCCTGCAGGTCGGTGGCGATGATGCTGTACTCGGTGCTGGAATCGAGCACGCTGTTCAGAAAATCGCTGGTCTCCTGCGTTTCGCGGGTCCTGGCGGCCACCATTCGCTCCAGTTTGTCATACATTTCGCCCAGGCGCACCTGCATCTCGTTGAAGGCCAGGGCCAGTTGGCCTACCTCGTCACTGGTCGAAACGCCCACCGGGTGCGAAAGGTCGCCCGCCCCGACACGATTGGCAGCCTCGGCCAGGTATTCCAGCGGCCGGGTAATCTGGTTGACTATGGCCAGGCCAAGCAGAATAGCCACGATGGCCGTAGCCCCACCAACCAGAATAGCTACGTGCACCATCTGTCGCACGGCGGCCATGGCTTCGTGCTCCGGTTGCTGAGCGATAACCACCCAGTCCACCTGCGGCACGTCCTGCCAGGCAGCCACAACCTTGTCGCCCGACTCGCTCTGGTAATGCATGTTGTAATCGGCCGAGCCCTTAAGGGCGTGTTGGACCATCTCCAGGCTGCCAAGGTCGTGGCCGGCTTGGGCCCAATATGGCGGCTGAGCGGGCTGAGCAGACGAAATGGCAGCAGGATGAGCCAGCAACAGCCCCTGCCGGCTGACAAGAATACCATGGCCATCCTTGCTCTCCAGCAACTGCCCGTAGGACGAAAGGCGCCAGCTGCTGACCAGCGTGAAGGTGCCGCTTACATCGCTGGCCGTGGCGGCAATTATCAGGCTGCCGGCCTCCAGGCTCTCGGCAGTGGTGCCGACGCGAATCTTGACCTGGCTCCAGGGCCGGCCCGATTCGCCGGGCATCAGCAGGTCGTATTCCGCCAGCTTGTCCACTTCGGGCATGGCCAGGTCATCGGACGCCGGCTGAGCCGAGGCCAGAGAGGCCCGAACCTCGTGCCAGCGCATCTTATTATCGCGACCATAACAACTTACGCTGAGCAGATCGTCGCTGTTATCCAGCAGGTCGCGAGCCAGCGCCGCACGGGTGCTGCTGCGACGCATTTCGTCGGCCAGGGCCATCATCCGCCGCACATCTTCGCCAAGCTTGCTGCGCACGGCCCGTTCGCCGGCCCGGGCCTCGTTAAGCAGCAGGCCGTGCACCTTGGCCGTAAGCTCCTCGGTGCCCAGGTGGATAAGCAGTACGCTGGGCACGATAACCGAGACCAGTACAGTGGCGATTACCAGGGCCACCAGCTTGTGCGCCAGTCGTATGTGTCTTCTCATGCTTCACCATTTAACCCGCGGCCATCGCGGCAGAAGTGCTTCAGAACTATTCGTCCTGAGCGTTTTTGTGCTGGGCGCCATCTTTCATCGATTTCAGCCGCTGGCGCAGATAGCCCTGAAAGGTGGGCAAGTCGGCCTCGGCCCAGGCGCTCTCGATAGCCTGTTTTACGCCGGCATTGCGGTCCACAAGGGCCCGATACTGGTCCTGCTCGCCGCCCTGCACCAGGGCTGCAAAATGCTTGTCGTGCGTATCCACCACCAGCACGAACTCGTCAGTGCCACTCACGCGGTCGATGCCGAGCTTCATGTGCAGATAGCCGGCGTTGCCAAGCCGCAGGTTGAAGCGTTGGGCCTCTTCCGGGGCGGCATCGGCCGGAACCCGCTCAAAAATGTCCAGCTCCAGCAGGGCCGGGCCGGCCAGACCTGGCGGCAATTCCGCCCGCTGCCTGACACTTTCGGGTATCTGATCCGAGTTCTGATAAGCCCGCTCAAGATAAAGCCCGATCGCTACCTGCAGCAACTCTGTTGTAATATCGGACAAACGCAAGACGTACCTCGACTTCCATTTTGCGGCCAGCCTGTTTTTACCCTATCCTGACATTGTAGCACGATAGGCCGCTCAGGCAACATTTGCCGCCTCGGCCAGCGGCGGAATGTTGACGACAGCACATCAAAGCACCCAATTGTTGATGGGGGTTGACTTTAATTTGCCGCAGCCAATAATTTCTGAATGTTAATGGTCGTCCGGCCCCAACAGTGCTGCCGGATGGTTAAGTTTTCCGCGAATTGTGGGCCCCAAGTGCCGATAGATGAGCTAGGCGGTCCGCCGCGGGTGGTCGGCAGCTTGAGTGTTGGCCGCCAATACAGTACAATGAATGGTGTCACTGTCGAAAGCGGCCTGGTCCTGAATCAGCCGAGCTTGGCAGAAGGTTCTTTTTGATTGCAGGACAATGGTCGAGGTGCGTTATTTCGCTGCAGGCAGCATTGGCTGGTTTCGGCGAAGGTTTAGCGGATAATAGCCTGATGTGTGGCATTTCAGCAGCCCGTACGTGGGCTGCCATAGACGGGAGGCAAGATGTTTGAACGATTTACAGATCGCGCGCGTCGGGTGATGAACCTGGCCAACCAGGAGGCGCAGCGCTTCAACCACGAGTATGTGGGCACCGAACATGTGCTGCTGGGTCTGGTCAAGGAGGGCAGCGGCGTTGCGGCCAACTGCCTGAAGAACATGAGCCTGGATTTGAAGAAGATCCGCATCGAAGTCGAGAAGATCGTCAAGAGTGGGCCGCAGATGGTGACCATGGGGAAACTTCCGCAAACCCCTCGGGCCAAAAAAGTGATTGAATTCGCCATTGAGGAAGCGCGGTCCCTGGGGCACAATTACGTAGGGACAGAGCACTTGCTGCTCGGTCTGTTGCGCGAGCACGATGGCGTGGCGGCGCAGGTGCTGATGAACCTTGGCCTGCGCCTGGAAGACGTTCGGGAAGAGGTCTTACGACTGTTGGGGGCATCGGCCGAAATGGCTCAGGAAGAGGGCGAAGATCAGTCGCAGACGCCGAATTTCGAAGCACCCGGCGGCGGCCAGGCGCCTGGCGGGCGTCCGGGCAAGAGCAAAACACCCGCGCTGGACTCCTTCGGCCGCGATCTGACCGAGCTGGCTGCTCAGAACAAGCTGGACCCGGTAATCGGGCGGCACAACGAAATCGAGCGCCTGATGCAGGTACTCTGTCGGCGGACGAAGAATAACCCGGTACTGCTGGGCGAGGCCGGCGTTGGCAAGACGGCCATCGTCGAAGGTCTGGCCAAGAGCATTGTCGATGGCAACGTGCCGGAACTGCTCCGCGACAAGCGCATTGTGGTGCTGGATCTGGCCCTGATGGTTGCCGGCACCAAGTATCGCGGCCAGTTCGAAGAGCGCATCAAGGCCGTCATGAACGAAGTGCGGCGGGCACGGACGATTATTCTGTTCATCGACGAATTGCACACGCTGGTTGGTGCCGGCGGTGCCGAGGGGGCCATTGACGCCTCGAACGTGCTTAAGCCGGCCCTGAGCCGCGGCGAAATCCAGTGCATCGGGGCCACCACTCTGGATGAATATCGCAAGTACATCGAGAAGGACGGAGCCCTGGAGCGCCGCTTCCAGACGATTCTGGTCGAACCGCCGAGCGCCGAGCAGGCCGTGGAGATTCTAAAGGGTCTGCGCGACCGATACGAGGCCCATCACCGGGTCCAGATTACCGATACTGCACTGCGCGCAAGTGTGGAGCTCAGCAATCGTTACATTACCGGCCGCTGTCTGCCGGACAAGGCCATCGACGTTATCGACGAAGCCGGGGCCCGAATCCATCTGAAGGCCATGACCCGGCCCAGCGAGATTGCCGACCTCGAGGCCGAAATCGAGAAGATGAACGTCGAGAAGGAAGAGAGCGTCGCTCGCAGCGCGTACGAACGGGCCGCCGAGCTGCGCAACCAGATTGACGAGCTGCGGGCCCGCAAGGAAGAGATGCTCAGCCGCTGGCGCGAAACGGCCAAGGAGGTCGACGGCGTGGTCGATGCCGAGGTAGTGGCCGAGGTGGTCAGCAAAATGACCGGCGTGCCGCTGACGAGGCTCGAAAGCGAAGAAACTCAGCGCCTGCTGCGAATGGAGCAGGAGCTGCACAAGAAGGTGGTCAGCCAGGACGAGGCCATCAAGGCTATCGCCCGGAGCCTGCGTCGCAGTCGCAGCGGCCTGAAGGACCCGCGGCGGCCCATGGGCTGCTTCATGTTCATCGGGCCGACGGGCGTCGGCAAGACTCTGCTGGCCAAGACCCTGGCGGAGTTCATCTTCGGCAGCGACGACGCCTTGGTGCAGATTGACATGAGCGAGTACATGGAGAAGCACAACGTCAGCCGCCTGATTGGTGCGCCGCCCGGATACGTGGGCTACGAAGAGGGTGGCCAGCTCACCGAGCGCATCCGCCGCCGGCCGTACGCCGTCATTCTGCTGGACGAAATCGAGAAGGCCCACGGCGACGTGCACAACATGCTGCTGCAGATTATGGAAGAGGGCCAGCTTACCGACAGCTTCGGTCGCAAGGTGGACTTCCGCAACACCGTGCTCATTCTGACCAGCAACATCGGCGCCAAGATCATCAAGAACCAGGCCGGCATGGGCTTCCGCCAGCGTGGCGGCGAGGCCGATTACGCGGCCATGAAGGACGCCCTGATGAAAGAGGTCGAGCGGCACTTCAGGCCCGAGTTCCTGAACCGCATCGACGACACCATCATGTTCCGCAGCCTGACCCGCGATGACATGAACGAAATCGTCAACCTGGAGGTCGACAAGATTCGCCGCCGCCTGGCCAACAAGGGCCTGGAACTGGTAGTCTCGCCGGAGGCCAGCCAGCACCTGATCGAGAAGGGCTACAACCCCGAATTCGGTGCCCGGCCGCTGCGTCGAACGGTCGAAAACCTGGTCGAAGATTACCTCTCCGAAGAGCTCTTGCGCGGCAGCTACGAGGGCATGGATCAGGTTATCGTCAGCATGAAGGACGACCACCTGTTCTTCGAAGGGGCCAAAAAGAAGAAAGGCAAGGAGCCAGTCTCTGCCCATCGCGAGACAACCTGACGGCTGAAGCCCGAAGCACTGCCGGGCAATGCCGTTCCTTCGGCTGTTGAAGCCCCCGGCACTGCCGGGGGATATCGTTTGACCTGCTGGCAAATCAAAAGATTATCATGGCCTGACTTCGTCAACCATGGCACCGACGCAACGCATGCCAGCAACATAAAGACACCACGGCAGACCATTGGTCGACCGTGGTGTCTTTTTATGTTGCCCTTGCCCCCTGTGCCGTAGTTGTTGCAGTTGCTGTTGCCGTTGAAGCCGTTGCCGCTGCTGCTGCCGCTGAAGCCCCCGGCACTGCCGGGGGATATCGCCGTTGCCGCCGCCGTTGCCGTTAAAGCCCCCTGCACTGCAGGGGGATATTGCTGTTGCCGTTGCCGCTGCTGCTGAAGCACTGCCGGGGGATACCGCTTGGCGAGTATTCAATAAAGTATATTGTCAAAGAGGTCTTGATTGCCCGCCTGCGACTGCCTATTCTTGTCTTCTGGTATATGAGTCGGGCAGTTCTGGAGGAAGAGAATGACAGTCAACCGATCAAAAATAGTAGCCTACGGTTTAATTTCCGGAGGTTTGGATAGCGCCCTGGCCCTGGCTCACATGAAACGCCTGGGCTTCGACGTGCGGGCCTATCATCTGGCCAATGGTGTGCACGCCTCGATTGTGCCGGGAGCGCCAAAGTCCTCGGCCATGCTGACGGCCAAGCAACTCAACATTCCGGTCACCATTATCGATAGCGCCCAACAGTTGCTGGAGGTCGTCAAGCATCCGGAACACGGCTACGGGTCCAACCTCAACCCCTGCATCGATTGCCGCATTCTCATGTTCCGCCTGGCCAGTGCCCGGCTCAAGGCCGATGGCGGACACTTCCTTTTCACCGGCGAGGTGGTCGGCCAGCGGCCAATGTCGCAGCGGCGGCAGGCCATGGAGATGATCGACCGCGTGGCCGAGGTGGAAAAAATGATTGTCCGCCCGCTGTGCGGCAAACTGTTGCCGCCAACGCTGGCCGAGGAGCAGGGCTGGCTCTCGCGCGACGACTTGCTCGACCTGCAGGGCCGCACGCGCAAGCCGCAAATGGCCCTGGCCCGCCAGTACGGCCTGACCGAAACCGAGAGCCCCGCGGGCGGCTGCCTGCTGACCGATCCCGGCTTTTCCGTCCGCCTGCGCGACCTCATGCGCTACACCGAGCCGACGCTGGAAAATGTTAACCTGCTGAAGGTCGGGCGGCACTTCCGGCTGAATCCGCAGACCAAAATCGTGCTGGGCCGGAACGCCCAGGACTGTGCCGACCTGCTGTCGCTGATGAAGGCCGACAGCCTGCGACTGGAGGCCCGCGACACCACCGGCCCGGTGGCCACCATACTTGGCCAGGCCGACGAAGCGGCCGTCAATGCTGCCGCCGCCCTCGTGGCCCGCTACTGCCGGCACTCCGACGACAGCTTGGAGCAGGTGATAATGGTGCGACGCGGTCCGACGGGGGATGATGTGGTGGCCCAACTGAGCGTGCTACCTGTAAGCGAGAGCGAAGCCAACCATATGCTGATTGCGGCCGAGGGCGGCTGCGGTCAGGATGCATTGCCAGCGGCGGAAAGGCAGGTTTGACGAATGAATGACGATGCTCGTGACCCGACTGTAATTGGCGGCGACAGCGGCAAGGCCGTTAGTCCCGACAAGCAGACCGCCGCCCCTTGGCGACAGGATCAGGCCTACCATTGCCTGGCCGAGCATCTGCGCGGCTTCAAGCGCATTGCCATTGCAGCCAGCGGAGGCACCGATTCGTCGCTCCTTGCGGCCGTGGCGGCCGAAGTGCTGGGACGCGACAATGTGCTGCTGGTGACGGCCATCGGCGAGATTTTCGGACGTCGCGACCAGGCCGACGCCACCGAGTTGGCCGAGCGCCTGGACTTGCGGCGCATCGTCCTCACCCCTCAACTGCTCGATCAGCCGGCATTTCGCGACAATCCTCCGGACCGCTGCTACCACTGCAAAAAGCTGATCTTCTCGGCCCTGGTGGCCGAAGTCGCCTCCCAGGGCGACTATACTGTGTGCGATGGCGGCAACATCGACGACATGGGCGATTACAGGCCGGGCCACCGCGCCTTGCGCGAGCTTGGCATCCGCAGTCCGCTGATGGAATGCGGCCTCGGTAAAGAGCAGATTCGCCGATTGAGCCGCCTGATGGGCCTGCCCACGGCCGACAAGCCGGCCTACGCCTGCCTGGCCAGCCGCATCCCCTACGGCATGGCCGTCACCAGCGAGGCCCTGCGACAGGTGGCCGAAGGCGAAGAGTTGCTGCACGAGGCCGGGTACCATCAGAGCAGGTTGCGGCACCATGGCGAAATTGCCCGCCTGGAGGTCTCGCCCGACGATATTGAGCGAGTGGCCAAGCTCGAAGTGCGCAGCCCCCTGGTCGCCGCCCTGAAGCGCATTGGTTATAGGTATGTGACACTCGATCTGGAAGGCTATCGCACCGGCAGCCTGAACGAAGGGCTCGACATCCTTAAGCCCTCCTGACATTCGATCCCCCGGCAGTGCCGGGGGCTTCAAAGGCAACGGCAACATCAAAAGAAACAGCATCCCGCGGCACTGCCGGGGGATGCTGTTGTTGCTTTTGTTGCTTTGTTTGTTAAAGCCCGCGGCACTGCCGGGGGATGCTGTTGTTGCTTTTGTTGCTTTGTTTGTTAAAGCCCGCGGCACTGCCGGGGGATGCCGTTGCCTCGCCGGCCTCGCAGTTTACCGCTTGTCGGCATCGCGGGGCACCACGTCGCAGGTCTCCTGGTACCAGAGCAGAATGCGCTCTTTCAATCGCCACAACTCGGCTGCTAAGGCCGGATCATCAATGCGGTTGTCGAGTTCGCCCGGGTCGCTCTGCAGATCGTAAAGCTCGTCCTGTTCGTACATGCGCCGCACGTACTTATATCGCCCATCGCGAACCATGGTGGCCTTGCCATGCTCGGGCCCATCGTCCTGTGTCTGCAGGCGTACGCGCGGATAATACAGCGACTCCGGTCCGGTCATGGAGGCCAGTTCCATCGCCTGGCGTTCGCCCCTTCGCCGGCCGCCCTCGCAGAAGACCGCATCCCGATGCTCCTCGGTCTGGCCGCCCACGAGCGGCAGCAGCGACTTGCCGAACTGGTCGTAGCCAAGGTCGATGCCTGCCAGATCGGCCACCGTGGCCGGGAAATCAACCAGCTCCACCAGGGCTTCGCTCACCCGTGGCTGCACGCCGCGATTGCTGGGCGGCTTGATGACCAGCGGCACGCGGGTCAGGCAATCTTCAAAGGTATTCTGCGTCTTCTCGACCAGTCCGTAATCTCCGGTAAAGTCGCCATGATCGCTGAAAAGGAACAGGGCCGTGTCATCGTACATTCCGCTTTGCCGCAGAGCCTCAATAATCAGACCCAACTGGGCATCAACGCGACTGCACATGGCATAGTAGACTGCTCGCAGTTCGGTCCATTGCTGCTCGGTCCAGTCCTGGCAGCGCTGCCCCTGGGCAATGCCCGGCAGAATGCACGGCTTGCCGCGCCAACCATCGGGCGTGGGCTTTCGCGGCGGCAGGGCCGAGCGGTCAATCATGCTGAAGTAAGGCTCCTCCACCGCATATGGAGGGTGTGGATACGATAGCGGCATGTACATGCAGAGGGGCTTATCGTCGGGCGCCTGGCGGATAAAATCGGCCGCCGCCTCCGCCACCTCCCAGTCGCCGCCATACAGCAGGTCGGGCTCATTCTGCGGCCGCTCCAGCTTGCCCCAGTACATGCTGTGATAATCCTTATCCTCCGGCCGCTTGTTGTGCATGATGAGCTGATGCGGACCAGTCAGCGTCGGCCGCGTGAATTGGAGCTTGAAGTCGCAGTAATCGTCAAAGCCGCTCTGTCCCGGCACCAGATCGTTTTTGCCGCCCCACCAGACAAAGTAGCCCTCTTGCCGCAATCTCTGCAGCAGCACAGGCTCGTGCGGCCGCAACATGTGATGCATGGTGCGGTGGCCGTGAACATGTGGGTACCATCCGGTCATGAACGAGCAGCGGCTGGGCGTGCATACGGGGTTCTGGCAGAAGGCCTGGCTGAAGCTCACGGCATCGGTGGCGACCAGATCATCAATAATCGGTGTTACGGCCGCCGGGTTGCCCATGTGCCCCATGACATCCCAGCGCCACTGGTCCGGATTGAAAATGATAATGTGCGGCTTTTTCCGATTGTTCATGATTTCCCAATACGCTCCTTCTCCATGGCAGGCAACGTGGCCTTTCGTGTCACGGCAGGATCCCCCGGCAGTGCCGGGGGCTTCAAAAGCAGAAGCAACAGCACCCCGCGGCAGGATACCCCGTCGGCTTATACGGTTACTTCTGTTGTATAAAGCCCCCGGCGTTGCCGGGGGATGCTTTTGTTGCTTTTGTCGCTTTTGCAGTTGAAGCCCCCGGCACTGCCGGGGGATGTCTTGGCCGTTATGCTGCTGCTGTTTTGTCGGCTGTTTTGAATTCGTTCAATCTACCGAGTTTCGATCCCCCGGCAGTGCCGGGGGCTTCAACAACCACAGCAACGGCAACGCCCATGGCTTGCGATTCATTCAACCGGCGGCAACACGTGCAGGCCATCGTAGACCGAAATGTGGCTGAACCACGCTTGCACGGTAATCGGCTGGCCCTGCTCGTCCCTCGGTGCCCAATCAATCGAGTTGCCGCCATGGAAGGTGCTGATAAGCAGCTGGGTGATCTCGGTGCCGGGCTCGGTCGTGGCCCTGAATCGCACGCCGTCATGTCGTATGACCGGCTGGCCGTCCATGTAAACGTGGGTGAAGCCGTCGGCAACGTCGCCGGAGGAGTTCACGCCGACATGAATGCTCACGGCGTGCCAGCGGCCCTGCTGGAAGCGGAAGCTCTCAGCCCGCTGCCCGATGCCGTAAATCGTCTCCTTGTCCTGCACGTAAAGGTAAGTGTGCGGCTGGCCTTCCTGTCGCCACATTATCCGCGAGCTCCAGCCGTCGGGTCGCATGTCGCGGCCGCCGGTCACGGGATTGTCGGGCCCCAGGCCGTGCAGCTTGCCGCCGCGGACAAACTGGAAATCGTCGGCAAACTTGACGTAATAGCAGAGCGTCATCTCGTTGCCGCCGTGCGGCAGGCGATGGCGCAACACAACTCCTCCGCTGCCCCGCTTGTTGCCTACGTAGTCGACCCGAATGGCATCGGCACCGTCCGGACCTGCACCCGGCGCAAGAGAGGCCCGCGGGTGATCCAGCAGGGCAGCGGCCAGCCCCTGCGGCGGCTGAGCGGTAAAGTAGGCCTCCAGAATCGGTTCCTGCTCGGTCATGATTGCCTCCCCAGTAGCGCGGCCACCCATCTGGCATCCCGCAATTGTTGCTGCCAAGGCTGCCGCGGCCAGAACCACCAGCGCCAGTTGCCTGTTCATGTCACTTGCTCCATTACCTGCCTTTACCACGAAAGCAGCACATCGCCCGTTACGTCACGAGCCTCGAAGTAGCGGCCCAGCCGATCCTCGACCAGGCGGAAACTGACCGTGCGGTCCTCTTCTTCGGTCAGCAGCATGTTGGCCGGATCGGTCGGATTCAGCAGCATCTCCACCTGTTCGGCCTCGATCTCGCGCGGCAGATAGACCCGCAGCGTGGCATGGCTGAAGCCCGTCAGATAAAGCCGGCGGTGCAGGCCAACCATTACCGTCGGCTGCTCCACGCAACCGATGACCGTAGAGTCGTCCTGCTCGACGAAGACGCGGCACTCGTAGTGCCACGACCGGCCGGGCATGTAGGTGGCCCGCCCGTCAACAATTTCAGTATCCAGACCAATCATCAGCGGGGCGCCCTGCGGCAGGCGGATCTGCTGCACAACGGTCGAGTTGGGGGCGTATCCGGAGAAGTACAGGCCGTTGTCGTGTCGCGACATAAGGTTGTAAGGGCTTCGCTGCTGGACGCTTTGCCGGGCCAGGGCAAACTCGTAGCCCAGTTCGGCCAGCACCATGCGCATGAGTACCTCGCCATTGAATCTCTGCCGGCTGTCGTCGGGCTGGGGCAGGGCCTGGTTTTTGATCAGACTGTTGCTGCTCGTGCCGCGAACCCAGGCCAGAGTACCGCCGCTGAAATCCTTCCTGCGGCAGATAAGGGCCGCCACGCGCGAGGCCGCTGCATGGCCCGCGCCTGCCTCGCCGCCCGCCTCCGCACCTTCGGCCGACTCGCTCACCGAGGCGCAAACTGTCACACCTTCGGCCGCCTTGCCGCCACTGAGGACCTCCTCCATGCCGCCGGCCGACATGACAGGCCGATGGCAGATGGTCTCGGCACAGCCGCCCGAGCGGAAGCTGTCAATCGGCCGCACCTGCAGGCTGATCTTCAGGTCGCCCGACAGCGGCTCGGCCAGTTCCAAGCCAAGTAAGCCGCGCAGCTCGGCCGAGGCATGGCGCGTAGGGCCGTAGAGAATCACCTGGCCGCCGCTTCGCACGGTTGCCAGCAACTCGGCCTCCAGCTTGCTGCCGGCATCGGGCACCGGCGTCACAATAATGCTGCCATCGTACATAGTGGGCCGCGCCGCCCGCGAGCTGACGAACCCATTGGTCGAGACCACGCTGTTCAGCGGCAGGGCGTTGTTGATTGCCCCGCGGATGAACCAGTCGCCAAAGTAAGGCTCGCCCACGCGCTCTTCATGATCATCCAGAATTGCGTGATATTCGTCGAACGGGTATACCCAGACCAGCGGCGAAGGCTCGTCCGGCCCGGTCGCCAGGGCCTGCAGAACGTGCGGCGTGACCTCGCTTGGCACCTGCTCGGGCATGTTGCCGTAGGAATCGTCGGCCGTCAGAATCTGCATATGCGAGGGCCGGCAGATGTTGCCCTTGTCGTCAATACGGGCCACTGAGAGCGGCAGGTAAATGTCGTGCGGCTGGCGGTTGTAACGGTCCAGCCATGGGCTGTTGAGCCACCAGGGGTCGTGCACGTAATAGCGGAACATGTAACGGGTGTCGGGCAGGCTGGCAATGTGAGACATGAAGCCGACCAGTTCGATGCCGAAGTCGCCGTCCAGGGCCGCCCAGGGCGAATTCGGTGGCGGCAGCATGTTGAAGTCGCCCTCGTAAATGGCCTTCAGCGGCACGGCATCGCTGGCCAGGTCCACGCCGGTCGACATATTTGTGCCGCGCGTGCGGATTTCGAACTTCGGGCATTCCTGGCGGAACAGTCGCCAGAAGTCGAGCGTGATGTCGCGAATCTCCTTCACCCGCTCGATATTGAAGCTCTCGCCGTCGAAGACCGCCCCGGTGGCGTTCCAGGTATCGCAGCCGAAGCCAAAACCGTTGGAGAACCAGACGAAGTCGAAATCCAGATCGCTCAGGAAGTGCTGGCACTGACGTCCGAAGAAGCTGCCGAAGGGTGTGCCCTCGGCAATGCCCTCGGGCCATCCGGCATACTGCTCCTTATCCTCCTTCAGCGTGGCGTAGCTGCAGACCCAGACCTTGTGGCCCATGGTGCTGCCCATGCATATTTCGCGATGACGCTCGTACTTGAAGGACGATTTGGCGAATTCCGGACCCGGGTCGAAGGTGGCCCCCACCGTTATCGGCTTGGCCAGCACCTGCCCGCCAACCTCCTTGAGAGTGGCCACAATCCGCTTAAGCGTGGCGTAGGTGACCACCGGAGGCTCGTCGATGTAAAGGTAATTGGTGCCGTGCAGATCGGTGCGCGGCGGCTTGTCGGGGTCGGCCGCCGGCGGATTAGCCCCGCCGATATAGCGGGCCCATTCAATCTCGTCTTCCAGTCGGCCCTTGTAGTCCAGAATCTCCGAGCCATCGGCCGTCCAGAGCATGACACTGACGGTCTCGGCATCGGCCGCAAGGTTCCGCCATTGCATGAACAGCCGGCGGCAGACATCGGCCACGTACTGCGGATCAATCGACTTGAAAGGCTTCAGACTCATCTCAAGCGTGACGTTCTGCATGGCTTGTCGGCTCTCCTCTGGCAGGTGCGCGTTATTATTATGAGATGACGGACCGTTATCCCGAGGCTCCCGGCCCCGGGGCGGTCTCGAATCAAGTCAGCGCTTCTACCATGCAGAAAAGGTAAAGTCAATCAGATGATGAGTCAGGAAAGGCCGCCGGGGTGCTGTTGCTTCTTCTGCTTTTGAAGCCCCCGGCACTGCCGGGGGATCGAAACTCGGGGAATTGCACGAATTCGAGGCAGCCGACAAAACAGCAGCAAGATAACGGCCAAGACATCCCCCGGCAGTGCCGGGGGCTTTAGAAAAGCAACGGCACCGGCAACGACAATAGCGCAACGGCACCGGCAACGACAATAGCGCAACGGCAACGGCAACGACAATAGCGCAACGGCACAACGGCAACGGCAACGACAACGGCAACAACATCAAATACCGCACTGCGGGCGGCAACCGTTATGGCTGCTCTGGCGGCAGGTTCAGGCGTTCTTCGAGCTGGCGTTGGGCTCGCCGCATGAACTGCTGGCCGACGTCGTTGCTGAATCGTGCTGCCTTGAGCCGCTCTTCTTCGGTCGAATATTCGCCGAACATCTGCATGAAGTCCTGGAAGACCCGCCGCGGGTTCTGTGGCTGGGCCGGCAGGCCGGCCTTCTCGCGCTCAGTGCGGGCCTGTTGATCCATTTGCCGCATGAACTCCTGGAAATAGGCCAGGCGCTCTTCCTCCGGCAGCATGAAGTAGGCGTCGATGCCCGCCAGCATCTGCCCCTTGACCTCCAGAAAGCGCTTCTGCATGAAAACCCGCTCGCGCTCCTGCATCTCTTCTCGCGCCGCCTCGTCCATTTCCGCCTGATCATCGGCAACTGGCGGTGCGGCCTCAACCACCTCCGGCGGAGGGGCCACGGCACCGGCGCCGACGCCCACCGCCGCATCCGGCTGTACCTGCACCCGCGGAATCTCAATATCATCCACCACGCCCGGCAACCGCCTCGGCTGCTGCGCGACTGGTGGGCTGGGCCGGACTGGTTCACTAAGTGCGACATCCGGAGGTGCCTCTTCAGCCGTGTTAGCCCAATATTGCATGCCCAGCGCAAGCACCACGCCCAGCACCAGGGCCATGACGATAAAGGTCGCTCCTACGCCCAGCAGTATGTAGAAGAGCGGCGATTTCGCTTTGCCGGGGGGGCTGTACTGGCGATTTCCGGAATTCTGCATCATTGTCCTCATCTCCAACGAGAGACCTTCCGATCGGTTCTGGCGCGATGCCTCGCCTGTTCCGCGCGGCACGCCTCGCAAAATCTGCCATTTAACTATAACGTGACCGCCGGGGGCATTATTTCCGCTTTTCCCACAGTAGTCATATATTACGCCTGGTTGACACGTCGAGGCAAGCCAATTAGAATCCGCAGTTGATGCCGCAAGCCTCGAGCGCCGGTCCGCCAATACACAGCTACCGCGAACGCCCGAAGCGTCTGCGACCGAATCCGCCCCTGTTGAAAGCCCTTTTGCCATGAGCCAGCCAACGGCTGTATATCCCGGAGCCTTCGATCCGCTGACCCTGGGCCATCTTGATATTATACGTCGCGGCGTCGATATTTTCGGCCGATTAATCGTGGCCGTGGCCGATAACCCCGGCAAGCAATCGCTCTGGACGCTGCAGGAACGGATGGACCTTGCACACCAGGCCACCGCCGACCTGCCCGGCGTAATTGTGGACAGCTACCAGGGGCTGACGGTCGATTACGTTCGCACAAAAGCGCCGGCCGTCATTCTGCGCGGCGTGCGAACCATGAGCGACTTCGATTACGAGAGTCACCTGGCCCTGACCAACCAGGCCATCAGCGGAGTGGAAAGCGTCTTTCTGCTGGCCAGCCCGGGCCTGGGCTTTATCTCCTCCAGCCTCATCAGGCAGGTGGCCCGCTATGGCGGCGACGTCAGCAAGCTTGTGCCGCCGTGCGTGGCCGAGGCTCTGTCGCGCCGCTTTGCGGGGGCATAACAAATCTTTGCAAGGGGACTTATGTCCAGCAGCAGCGGCAGCAGTCGCGGAAAAGTTCTGGTAGCCATCAGCGGCGGTGTCGATTCGGCCGTTACCTGCCGGTTGCTCATGGACCAGGGCTACGCCGTAGAGGCCGTCTTCATGAGCTCGGGCTACTCTGGCGGGGCCGAGAATGTCGATCCGGCCACCGAGGCCGAGCCTGCCGACCAGCGCTGCGCCCGCGAATCTTCCGCCGCCCGCCTGGTGGCCGATTACCTCGGCATACCGCTGCACGTTCTGGACTGCAAGGCCGACTTCGACCGGCTGATCGACTATTTCGTGGCCGAATATGGCCGCGGCCGCACGCCCAACCCCTGCCTGGTCTGCAATCGCGATCTGAAGTTCGGCCGCCTGCTGGACTTTGCCGCCAGCATCGGCGCCCAATATCTGGCCACCGGCCATTACGCCCGCCGCGGCCAGGTTGACGGCCAGCCGGCCATTCTGCGGGCTTCCAACCCGGCAAAAGATCAGAGCTACGCCCTGTTTGCCGTCCCCCGGGAGCGAATTGGCCGCATCCTGTTGCCGCTGGGCGACTTCCAGAAGAGCGACACCCGGCGGCTGGCTCGCCAGTGGCACCTGCCATCGGCCGACCGCGACGAGAGCCAGGAAATCTGCTTTGTGGCCGACAGTTACCTCGACCTGGTCCGCCTGCGCCGGCCCGACTTGCTGCGCCCCGGAAAGATTCTGGACGAGACGGGCCGCCAGGTGGGCGAGCACCAGGGCGTCATCGGCTTTACCATCGGCCAGCGGCGCGGCATGCGCGTGGCTGCCGGCAAACCTCGCTACGTCACCCGGATCGACGCCGAGACCGCTACCGTGCACATGGGACCGGACGAGGCCCTCTGGTCGCACCGACTGCTGGCCGAGAGCGTCAACTGGCAGATCGACCCCGAGCCGAAGCTGATCCGGGCGGCGGTCAAAATTCGTTATCGCCACGAACCATCACCGGCCGAGGTCCGGGTGGTCGCCCCCGGCAGCGTGGAAGTAACCTTCGACGAGCCCCAGCGAGCCA
This sequence comes from Phycisphaerae bacterium, assembly GCA_041690105.1. Taxonomy (GTDB): domain Bacteria; phylum Planctomycetota; class Phycisphaerae; order FEN-1346; family JAACEH01; genus JAWLHX01. Next base: position 19,392 of record JAWLHX010000053.1, read on the forward strand.
TCACCCCCGGCCAGGCAGCCGTCATCTACGATGGCCAGCGCCTGCTGGGCGGCGGCTGGATCGACCGGGCACTCTGATTTCGGTGCCATGGTCTGACGAAGTCAGGCCTTGATAATTCTCCCCGTACGCGTTGGTCGGGTGAGCAAAGCACAGCATTTTGGCGACGTAGATTCTACTTGCGGGCAAAGAGGGCAAACTATGAGTGCAACACGTTTAGTGGTGGCCGGTATGCTTTTGGCTTGCTGTTGGTTTGGCCTTACGGGCTGCCGCGACGAAAGTGACAGTGGGCCGGATTCAGGCGGCAAATCCGAAATGGCGGCAAAAGGTGCCTTGATAGCGGAAGAAGAAATATCAATCGCCGATGTGAAGCTCTTTCCCATCGGCGTTGACCACTCACGGGACCTAAGTAATTATAGCAAGTGGGGTTACATCGACCGTAGCGGTAAGATGGTAATCGAACCGCAGTTCAGCCATGCCCTTCCTTTTTACGGGAACCGAGCGCTCATCCTGGACAAGGACGGCAAGAATGGCGTCATTGACGAGTCAGGCCATGTCATCCTTGTGCCGCAGTACTACTTTATACACAGTTATTCAGAAGGGCTCGCCGCGGTGTTCGTCGGTGGGAAGCGGGCCATTGATGATAGTCGCTGGGGCTACATTGACGAATCCGGCAAGCTGGCTATTCCCGGGCCATTTTTGAAGGCAGAATCCTTCAGTGAGGGACTGGCCAGCGTGCTTGTGGCCCAAGGACCCGATGTCGATGATGCCAGGTGGGGTTTCATCGACAAGAGCGGCCAGATAGCCATTCGCCCTCAGTATGAATACGCCCGGTCATTCTCTGAAGGCCTGGCGGCTGTAGTAGGTGATGACGGCCTTTACGGCTTTATCGACACAAGCGGCAAGATGGTTATTGAGCCAAGGCTTACCTGCGACCATCCTTTCTACGTCCCTCCGATTTTCTCTGAGGGCCTGGCGGTCACCATTAAAGAAGGTAAGGCGGATGAATGGCCGAAGTTTGGATTCATTGATAAGACCGGCACCTTTGCCATTGACGCCAAATTCGGGGCTGCCGGGCCATTTTCTGATGGACTTGCTGTAGCCAAGATCACGCAGCCATACGCCCTCAAACCAGATTTCGGGTACATCGATCGGACGGGCCAATGGCTGATTCCTGCCCAATACTTGAGGGCATACAGCTTCTCGGAAGGCCGCGCGGTGGTCCAGGTGGGCGGTGCCTATCCGGAACAGCCGCTCAGCTATATCGACAGGGGCGGCGCACGCATTACACCGGACGAGTTTTTTATTGCGCAGCCGTTTCGCGGCGGTCTGGCACAAGTTGAGATTCAGGTAGACGACAAGCGGTACATGGGCTACATCGACCGCCAAGGCCGTTATGTGGTCGACCCGTGGAAGCTGGCCGGCGTGCCGGAATGCGACCCACGGCGGGCGCCGCAAAGGCCTTCTGCCGACACATCCCCGAAAAACAGCGCCCAGGAAGCCTCGGAAGTCAGCTTGGTCAAAGCAAAAACTGCTCGGTGCTGGCACAATCTTAGAGCAATCAGCGGGACAGAGTGGCGTCCTGAATCGGATCGTACGGTGACCGTCGAGACGCTGCTTGAGGAGGGCTCCATACACGAGGGCCATCTCCAATGCCCGCACCATGAAGACCGGCGGCGAGACTACTTCTTTCTATTCGACGAATGGGCCGATTCTGAACAACTGGTAGCTTGTGACTTGAAGCCCCATGCGGCCGACGACAACAGCCGTAGCGTGCTGTATGCCGGCGGAGAGGCGAAAGCCCTGACTGCGGCGGAGTTCGCGAGGGAATTGGCTAAGCCGGTCAACAAGTCTTTCGCCGAGGCCTTCCGCAAGGCAGGCGGCAAAATGTAAGGTGGTGGCACGGCCACCCTCGGGTGGCCATGCAACAAAACTCATGTGCCTGCTGCAGATTTCCGTTTGGCGGTAACAACTGCGATATCAGGAATATCCCCGGGCGGTGCCCGGGGCTTTGGAAAAGCACACGACAACAACAAACGAAAACGACAACGGCAACAGCAAATTCCGACCCTGCGGGGGGCTGTTGCTTCTTCTGCTCTTGAAGCCCCCGGCATTGCCGGGGGATCGAAACTCGGGGAATTGCACGAATTCGCGGGAGCCGACAAAACAGCAGCAACATAACGGCCAAGACATCCCCGGGCAGTGCCCGGGGCTTTAACAACAAAGGCAATTCACCATAATGCGGCGGTGCCATGGTCTGACGAAGTCAGGCCATGATGACTCCCCCATGCGCGGGGGTGCTGCCCGAAATCTTGGTTGTGGGTGCTGCCTCCTTCGCCTTTCAGGTATGAACATGGATTCTTCTGCCGGGACAATCGTTGTTATCCACACCGGCGGTCTGGGCGATCTGCTCCAGACGATTCCTTCCTTGGGCCTCATCAGGCAGCACTACCCTTTGCAGCCCTTGACCTTACTGGGCATTCCCGAGCGCGGCAAGTTGCTGCGGGCGGCGGGGCTGGTGGATAATGTGAGCGATATCGAGGGTAGCGGCCTGCACAGGCTGTTTGCCCCTGCGGCCAGAGCGGCCGACGTGCCGGAACTTTTGCGCTCGGCCGCGTTGGTGGTCGATTTCCTCGGCGGGCGGCCCGGCGGCCAGACCAACTGGCCGGCCCATCATCTGTCGCGCTATAGCGGGGCCCGCGTGGTCAGCATCGACAGCTTCCCCAGGCCGGGGGCTACCAGTCTGCCCGCGGCCAGCTACGTCCTGCGACAACTGGAAGAGCAACTGTGCCTGCCGCCCGGTCCGACGGTCGCCGCCGAAGCTGTGCAACTCGACATCGCCCCGGCCTTGCTGGATGAGGCCCTGCAATCGTCGGGTCTCGCCCACCGTCTGCCAGCGGG
>JAWLHX010000054.1:0-22241 GCA_041690105.1 Phycisphaerae bacterium
AAGACAATGGACCAGTGCATGCCGCCGGCCATCGGGTGCGGGTTGAGGGTGAGGTTTTCGCGCTCGGCCATTTCGACCAAAACCGCCTCCGGCCGCACCGCCGACCTCAGCGGCGGAAACGTGCTGCGATTGTCGTTCAGGTATTGGCGATATGCCTGGCCGATGGCTCGCAGATTGATCTGGCACTGCAGGTCGGCCGACTTTCCGAACAAAGCTCCGAGGGCAGGAGCCAGGAGCGCCAGTAAAACGGCGATGATGGCCACCAGGAGCAGAATTTCAATCAGCGTAAAAGCCTTTTCTGCAAACTTCATCATGGTCCTCAATGTTGCTACGCCGAACGGCGCCGGCAACTTGCTGGGATGGCGAGCAGGCCGCCGACAAGAAGTCATGGCACCAGGTAAGAGTCTCGCGCATGTCGCGGCACATTCGCCGGATCGGTAACATCGCCGGCCGCCGGCAGATAGATATTGTCGTGCGTGCCATCGTCCAGCCTGGGGCCGCAAAAAGGCGTCGTCTGCCAGACGACAGTGCCGCTGAGGTATAGCACATTCTGCCCTTCGCCACCATGGTTGAGACTGTTGGCATCCGGGAACTGCTGCGGGTCGAGCACCTCGCGCCCTTCGCCGCGCATCTGGGTGTATGGATTATGATCGGCCAGTATGACCATGTCCGGTGGCGACAGGTCGGCATGCACGCCGGCAGCTTCGCTACAGGCCAGATGATACGGGATTTCGCTATGGCCCAGGGAGTTCTGATAACTGTACGAACAGTGCCGCGTGGAGTTCGTCTGCAGGAATGCCTGCTGTTCGGCCGTCATCATGGAAGAGCCGGGCCGGTAGGCCAGAAAGCTGAAGCGTCCTGCACTGGCCGGGCCGAAAGCCTCCCGGTCGCCGCTGGCTGGGCAGACAAAGTCCCGCGGCGCGGCCAGTCCGAGCCTGATCAGCAGATAAAGGTTGCCGGCGTTGCCGGTGGTTTTTTCCTGCGGCCAGAGGCCCGTGCCTGGAGAATCCCAGGTATCCGGAAACTCGTTGCCCAAAGGCACGCAGCCGCCCAGGCCGCTGGCTGCCCCGGTCTCCGGATAGCGCCCCGAATGATCGATAGCATAAATTCGCAGCACTTTTGCCAGTTGGGCCAGATTCCCGGCACAGGCGGTCCGCCGCGCATGGTCTGTCGCGGCCCGGACCATGCCGATGGTCAGCACAATCAGGACCCCGATAACCAGCATGACTATGAGTAGTTCGACGGCGGTAAAAGCCGACGAGCCCTGCCTCCGTCGGCCTCCGCTCCTGCATAATGCTCCAAGCACGCCAGCCTCCTGCCGCACACGTATCGGCGGCAGGGGAAAATCTGACACAAGTGGAGCAACATTTCAATCAAAAATAACTTGCGCAACGAACAATAGTCAGTATTGATGATCGAACAACAGCAGTCGGAGGGGCGGCTCGCCACATGTCGCCAACAGTTGGCAGCAAGCGCCGGCGCGGACTGTTGCGGGCAGGGAGCGTCAGTTGCCGTTAGGTTTGAATTCGGGCACAATTTGCTTCAGGGCGTCAAGAATAACCGGCTTTTCGGTCGAATTACGGAGCGCATCGAGCGAGGTAATGGCCCGCTCGATCTGTTCGTCGGTGCATGGGCGAACCTGCCAGATGCTGATCTTCTCGTGATGCGTCGGGCGGATGTCTTCGCCGGTAATTCGCAGCTCTTCAAACAGCTTCTCGCCCGGGCGCACACCGGAAAACTCGATCTTGATGTCAACATCGGGACGGAAGCCCGAGAGGGTGATCATGTCGCGAGCCAGGTCGACAATTTTGACCGGTTCGCCCATGTCGAGAATGAAAATCTCGCCGCCCTTGCCCATGGCTCCGGCCTGTATGACCAACTGGCTGGCCTCCGGTATGGTCATGAAGTAGCGGCGCATCTCAGGATGCGTGACGGTTACCGGCCCGCCGCGGGCAATCTGCTGGCGGAAAATGGGCACCACGCTGCCGTTGGACCCCAGAACGTTGCCGAAACGCACCGTCACAAACCGCGTCTTCGGGCACTTGCCGCTGGTGTTCAGCCACTGGCAGTACATCTCGGCCACCCGCTTGCTGCATCCCATTACGCTGGTGGGGTTTACGGCCTTATCGGTGGAAATCATGACCATTGCGCTGGTTTCGTACTTGCAGCACATGTCGGCCACGTTGCGGGTGCCGAAAATGTTGTTTTTGACCGCTTCGCTGGCGTTCTGCTCCATGAGCGGCACGTGCTTGTGGGCGGCAGCATGGAAGACAACCGCCGGTCGGGCAGCGTCAAAAACCTGCTCCAGGCGGTCGCGGTCGTACACATCGCAAATAACCGGCGTCAGCAGAATGTCCGGAAAGGCCTTGCGCAGTTCGCGCTCGATGAAGAACAGACTGTTCTCCGACTGTTCCAGCAGCATCAGTTCTTTCGGGTTGAATGGCAGCAACTGGCGGCACAACTCGCTGCCGATACTGCCGCCGGCCCCGGTCACCAGCACCGTCTTGTCGGTCAGCATATGGCCGATGGAATCGAGGTCGAGGCAGACCTCCTCGCGTCCCAGAAGGTCGTTGATGTCCACTTCGCGCAGGCGGGTCAGGTCGGCCCGGCCTTCAATCAGGTCGGCCACGCCAGGCACGACGCGGAAGACCAGCTTGGAGCCCTTGCAGAACTCGATGATGCGTCGCAGATTCTGCCGCGAAGGGTCGGGCAAGGCGATGAAAACTTCCTCAACATCGTGCTTGGTGCAGATGCGGCTCAGTTGCGACGTGTCGCCAAGCACCTGCACTCCGTGAATACGAGCCCCGATGATGCGCGGATTATCGTCCACGAAACCGACCACTCGGTAACGCTCCACCGGCATGCGCTGCATCTCGCGCAGGACGGCTTCGCCAACGTCGCCAGCGCCCACGATGAGCGTATTGGTCAGGCCGCCGACGGCCACCGGACGCATACCCTCGCGATAAATGCGAATGGCAAACCTCGTGCCGCCAACAAGGGCTATGGATCCGGCAAAATCGATAATTACGACCGAGCCGGGAATATTCAGAAAATTCTCCATCATGCTCTGCTGGAGTATATTCAGAAGCAGCACGCAGACCACAATAATGGCTGTGGCAACATAGCTGGCCTTTAAGGTCTCGATCAGATCCTGCACGCCTACGTAACGGCCCCAACTGGAGTACATCCGGAAGTACCAGAACACCACCAGCTTGATGGCCAGCACCAGCCATATAAGATTGCTGAAACTGTTCCAGTAGGGCGACGTTTCGGGCGAGACTATGGGCGGCATCTGGAAGTCGAGCCGCAGAAGATACGCACCATAGAAGGAAATGGCAAAGAGGGCCAGGTGCACAATGGCCACGGCCAGGTGCCGCACGAATAGCGGCAATGGCTGCTTGATGTTTGGTGATGTAGCGACTTCGTCAGGCATAGCTCTTTGTGGCCCAATTATTTCCGCCGAATCAGTCGGCCGGAAGTATCTTCAGGGTTATCGGCAAAAATGGAGGTGGCAAATGAGCAGAAGGCTCAAAAATACCTGACGCCCGACATCCTGCACAACGCCCGCACACCCACCCTGGCACCGAGACAACATATATTATGCGGCGCGCCATTTGCTGTCAATTGCAGTTATTGAAGGACAGCCAAGGGCCACCCTCATCCGGCCCTTCCGGTCACCTTCCCCTGTCAAGCCCTTAGGTGGGCTCAGGGTGAGATGGGAAGGGTAACGGGACAACACCCCTTGTCTAGAATTAAATCATCAGAGACGGTCGCGAATGAAGATTTCGCGGATTTCGCGCAAGGTGTAGCCATGTTCCACCAACTGGCGGATCAGCTTTAGCCGGGTGAGCACGCGGGTGTCGAACAGCCTGTGGCCCGAAGGTGTGCGAGCGTCTTCGCGTATCAGGCCGTACATGCAGTAGCTTGATACCATCTGTCGCGACAGTCCGCTGAGGCGGCAAACCTCGCCGATTTTCATCAGCGGCCAGTCGGGAATTGTATGATCCGAAACACGCAGCGGCTTTCTCCTGTTCGCCGTAAGCACCACGGGCGGCTCTCCAACATAAACTCAAACAACTCAAGAACCGGAAACCGGCCGGGAGCGGGCCTCGTGCCCAACTCGCCGGGTTCGTGCCATTATACGCATAATCGGCCCCGGAAAAAGCAACCTTGTCCGGTCTTGCCAAGGCTTATGTTATTGTTATCGTATTGCGGAGGCTTTACACTTGAGCCTTACCCAATGGCGGTGCACCATGGCAGATGAGCGTGCACAGGGCCTGGTTCAGTCATCTTTGATGGTCGAGGGAGGTTTGCAAAGTGGTTGAGGACAAAGGACACGATGGGCCGCACATGTGTCAGGGCGGGGGTACTTTCCCGTGTGGCAAGCCGCGCGATGACGTGGGCAAGCCGGCCGCTGCCTTGTCGCACGATGATTTGCTGTCGGGCACGAGAATTCAGCCCCAGCCCATTCGCGGCGACGAGACGGCAGCCGAACTTATCGAAAACACGTTTCTGGCCTACAACAGCGCCCGGCTTCGCGAGGGCTTCAAGCTTTTCAGCGAAAAGATGCTGGCCCCGGAGGTAACGGTCGGAATGTCGCTGGCCGGAGCAATGACGCCGGCCGGCATTGGCGGATCGTGCATCATCCCGCTGATCAAGTCGGGCTACGTGGACTGGATTGTCTCGACCGGAGCAAACCTGTATCACGATCTGCACTTCGCTATCGACAAGGCCCTGCACGTGGGCTCGCACTCGCTGGACGATTGCATTCTGCGGGCCGAGGGCGTGGTGCGCATCTACGATATTCTGTTCGATTACACGGTGCTGCTGGATACCGACAGCGCCGTGCGGACGATTCTGGAAGCGCCGGAGTTTCAGCGCGAAATGGGCACGGCCGAGTTCCACTATCTGCTGGGCAAGTATGCTGCCGAGCTCGAGGAACGCAATGGCGTTGAAAACGGCTCAGTACTGGCGGCCGCCTACCGGGCAGGCGTGCCGGTGCACACCAGTTCGCCCGGCGATTCGTCAATCGGCATGAACGTGGCCGCCATGCAGTTGCAGGGCAGCAAGCTGCGCATTAATCCATCGACCGACGTCAACGAAACGGCCTCCTACGTTCTGGCGGCCAAGCGCGGTGGCGGCAAGAGCGGCGTGCTGCTGGTAGGCGGCGGCAGCCCGAAGAACTTTGTCCTGCAGACCGAGCCGCAAATACAGGAGGTGCTGGGCATTCCGGAAGAGGGCCACGATTACTTCTTCCAGATTACCGACGCCCGGCCCGATACCGGCGGCCTCTCCGGGGCCACGCCCAGCGAAGCGGTAAGCTGGGGCAAGATCGATCCGGCCGGCCTGCCGAACACGGTTGTTGCTTATGTCGATTCGACCATTGCCCTGCCCCTGCTGGTGCATTACGCCCTGGCCCGGCACCAGGCGCGTCCGCTGAAGCGCCTGTACGATCGGCGCGAGCAGTTGGTCGAGCAGATGGCGGCCGAGTACAACCAGCGCATGAGCGAAGGCGAGTAACGCGCTTGCGAGGCCCGATGATTATCCCCGCGGCTGGTCTCCGAGCCGCCCGCGGGGAGTTTTTTCTGCATTGAGCCCAAAATTAAGGGGCGAAATGATTTGCAGAATCCTGCCGAAACATTCATAGTCTCTATTGCTATGACAATAGCGATTCTGTAGAATGCGGCCTGAATTCACGGTGTTTCCTGTTCTTTTCATAACTCATCTAAGGAGCAAGCAACATGGCAACAAGCACCAAGCCGGCAACCAAGAGCGAGATTCTGGCGAAGATCGCGGAAGACACGGAGCTCAGCCGCAAGCAGGTAGCATCGGTTTTTGATTCGCTGCAGGCGCAGATCAAAGGCGCCGTCGGCAAGAAGGGCCCCGGCGTCTTCACCATTCCCGGCCTGATGAAGATCAATGTCATCACCAAGCCTGCCACGCCCAAGCGCAAGGGCATCAATCCCTTCACCAAGCAGGAGCAGGTCTTCCCGGCCAAGCCCGCCCGCAAGGTCATCAAGGTTCGCCCGCTGAAGAACCTGAAGGAAATGGCCAAGTAAATCTCGAAGTAAGCTTCAGGCCCGGGGGATTCGGGCTGACGCTTCGGCTTTGAACCGTTTGCAGGAATTCAAGCTGAATTGCCGCCCGATTCCCCCCAGCTTATTTTTTCCACCAATTCCGAATGTCTGCCCCCTTCTGTCATTGCCTGTATTTTAATCCTCCAGAAATAAGTGAACAGTGCACCGAGGCCGCAAAGCTGCATAGTATGGGCCCTGGTCAGGATGCCGTCGCTTCACCGCCTTCGGGGCAGCACTTTTGACCGATGCAGCCGCAGCAATCAGGAGCGTAAACTGAATGCCTGAGAAAAAACGCCAGCACCACGGGGCGGGCATGCGGTTTATAATCTTAGAAGCAATCGCAATTGCCGATGGGTGCGAACTGCGAGCACGAGCGATGGGTGCGAGTTGAAAGCACGAGCGGAAAAATCAGTTTAATAACATGAGGAGCCGGAGCTATGAAGACGCTGATGATGGCCGTTGCCGCAATTTTATCGCTTGCCATTGTTGCTGAAGTTTGGGCCCAGGGGGATCAGCGTCCAGCAGACTTCCCCGCACAGATGCTGAAGCTGGTGCCCGAAAGTGACCCGAAGGTGGAGGGCCCTGCCCCGACCATTGTGCCTGAACTCATGGGCAAGCATCCGCGGTTGCTCTTTTCTCAAGAGGATATTGCCCAGTTGAAGGCTTTCGCCCAGACGCCTACCGGACAGATTTTCGCCGGCCGGCTTAAGCAGTATCTTGGCTCGTCCAAGCCTCCGGAGAAACCGGGCTTTCTGGTCGATGCAACCGATGGCCAGCGACAGGGGCTCTGGCGCATGCCGACCGTTGCCCTGCATTACGTGCTTACGGGCGAGAAGCAGTCGTTCGACAGGACAGTCGGTTTCATGAAGATGCTGCTGGAACTGCCCCACTGGGAGACCAACGAGGTCGATAGCGGCATGAGCTCGGCCAACATCATGATTGGCGCTGCACTGGCTTACGACTGGCTGTACAACGATCTGGACCCCGACTTCCGCGAGCAGTACCGCCAGAAGCTGTGGGAGCACGCCCGGCGGCAATACTACCTGGGGCACCTCAAGCGCGGCAAATGGATTCACTACTGGCAGGGCGATCCGCAGAACAATCATCGCTGGCACCGCAACGCGGGCATGTCGCTTTGCCTGCTGGCCGCCTACACGGGCGAGGATAGCCAGAAGTGGATGATGCAGCAACTTGCCGAGGAATTCAAATTTGTCATGGACTGGCTGCCGGAAGATGGCACCAGCCACGAGTCGCCTGGATACATGATTTTCGGGGCAACACATCTGATGCTTGGCCTGCAGGCCGTCGACCGCTGCCTGGGAACCGACCATCTCCAGAGCCCGTTCGTGGAGCACCTGCCGGAGTTCATGATTCAGACGATGACGCCCGGCCTTAACCAGCGCTTCCACTATGGAGACCAGGGCGGCACCGATGTCGGCGCTTACAATTATGATGTGTTCGAGCTTAAGGCTGCCGGCGTGCACAAGCAGGCCGATCTTCTGGCTCTGATGGACAGGCGCCTGAAGAGCGATGGGGTTGCCGGCAACATGGCCTGGCTGGGCCTGCTGTGGTATCCGAAAGATTTGAAAGCAGCCCCAATTGAAGAGGCTGCCACCAAGCACTTCTTCCCGGACGTTGGCGTAGCCGTAATGCGCGATACCTGGGAGAAGGGCGGCCGCGGAGCCATGTTCAAGTGCGGGCCGTTCGGCGGATACCTGCTGAACAAGTTCCGCCACCAGCACGACATGCAATACATCAACGTTGCTCACGATGACCCGGACGCCAACAGCTTCCTGCTTTTCAAGAATGATGAATTCGTGGCCGAGAGCGACCGCTACTCCTACAACAAAAAGTCGGCCAACCTGAACACCATCCTCATCAATGGCATTGGCCAGACGGTGGAAGGTCGCGGCGAAGGCGACATGTGGTGGCAGCCCGGCGGCGACATGAGCAAAATTGCCGTAATAACCGCCAAGGCCGAAAATGGCAGCAACTACGCAATTGAAGGCGAAGCCGCGGGCAGCTATCCGGCAAACCCGAAGGGTGGCCGCCGCCCGGCCCTCCAGCGGTATCGGCGCAGCTTCATCTGGGTTGACGGACGCTACGTGCTGGTGCTGGATGATATTCGCGCCCCGCAGGCGGTGGATGTCAGCTGGCTTATCCAGAGCGGAGCGATTGATGCCTCTGGTGCCGAGCAGATGCGCTTCCTGCTTAAGAAAGGCGAAGCCACCTGCGCAATGGCGGTAGCTGCCACGCAGGCGATGGAATGCAAAGTGGTCGATTCGCCGGCCGATAATCGCAAAAAGCCTCTCGGCTGGAAACAGCTCCGGCTGGAGACGAAGGCCTCCACCCTCCGCATTGCCAGCGTCTACGACATGTGGGACAAGGGCAACCTGAAGGTGGCACTGAAGACCGACGGCGACAACAAAGCCACGGTTACGGTCAGCGGCCAAGGCATCAACGACAGCTGGAGCTGGACCGCTGCCGAAGGTCAGTTTGGCCCGTCCAACATAATCGGCAAGAACGCCGATGGAGCCGAGATTATCACCTTGAACAAGCCGGAGCCTGAGACTCGGGAGCTTATCATGGAGATCGGCGCAGAACAGGCAGAATAAGCAGATCGGCTCAATCGGCCAGGGGCCAGAGATGCCCGCAGGCCGCTTGCCGGTAAAGTAATCAGGTGGATTCGCTGTTACCGGCGGATCCACCTGCTTTATTTATCAGTGATGAGATTTGCCCGGGGCAACAAGGGCGGCGAATCGCTGGCCAAGATCAAACATCTGCCGCAGAAAGTCAGCTTCAAGTCGAGCCATTGCGGCCTCGTCGTGGGTGCCCTGCTCTTTCAGGCTTTGGGTGTCGATGCCCGCCCCCTTAAGCCCTACCTCCATCGGCACCACCGCCTTGCCGTAGTCGGTGACTGGCATAACGCGTGCCAACCGCGGCCAGTCCACCACGCCGGCGAAAAGGGGCAGGTGCTGATCGTCGGTTCCGTCGTTGTCGTGCAGGTGGAAGTCGATGGTGCGGTGGGCGATCTTCTCCAGTCGCTCCAGACCATTGCCGGGCCAGTCCACGCGGGCGGCGCCGTGGCCGGAATCGTAACAGAGGCCTAGAAAATCCGGCCCATACTGCGACAGGTATTGTTCGATGGTGTCAAAATTGCCCGGCAGCGTATTCTCCAAGGCAATCCGCACACCCCGCTCGACGGCAAAGGGTTGCAGGGCGTCCATGGTCCGGCGCTGCCGGTCCCAATAGCGGCTGCGCTCGGCCTCGCCGGCGGGCTCCATTGGCAGATGGCAGACGACCACCGGGCAGCCCAGCCTGGAGGCCATGTCCAGCCGATTCTTCAACAGTTCCACGCCCGCCAAACGCTGATACTCAACCGGCGACCCCCAGCGCTGCTCGCGCCCCGTTGGACAATGCAGATCGACAACCTCCAGGTCGTATCGCTTGAGACACCGCAGCACGTGGTCGACCTCGGGCTTGGTGTAAAGGTAATCGGCCCAGGCATTATGAGCCCACATTACGTGCCGGAAGCCAGCTTCGGCAATGCGCCGCAGGCTGGGCTCCGGGTCTCCGATGCTGGAGGCATAGTTGCTGGTGATGGCCGGCTTATACTGCACGAGTAACCTCCCGCCTACTTGAGCTTGGCGCTGACTTCGGCAGCCAGGTTGTACAGCATTTCCGACCGCTCCTGCCATTGCGAGCTGAGGAACCATTGGTGGCCGATGGGGCCGGCCGAGCGGTGCCAGTAGGTATAGCCGACCGTAACGTACCAGTGGTCGGGCCCGGTCAGCCGCATCTGCCCCAGGCTCTTGATCAGGTAATGCGTCCGCAGTTCGAGGGCCTCGGTGCAGCGGCGGGCAAGCTCTTCGCCCAGGCGGGCCCTTTTGGCCTCGTCCAGCAGAGCCTCCTCGATAACAATGCGTGCCTCGCTCTCCTGGGCGCCTTCGCGGAAGGCCTCGAAGCCCGGAGTTGATACCGGCCCGTCAGGTCCGGGCGCCAGCAGCGAGCTCTCCAGATCCTGATTACGCCACGAGCTCTGCGGAAAGCGTGCTGCCGCGCGCCCGCGCCGATTTCCTGCCCGATCCCTGATGACCGACCAGAAGTCGGCCCCGACGCGGCCGATGCCGCGCTGATCGCCGGTAATGTTGAATTCCATCGCCTGACGCAGGCGGCTGGCCGGCCAGACATCGAAGCCCCGGCCACCGCGGCCGTTCTCGGCAAAAATGCCGGGACGCTCCAGACGCTCCTCAAGGGGTACGCCCAAACGGTCGGGCCAGCTCGGGCCGGCCCAGCCCTGGTGGCTGCCAATCACGGTGGGACCGCCGTTGGCATAACGGTTCTGGGTGACCGTTGCCTGGTAGCGAACTGTAGCAAGGTCGTGCATCTGCCACTTTGGTACGCCCATGTGCGAATACGAGACCCAGGGCAGACCATCGCTCAACTCCTTGAGGGCTCGCACTTCGTCGGCATTCGGCCAGGCATCCGACATGCAACCAAGGCTGGCGGCCTCGAGCAGGCCACGCTGCTGCAGAATCTTTTTGAGTTCGGCAAAAACCGGCGCCCACAGCTCAACGCTTTCGGGCTCGTCAAAGTGCGGCAAAGCCAGGCTCACCACCTCGCCCGAAGCCTCGACGCCCGTAACAACCGGCCCGCTGCTGGCTCCGCCGGTGGCCTTGCGTATGTTGGCCAGGGCACGGCGCTCCTGATCATGCGAGCTGGAGCTGCGAACTTTGTCCGGATGAAGCTGATAGATGTCCCAGGCGTAAAGCACGACAATTTGCGGCTTGCCCATGTTGGCAATGGCCGTGTCCAGGTATTTTTCCAGCACCGTGAAGTCGTGCTTGAACGAGCCGTCATCCTGTCGCACCCAGCGGACCATCGACTCGGCCGTGCCATGGTTGGTGTTGCAGACCAGCGGCAAGTGGACCACGCGGCTGCCCGCCTCGCTCATCAGCTTGAACGAGCGGCCAATCATCTGCCAGTGCTCGTCGCTCCAGAGCGGCAAGTCGTACTCGATGGCGGTGGTGTCGGGCACCTGGATCATCTCGACCCACGCCCGGCGCTCGCCGCGCTCGGGCAGCGTCCAGTCGGCAACCACAACTTCAACGGGCACCTTCCGGGGCTTCTCGTCCTGGCACTCAACCAGCAGTTCGGCCCGGTAGGTGCCGGCCTTGGCGTCGCGAGGCACATCAACTGTTACCCAGACGGGCGTGACCGCACCGAACACCGGTTCCGGCTGACCGGGCGTCGACAGGTCGCTGCCGGACACAGGGCTCTTGGTCCGCACTTCCACTACCGCCGGCGGCGCTTCGGCCAGTGCCCCAAACAGCGACGGGTTACGCGGATAACGCGAGTAGTTGACATCCCAATAAGTGAGATGCGGTCCCCACACGCCCTCCTGCCCGCCCCACAGCAGACCGTAACGAATGCGTACAGCCTTGGCCGGAATGGAATTGCCGTCAGGCCCTACCAGTTTGCCAAGTGTGGCCTTCAGGCCCTGCAGCGGCTTATTGGAGCCGGCCACGATTTTGCCCGAAATAATACCTCCGCGGGGGCCCGCCACTCGCAGCGGGTAGAGCCTTTCGCTCGGCCCGGCAAAATCCAGGTCGAAGTCCGAAGTCAGGGCATCGCTGTTCCAGAGTTGCAGCCCATCGGGCCGCGTGGCTTCCTGCGATATGCCGGAGGCCGAGGCCGCGCTCAGTTGAAGGTGCAGGATTTCGCAGGTATTGAAGGTCAAATTGTACGGGCTGCCGCGACGGCCGGCGGCCGGGTACTTCAGCTCTTCCACGGCCTTGTCGTACGGAGCCCGGTACAGTTCGACCGCCAGCACGTTAACCCCCGGACGCAAGGCCGACGCAGGAATCTGCAGAGAGTCCAGTTGCCGCTTGCGCAGGGCCATCCGTCGTGCGTTCTCACTGCTCATGGCACGGCTGCGATATTGCCACTCGGCCAGCAGATGGTTCTTGTCGTCCACAAAGGCCTCACGCGGATAAGGTTCGGCCAGTGACGAATCGTCAAGCTGCCCGTCGGGCATGTGATGCCGGGCAATTTCGGTTCCGTTTAGGTAAACGATAATGCCCCCGTGATATGCAGCCGAGAACTTTAAATCGGCCGCCGCCCTCTTTACGTCAATCACAGTAAAACGGGCGCGCATGGCCAGCCGGGCAACGTACGGAGTGCGGCCATTTATGCGGGCGGGTCCGCGAAGCCAGTAGCGATCGTCAAAATCGGTCGCCTGCCAGCCTTCGGGGGGCTCGGGCGTGGGGCGATCGAGCCAGCCATTGATGAGCACGGGCTTCAGCTCGTCTTCGAGCTGTATGACCGGCGGCTGAAGGGTGTGGTAAATACGCCAGAAGCCGGTGGTGTCCAGCACAACCGCCCGCGACTGGCTCTGCTGCGCACCGGCAGTACCGGCCATTGCAAACAGGACGAAGAAACCCGCCGCCAGCAAGCTGATCGTGAACAATCTAAAAACCAAACGCATAACCTGTTGCCTCCCGCTAAAACCTGTTGCAGTGTCAGTGGTCTGTCTACTTGAAACGCACGCCGACGGCCGGAGGTGTCGCTCCTATTCTGCAGATTGGTGCCCATCGTTAACATCAGGTGCATGGATGGACTACGCAATTCAGCTTTGTTGCCAGCCAGATGGAGTTATTGCGCGGATGCTCGGCGCAGCCGAAAAACCTTGTAAAACGGGTTCGTGATCCATAAAATCTCCTTCTTCGCGAGAGCGACGGGCGAGTGGCGGAACGGCAGACGCACGGGACTTAAAATCCCGAGGGGCATAGCCCCGTATGGGTTCAAATCCCATCTCGCCTACTTCTTTTTCATCAGCGGAAGTGCCATACCTTGTTCATCTTCCAAACGACAGAAGACAGGATCAGAAGACTATGAGCGAAACCATGCCGTACAAGAACCCGAGCCTGACAACGGCCGAGCGCGTTGACGATTTGATTGGCCGCATGACGCTGGAGGAAAAGGTAGGCCAGTTGCTTCAGCTTGATGGCCGCAAAAATGCCGATGACAATCTGCGCGATAAACTGGTCGGCTCTTTCCTTCAGGTGCTGGACGCCGATTGCCAGAGGCTGCAGAAGCTGGCCCTGGAGAGCCGGCTTGGTATTCCGCTGCTCTTTGGCATCGACGCCATACACGGCCATTCCTTCTGGCCGGGGGCGAGCATCTTCCCGACGCAGCTGAGCATGGCCAGCTCGTTTAATCCGCAGCTGGTCGAGGAGTCGGGCCGCATTACCGCCCTGGAGATGAGCTATACGGGCGTGCACTGGACGTTTTCGCCGGTGCTCTGTCTGGCCCGTGACCTGCGCTGGGGCCGCGTGGGCGAGACCTACGGCGAAGATCCGCACCTGATCGGCATGCTGGCCTCGGCCATCATCAAAGGCTACCAGGGCAGCGATATTTCCGACCGCCACCGGGTGCTGGCCTGCGCCAAGCATTTTGTCGGCTACGGCGAAACTCACGGCGGCCGCGACGCCACGGAGGCCGACCTGTCCCGGCGCAAACTGTGGAGCTACTTCCTGCCGCCATTCGTTGAAGCGGTCAAGGCCGGCGTGGCCACCTTTATGACCGCCTATCAGGCGATCGACGGGCAGCCCTGCACGGTCAACCACTGGCTGATGACCGAGGTGCTGCGCGAAACGATGGGCTTTAAGGGCTTTGTCGTCACGGACTGGAACAACGTGGGCTGGCTGGTGACGTCGCAGAAGGTGCGTGAGACGCTGGTTGAAGCTTCGACCGACGCCGTGCTTGCCGGCAATGACATGATGATGTCGACACCAGGCTTTTTCGAGGCCGCGCTGGAAGCCGTGCAGAGCGGCAAGCTACCCGAAAGCGCGGTCGACGAGGCCTGCCGCCGCGTGCTGACCATCAAGATGCAGATGGGCCTGTTTGAAGATCCGCGTCTGCCGGACACCAAGGCTGCCGCCGAGGTCGTGGGCACACCTGAACATCGCAAGGCGCTGCTGGAGGCGGCCCGCCAGTCAATCGTTCTGCTGAAGAATCAGGACAATATTCTGCCGCTGAATGTTGAGAAGCTGAGGAAGGTCGCTCTCATCGGTCCGCTGGCCGACGACGCGCTCCAGCAGCTTGGCGATTGGACACTGGGCACCGGACAGGCAAGTAAGGGCGATCATCCGCGCGAGGCGACCGTTACGGTCCGCGATGGTTTGCTGCGCCGACTGGGCGAGCGAGTGAAGCTGACCGTGAGCCGTGGCTGTGAGATCACCAGCGATGACTCCAGCGGTCTGGACGAAGCGATCGAGTCGGCTGCGGCCGCCGACGTAGCGATTGTTGTGGTGGGCGAAGACCAGTCGCTGCGCGGCGAGCACAAGAGCACGGCCATGCTGGAATTGATGGGCGGACAGCAGGCTCTGCTGGAATCGGTTGCAGCCACTGGCACTCCGATGATTGTTGTGATGATCAACAGCAAGCCGCTGGCGGTGCCGTGGATTGCCGACAGTGCAAATGCGGTCATCGAGGCCTGGAACCCGGGCATGGAGGGCGGCACGGCCCTGGCCGAGATACTCTTCGGCGACGTGAACCCGAGCGGCAAGCTGCCGATAAGCTTCCCGCGGCACGTCGGTCAGCAGCCCGTCTGGTACAGCCAGGTTCGCGGCCAGCATGGCGACAAGTACGCCGACCTGACGCAGGAGCCGCTCTGGTCGTTCGGCCATGGCCTGAGCTATACGCGATACGAATATGCGAACCTGAAGGTTGAAAGCGCCGAGGTCAAGACCGGGCAGCCAGTGCAAGTCAGCGTGGATGTGACAAACGCCGGCGACCGCGACGGGACGGAGATTGTCCAGTTGTATGTGAGCGACCTGGTAACAAGCGTGACCTGGGTGAACAAGATGCTCCGCGATTTCCGCCGCGTTGACATTATTGCGGGCGAGACAAAGACTGTCAGCTTCGAATTGCCTTACGATGCTCTGGCAATTGTCGACGGCGATGGAAAATCGGTAGTCGAGCCGGGCGAGTTTGAGATCATGGTCGGCGGTTCTTCGCGCGACGAAGACTTGCAGCGCGTCAAGGTGACGGTTGTCAAATAGCAGGAGTGCGGCGCGGCATGCCAGGGCAGTTTGAGAGATAGAACGTGGGCACGGCGAGAAATTTCCCGCCGTGCCCGTTTTGTTGCCTGCCAGTGGCTGCCGGTCGCCCCAAAAGAGCGGGTGGCCGTCCGGATGAATCAGAAGTCGAACTGCAGACGCATCAGCAGTATGTCGGCATCGTCATGATCGCTGGCCGCCGGATGATCGAGCACGCTGTGAATGTAATTCCACATGACCCTGACGTTGGGATTGAGGTACCAGTTGAGCCCCAGCCCGACGTTCTGCAGCCGTCCGCCGTTGAAACGGCCATCATTCAGGTCGAGGTAGGAATAACGGCCAGTGACTTCCCAGGCGCCCCAGCCGCCATCCTGCCGATAGTTCTTCAGCGGCTTTACGCGGTCGAACGTGCCGGACGATTTGCTGTACGGCCGGTGTTCGCCGGTGAGGAAGTATCCGCCGCTGATGTAAAAGCCGTGATAAAGCGGATCGTCGCCCACTTGCGAGTCAATAGCATCGGCCATGAATTCGGCCTGGGCGTGGAACGGACCGTACACGACGGCCGCCTCGGCGCCGAGGAGGTTCTGGCTCTCGACATCAAAAGTCGCCGGTGCTCCGGGCAGCAAAGCACCAGTGCCAATGGCGGTATCGACAAAACGCGGCGACAGGTGAGCTTCAGGACGCTGCCGATAGCGGACGCCATTTTCGCTGTTGCGGAAACTGTAAGCTCCACCAACATGCAGCAGTTTGCGGCCATTGTCCTCGTACCAGGGCAGCCCGGTAACGCGCCCCGTAAAAGCGTGTTCGCCGTCCTCCTGGGCTGTGCCAAAATCGTTAGCCGGAAGGAAAATACCTGCCGCCCAGGTCATGCGCTGGTCGAACAGGTGGTTGTTGATCATGATGCCGGCGTTGCGACCGGGGGCGAAAACGTTGGGCAGAGCCCGTTCCATGAAGGTGGTGTTGCGGCTGCTGGTGAGTTCTTCGAGGCTGAAAGGCTCCTTGAAGTGACCAGCCGTCACGTTGCCCACCACCGGCAGGTTCTTGAACCGCAGGTAAGTGTCCTTCAGCCCGGCTGTGCCACCGGCCCAGTCCCACTCGATTTTGAAATCAAGGTCTTTCATCAGCGTACCGGCCGCATGCAGGCGACCGCGACGCAGGTGGGCTCCATCCTCCAGATCGACTCCCAGGCGATCTTCGACTTCGTTGCCGCCCATCCAGGTAAAGTCGTACATCATGCGGCCGCCGATGTCCAGCTTCACCGAACCGTCCTGAGTCTCCATCTTCAGCCCGTCGCGCCAGAAGATTCGGAAATCGTTGGGCTGCACGCCGCCCTCTTCCTTTATCAGTTCGCGAATCATTTCGCGCTGCTGCTGAAGGGCGGCCTGCTCCGGAGCCAGAGCGCCGCTGGCCTCCTTCAACTTCTGTATCTCCCCCTGTTGCTGCTGAATCATCTCTCGCAACTGCCGCACTTCATCGGCCAGCGACTCCTGGGCGTTCGCCACAATCGCTGATGGTCCGACTGTGACTGCCACAGCCAATAGCAACGATGCCGACCATTTCTTCAACATGACGCAATCCTCCATCTGACATGATGCCTGGCGGCACCGCGCGGCGCCGGACCTCAGGTGCCGCACATGGTCGCTCATTATAATGAAGGGCATGTTAGGAAACAGTCATTGCCTGGCAAATGTGTCCGATTTATCTGATTTTGCTGCAGGATTATGCCGCAGCGATTGCAACGATCTCCGGTAATCGCCCTACCCCAAGGCCTGGGGCCGCCCCGCACCGCTCTACCATTTAACCTTCAATCTGGACCGCCAAGGCTCGTAAAGGCCGGTTTTATCGCTCTAAGGCCGGTCCACGGCTTTGCTTCAGCCGAAGGTGTTGTGTGCCCGGTGGACTTCTGGTGCGCAGGAATGCCCCCTGCGACTAACTTTAGTTAATAAGTTGACTTACAGCACCATGGGGCGAAACTGGACACTTGGAGAAATGGTGCCCACAGGCCTTGACCAGTTACGCCATCGATGATAGTCTGAAGACTGGCAACTGGGTTTAATCTGCCGAAAGTGAGGTGTCCAATGGCCAGGTACCAGAGCACTGCTATTGCCGATCTGGCGAAACAGTTGATGTATACACCGGAGTCGGTTCGCATGCAGCAAATTGACCGGGCCGAGAAACTTGTCGGCCTGATCGACACCGAGAAAAAGTACCCTTACGAGTTCATCTGCTACCAGGTAACGGGTTATCGTCCGCGCACCGCCGAATTGGAGACAATTCCGGGCAATGTGTTGCGCGAAGATCTGGTGCGGATGGTTGAGGCACTCAGCGACAGCATGGATGTTCCGACCTCGCGAGCACCGGAGAGCGTACTGTCCATCGACGAGGTAAGCGAGCGCTTCAGCGTTACCAGCAAAACCATCAGTCGCTGGAGAAAGGCCGGGCTTGTTTCGCGCAAGTTTGTTTTCCCCGATGGCAAGAAGCGGGTTGGCTTTCTGGAATCCAGCGTAGTCAACTTTGCCAGCAATAACAAGCAGCGGGTGAATGCCGCCAGCCAGTTCAAGCAGCTTACGCCCGAGGAGCGTCGCGAGATCATCCACCGGGCTCGCCGCCTGAGCCATTACTGCCATTGCTGCCTTTACGAGGTGAGCAAGCGCATCGCCCGCAAAATGGGCCGGGCGGTCGAGACCGTCCGTTACACGATCAAGAATTACGACGAAGAGCACCCGGACCTCAAGCTTTTTCCGAATGCCTCCGAGCAGCTTAACGAGCGCGATCGCGAGACACTGTTTCGGGCCTTCCGCCGCGGGGTCAGCGTGCATGCCCTGGCCAAGCGCTACTGTCGCACGCGCAGCAGCGTCTACCGCATAATAAACGAGATGCGCGTCGAGCATCTTCTGCGCGAGCCGACCGACTGCATCTACAACGCCGAGTTCGACGCTTCGAACGCCGACGAGGTGATTCTGGGGCCGGAGCCCAAGGCCCCGGTGCAGAAGATGCCCAAGCCGCACGCCGGGCTGCCGGTCTATCTGCTGGCCCTGTACAAGACTCCGCTGCTGACCAAGGAGCAGGAAGCGCACCTGTTCCGCAAGTACAATTACCTGAAGTACAAGGCCATAAAGCTGAAGGAGAAGCTGCAGAAGGCGACTTCGCCGAAGTCGCGCGACATTGACGAAGTCGAGCGCCTGCTGACCGAGGCCAACGACGTCAAGAACCGCATCGTCAAGGCCAACCTGCGACTGGTGGTCAACATTGCCAAGCGGCACATTGGCAACGTCTCGAACTTCTTCGAGTTGATCAGCGACGGCAACATTTCGCTGATGCGGGCCGTAGAGAAATTCGACTACAGCCGCGGATTCAAGTTCTCGACCTATGCCTCGTGGGCCATCATCCGTAACTACGCTCGCACCATTCCGGAAGAGAATTACCACATGGACCGCTTCATGACCGGGCGCGACGAGCTGATTGAAGCCCGCGGCGACATGAATCGGCCGGACGAAGAGGCCATACAGTCGCTGGATACGAGCGTCAAGGAATCGATCGAAAATGTGCTGGAGAAGCTTAACGAGCGCGAACGCGAGGTAATCGAGCGCCGCTTTGGCCTGGGGCAGTTTACCAACCCTCAGACGCTCGAGGAAGTTGGCCGTCGCTTTGGCGTAACCAAGGAACGTATCCGCCAGATCGAGGGCAAGGCAATCGAGAAGCTCAGGCACCTTATCGACCGTGAGACACTTGAAATGACCCTGAGCGGCAAGTCGTAAACAACTGCGAAATGCGGACGGGCCATGGCTGGCAAGTTGCGAGCCACGGCCCTTCCTTAAATGCGAAATTACATCAAGGATCGACATCATGAACAGACTCAGTTTTTCGCGCGAAATACCTGTACGTCACGAGGTTGACGTTTTTGTTGCCGGCGGCGGCCCGGCTGGAGTTGCAGCAGCAATCGCAGCGGCCAGGCGCGGCCGCTCGGTGTATATAGCCGAAGGCACAGGCAGCTTTGGCGGCATGGGTACGGCCGGCATGGTTCCGGCCTTCATGCAGTTTGGCGATGGCCAGCAGTTTGTCGCCGGAGGCATCGGTCGCGAGGTCTACGACCGCCTGTGGGATTACGGCGGCACGGGGCCGCGCGACAAAAGAGATAACCCGCTGCACGCCTGCGCCATCAAGGCCGAGGTACTCAAGCGAGTCTACGACGACCTGATTACCGCCGAGCCGAACATAGCCTTCACCTTCTTCACACAAGTGGTCGGCATCGAGATGAAGAACCCTTCGCACGTCTCGCATGCCATCTGCCAGGGCAAGAGCGGGATGTTTGCCGTCAAGGCCTGCATGTTCGTCGATGGCAGCGGCGATGGCGACCTGGCCGTCTGGGCCGGGGCACCTTTTGAAAAGGGCGATGCCGACGGCAATATGATGCCCGGCACGCTTTGCGGCCAGTTCTGCAACATCGACTGGCAGGCCGTGGCGGCCTCGCCCATTAAGCAGCCCGAGGCCATTGATAAAGCCATTGCAGATGGCGTATTCACCAAGCCCGACCGCCACGTGCCTGGAATCTGGCCCACCGGCACAAAAACCGGCGGGGGAAACATCGGCCACGCCTTCGGTGTTGACGGTACCGACGAGCGTTCTCTCACTGCGGCCATGGTTGAGCAGCGCCGCGTAATGCTCGAATTCCTGCGATTCTTTCATGAGTATCGGCAGGGCTACGAGGAGATGGAACTGACCGGCACCGGAGCATTGCTCGGCATTCGCGAGACGCGGCGAATAATGGGCGATTATGTGATGACGGTGGAAGACTTCAAGAGCAGGGCCAGTTTCGATGACGAAATCGGCCGTTACAGCTATCCGGTCGACATTCACCCCACGCAGCCGAGCAAGGAATCGTACAAGGCCTTTCTGGAAGAGTTTACCACGCTGCGTTACAAGCCGGGCGAAACTTATGGCATTCCCTACCGCATTTTGTGTCCGCAGGGGCTGGCCAATCTGCTGGTGGCAGGCCGCTGCGTGAGCACCGACCGGGCCATGCAGGCGTCTATCAGAGTCATGCCCGGCTGCTATATAACGGGCCAGGCCGCTGGCATGGCTGCAGCCATGGCCTGCGACAGCAACTGCGACACCAGGGCCGTAGCGGTGCCGCAACTCCAGAGGTCGCTTAAGGAACTCGGCGGGTATCTGCCGAATTTTAACCAGTAACATAAACTGGAGCCGCTCATCATGATCAGCGACAAGTTTCCGCGCTATACGCAGTTCGATCCGCAGGTGCCGGTTTGGTGCGTGACGCCGGAGGAGCCAGGCTGCATGCACCGCTTCTTCGATACGTCACCCATAAGCCCCTCGGGTCGATACCTGGCCGTGTTCCAGATGCCCTTCGAGGACAGGCTGCCCTGCCCCGGCGAGAGCGGCAAGGTCTGGCTGATCGACCTGGAAACGGGCCAGAAGAAAGTTGTCGCCGAGACTTGCGGCTGGGAGCCCCAGATGGGGGCCAACATCAACTGGGGTAGCTCCGATAACGAGCTATACTTCAACGATGTGGATACCACAAGCTGGCAGCCCTTCGCCTGGAAGCTCGACCCGCTGAGCGGCCACCGGCAGAAGATGCAGGGCACGGTATACCACGCATCGCCCGACGGCCGCTGGCTCATCTCGGCAAATATGACCACCATGCGCAAAACTCAGCCGGGCTATGGCGTGCGGGTGCCGGACGAAAACGTGCGCTGGAATGTCGGGCTGGTAGATGATGACGGCTTCTACCTGACTGACACCTCCAGCGGCAAGAGCAGGCTGCTGGTCTCGATACGCCAGATTTTCGAGCAGGCCAGCCCTCGCATTCAGATTGACAACCCGCAGACCTACGAGATAAACGGCTTTCACAGCAAGTTCAACCCGCAGAGCGACCGCCTGATGCTGAGCCTGCGCGGCTTCCCGGCCGGCGACTCGCCGCGCTGGAACATGTTTAATGGTCACCACGACATAATCCGCTTTGCCTGGGTGACAATGGGGCTCGATGGCGGGCCCATCCACTGCCCGGTCGGGCCCGAACAGTGGGAAAAGGGCGGCCACCATGCCACCTGGTTCCCCGATGGGCAGCGAATCTCGATGAACCTGAACATCGACCGCGAGGTGATGCGATTCGTCCAGGTGAATGCCGACGGCAGCGGCCTGCGGAAGATGCTGGACGATGTGCCCGGCTCCGGCCATCCGACTGTTCATCGCGACGGACGATTCCTGCTGACCGACACCTACACGCGAGAGGCCGTGGCCTACGGTGACGGCACAATTCCGCTGCGCTGGGTGGACCTGAAGACAGGGCAGGAAAAGCCGCTGGTGCGAGTAAATACGCAGGTCATCAGCACGCACGAGAGTGCCCTGCGAGTCGACCCGCACCCGGCCTGGGATCGCTCCTGGCGTTACGTCACATTTAATGCCTTTATTGACGGGACGCGTCGCGTTTTCATTGCCGACATGTCAGCTCTGCCGACGCGATAGCAGCGGCTGTTTGCTTGTGGGTGTCCGTCAAGCACCCACAAACAAACGACGTTTGTGGGTGGCACCCGCGACAGTACCCGAGTGTCTTTACTGCTGAAGGTCGGCTGGCAGGGCGAAATTGTCGCCGGTTTCGCTCAACCACTGGGCAAGCCGGTCCTGAAGCCGCCGGCGCTGGGCACGGTACGCGGTATTGTGGGCCAGGTTGGCCTGCTCGTATGGATCTTCCTGCAGATTGAACAGCATCCACGGCTGGCCCTCGAGGCACACGTACTTCCATCCATCGCGGGTAACAATGCCCCGCCACGGACGGTCGACGCTGTTGCCATGCATGCTCGGCACCACCAACTGCAACAGTGCCGAGTCGGGCTGACTGCTATCGCCGCCATTTGCACCAACTATGCTGCCCGAATAATCGTAACCTCGCATCCACTGCGGCGGCCTGATGCCACACAGGCCAAGCGTTGTCGGGGCAATGTCCACGTGATTCAGCGGGGCGTCGTTCAGGCGGTTCCTGATGGCGTACCGGGACGGCAGTGCTGTGCTGACGATGAACGGTATGCGGATTGATTCCTGCCAGGGCGCGGTTTTGCGGATCTGGCCGTGGCTGCCGTGCATGTCG
>JAWLHX010000055.1:0-22147 GCA_041690105.1 Phycisphaerae bacterium
AGTTCGCGCCGCTGGTCATCAGTAACAATCGGCTCGGCCGGCCTGCCCAGAATATCGCGGACCCGATCCGTCGCCTTCTGGCTCAGCCGCTTGCTGCCGGCGGTGTTCCAGTTCTCGCGCTGTGTGCGGGCCAGCAGGCTTGACTCCATCAACTCGCTGCGGAAGTTGGCCATCGTATGATCGTGCGACAAAAACTCCTCGCCGCGGTTGACCGACTCTTCAATCACCGCGTAGGCCAGCGAATCTTCGTCCACGGCAAAGCCCTGGCGGAAACGCAGCACCGCCTGGGCCACCTCCTGGTCCAGAACCATCTGCGTCAGCGAAAGCGCCTTCTGCGTCTGCAACTGACCAACGCCCCAGATGACACTGACCCCGCCCATCACGTGAGCCATGCTCGTCAGCACCTTTTCCATCGACGACTGCTCATCGTCAATGAAGGCATCCGTGCCCATCCAGGAGGCGCTCGGCAGATTATAATGTGCCGCCAGCCGGGCCCCGGCCAGAGCCATCAGCCCGCACTCGACCGAGCCCGACAGGCAAGCCGCCGAACGCATATCCATCGAGTGGGCAAAGCCAAGGTTGTGGATGACCGGCCGCCCGGGCTCCAGCAACTGTACCAGGCAGATGCCGGCCAGTATCTCCGCATTGCCCAGGGCGATGCTGCCCGCCAGAGTCACAGGGGCGGTGCTGCCCGTGACAGGCTCGCCATTAAGCATGAGCGGCAGACTATGGCCAGCCGTCCCGCGCCACAAGTCGCACGATACCTGCGACCAGTGCAGCGGACTCAGGCACGAATAGCCGAAGCTGATCAGCGGACGCTCGGCAAGGCTGGCATCCCCGGCCAGCACCTGGGCCATCTCTATCATCGGACCTATGCCGGCACTGGTGAACAGCAGCGGCCGCAGGTGCTTGCGGGTGTTCTGGGCCATGATGCTCAGCCCCACAACATCTCGGGCAGCCGGTGGCACTTCATCCACGCTTGTGCCGACCATGGCCGAAACCGCCGGCATCGCCTCGGCAATCCGCGACAGCTCGGCCAGGTCCTGACGACCGATGGGCCGCGAATCGTTGCCTTCAATAATATTCAGCGCAGCCCCGGTCCAGAAGGTCGGCGCTCCGCCAGCCGCAAGCGCCGTCAGGCCCCCGGCCCGGTCGGCTATGTTGACCTGGCTCGGGGCCCGCCCGCGAAGCTCGCGAACCATCTCCGCCGGCAGCAATATCACATCCGCCGCACGGCCCGGCTTGGCCCCGGCTTTCAGGGCCAGATCGCGCAGCTCCGCATCGTCCACCCTGGTGCCAAGTTCCGACAGAATGCGCAGACTCGTGCGGTCAACCTGTTCAATCTCGTCCGGACCGAATTTCCAACCAAATCCCGGTAGCATGATCTCTGAAGTCCTTTCGCTCTCTCGTGCCCTCAAACGCTGAAGTCAGCCGTTCCCGCCGAGGCCAGACTGCCCCGTATGGCTTCCATTATGCCCAGTGGTGCCAGCAATTGCCGCTCCGAAAGGTCGGCCGCCCCATGCATGAAACCCACCACCCGCCGAGTCACACCCTCCTGCATGGCCGGCAGAGGAATGATTGACGACAGCGTCTTCTGATTGGCGTAGGCCATAATGCTGAATGGCGGCCACTTGGGGCTCAGCAGAATCGTCACCACCTGCCCGCCCTCATCGGCACAACGCACGTGCAACTGCTGACCCAGCACCTCGGCCCGCAGGTTGCCCCGCTGCAGGTCGAAAACATCCAGCATGAGCTCGATGCTGTGCACGGCGTAGAAGTACCAGCCGCCGTAAGGGTTACTGTCATCGCCATGGCCGCTGATGGCTCCGCCATAGCGCTCGGTGTCGATGGCCGCATATTGCTGCTTCAGGTCAATCACATCAGGAATTGTCCTGAGGCCCGAAAAACTCGTCACCCGGGCCCCGTGCCGCGCCGCCAGGGCCGTCAACTCACGAGCATCGGCCAGCGTGGTGGTCAGCGGCTTGTCGATGTAAACCGGCAGACCCGCCTCCAGAAACGGTCGGGCCTCGGCCAGGTGCCGGTCGCCATGACGCGAGCCGACTATCACCCCGTCAACCCGCCCCAGCATCTCCTCCGGGCTCGCAACAATCTTTTCCACCTGCCCCTTGGCTTTCAGTGCCTCGGCCCGCTCGGCCTCCAGCCCCCAGATGCACGTAACCCGGCTATCCGGCAAACCCGCCGGCCGATTCACATTAATGGCCGGAATCAGCGCATCGGCGTGCGAGTTATCCAAACCAACATACCCAAGTCTCATGGCAGAAGCTCCTTTGGTGCAGAGGACGATTAATCGGCTCTCGCCGCAGCAAGGCCGACGCCATTACAGGTGACGCCATCACAGGGCGGCGCCATTATAATGAATCAGACCGACAGGTGCCACAATAGTTGATTAACCAGCCGCCCGCGCCGGTGCATTGCTTCTTCGGCCTCGTGCTTCTTCTGTTAAAGCCCCCGGCACAAACTTGTTTGTGGGTGTCGTCGTTACTTACTCATTAGAGCTTCCCGCAGTTGCGGCCGCATAATTGTCAGTGCCAAAATGCCCATGCCACTCAGCCACCGCCGCCTCATGCTGACCATCATTATCACTTTCCAGCCGATAAGTCTCTTGCTACACTGTAGCCGCTGATATAATATTGACCCGTACGGTTTCAATGCGGACAACACATCCAGGAGACAAACCATGACGCAGTTCGATTCGCAGCAACCGCCCCCGCCCGAGAATAATCAGCAGCAGTTCGGCAACCAGGCCGGTGGACCAGGCGGCCCCGGAGCACCGACCGCAGGCGCACCCAAGTTCGGCTTCAACGTCAGCGAAGAAGCATGGCCCGAACCAATCACCAGCGACGAAAAAACAATGGGCATGCTGGCACACCTGCTCATGATCTTCACCGGCTTCGTCGGCCCGCTCATCATCTGGCTGATCAAGAAAGACCAGTCGCGCTACGTGGATGTCCAGGGCAAAGAGGCGTTGAACTTCTCCATCTCGGTCAGCATCTATACCATCGGCCTGTGGATCGTCGGCTTCATTCTTTCCTTCATCTACATTGGATGCCTGTTCCTGGCCATGGTGCCGCTCGTCTATATCGGGGCTCTCATCCTGGCCATCCTCGGCACGATGAAAGCAAACGAGGGCAAAATTTACCGCTATCCGGCCAACATGCGGCTCATCAAGTAGTAAATGCCGCCGGCTTTTTTCGCAACATTGACCGCTCCGCTGCGTTAACATCTAAAGAGCCGCTGCCATTTGGCGGCGGCTCTTCGTATATATTTGCGGCCGCAAAGGACCGGCGAGCGACAAGTCCCGGCTCCTGCTGCCACCGCAAAACCGCTCTTGCCAATAAAGGAGGCTCAACGTGGCCCGAATTTCCAGAAATATCGCCATGGCTCTGCTGGTCATACTGGCCGCGACCATAGTGGCCCGACCCGTGGCCGCACAGTTCTACACGCCCCAGATGCTCGAGGAGGAGCGCAAGCGTCAGGAACAAATCCAGCGCATTCGCCAGGAGCGGGAACGGGAAGAGGCGCAGAAAAAGGCTGCCGAGGAGGCCGAGCAACGCAGGAAGGAAGAGGCCCAGCGACGCGTCCAGCAGGAATTGCAGCGGGCCAGGGCCGGCAAATCGACCGTCCTCAGGTTTGGCGAGGAGACCATAGGCCTGCAGAAGCTGACCACCGTGACCGTATTCAGCAATGGTGCCCAGCGCCTGCTGGTGGTGCCCAACCTTCAGGAGAAAGATGGCCGCTGGGTGCCCGACGCTGAACTCATTGCCGCCCTGCGGAAACTGCTAAACGATCAGTACGACGTGGTCCACAGCGAGCAGTTGCTGGGCATCGAATTCGTGGTTGGCGTGGGCCAGGAGAGCCCCAAAAGCCTGCAAGCCTGGGCCGCACTCCGCAACCAGAAGCTGGCAATCTTCGACCCGGCCGAAGGCCGCCGCGTGCGAACCACCTATGGCACCAGCGGAACCAGCAGCACAGCCGGCACCACCGATGCTGCCTCCGGCGACGAAAACGACGCTCAGAGCGAAGACGCGGGCGGCGTTGCCCTGGGTCGCTTCATCGGCATCAGCGAAGATACCCTCGACGGCAAACGGTACAAGGTTATCACCATCGAGCGGGGCCTGCAGATGATCCGGACCAAATTCTGGCTTCTCGAGCATTCCGGCCGCTCGTGGCGTAACGCTCCGCGAAGCCTGCTGAAGAAGGCCGAGGAGTTGAAGGCCGGCCAGTCGGTCCGCCTGACATACGAAGTCATCGAAGGCCAGAAGGTGGTAAAAGCAATCGGCGACTGACCGGCACCGCGCGGTTGCCGTTACTGCTAACCCCTCTCCCTTGAGGGAGAGGATGTCTCCGCTATAGCGGAGACAGGTGAGGGTGTCGCCGCGCGGCAAACCCCTCGCCCTTCTGCAGACCAAAGGCTCACCCTCATCCGGCCCTGCGGGCCACCTTCTCCCGTCAAGGGAGAAGGGTAACGACAGCCGCTGC
Source organism: Phycisphaerae bacterium (assembly GCA_041690105.1). GTDB lineage: Bacteria > Planctomycetota > Phycisphaerae > FEN-1346 > JAACEH01 > JAWLHX01. The sequence goes on from JAWLHX010000055.1 coordinate 4,501, forward strand.
CGTTGTAACCCCTCTCCCTTGAGGGAGAGGATGTCTCCGCTTCAGCGGAGACAGGTGAGGGTGTCGCCGCGCGGAAACTCCTCGACTTTCTGCCGGCCAGCCCTCACCTTCATCCGGCCCACCGATAATTTCCTGCCAAAGCCTCTGTAATGAGCGAGCAAAAACCGGTATTATAACCAACCTGTTCATCGGAGGAATTACTGAGGTGACTGCTCGGGCTACCGCCAGCCTGATATATTTTGCCGCCACGGCTCTCTTTGCCGCACTGGCCTTGTATCTCGGCAGCGTTATCAACCCCTGGTATCTGCTGCTGCTCTGGCCGGCGCTCAGCTTCGGCCTGGTCGCACTGGCTTACATCGGTATCGGACCAAGAATCTTCGCCAAACGGTCCAGCGGCTCGCACGCCTGGCCCGCTCGCCTCATACTGCTGCCTTTTCTGCTCGTAGCACTCCTCATCTGGAACATCTGGCGACTCGGCCACGGCGATCAGCCATGCCAGCAGATAGCGCCGGGCATCTGGCTCGGTCGCCGCCCGCGCGAGCACGAAATGCCGCCACTGGTCGAAACACTGGTCGACCTGACCAGCGAATTCAAGAGCAGTAGCGCCGCCAGGGGACGGGTCTACTTCAGCGCACCCACCCTCGACCACACCGCCCCCAGGCTGAAGGTGTTCCGCAAGCTGATCAGCGACCTCGACGCCCGGGCCGGCGAAATCTACATACACTGCGCTCACGGCCATGGACGATCAGCACTGGTGGCCGCTGCCCTGCTCATAAAACGCGGCCATGCCGACTCAATCGACGACGCCGTCCGAAAAATGAAAGCCATCCGACGAGGCGTCACACTCAATCGCGAACAACGGCGCCTGCTGCAGAAGTGGATCAATTCGCAAGAGCCACAATCGCCCCGCGGCTAATCGCTCTCCATCTGCAACCCCGCGCTGCTGGCTGCCGACATCGAACCCAGATTATTCTCCACCCGCTCAAACCCCGCTCGCTTCAGCAGACTGGCTGCAATCATGGCACGTCGCCCGCTGCCGCAAAAAGTGGTGATGGTGCCATTTCGCGGCACGTCGTCCAATCGCTCCGGCAGGTCGCCAACGTAGATGTGCAGAGCCCCGCGCAGTCGCTTGCTGCGGTACTCGTCAATGCGCCGCACATCCAGCAGCGTATAGGCATCCGAGGACGGGGCCGAGGCCGAGTCAGCCAAGGTTGTATCGGCCGTGACAGGCTCACCCGCCTCCTGTTGCCGCCTCGACAGCCGTTGCTGCACTTCGTCAACGTGCACCAGCGGAATCCGCTGAAGGGGTCGGGCTGCTTTGGCCCACGTGCTCAGGCCGCCAGCCAGATAACCGGCCAGCTTCACATAATCCATCCGCACCAGCAGAGGCACGGCCTGTCGCACCTGATCAACCGTGGCCCCCAGCAGCAGAATCGGCTTCTCGTAATCCAGAAAATATCCGGCAAAACCGGCCAGCAGGTCAAGCGGCAGCGAAAGACTGCCCGGAATCGAGGCCCCGCCGTAGGCCACGGGCTCACGCACATCCACCAGTTGAGCCCCATCCTCCAGCAACTTGCCGAAGCGCCCCAGGCCAAGCGCCGGCGGACGCGGCAAGGCCCCCAGCACCGGCGCACCCTCCTGATTCAGCTTCTCCATCCGCCTAAAGTATCCCGGCTGATAATGGTGCTCGTTTACCTTCTGTTTCACGAACTCCTGCCGCGAATTGCTCAGCAGAGAATTGCTGCGAAGCTCGTAGCCGATGCTCGAAAATTCCCGCTTGGCCATGCCCGAGCCGCAAACCGAGCCCGCCCCATGAGCAGGGTAAAGCAGAACATGATCGCCCAGCGGCAGCAGCTTTTCGTGCAAGCTGTCGTACAGCATGTTGCTCACTTCGTCACGCCTGCCGGGGTAGAAGTCGGTCCGCCCCACATCGCCGATAAACAAGGCGTCACCCGTAAAGACGCCAACCGGCGTATCCTCCGACCACGAAACGTCGTAGAGCACCAGCGATATGCTGTCCAGCGTGTGACCCGGCGTCTCCAGCACGCACAGTCGCACCGACTTGCCGAGCGTAAAGCAGTCGCCGTCGCCAACGCCCTGCCAGTAACTGGCACCGGCCGCCCGGCCATGGTAAACCGTGGCCCCGGTGCGGGCGGCAAGCTCCTGACTGCCGATAACGTAATCTTCGTTGCGGTGGGTTTCAAAAATGTGGCTGATGCGGACGCTCTGCTGGTCGGCAATATCGAGGTAGGCTTCAATGTCGCGGCGCGGGTCGATTACCGCCGCCGTACCGCCATCGCCAATAACATAAGACAGGTGAGACAGACCTTCGCTCTTGACGGTCTCTAAAAACATGGCCGCATTCCTCCTGATTAAACAGTGGCTATGCGGCCAGCTTGCGGCAATTCTGGTTGTCAGTCAAGTATCGCTTTTACGGCTGTTGCGGCAACTCGCTTTCTTCCGTCGATATTCGCAGTTCGGCAACGTCGCTCAGCCGCACAGGCTGCTCCTTCGTGCCGCCAACAATCACGGACTCAAGCTGCTCCCGATTGAATCGCCCGCCCGAGCTGTCGAGGAACCTCTGCACGGCGGCGTCCACCTCGGTGGTCGTAACGCCGCGGGCGTCCAGCCGCTCGCGCTTCAGAACAATCTGCACCTGCTGGGCATCAACCTGCTCGCCGGCGGTCACACCCGAGGGAGCCCCACGGTGTGGCTGGTCGGCCGAATTACAGCCGCCCATTGATGCCAGGGCCACCACGGCGGCCAAAGCCAGCGTCGAAAGCATGACAGCGCTGCAATGGCGGAATCGGTAGGCTGATTTCATCTCTCGCTCCATCTCTGGTCCTGACGCCTTGCCGGCCGAAATCCACAACAACGAGCCGAGCGCGACTATGTAAGCTCCATAGTCGCAACCCGCAGCACCCCTGCGGCCGACTGGCTCAGGCTTTCTTGCCCTTCATCGGCATCCGGTCCAGCAGCTTATCGGCCAGACCGTAATCAATGGCTTCCTGCCCGCTCATGAAGCGGTCGCGGTCGGTATCCTTCTCCAACTGGTCCAGCGTCTGACCCGTGTGACGAGCCAGAATGCCGTTCAGCGCCCGCCGCATGCGGATAATCTCTTCGGCCTGAATGCTGATGTCGGTGGCCGTGCCGCGGGCACCGCCCAGCGGCTGGTGGATCATGATCCGCGAGTTCGGCAGCACAAATCGCTTGCCACTCTCGCCGGCCGCCAGCAGCACCGCCCCCATGCTGGCTGCCTGGCCCAGGCAGTAGGTAGCCACCGGAGCAGTGATGTACTGCATGGTATCGTAAATGGCCAGACCGGCCGTAACAATGCCACCCGGAGAATTAACGTAAAGGTGAATGTCAGCCTCGCTGTCCTCATTCTGCAGAAACAGCAGTTGGGCGATAATCAGGTTGGCCGAGTCGTCGTTTACCTCGCCGCCCAGAAACAGAACGCGGTCCTTAAGCAGGCGACTGTAGATGTCGTAGGCTCGCTCGCCGCGGCCGGAGCTCTCGATTACCATCGGTATCAGGTGCTGCGCTCGCATGTTGGCTCCTTCTTTTGTGTCGCCTGGCGCACTGCTCGTCAGCCGGAATCGGCATCTACCCGGCGAGCCTTTGTGCTGCCCGACCCGCCGCCGGATGATCGCCTCCAGTGGCCCTCTGGCGACCGAAAAACAAATATCAGGCGAGACCTTTCGGCTTGCCCTGCAGTACCTCGTCAACCAACCCGTATTCCACTGCTTCCTCGGCCCTGAGGTAGCGATCGCGCTCAATATCCTCGCGAATCTGCTCCGGCGCGCGGTTGCTGTGGGCGCTGAACAGCTTAATCAGCGTCTCCTTGTCCTTCAGCACTTCTCGGGCGGCAATTTCGATGTCGGCAGCCTGGCCGCCAATTTCGCCCGCAGGCTGGTGGATCATCACCTTGGCGTGCGGCAAAATGAAACGCTTGCCCTTGGTGCCACCGGCCATCAGCAGGGCTGCCCCGCTGGCGGCAATGCCAATGCAGTAGGCTGATATTTCGCACTCGACAAACTGCATGGTATCGTAAATCGCCATTGTGCTGGTAACGTAGCCGCCCGGAGAATTAATGTACAGGCTGATGTCTTCGTTGCGCTTCTCGCTCTGAAGGTAGAGCATCTTCATTACCACGTTGTTAGCCGTGGCATCGTCAATCGGACCTTCCAGAAAGATGATCCGGTTCTCCATCAGCAGGTCCTGGAGCGTCATGAATCTGCGCGCCTGGTAGTCCTGGTAGGCCATATTGCTGTATCCTCTCCTGTCGTAATTCTCTCTCTCGGGCACCGGCGGCCCCACGTCCAGCCGCTTCCACAACAGCAGCCGATGTTACTTCTCGCCTTCGGCCGGCTTGGCCTCTTCGTCCGAGGCGCCTTCTGCCGCCTGCTGCTCTTCGGCCGGCGGCTCAACTTCCTTGAACTCAGCCCGGCCCATCAGCAGGGCCATGGCCTTATCGTCGCGAATCTGCTCGCGGACGCTGTCCAGCTGGCCGCGCTTCAGCAGGTCTTCGTACATCTTGTCCGGCGTCCGCTGATAATTCTGAGCCATCATGGCAACGCGGGCCTGAACTTCGTCCTCGCTGACCTCGATGTTCTCCTTCTTGGCCAGAGCCTCAAGGATCAGCGAAAGCTTCAACTCGGTGCGGGCACGGTCGCGGCTCGAAGCCTGCAACTGCTCCGCCTGGTTCTGGATCAGGTCAACCGGCACACCACGCATCTGCAAACTCACAACCTGCTGGTTGAACAGACGCGAGGCATTGGCTTCGGCGGCGCCCTCGGGTACCTCCAGCGGAACTTCCTTCAGCAGCCAGTCGGCCACCGCCATGCGACGGGCGTTCTCGCGGGCCTCTTCGGCATCGCGCTGGAGGCGCTCGGAAACCGCCTTACGCATATCTTCCAGATTCTCAAAGCCAACACTCTTGGCCAGCTCGTCATTCAGCTCCGGCAGATTAATGCGACGCACGCTCTTGACCGCCACAGTGGCCTGGGCCGTCTTGCCGGCAACGTCCTTATTCTCGAAATCCTCGGGCACGGCAACGTCAAAGGTCACCGTGTCGCCGGCCTTTTTGCCCTTCAGCGCCGGCACCAGGCCCTCAAGCCGAAGCCCGCCAAGCGACTGAACAAACACGGCCAACTGACTGTCATTCTGCTCGTGCAGCACCGTATCATCGGCGGCAATGCGGACATCGGCCGTCAGCATGTCACGCTCTTCAATGCCGGCATCCTTATCCTGCTCAACAAAGTTGCCGCGACTGCGCTGCAGGTGGGCCATGGCCTGTTCCAGGTCCGAATCATCGACCGTAACCTTGCGCACCTCAAGCGACGGCTTCTCGTAATCCGGCAGGGTAACCTCGGGCTTGACCTCAACGTTGAACTCGAAGGTCAGGGCGCCTTCCTTGGGCAGTTCTACGCTGTCAGGATTAAAATCGTCCTCGCGCAGAATCTCCAGCTTGTGCTCTTCCACGGCCTTCTGATAATTCTCGGTTATCAGCTCAACCTTAACCTGGTCGCGAATGTCATCGCCCATCTTACGCTCGACCAGCCGACGCGGAGCATGGCCAGGGCGGAAGCCAGGCATGGCCACCGTCTTCATCAGCTCGTCAATCGACTTGTCCAGCTTCTCCTGGATCTCGCTCTGCGGGATCTCGAAAACCATCTTCTTCTTGCTTGGACTTACATCTTCAATTTTAACCGGCATCTTCAGTTTCTCCAAAACGCCCTGCGCCACCGCAGCGGGCCCTCAAAAACCCGCACCGGTAACGGCGCGATCTCTCTTTCGCGCTCCTCTCCAGTTGATCCGTACACTATACGACGAGGCCCGTACGCTGCACAGGCCCAAATCTACTCTCACGACGAACTGCTGCTACCCGCCTGCAGGTAAACCTCTTCCATCGGCTGAACCACAACAAAGCCATCGCCCTGGAAGTACATCTGAATCGACTCCCCGCTGCCCCGGCCGAAGAACGACTTCAAAGTTACGTCGGTCCGCAACTCCGGCTGCAGCGAACCCGACCAGGCAACCGTCGCGTTCGGATCAGTAACCACCGGGCATTGCGGCGTAACCCGAAGGGTCAGCGGATCGTGATGCGTGGTGATAGCCACCATCCCCACACCTTCCAGCCTGATGTTGAACAAGCCGCCGGCCAGCATGCCAGCCACCCGCCTCAGCATCTTGATGTCCCAACTCATGCCCGACTCGAAGGCCAGCAGGTCGTTGCCGTTAACGCACACGGCGTCGCCCTGCAGATTCAAGATGGTAATCTTCTTGCCCTCGTCGGCCAGGTACAGCCTGCCCCGGCCCTCGGCCTTGGTCAACTTGGCCCCTTCGCCGGTAAAGGTCTTCTTCAGAAACTTGCCCAGCCCATGCTCCATGATGCCTTCGCGGGTAAACTTGATCTGCCCGAGGTAGGCAATCATCGAGCCCATCTTCGTCCACACCATGCCATCCAGGTTGACCTCCAGAATGCGGTCGGTCTCCAGTTCGAAAAAGCCCCGGGCCTGCTCCTGCTGAGCTGTCTCCGCCACAAAGTCCTGAATCGAGTAGCGCGTCATGCTGACTTCCTCCCCGAGCAACCTGGCCAATGGAATGTGCCCTTTTTGGCCGATCCTGGCCCACCGACCACCAAACGGCTGAAACTCCGCTGTTATCGGCTGGGGCACATGACTCGGCGGGCACACAAAAAACAAGGGCGGCCCACAGGACCGCCCGAGGTTCACCGGCTGATTAAGCTCCTTCGTCAGTCAAGCGGCGACCAGGGTAGCCTTGACTCAAACGAAGTTACGCAACAACCTTCGTTCGGCAGGCCCGAACCCCCCAGCCACTCGAACGGCACTGGAGTAAGCAATAAAAATGGAGCGGGTGATGGGGGTCGAACCCACGACATTCACGTTGGCAACGTGACGCTCTACCACTGAGCTACACCCGCTCCTGTGCTAAGCAACGGAATTGTATCTTTTCAATTTTGCTTCTGCAAGCCAAAAAAGAGGAGGATTTTCTTCGCCCTCTACTCTATCTTTCAAAGCTGCGATCCGGCTCTCAATACTTCAGCTTAACATCGTTCTCAATCGGCCAATCGTCCGGGAACACGGGAATAATCTTGTATTCCTTGCGAATCTTCTGCTGAACCTGATCGAGCATGGCATTGTTGCCGTCCATTGCCGCCTCCGGGCTGAACCAGCGACCCGGAACATGCTTCGGGTACTGGATCATGGCACCTTCACCGGGCTGGCTGGCCAGCCAGGCATCCGGCGGAGTGTCGGCCAGCATGGCCGCACCATGCTCCTCCTGCAACATGTCCTTACGATACTGACGCATCTGCTGAATCTGAGAAGCAGTATACTTGGTCAGGGCCGTCACCTCAGGCTCACCACCGCCCACAGGCACCTGCACCGTGGCCGCGGCCGCTTCGCCACTGCACTTCGGGCAAACCAGCGGAGCCCACAACTCATCCCGCAACTCAACCCCAAACTGATATTGGCAGGACGTGCACTGGAAAGCGACAGCCTTGGGAGGCACGTAATCCGAGCCACCACCACTGCCCCCGCTGAAAACAATCACCGCAGCAATAACAAGAACGCCGGCCACAATACCCAGAACCACAGTGCGATTCATTAACCTTCCTCCATGGACACCACCGTCTCGCCGTCGTTTTCTTAATGGCGATGCAACACCAACTTATACGCCCGCCACGACCGATTGTCAAGCCGCACGCGGCAACAATCGGTTATGACCGGCTCCGTCAGAAGGCGTCTTTGGTGTAGCCCAGCTCTTTGACAATGGCCAGAATCTCCGACCAGGTGGGGAAGGGACGCTCGTACTTCCGCTTGTAACGGTCGATGGCCCGGATGAATTCAACCTCCTCCAGCGTCAGCGCCCCGCTATCAATCCGCTCCTGAAACGCCTTGCGATCCTGAGCTCGCCGCCCCGCCACACCGTCCAGGCGACGCTCGGCATGCACCCGCCGCTCACTCTTGCGACGCTCCGGCCCCTTGTAGTCCGACGATTCACCCTTGCGCCGGTCCACCGTCTCGCGCCTCTCGCTGCGCCCCCTGCGCTCCCGCCGCTCAGCCGGCGCCGCATTGCCGCCACGAGCCGGACTCTCCGGCGACGCCGCAACATCCTTCGCCGCTCCGGCGCCCGCCGCCGGGTCCGCTGATCCGCCCCCTGCCGGCGCGCCATCTGCCGCCTCATCAACCGCCCTGTCCGAATTGCTCGACCCACCGCAGGCGCGCTTGTCCCCAGCCGCTCCTGCCGCACCAGCCGCCTCGGAATCACCACCGGCGGCATCGCCAAGGGCAAAACTCAAAGATTCAAGCAGATCGTCCGCCATGCCACGCTCCTAGAAATCCTGTACCCGTATCGCCGCCCAGCTCCGTTGCGGCGCAAACGCCACTGTCACATGATCTTTATCGGTCAGGACGCACGCCGGCTTTCAGTTTTTCGAACAAGCCCGTTGCCGTTGCCGTTGAAGCCCCCGGCACTGCCGGGGGATGTCGTTGCCGTTGCCGTTCGTTGTAAAGTGGCATAAGCACCTGCCCGTGGCCGTAGCCGTTGCCGTGGCCGTTAACCCCTCCCCCTTGACGGGGGAGGATGTCTCCGGCGCATGCCGGAGACAGGTGGGGGTGTCGCCGCGCGGAAAACTGCCGCTCTTTCTGCTCACCAAGGCCACACCCTCATCCGGCCCTACGGGCCACCTTCTCCCGTCAAGGGAGAAGGGTAACTGCTGCCGTGGCTGTTTGCCGTTGCCGTTGCCGCTAACCTCTCCCCCTTGAGGGAGAGGATGTCGCCGCGAAGCGGAGACAGGTGAGGGTGTCGCCGTTGCCGTTTGCCGTTGTCGTTGTCGTTGAAGCCCCCTGCACTACAGGGGGATATGCCGTTTGCCGTTGTCGTTGAAGCCCCCTGCATTGCAGGGGGATATTGTTCCTCGCCACTTCAGCCCACCAATAAAAAAACCGCAGCGGGATCTATTCCCGCCGCGGCTCATAATCTGCATGCAACATCTACCCCCCCCGGCGGCTTACTTGCCAAGCTTCTTCTGTATCTCCGAGGCCATGGTGAAAAGCTGACGGTTCCGGTTCTTCCAGCCGCTCTCGAACCACCACTTCTGGCCTTTACGGGCCTCTTCGTTTCTAACCTTGTGACCTTCGCCCGACCAGTAACCGGGCAACTCCTTGCCCTTCTTGGCAAGCTCGCCCCACATGCCTTCCGGAGCATTCCGCCCGCCGGAAATGGTGCCTACGCTGGCCAGATCTTCGTCATTGCTCCAAACGGTCTTCCACATCGCCTTGTGCAACTCGTCGAGCAGCTTCTGAGCCTTCTCGGCCATCGGCTTGCCAATCTTCTGCCGTTGGGCGTCATCCAGCAATACCGATTCAATATAAATGCGGGCTTCGCTCTCCTGTATGCCTTCAACCAGGTTTTCCAGACGTGCAGTGCCCAGAACCTTATTCGCCCCGGGGGCCAGGAACCACGAGCCTATGTCCAGATTGCGCCAGTTGTTCTCCGGATATCGATGGTAAACCTTGCCCTTGCGACGCCCGCGGTTGTCTTTAAGAACCGGCCACAGGTCGCCACCCAGGCGGCCGCTGCCGCGCTGCCCGCCGGTTATATTCAGCCCGGTCAGCATGCGGATGTCGATGCTCGAGCCCATGTTAAGGTCGCCGCCACGCAGGTAATGCAGCGTCATGGCATCGTTCCGCCAGCCATAAAGCCGACCAAGGTCCGGGTTGACCTGGTAAGTCTGGTTATAAACGTGGGCGGCATAATTGATGGCCGCCAGGCCGTGCAGCTTCTTATTATCGCTGCTGGTCTCACCCTTCAGGGCGTTGGGATGCGACTGCGACACCCAGGGCAGGCCGCCGGCAATTTCGTTCAGGGCCGTAACCTCTTCCTTCGACGGCCAGAGGTCAGAAAGGACACCCAGGCTCATAGTCTTATCCAGCCCGCGGGCCTTCATCCGCTTGCTAAGCTCGGTCCATAGCGGCTTCCAGGCCGCCTTGCCGCCTTCTTCCTCGTAACGCGGCAGGAAAATCATCTCCGTCTCGCCATTGGCCGGGTTCACCTTCGTCACCCGCGGACCCTTGCCCAGCAACTCCTCGCGGCCTTCGCGCGTGGGCGCGCCGCCATGGCTATCGCCCCACAGCGACCGCTTCAGAGAATTCTCGCTCATGCAGACGTCCCAGACGATGAAGACAACCTTTTTGGGCTTGCCCAGATGTTTTTCGGCCACCTCCAGGTATTTGTCAAGGATCGAGAAATCGTGCTCGTACTTGCCCTCGCCCTTGTCTATCCAGCGGACCATCGACTGCTCGTTGCCGAAGTTCGTGCGGCAAATCAGCGGCACGTAGAGCATGCTGTTGCCCGAGTAGCGCATCTGCTCGAAGGCGCTGGCAATAAGCTCCCAATGCCGGTCGCTCCAGAGCGGCACGTCGTACTCCAGGGCCAGCGTGTCGGGCGACTGGATGAAGTCGATCCAGGTGCGATAATCCTGCGGGGCAGGCAGAGCCCAGTCCACCACCTCCACCTGCACCGGCACCTTGGTCGACTCAAGGCCATCGGCCGAGACGGTCAACTCGCCAGTGTAAGTGGTGGCCTTGGCGCCCTCTGGAATTCGAATTGTGACCCACACCGGCAGCAATGCCCGCTTGCCCCGGCTGAATTGCGGCCCGACCTCGGCCGGAGCCTCTTCCATCAGAATATCCGGGCCGCTGGGCCAGCCGAAGCCCGTGCTTTCCCACGGCACGGCGTAGCGAATCTGAATATTTTCCGCCGGAATCGTCTCGCCGCCGGCCGAAAGCGGGCTGATGGAAGCCTTGGCCCCGCTGATCTTGCCCGCCGATTCCAGCACAACCTTGCTCGAAAAACTGCCATTGCGGGCCGCAACGATGGTCATCGGCTCAAGGTCGCCCGGTTCGCTCACGCGCTCCTCGTTCTGGACAACGTCGCCCGTCCAGACCACCACCTTCGGTCCATCCTGCGCCATCGCACTGCCGCTCGGAATCAGGCAGGCCACGGCCAGGGCCAGGCTCAACATAATCAGACTTCTCTTCTGCATAAACAGGCTCCTGGGTAACATTTTCCATAAAGAAGTTAACTGTAGTTGACTTCAGAGGCTACCAACCCCGCAAATCCTTCGCCACTGCCGGACGCTGGGAACCAAACTCTCGACACCATTTAAATGTCAGTTGCGGCCCAAAGTATCGTCTAACTTTGCCCCTGCTGCTGCATCATTTTCTGCAGATAATCCGCCAAACCAAAGCCTCGGCCAGCTTGGGCGATAAAAAAACCGCAGCGGGATCAAATTCCCGCCGCGGCTCATGATTTGCATGCAACATCTCGCCGGCACCATCGTTAATGGCGGCAAAATGCCCTCAGGCTCGCTACTCGTCCAGCTTCTTCTGGACTTCGCTGGCCAGGGTAAACAATTGTCGACTGCGATTCTTCCAGCCGCTCTCGAACCACCACTTCTGGCCCTGGGCCGCTTCGGTGCTTCTCAAAGAACGGGCCGGACCAGTCCAATAGCCCGGAAGTTCCTTGCCACTCTTGGCCAGGGCATGCCACAGACCTTCCTGAGCATTACGCCCGCCGGAAATAGTGCTGACCTTGGCCCGATCCTCATCGTTGTTCCAGGCCGTTTTCCACATCGCCCGGTGAAGCTCGTCCAGTATCTTCTGGGCCCGCTCGGCCATCTCCGGGCCGATTTTCTTCCGCTGCTCTTCGTCCAGCAGTACCGACTCAACGTAAATCCTGGCCTCGCAATCCTGTACGCCTTCCACCAGGCTCTCCAGGCGGCTCGTGGCCAGCACCTGATTTGGCCCGGGAGCAAGGAAATAGACGCCAATGTCCAGGTTGCGCCAGTTGTTCTCCGGATAGCGACTGGTAACCATCGATGTCCGCCGCCCCCGCTTGTCGCGAATCGCGGGCCAATAATCGCCACCTATGCGCCCCGCACCACGCTGCCCGCCGGTAATGTTTATCGCTGGCAACATCCGCACACTCAGGTTGCTGCTCATGTTCAAAGAGCTGCCGCGCAGGTAATTGACGTCCAGAACGTCCTGACGCCAGCCGTACATCCGACCCTTCTCCGGGCTGACGACGAAAACCTGGTTGTAGACATGGGCCGCATAATCAATGGCCGCTATGCCGTGCAATTTCTTGTTGTCGCTGGTCTTGGCGCCCTTCAGGGCATTCGGATGCGACTGCGATGCCCACGGCAGCCCGCCGCTAAGCTCATGCAGGGCCGCTACTTCGGCCTTAGAGGGCCAAAGGTCGCTGAGCACGCCGAGGCTGGCTACCTTCTCCAGCCCCCGATCCTTCAGACGCTTGTTAAGCCCCGCCCACAGCGGCTTCCACGGCTCGGTGCCGCCTTCTTCCTCGTAACGCGGCAGGAAAATCAGCTCCGTCTCGCCATTGGCCGGGTTCACCTTCGTCACCCTTGGCCCCTTGCCCAGCAACTTCTCCCGGCCTTCGCGCGTGGGCGCCCCGCCATGGCTGTCGGCCCAGATCGAACGCTTCAGCGAATTTTCGCTCATGCAGATTTCCCAGGCGATGAAGACGATCTTCTTGGGCTTACCCAGATGCTTCTCGGCTACGTCCAGATACTTATCCAGAACCGAAAAATCGTGCTCGTACTTGCCATCGCCCTTGTCTATCCAGCGGATCATCGACTGCTCGTTGCCGAAGTTCGTGCGGCAAATCAGCGGCACATACAGCATGCGGTTGCCCGTATTGGCCATCTGCTCGAACGAACTGGCGATAAGCTCCCAATGCCGGTCGCTCCAGAGCGGCACATCGTATTCCATGGCGAGCGTGTCGGGCGACTGGATGAGATCGATCCAGGTGCGGTAATCCTGCGGGTCGGGCAGAGTCCAGTCCACCACCTCCACCTGCACCGGCACCTTTGTCGGCTCGAGGCCTTCGGCCGATACCGTCAACTCGCCGCTGTAAGTGCCCGCCTTGGCATCTTTTGGCACGCGAACGGTCACCCAGACCGGCAGCAGGGCCCGCTTGCCCTTGTTGAATTGCGGCGCAACCTCGGCCGGAGGCTCAAGCTGCAGAACATCAAGCCCGCCTGGCACGCTGCGGCTGGCCATGTTCTCCCACCGCATGGCATAGCGAATCTGCACACTCTCGGCCGCAAGTGTGTTGTCGCCGTCTTTCAGCGGGCCTATGCTTGCCTTCGGCCCCACTATTTTGCCCGTCGATTCGATGATCGCCTTGCCCGAAAAGCTGCCATTTCGCGCTGTCACAAAGGTCAGCGGCTCAAGTTTGCCCGGCTCGTCCAGCCGCTCTTCGTTCTGGACCACATCGCCCGTCCACACGAAAACCTTCGGTCCATCCTCTGCCATCGCTCTACCGGTTGTCATCAGGCAGACCGTGGCCAGGGCCAATGTCAACAACATCAGGCTTCGCATCCGCATAACCAGACTCCCAAAACATGTTCCAGAAAAAGTAGCCGTCCACGTTTGAATACCAACCACGGACGAAAAGTATCGCACCACTTCGGCGCTTTTGCTGAATCCTGACACGCCGCCGGACCGATGCACCTTATGAGCGACAATATTACAGGAAGCATTGCGCCTATGAAGAACGTGTTGCTGATATCCGACGAACGTCAAGCGCCTCCGCCACTGGCACAGGCCATTGCCGAGCTGGGCTACGTGCTGCAGATTGAGCACGATCCCCGCTCCCTGTTTCAGTTCCCGGACATTCGCCGCCTCGACCTCGTGCTCATAACCATCGCCTCCGATGATCCGACCAGCTGGAGCATTCTGGAACTGCTGGCCGATAGCGTTGCCGCCACGCACCTGCCCCTGGTGGCCGTGGGACACAACCTGACCGTAGCCGAGCGGGTGCGGGCCCTTGAGAGCGGAATCCGCGACTGCCTCAGCGACGACCTCGCCGCCCAGGAATGGGTGGTCCGCCTGCGGCTCCTGAGCGGTGCCAAGGAGCGCTTCGACAACATTATCGACCAGAATGTGAATAACATAATGCTGGCCCGCAAATGGCGGCAGACGGCCGACAAGATGGACGAAGAGCTGCGACTGGCCCGCCGCCTGCAGATGGATTTTCTACCTCATCGCATGCCCGAGGTCGGACGCCTGCGCCTGGCCGCCAGGCTCTATCCGGCCGGCTGGGTCAGCGGCGATTTCTACGATGCCTTCCGGCTCGACGAGCGTCATGTCGGCTTCTACATTGCCGATGCCATCGGACACGGCATGCCGGCCGCCCTGCTGACCATCTTCGTCAAACGCAGCCTGCAGACCAAGCGGATCAACGGGCGCAGCTACGAACTTATCCCCCCCGATGAGGCCCTGGCCCTGCTGAACGACGACCTGCAAAGCGCCGAGCTGCAGCACTCGCCCTTCATCAGCATGTTCTATTGCGTGCTGGACGTCGAAAGCGGAAAGATGGAATATGCCCGGGCCGGCCACCCGCGGCCACTAATTCTGCAGGCCGGCCAGCCCGTGGTCGAACTGCAGGGCGACGGCCCGCTGCTGGGCGTGGTCGACGAGCCGCGCATCGAGCGCTGCTCATACCTGCTGGAACCCGGCCAGCGACTGCTGGTCTATACCGACGGCGTGGAGCGATGCCCGGTACCCGCCACCTCTGCCGCCATCGGTTGCTCGTCTGCCGCCTCCTCCTCCGATTACTCGTCTGCTGCCTCCGCCGCCGGCTGCGATACCGCCGACTCCATGCAGGCCTTCTTCGCCCTCAGCGCCGAGAGCCTGCAACAACCACTGGAACAGAGCATCGAGCAGTTGATGACCGAGGTCCTCCGCCCCGTCCCCAATCAGCCCATCAACGACGACGTAACCCTGCTAGCCGCCGAATTGATCTAAACCGACAATTGCCGGGTGTCGCCGCTGCCGTTGAAGCCCCCGGCACTGCCGGGGGATGTCGTTGCCGCTGCCGTGGCCGTAAACCCCTCTCCCTCGAGGGAGAGGATGTCTCCGCGCAGCGGAGACAGGTGAGGGTGCCGCCGCGCGGAAAACTCCTCGCCCTTCTGCGAGCCAGAGGCTACACCCTCTTCCGGCCCCGCGGGCCACCTTCTCCCGTCAAGCCCTTCGACGGGCTCAGGGCAGGCGAGAAGGGTAAAGGACGCCCCTGCCGTTGCCGCCGTTGCCGTTGCCGCTGCCGTTGAAGCCCCCGGCACTGCCGGGGGATGTCGTTGCCGTTGCCGTTGTAAAGTGGCATGGGCATCCTGCCCATGGCCGTAGCCGTTCGCCCTCCCGCCAATCTAATGCCCAGTCCGCGGCGCCTGCGGATTAATGCTCGACTCCGCCACCTGGGTTAGCTGATGATCGGTCTCGCCCTCCTCGTTGAGGGTCATTTGCAGCAGGTTGGCCACGTCCGCGTGGCCCAACTGCTGGGCGAACGACCGGGCACTGCCGTAAGCTGCTATCTCATAATGCTCCACCCGCTGGGCGGCCGAAATCAGGGCGGCATCCTTCACCTTCGGATTGCCCTTGGCCTTGACCAGCACCGAGCCCTCTTCAATCAGCCCCTTCATGCCCTCGCAGGTGCTACGCTCGGGCTTGCGGTCTATCATACGGAAGACCTGCTCCAGGCGATCCTTCTGCCGCTCCGTCTGCGACAAATGGGTCCTGAAAGCCTGCTTCACCTGCGGCGAGGAGGCGGCCGACTCCATCTTAGGCAGGGCGTCCAGGATGCGGCTCTCGGCATCGTACAGATCCTTCAACTCGGCTATCAGCAGATCCTCCATATTGTCCAGCGACTTATTCGACCCCTTGATTGAAGCAATAATGTCAGTAAACATAGGACTGCTCCCCCCCTTGATTCTTCTTGGAATCGTCAGAAACCGCTTTCGGTCCAGCGCGGCCGATGCAGAAAAACCACGCCCCGCCCGCTGCGCCTGGTATATGTGTTGCGCGGCTCTAAAGGCGGCCCGTCATATTAAAGGTTATGCCCTCCACCGCTGGCGGGCAAGCGGTTGCATGGCAAATATGTCCATTTCAGTTTTAACAGGATGGCGATTTAGGGCGGCCTACCCGGCCCTCTGGGTTACCGACAAATCAGAACGAGGGCGGCTCATTTTCCACAGCCGGCGCGATGCCAGCCGGCATTCGGCAAACAAGCCGCCCCTTGATGCTTTTATTCACCGAAGCAGGTGCCCACGGCCTTGGCCGCAAGCAGCAAGCTATGGTCGAGCGGCACGGTGCGAATGCGGTTGGCCACCTCTTCCAGCAGCACATCGCCTATACTCGAACCCTGAACCGCCACCATGCGGCCAAAGCGCCGCTCCATAATCAGCTGGGCCGCATGATAACCAAGCTGCGTGGCCAGTGTACGGTCGTCGGCCGTCGGCGAGCCTCCGCGCTGCACGTAGCCCAGAACCGTAGCCCGCGACTCGATTCCCGTGGCATCCTCCAGCTCGCGGGCCAGCTTATGACCAATGCCGCCCAGGCGGATCGGGTCCGGCGAATCCTTCACGATCCGCTCTACCGTCATCTCGCCGTCAACCGGCTTGGCCCCTTCGGCCACGCAGACAATCGAAAAACGCTTGCCGCAACGGTTGCGACGCTCAATCGTCTCCAGCACCCGGTCCAGACGGTATGGTATTTCCGGTATCAGGATGACATCCGCCCCGGAGGCCGCACCGGCATACAGGGCAATCCAGCCGGCATAGCGGCCCATAACCTCGGCCAGCATAATCCGATGATGGCTGCTGGCCGTGGTGTGCAGACGATCGATGGCCTCGGTGGCCGTCTGCACCGCCGTATCGAAGCCGAATGTCACATCGGTCTTGGCCAGATCGTTATCAATGGTCTTCGGAACGCCCACAATGTTCAGACCGCACTCCAGCCGCAAACGGTCGGCAATGGCCATTGTGCCGTCGCCGCCAATGCACACCAGGGCATCAAGCCCCAATTGCGAATAAAGACCGCTGCAGGCGGCGCTTCTGTCTTCGGCGGGTAGGGTCGGCGGGCCGCCTGCCTCGGCCGGATAATAAGCAAACGGGTTGGCCGTGTTGCTGCTGCCCAGAATTGTGCCGCCAAGGGTCAGGATGTTCGAAACGTGCTCGGGCAGCAACTGCTGATAACGATGCTCCACCAGGCCGGCATAGCCATCGTAGATGCCGAACACCTCGACCCCGTAATCGTAAATCAGGCTCTTGGTCACGCTTCTGATGACCGCATTAAGGCCCGGACAATCGCCACCGCCGGTCAGGACACCTACTCTGCTGATTCCCGCACTGTTGTTTTTCGCCTCCATGATGCTTCTTTCCTCCCGCCGTTGGGGTAAATTGGTGTATTCCATTTGACAGTCTATCGCGAATCGGACAAAAAAACACGCCTTCGGTCACTTACCTCGCAGAAAAAACCGCTCCGCCCGCCCCCTTGGCAATGAACCATTGCGCCGCCCGCTGGGTCTGTAAGCTGCTGCAACCACAGTGGTTATGGTTGTGGCGGTCTTGGCCTCCAATCATCTGGCTACAAAATTTGCTCTGGCCCATTTGCCTTTTGCTCAATAGCGCGTAATCTTAGATTGCCGGGAGTAGTCGGCGCAAACAGGCCTGCCTGGTGCAGGTTCGGCGCAAGGTTGCAGAAAATGATGTCCGAAAGTGCGAGGGTGTCGTGGGGACAGTCGCGCTTTTCTGGCAGCC
>JAWLHX010000056.1:0-21915 GCA_041690105.1 Phycisphaerae bacterium
GAGGATGGTCCGCTCCATGAGCGGGCGCCCGCTGCGCGGGTCGATCAGCTTGGGGAACTCGTTGAGCACGTCGGTCATCTCGTTGCCGCGCTCGCCGCAGCCGATGTAAACGATGATGTCGGCGTCGGACCACTTGGCCAGGGCGTGCTGGGTCATGGTCTTGCCGGTGCCGAAGCCGCCGGGAATAGCTGCCGAGCCGCCCTTGGCAATCGGAAACAGGGTGTCGATGATCCGCTGACCGGTAATAAGCGGCTGCACTGCCGGCAGACGTTTGGCCACCGGTCGCGGTAGGCGCACGGGCCACACCTGGCTGAAGCCGACCTGCCGCCTCTGCCCGGCCTCGTCGACAATAATGGCCGCCTGGTCAGTGCAGCGATAGTCGCCCGCGGCGGCAATCTGTTCTATGCGGGCCTCCCCGCTGAGGTCGGCCGGAGCCAGAATCCGCAGCCGCACGGCAGCCGTCTCCTGTATATGCCCGAGCACCGCTCCGGCGGTCACCATCTGGCCCTGCTCGACGGCCGGCTCAAACTTCCAGAGCTTCTCCCGATCGAGAGCCACGGCTTTTTCGCCGCGGGCGATGAAGGCTCCGCTATGCTTCTGGATATCCGGCAGCGGCCGCTGGATGCCATCGTAAATATTGCCGATGAGTCCCGGGCCGAGCGTCACCGAGAGCGGGCCGCCGGTGCGATAGACGGAATCGCCGGGCTTGACAAGGCTGGTGTTCTCGTAGACCTGGATGGTGGCCACCTCGCCCACCACGCGGACGACTTCGCCGATCAGGCGGTCCTCCGAGACCTCCACCACCTCGTACATGGTGACGTCGCGCAAGCCTTTGGCCGCGACAATGGGACCGCTGATGCGGACGATCTGTCCCTGGCCGAGTTGATCAGCCCGCAGCCCGCCTGATGCCGTATTGCTCATTTCCGAAACTGACATACGCCCGGTCCTTCTTTCCATTACATCGAGTCAAACAGCGTTCGGGCTACTTCCAGCCGAAGTTGCGGCCAGAGGCGGCGTAGACGCTGTCTGAACGACTGGTCAATCATAAAGCGGCCATCGGTGCTGCGCAGAACAAGACCCGTCTCAATGCCCCCGGCCGGCTTGGCGGAGGCGGTAATCTGCGACTTATTATCGGGTTGCTCCAGAGCCGCCCGTTGCAGCGTTTCGGCCAGGGCAGGGGCCTGCTGCTGGTGAACGCCATCCGGCAGCATCAACTCCAGGTCGGCCGGTGGCGCCATATGCAGGGCCTCAAGGGCCAGGCCCTCGCGGCTGCGGGACTGCTTCTCGGTTGGAATCGCCAGGATGAGCTTAAGAGCCCGGTCGCGCACCGCGGTCAGGCTCTCCTCGAGCCGGGCCAGGCGATGCCGCTGGGCCTCTATCTCGACCGTGGCCATGATCTCCCGCCGGCGGGCCTCGGCCTGCTTGCGACCCTCGGCCAGTACCTGCTGACAGACGGAATCGATCTGCTCGTCGATCTTCTGGGCTGCCGACTGGGCCTCGCGCTGTCCGCGCTTGCGTGCCCGATCGGCCTTCGTGCGGGCATCGGCCAGAACCTCATCGAATAACCTGTTGCTGACGTCGGTCATGTCATTACTGTCCAAAAAACTGTTTCATCTGCATATCCCCCGGCAGTGCCGGGGGCTTTAACGACAACATCAACAGCAACAGTAACAGTAACGACTCAAGCAAGACCCAAGGCCACCCTTGCCGCTGCCGTTGCCTTTGCATTTTGAAGCCCCCGGCACTGCCGGGGGATACGCCGTTGCCTTTGCTTTTGAAAGCCCCCGGCACTGCCGGGGGATATCTTCGCCCTACACCTGGTGCGTCAATCAGACCCGCACTCCAATTGCCTCGCGAATCAAATCTAAAAGCTTCGGCCGGCCCTCTACCGGGCCTTCCGGTCCGGGAATTTCGACAATAGCCGGCTGAGTCCGGTGGAAGCGAATGTCGCTGATCTCCTTCTCCAGCTCAACGGCAATGCTCTGCGTGATAATGACCACGCTGACCAAGCTGTCGGCGGCGGCCCTCAGCAGCACCTCGCGGGCCTCGGACGGGCTTTCGACAACCTGGCCCTCGACCCCCGCAAAGCGGAAGCCGGCCACCGTATCCTGATCGCCAATGCAGAAGAAGCTCATATCAGATCAGCCTGTTCAGGACCGTGAACATGAGCACGAAGGCCACGGCCAGCCCGAGCACCGCCAGACCTTCACCCAGGGCCACGAAAACCAGGCTGCGGCCCATCATTTCGGGCTTCTCGCTGGCTGCCCCGATGGCTGCCGAGCCAATGTGGGCCACGGCATAGGCCGCACCAAGCACGCTGATGCCGGTGATGAAGGCCACGCTGGCGGCCACGAAGGCTGCCACCATGCCCCGGTCTTCGGCCGGCAGTCCGGAAACCTCCGCCTGCTGGTCGTCCTCGGTTGGCCGGCCGATGGCCTCGCCCGGCGTCTTGACCTCAACCTGCGGAGCGTCGGCGACCGGCGGGGCGTCGTTATCCTGAGCCATGACCATAGTGCCCAGCGCCATCAACATTACCATTGTCAGCAAAACGTACTTCATGATTGATCCCTGCCTCCAGATGTGCCGCCTGCGGCCGCTAATCGGCCTCGAATGGCCGGTAAGCGCGGCCCGTGCCCGAATAAAACTTGCCAAAAAACTCGTACCACTCAAGACGAATCGCCTGAATGCCCGCAACCAGGCCTTCCAGGGCGATAATTATCAGGTTGCCGACGATGAACATGACCACCGCCAGCGGACGGCCGCCCGGGCCCATCTGGCTCAGCACGTCGCTCATGGCCATGGTGGCCAGCAGCAGGGCCGAATGGCTCAGGGCGTAGGCTGCCAGACGCAGAAAGCTGAGCGTATTGGCCAGGTAGCCGATGAAAACTTCCATAATCTCGACAAAAGCCGTAATGACCGCCTCCAGCATGCTCTCGGCCTTGTGACCCTGCCTTCGCCGCATGAAGACCAGCAGCGGCTCGCGCAGAAAGAGCATGACAATGCCTATGATCATGATCCAGATGACCGGCCCGGTGGGCAAGTCTTCAGGCCCGCGCCACAATGCCCATACGGCCAGCCACAGTGCAGCCCAGAACATTACCGCCCCGACCAGCCCGAAGCGGTCGAAAATACCGTGCACGTAATCGCCGTGACGCAAGCGGTTTACAATGTTGAAGACGAGCCCGACGCTCATAAGTGCAGTGCCGCCAAGTATGGCCGCCAGCATCATGGTCATCGGGTCCTCGATGGGCTCGACCCAGAGCGGCGGAACAAGGTGCGGAATGCCGAAGTACGAGCCGTAGAGCAGGCCCATGATCATGCTTGCCACGCCGGCCGCCGACAGTATGACGCCGACGTCGCGGATTTTCTCTTTGCGGCCGCGCCACTTCATTATCAGGCCGATAACAAGCAGGGTGCCGCCATGGCCCACGTCGCCAAACATGAAGGCGAACATTATCAGGAAGCTGATAGCCACGAACATGGTCGGTTCAATTTCGCGATAGCCCGGAAAGCCATAGCCCGATACCAGCATGGTAAAGGGGCGGATAAGCGGGTGATGCTGAAATTTGCTGGGCGGCTCGGCATCGGCCTGCGGGTCGTCCAGTTCAATAACCGCTCGCCCGTCGGTTTCGGCCAGCACTGTCTCGGTAACACGATTGACGTTTTCAACCGGCACCCAGCCGCCAATAACGCAGGCGGCATCGGTATAGCCGAAGAGACTGCTGGCCTCCAGAATGCGCAGCTCGTTTTCGACCGTCCGCCGCCAGAGTCGCAGTCGCGGGCCGTGCTCTTCGGCCAACTCCTCGCGGACCTTGTCTATCGCCCGCCAGCGCATCTCGATGTCGGCCAGTTGCCGCCGACCGTGCTCAACCAGATCTTCGGCCAGCCCCTCGGCCTCCGCGGCCGGATGGTCGGCCACGAAGCCGGCCTTTTCCAACTCGCTCTCCAGGGCAAAGCGGCCCTTCTTGCTGGTCACGGCCACAACTCGCATGGCATCGCCGCTGGTGCCTCGCGGCAACAATATGACATCGTCGCCAATCGCCTCGGCCACCTCGCCCAGCGACAGCGATGGCAGACGGCCCACAGCAAAATGAAGGAACGAGAAATCGTCCAGCCGCTCTATCGGCACGCCCAGCCCGACGAAGCCCTCCAGATCGGCCAGCATGCCGCTGGTCTCCGTCCGCTGCCGCTGGAGTTCGTTCTGCGAGTGGCGCAGCGAATCGACCTGCAATTCCAGCGGCCGAAGCTGCTCTGTAATCTCATCCGGCGATAGATATTCGCCACTGGCCTCCGGGCCCTCCGCCTCAACCTCAAGAGCCGTCAGCATTTCCGTCACACGGGCCAGCAGAGTCTGAGCGGCAAACTGCTGATTCTTATGCTGCGGCCGGTCCTCCAGGGTCGTGGCCTCGGCTTGCCGGGCGCTTTCCAGGTGCAGCAGCTTCAGGCGGCCCAGGGCGCGCGTTACACGCTTCTCATCCTTCTCCAGGATAAGCAGTTGCACGCGTTTCATTCTGGCCGGCCTGAGCATTACAGTCCTCAACTCCCGTTTATGATTCGCCGTCTGTCACCAATGTCGCTATAGGGCTGCCATATTCTGGAGGCCCGAATAAGTCGGGACCAAAGTGTGAAGCTTACCGCATCCCGTACCGCAGCACACTTTGGCGCCTGCTGCGCAGTCGCTCCAAAGTGTGGCACCCAAATTTGGGCACCCAAATCTGCACGCCCTAATCTGTGCCTCAATTGCGTCACACGCTACACTAAAACTTGCTCAGCGGGTCGAGCAGGCGTTTACGCGTCTCTTCCAGCGATAAATCGTATCGCAGGGCCTCGACCACCGTTATCAGGTTGGCCAGTTCCAGCCGCCGTTTGATCAGGTAGGCATAGACCGCCCCGATGTTGAAAAACGAGGTCCGAAACAGCCGCGAGGCCTTGCCGTAATACCATATCCACAGGCTGCGCTCGATGGCCGGCAATTCGTTCGGCGCCTCGTCGGCCACGTGCCGCAAATCGGTCGGCGCCTCGGCCAGCATCTCCCGAAGGCTGCTCTGGCGGGCCACGCGGCGAAGCCAGTCCGGCGGACGGCCATCCGTTGGCGAGGGCACGGCCAGCGAGGCAAGCAGGTCGGCATCGACGCCATCGTAAACGCGGCCGCGCAGCACCATCATCAGGTTGGCAATGCGCGACTCGTCCTCCAGAAGAGGCTCGACCGCCTTACGATCATCGCCTTTCAAATCGTCCAGGGCCTCGGCCAGCAGGCGGAAGTAGCCACGATCCAGCCCGGCCTCCAGCACCAGCGGCAGAGGATTATCGCCAAAGGCCAGCAGGGCCTGCTCGGCGTTTTGTCGCAAAACCGGTTGGCTGATGGCGGCCACAATCTCGCGGGCCGTGGCCTGCTCGGGCACGTTGCGGTAAAGCTGGTTGAAAGGCTCCGGTAACCGCACCAGCGGCAGGGCCGATATCCGCACGGTCGAGCCGGCCGCCCGGCTGCGCAGCATGACTTTCAGATTCTCGATGGCCAGCCGGGCACCGGTGGTCCAGATCAGCTCTCCGCGCGGGCCGTCCATGTATTGCCACAGTTGGGCGGCAGTCTCGGCGTATTTTTCCACCAGTCGCCGCTCGAAAGCCACCGCACCCGAGACCGGCTCGCCGGGCAGCAGTTCGTGGGCCAGTTCCGGCAGGCTGCGAAAACGCAGCAAGGCCAGCAACCGCTGGCCCTCGTATATGCGGCCATGCTTGGCCCGCACCTTGGCCACCAGAAAATCAAGGCTGGTGACAATCTTTGAATGAGCCATAAGACGTCACTCCGCCAGATGCGATTCCGGCAGGCCGGAGACGACGGCGGCCACTTTGCGGGCGGCAGCGTCAATCGCCTCGGTCGATACCTTGATGCTTGATTCCAGTTGGCCGCGCCGGGCCTGGAGCACCTGATTCTTCTCGTCCTGGGCCTCAGCTTCGGCCTCGGCCATAAGCCGGCGGGCCTCGTTGCGTGCCTGCTCAATGGCCTGATTTCGCCGCAGGCTGGCCGCCTCGGTGGCCTCTTTGACGGCCTTGCGCGCTTCGGCCTCGGCCTCCTCGACGATCCGCCGGGCCTGGGCCTCGACGTCGAGCATCTTGCGAATCATGTCCTGCATGGTAATAGCTTCCCGCCTGTGGTGGGCGAAAGCGGTCGGGGAGTGGGCTACTCCTCGGCGGCAATCACCGAGAGTAATTCGTCGGCTGTTTTGGATTCAACGAGCTTGCGATAGAAGCCCGGAATCTGCAGCAACCGTGCAATCTCGGCCAGGGCCTGGATATGTGGTCCCGGAGCATCCTCGCGGGCCAGAATCAGAAAGACTACGTGCACGGATTTGCCGTCCACGGCGTCGAATTCGACACCCGACCGCGTCACGCCAAGGGCGGCCGTCAGTTTCTGTATGCTTTTGTGCTTGGCATGAGGCACGGCGACTCCGCCGCCAATGCCGGTGGTTTGCTGATTTTCGCGGGCCATGACAGCTTCAAAAGCCCCGGCCCGGTCGCTGATGCGATTTTTGCGAGCCAGCAGGTCGACCAGTTCGGCGATGGCTTCTTCCTTATCACCGGCCTCGAGTTCGACCTTGACGTTCTCGCGATCAAGAAGGTCCAGCAGTCGCATGTCAGGTACTCCTTCCCGCGGCATCGCATCCGAGCCGGGCTGCACCGGATGATACCGCAAAATCTAAAAGACAATGAGCGGCCGTTTCGCTGCACCGACCGCTCAGACCACATAGTCTAACACAAGCTCCAAGAAACGCAATATCACTTCTACCGCATTTTTCGGATTGCTCCCTTCCATGACCGCGCCGCAAAGTGTAAGTGCACCCCCGGACCATGTTTAAAAGCTGCGCCCCATGATGGACTGCCAGACGGCCCATGTCAAGTTCTCTCCGGGCGGCGACCACTGCGGCCCCATTTGAGACTTGAGAAAGCCTCCGTGCCGGGTATGATTCAGGGGACCAACTTGGCCGGGGGGCCGGAGTTATCGGACGTGCCTTATCGCCTGATCATGATCGGCAGTGGCAGCAAGGGCAACAGTTTACTGGTAGCCGGAGAGCGGGCCCGCATCCTCATAGATATGGGCTTTCCGCAGTACCGCGTGCTGGAAACGCTGCGGGCCAACAACCTGGCACCGTCGGATCTCGACGCTCTGTTCATCACCCACACCCATGGCGATCACGTCAACGTTGCAGCCATTAACTTCTGCTGGAGACACAAGATAACGCTCGTGGCCGCCCGCGAGAACCTGGCCGTGCTGCACGACAGCTTCGGCCATCCCATGCAGAGGCTGCAGAAGGCGGGTTTGGTCAGGGTGATGACGCCGGAGGGCCTTGACGTGGGGCCGCTGGGGGTGCTGCCCTTCGAGGTGCCGCACGATTCGCGCGGCCTCAGTTTCGGCTATCAGCTAACTCTGGGCGGCGGTGGGGCGTCCGAAAACCCGGTCCGCCTGGGCGTGGCCACCGACCTCGGTTTCGTTCCGCCGGAGGTTTACCGCGTTCTGTCGCAGTGCCAGGTGCTGGTGCTGGAATCGAACCACGACCCGCAGATGCTGCTGGCCAGTGGCCGGCCGCAACTGCTGATTGATCGAATTCGCGGTCAGCGCGGGCACCTGTCCAATCATCAGGCGACCGAGATGGTCAAACGCATAGCCGCCCAATGCCGGCCCGGACACATGCAGCATCTGGTGTTATCGCACCTGTCGGAAGAATGCAACACGGCCGCCCTGGCCTTGGAGTCGATGCAGGGGGCCCTGTGCGACCTCGGACGCCATGCGCCCAAGGTCTCGGTCGCCGAGCAACACCAGCCCTTGGTCTTCCGCGACGGTGTCCGCTGCGGTTCATTATTCGACTGATTGCCGCGCCCGCCCGGTGGTCAAAAACACCTGCTTTAGTTGCATTCTGCGTAAATTGAAGTTATTTATAACCTGTGCTACTGTTGTTTGTCGCCAATGAGCCCCGGAACTGCGCTTGGTGCCGGTGAGCATCGGCGGGGCTGCGCGTGGCGGCCCGTGCTTCTACATTGACTTGACGTCCTGCTCTGCAACTGTGCCGGGAGAACGCTGGAGTGCGATCAACAGGGTCCGCCATCCTTATATTATGCATGGCCATCGCCCTGATTGCCGCAATCCCCTCGTTGCTGCCGAAGGCTTCGCTGGCGATGGCCGCCGAGCCGCAATCAGGCCAACTCTCCTACCAGGAGATCACCTTCAGCGAATCGGGCGAAACGGTGCGGCAACTGGTTATTACCGCCAGTCACAATTCGGCCCATCTCTGGAGGATGACCGTGAACCTGGGCCGCAGCGACGGCCACCGCACCTACCTTCCGGGCACCATAGTCAGCTTTCAGGACCTCCAGTGGGCCGCCGCCCAGGGCACCGCGGCCTACCAGTACGCCGCCCCGATGGTCGATGTCGAAATGTTCGGCCTGATGCGCTTTGCCAGCCTTAGCGGCGCATTCAGCGACCATGGCGGCCGCACGGCCGACAGCTATCGCTTTACTGTCGAGCGGCAGATTGTTACCGGTTTGACCAGCCGCCTGACATGCACCATCAACGCCCCCGAGGTTACCGAGCAGGGTTTCGATACGGCTATTGATGCCCAGTTCACCATCTTCAACAATCGCAGCGATGAGTTTTCGCTCAGTTCTTGCGGCATACAGAACCTGGGCCTGAACCTGGCGGCCGATGATTTCTTCGACAGTGTCATCATTAATCCGCTGGACGCCACGGCAAAGCCAATCGTGCACAATCAGCCGCCAATCGACGGCCATCCTTTGTACCTGGTTGAAGACTGGTACGGCGACACCAGCCACCTGTTCGATGGTCCGATGATCCGCATGACGGTGCTGGATAACGAGCAGACGGCCGCCCGGGCCATGCGGCCGGGCCTGAGCTTCGAGGTGTCGGCCCCGGGCATTTCGTTGGCCGACGTGGCCGCCAGCGGAAATCCGGCGGGCACTACGACAATCGCCCAGAGCAGCGGAATCATCGGCCGGTTGCTGGCCAGGAATCTGCCGAATCCGCTGGCCGACATGACGCATCTGCCTGCGGGACAGGAAGTTACGGTCAGCTACCAGGGCCGCATTGTAACCAGCGGTCATTCCACCCCGGTTGTTGACGACCTGCTGGTGGAAGCGCACCTCGGTAACAGCTTCGTTTATCAGAATGCCCAGGCGACCGATAACAAGCATCGCGTAGCCTTGACGGTGACCGTTGTGGACGATGCCGGCATCGGCAACAGCAGTTACAGCCTGACCCTGGAGCAACTGGGAGGCCCGCAACTGGAGGTACTCGACGATCCGCAGGGCAATCCTCTGGTGCGATACCTGGTTGGGCCGCAACTCAGTGTCAGTCATGGGCTTACGCGCTGGCGGGCGGAAGTGCGCGGCGATGTTGGCGGGCAGGGCGGGACCGAATTCGAGCTGGTCATCCGCCGCCTGGGCGACATTAACGGCGACGGTTTCGTGACGCCGACCGACAAGGGCGTGCTTAATGCCCGCTTGAACGGTCTGACGGTCGAGGCCACGGACCAGGCCCTCGATGTCAATGGCGATGGTAGCATCGCCCCGACCGATAAAGGGCTGCTGAATGCAATTCTAAATGGAGTGGTAACGCCTTAACTCCTGATTTAGTAAACGCTTATGCTTTTGGCGTTGGTGCCAATGCAAATTAACTCTAACTCGGGATTTGCTTTTTCCCGCTTATGTTGTATCTTTCAGCATGAGGGCACTATCATTTCGCGGTGCGCTTGCTTGTGGCAGCAATTCTTCCCGTGCAGAAAACATATTTTGCAGTCGCGTCTGTTTGTGCAAAAAATAAAATTCGAGGTCAGTTTGAGAGTGCAGACAGCCAGTCAGACTAATTTTGCATGCCTAGTTGCACCAATTTCTTTAAAGAAATTAGACTCTTATTCCGCGCCCACTGTAAAAGTGGAGTCAGTTATCTCGTGCTAATGTATGTGTGTTTTCTGTGCAGGACAATCAGACAAAGGAGCAGGACATGAAGATTCGCAGCTTGTGTTGTATTCTGGCAGCCTTGGCCATGGTCGTATCGAGCGGTACGGCGACGGCAGGCGATTTCGTCTGGCAGGGCGAAATGAATTCGGCCGGTTCGCCCGGCGAAACCGATGTTGACAATCCCATTTTATGGCAGCAACCGGCTCCGGCCGACCCCGAGAACCCCCCGCCGGCCACAGTGCCGCAGGCAGGCGACTTTGCCGACTTCAACATGAACTGGAGCGGCACCAGGGAAAACGCCATCATCACCCTGTTTGATTACAACGTACCCAGCGTAGAGGGCCAGGTGCTGATCATCGGCAATGCCGGTGGCGTCACCGTCGACTTCGGGGCAGTCAACCCGGATCGCACCCTTAACAGCGTCCGCGACGCCATTAATGCCGTTAGCTCCGACACGGGCGTCAGTGCTGCTACAGTAAGCGCGACCAAGGCCACAGTCACTCTGCCGTCGGCCGAACTGGCCAACGTGGCCGGCCAGGTCACCTTTACCGGCAACCTGGGCAACTTCCCCATCGACTTTGGTGCTGCCGATCCGGCCCGCACCGCAGGCGATGTGGCTGCCGCCATCAACAGCGTGTCCGACCTGACGGGTGTAATCGCCAGCGGCACGACTAACGTCAGCATCCAGAGCGCTGCGGCAGGGGCCGACCAGTTCGTGGAGATCACCCCCGGCACCGGCGGCGTCTTCAATACCGATTCCTCGTGGGCCTTCGGCACGGCCGGTGGCGTGCAGCTCAAGAGCGCCTGGGCGGGCGAGACGCAGTTCGTCACAGTCGATGTCCAGCCCGGCGCCGTCTTCGGCGTTGATGCCACCACCGACAACGGCGTGGGCCATGCCTACATGACCGTCGGGGCCAGCACCCTCTTTGCCCCCTCGACCATGCGAATCTTCAACAACGGTAACTACGAGCGCGTTCTCTTTGTTGATCGCGACCTGACCCTGGAATCGCTGACGATTGCCAAGGGCTCGACCACCAGCGGCATGAGCGGCTATGCTCGTTTCTCCGAGAACCGCACTGTCACCCTGACTGGTGACGGCGCAGCTCTTAATTTTGAAGGAGGCTATGCCGCCTGGCAGAGCATGTGGTTCTATCCCGGCAGCAAGATTCTCTTCACCGGAGCCACTGTCGACCTGCTGCAAACCGATCTGGGCTCAAGCATGGGCCAGCAGTACCGTGACGGCCAGGCGCTCGGTCGTGGTGGCATCGCTTCATTCGGCCCCGCCACAGTCGTGAATCTGGACAATCCTGAAAAGTTCAATTCCGGTAACATCGGTCTGGGCGCCAACATTTTCGAGGCCGCCTCGACCACCG
This sequence comes from Phycisphaerae bacterium, assembly GCA_041690105.1. GTDB lineage: Bacteria > Planctomycetota > Phycisphaerae > FEN-1346 > JAACEH01 > JAWLHX01. The sequence goes on from JAWLHX010000056.1 coordinate 11,340, forward strand.
TCTTCAACAACCTCAGCGGAGTTGCCTTTGTGGGCATGACTTACGATCGCGGCACTGCCGGCTCCGGTGGCCATCCGCGTATCGCTTCCAGCGACGCTCTGCCGCTGAATCTGCCGGGCGTGGCTTTCTTCATCAGCATTACCGCCAGCAACGTGCCCAGCATAGGCGAAGCCGATGCGGCCACCATTGCTGCCGGCACCTACCAGGGCCTGGCCGTTGCAGGTACGGCCAACAATTCGGCTCTGGATTCTTATAAGCTGCTCGGCGATGTTACCCTGGCCGGCGAAGCCGTCTTTGCCGGTACCAAGAACAGTGTCACCAGCACCGACCCCGAGGCCGTGCAGTTCGCCTCGCTTATTGAAGGCTTCAGCCTCGAGATCAGCGGTCGCCAGTCAGGCGCCAGCGGAACCCAGGGACTTCCCGGCGGCCGTCATGGCAAGAGGGCCCTGTATCTTGGTGGCAACGACCTGACGACGGCCTACGGCGTCAGGCTTCGCAGCGACAGCAGTGAAACTGCTAGCAGTTCTACGACAGGCTCCGCCCTTATTTTCCAGGGTGGCGGTCTTACGGTCGGTGGCGACCTTGTTATCGCCAGCCGCCTGCAGGGCCCCGACAGGCAGTGGGCCAGTAGTGTCACCAACTGGAACGGCCTTGGTGCCGGCGAAGCCGGAACCGATGTTCAGGGCGAGTTGTACCTGGCCGGCAACTACATCAACAACAGCCGGGCCATGACTCAGTACAACGGCAAGGGCACCTACAACCTGGCCGTCTACATGCTTGGCGGTGCGGTCGAGACCAAGACCTACGAAGTCGGCAACTGGATGGGCGACGGCGGCCTGTCGAACAAGGCTCCTGAAATGCTTGATGACGCCGATACCCACGCTGTCGCCAAGTTCAGCGTCGGCAAAAGCGAAGAAGGAATAATGGATGGCAATGTGCAGCTGGTCAGCCAGCACCTGAACACGCTGGTCGATACCAGCGTCTACGTCGAAGCCAATGTTCCTGAACTGGCTGCCATGGAAGGCCTGATCACCGGCAAGCTGGCCGTGCAGACGGCCGACTCGGTCCTGGACGTCAACGGTCTGACCGTTGCTGTGCAGGCCAGCAGCAACTCCACCGGCGACGTGGTCATTGACGGTCTGCTGGACCTCAATGGCGGCGGGTTGACCATGGACGGCGCCTTGAGCATCGGCGTCGATGGCCAGCTTGATCTGAACACCGGCGAAGTTCTGGCCGATGGCAGCAACGTCATGGCCTTCATCGGCACTGGCGACAAGACAGCTGCCTGGGCCGCCGTGGCCAGCAAGGTTGTCGATTCCAGCAACCCGACGCTGAGCTTCGTTCCTGTGACGGTAGACATTGCCGACCATGAGGGCGAAGATCCGCAGGATCCGGTCGCTCCGATCATCGTCACCGTCTGGCAGGCCTCCAGTGGCAGTGTCGGTGGCCCGATTGAGTTCACCAGCAGCATGGACAGCGATTTCGTCTACCAGAACACCTCTGGCACCAACGCCAATGGCGGCCACAAGGTTCTGTTGACCATCGCCATCACCAATGACCCCAACGGCAACGCCGATTACACCGTGGCAGTCGTTGGCTCGGGCGCCGGCGTGGTCGAAGTCATCGACACGGCCAACCCGCTGGTCAAGGAGCTGAAGGGTAGCCTGCGTACCGACGGTTCGACTGGCGCCGGCCTGTGCGATCTGGCCATCACGGTAACCGGAACGGTTGCCGGCGAAGGCACGGGCACCGACAGCATCACCGTTCGTCGCCTTGGCGACATCAACGGCGACGGCTTCGTGACTCCGACCGACAAGGGCGTGCTGAATGCCCGCCTGAACGGTCTGACGGTCACTGCTCCGACGCAGGCCCTGGACATCAATGCCGACGGCAGCGTTGCTCCGACGGACAAGGGTCTGCTGAACGCCATCCTGAACGGCGTCGTGCAGCCATAAGGGATGATGTTCAACTGAAGCACCAGACGTAACAGTTGTGACAGAAGCACCAACGGCCGGCGGAGCGAGTTAAATCGCTCCGCCGGCCTTATTTTATGCCGGGCCCCCAGAGCGGCAGGGCAAGGCCTGGTTGCCGCCTGCCGATTGCGTCATGGCGGCTGTGGCCGATCAGTATCGATAATGGTATTGATGAATTGTTGCAAGAGAGGCAAAATAAAGTACAATGCCGGAGCATGTACCGCATGGCAGTGGATATTGGAGAATCGGACGATGAGACTCCGGAAGTACATAGTGGCGGGCATTGTGGCGGTTCTGGCGGTTTTTCTGGCGACAGTTTCTGTGCCGGGTCAGGGCGCAGCCACGCAATCGCCGGACGACTCTGCGCCGCCCGAAGGGGCTCGCATTGTCGAGGAGGGCTGGTTCCCGCCTCCGCAATTCAAACAGCCGCCGGAGAGTCCCGGCACAGTCTACGTCATTCCTATCCGTGGCGATATCGATGGCATCCTCGATCGCATTGTCCGAATGAAGGCGACCACGGCTCTGCGAAATAACGCCCAGACGGTCATCTTCGACATTGACACCTTTGGCGGCGCGCTGGATCTTACAGAGCGGATCATGTCGCTGATCAATCGCGAGTTGGCCGACGTCTACACGGTGGCCTATATCAACTCCAAGGCAGGCAGCGCCGGGGCCATGATGGCCGTCGTCTGCGACCGCCTGATAATGTCGCCCGACGCGAAGATGGGGGCTGCCCGGCCGGTAATGGTTGGCCCGGGGGGCTTTGTGGATATTCCCGCGGGCGAGCGAGCCAAGATCGAGTCGTTCTTTACAGCCATGGTGCGCGGTCAGGCCGAGGAGGCCGGACACAACGTCACGCTGGTGGACGCCATGATCTCGGTCGACATTGAAGCCTGGCTGATTCGCAACCAGCAGACGGGCGAGCTGCGCATTGTTAATGCCCGTGAGTGGGAACACCGGCTGCCGGGTGCTCCGCCGATCAGGCAACTTTCGGATGAGCTGAGGCAATTAACCATGGCCATGCAGGATCTCCGCGACGCGGACCGGTCGAACGAAGTGGAACGGTCGGGCGGGGCGGCAGCCAGCGGCGAATGGGAATTCGTGCGGGTCATCATTGCCGGGGACAAACTGCTGTCGATGACGTCGAGCGAGGCACAATACTACGGTTTTACCGACGCTCCCGCGGCAAGCATCGAAGCTCTTGTCAAGCGTCTCGGCGGCAGCAACCATGTCTATCTGGAAGATACCTGGTCGCAAACGCTGGCCATGTTCCTGACGCACGCGGGAATCCAGTCGCTGCTGTTCATGGCCATGATCTTCTTTGGTTACCTGGAATTGCAGGAGCCGGGGCTTGGATTGTTTGGCGGGCTGGCCCTGTTGTGCCTGGCCCTGATGCTCGGCGGGCGTTATATAGTTGGTCTGGCCGAGTGGTGGGAGATGGCGCTGATAGTCATCGGCCTGCTGCTGATAGGGCTGGAAATTTTTGTCATACCAGGTTTCGGCGTCGCGGGTATAAGCGGCCTTGTGCTGGTAGTTGCGGGCCTGCTTTTCACGGCGGTTCCGGCGGCTCCGGGCGAGCTTCCGCTGCCGACGACCGAGGCGGCCCGCCATTATCTGCGCGAAGGTCTGCTGGTGTTGCTGATCGGCATGGTAGGAGCGGTGGTGCTGGGCGTGCTGTTCATGCGTCACGTCAAGCGTCTGCCCTTTGGCAGCAAAATTGTGCTGGCCGATGTGCCCACCTTCGACGAGCCTCCGGCCCCCGATGATTCTCCCATTCATTCGGTTCAGGTTGGCGACATAGGCCTGGTCGAGTCGACCTTGCGTCCTGTTGGCAAGGTGCGAATCAACAATGCCTTGTGCGACGCGGCGGCCGAGTCGGCCTTTATCGAGAGCGGAGCCAGGGTGCGGGTGCTGCAGCGCGACGGCAATCGCCTGATCGTCGAGAAGGTTGACGGTGACTGATGGGCAACGATACAGTGGTGATAGCGGTAACAATACTGCTGGGCCTGGTGCTGATGTTACTGGAGATCATCACGCCGACCTTCGGTGTTTTGTTCGGCTTGGGGCTGATGTCTTTTGCCGTAGCCATCTGGCGCGGTTTTGCCGTTGATGCCACGCTGGGCTGGACGCTGCTGATTGCCCTGTTGGCGGCCATTCCGGCATATTTTGTGATTCTGGTAAAGTTTCTGCCGCACTCGCCACTGGGCCGGCACATATTTCTGGGCAAGGCGCCCAGCGCCCAGAACGATGCGGCCCCCGAATCTCCCCGGCTGAGCGAGCTGGTGGGTAAGCAGGGCAGGGCCGAGACTCCTCTTCGTCCGGGCGGAGCGGTGCGGATAGACGGTTCGCGAATCATGGCTCGGGCGGAACGTGGATTTATCGAGAGCGGTACTACGGTGACGGTTATCAAGGCCCATGGCACGGACGTTGTCGTGCGTGCCGCGGAAGCCGAAAGAAAGACATTATCCTGAAAGGAACCTGATTATGGCAGAGCTTCTGCTGTTTGCACTTGTGGCCATTGGCATTCTGGTATTCATTATATTGTTGTTTTTCTTCGGCAGCATGTTCGGGCTCTGGATTCAGGCCCTTTCGGCTGGTGCCGGGGTGGGCATTTTCGAGCTGATCGGCATGCGTCTGCGTAAAGTTGACCCGCGGGTCATCGTCCTGTCGCGCATTCAGGCCATCAGGGCCGGCCTGGATCTGTCGACGGCCGATCTTGAAAACCATTATCTCTCGGGTGGTCGGCCGGTTAATGTTGTGCGAGCCCTGATTGCCGCCAACCGGGCCAACATCACTCTGGCCTGGAAGACGGCCACGGCCATCGACCTTGCCGGCCGCGACATTCTGGAAGCTGTCCAGACTTCGGTCAACCCGAAGGTCATCGACTGCCCCAATCCGGCCAGCGGCAAAACGACAATCGACGCCGTGGCCAAGGACGGTATTCAGGTCAAGGCCAAGGCTCGCGTCACGGTTCGGGCCAACATCGACCGGCTGGTCGGTGGTGCGACTGAAGAGACGATTATTGCCCGCGTTGGCGAGGGTATCGTAACCACCATCGGTTCGAGCGAGACCTACAAGGGCGTGCTGGAAAATCCGGATGGCATCAGCAAGAAGGTGCTGGAGAAGGGGCTGGACGCCGGTACGGCGTTCGAGATTCTTTCGATCGACATTGCCGACGTTGACGTTGGCGAGAACATCGGTGCCAAGCTGCAGGCCGATCAGGCCGAGGCCGACAAGCGTCGCTTCCAGGCCGAGGCCGAGAAGCGCCGGGCCATGGCCATGGCACAGGAGCAGGAGATGCGTGCCCTGACGCAGGAGAACCGGGCCAAGGTGGTGGAGGCCGAGGCCGAGATTCCGCGGGCCATGGCGTCCGCCTTCCGCGACGGCAACCTGGGTATCATGGACTTCTACCGCATGAAGAACATTCAGGCCGACACCAAGATGCGCGAAGGCCTCGGTGGCGGCGAAAGCAAGAACGAGCCCGGCCGGGAAGGATAAACGATGACGCAGCTGATTGTCGGCGACCTCTGCTATAGCTGGCATCTGGCCCAGGATGATTCGGGAATGATAGGCACTATCATCCTGATCGTCCTGGCCATCATCGGCAGCCTGATGTCGAAAAAGAAGAAGGTCGAATCGCCGGAAGATGTGGCCCGGGCCGAGCGCGAGCAGCAGGGCGCCGGCAGGGGACGCATGCATCAGCGTGACACCGAGTCGCGCAGCACGTTTGGCGTCGATGAGAAGCGTTCGGCGTACCATGGACGGCAGGAGCGTGCTCCCGGTCGCCCGCTGGTACGGCCGTCGCAGGCCAGGCCGCAGGCGGCTCCGCCGCCGCCCGGGCCCAGGTCTATGCTGGGGCAACAGCAGGCCCAATGGTCGCAGCAGAGCGAGCCTTCCGGTGGTCGCGGTCCGCGGGCTGCCGGCCGGCCCAGTTACGTAACTGCTGATGAGTTGCGTCTGGCCGAGCGCAAGGCCCGCCAGCGAGTGCGCCTGCTATCGCAGAAACTCCAGTCGCCGAGCCAGCCGGTGGTGGCCCCCGCCGCCGGGGCGCCACCCATGTCGGATGCCCTGTCGGCCGCTGAAATAGGGTCCAGACGTCGAGACAAGGCGTTTGCGGCCGTCGGGGGAAAGTTGACGCTGGCTGAGCGCACCGCTCATCTTAACGAGTTGCAGAGGGGCTTCGTCTACCATGAAATCTTCTCCGCTCCGCGTGCGGTGCGGCAGGAGACCAGTGTCTGGGATACTTGAAAGAGCAACAATGAATAGTCGCGAAAGAGTAATTGCAGCTCTCAGGCACGAGCCTGTAGATCGTATTGCGATGGGCGAGTTTGCGGTCGACTTCGATACAGTGCAGGCCGTGCTGGGGCGGCCGACCTTTTTGCGCAACAAGGCCGATTCGCAGATTGCCCTGTGGGAGGGCCGTCGCGACGAGGTAGCCCAGAGCTGGCGCGAGGACTTCATCGAGTTCTATCGCCGCATGGACTGTTTCGATATTCTCAACTCGGCCAGCATCGCCTGCGGGCAACTGCCGCCGCGCGATTACGAGCCCGACCCGCCGCGAAAGATTGCCGCCGATACCTGGGAAGACAGCCAGGGGTGCATCTACAAGTACAGCGACACCACTCATGACATTACCATGGTGCACGACCCGCATGCCTTCACGCGACAGTACACGGTGGAGCAGTTTTCCGAGGCTCCTCTGCGGCAGGAGCCGGACCCCAGTGTTTACGAAGTGATTGACGCCACGCTGGCAGCTTTTGCCGGCGAAAGATTCATGTGCGGCCAGAGCGGAGGCGAATGCGGTTGGGCAATTGTTGGCGGCATGGAGCGCGGCCTGATGATGTTCATCGAGCAGCCCGAGGTCATCCGCGCCTCCATTGCCAAAGCCGTGCGCGATGCCGACGAAGCCGACCGCTGGTCGGTGCGGCCCGGGCAGGACGGGGCCATCTGGGGTGCCGACTTCGCCTACAAGGCCGGGCCGATGATTTCGCCGGCCATGTGGCACGACTTCTGCCTGCCGGCCTATAAGCATCGTGTAGAGCGCATGCACGAGCAAAGCCAGCTCGTCATTAAACATGCCTGCGGGAACAATCTGCCACTGCTGGACGATTTTTTCGAGGCCGGGTTCGATTGCTACCAGAGTCTGCAGGCCTCGGCCGGTGTCGACCTGGCCGAACTTATGCCACGCTGCCAGGGGCGCATGGCCCTGTGGGGCGGACTGCCGCTGGAGATTCTGCAGAGCGGCTCGACCGACGATGTCCGCCGGGCAGTGCGACAGGCGGTGGAGGTGGCTCGCCGCTCGGCCGGGGCCGGCGAGCAGCCAAGGGGCTTCATCTTCGGCACTTCGCACAGCGTGGCGGTGGGTACGCCTTACGACAACTTCATGGCCATGGTTGACGAATTCACATCCTGTCGCGATTTGTGAGGCAGCAGAGTTGTAAAAAGAAAAGAGTCCTGGCGGATCCGTGCGCGTGGGGGGAATACGCGTTGGTTTCCAAACCAGGACTCAAATACTAAAGCAGTGTGTTGCTGTTCGGCCGCAATGCACAGGCGCGGCCGCCATTTCTACCGCCATTAACTATGATTAATAAAGCTGCGGCACGATATGTAAAATGCCGCCATCCCATCTGATCTCCTGCGCCTTTTCGTTTTCCGCACCACCACCGGAGTGGGGCAGCGGTCACCTTTCGACGGCGCAAGTTTAAGTGTCCGATTAGTATATGCTTTGGCAGCGGATTGTCAAATGGCAGTTAAAAAAAGTTTCGTTTGCGCAAAGGTATCGCGACCGCAAGAACTATTGGTATATAAATGAGCGGGCGGAGCCAGCTCGATTAGCCGGCTCCGCCTCGAATTGTGTATAGTCTAATCTACAGGATGTTCACCACCCTGGTCAGGAATCAGAGGGCCTCGCAGACCAGATCGCCAACTTCGCCGGTCGAGTAGCCCATGCGGCCGGCGCTCATGCTCTTCATCTTGTTGGCCGTCACGTGCATGATGGCCTTCTCCACCCGGGCGGCGGCCTTGTCTTCGCCCAGGAATTCCAGCATCATCTTGGCCGAGCCAATGGAAGCTATGGGGTTGATGACGCCCTGGCCGGTGTACTTCGGGGCGCTGCCGCCAATAGGCTCGAACATGCTGACGCCGGTCGGGTTGATGTTGCCGCCGGCAGCCACGCCCATGCCGCCCTGGATGATGGCAGCGAGGTCGGTAATAATATCGCCGAACATGTTGCAGACCACGATCGTATCGTAGTAGTCCGGGTTCTTTACCATCCACATGCAGCAGGCGTCAACGTGGTTGTAGTCGCGGGTGATGTCCGGATACTCTTCGCCGACCTCGTTGAAGACCCGCCACCACAAGTCGTGGGCGTAGGTCAGCACGTTGGTCTTGGCCACCAGGGTCAACTGTTTTTTGTCGTTGCGTTTGCGGCAAGCCTCGAAGGCGTAGCGGATGCAGCGCTCAACGCCGCGGCGCGTGTTGCACATTATCTGCGTGGCGACTTCCATGTCGGTGCCCTTGTAGGCATTGCCGCCCATGCCGGTGTAGAGGCCTTCGGTGTTCTCGCGGATGATGGTGAAGTCGATGTCCTCCGGCCCGCGATTGGCCAGCGGGGTCTCAACGCCCGGGTACAGCTTTACGGGGCGCAGGTTAATGTACTGGTCGAGGTCGAAGCGCATCTTCAGCAGCAGGCCCTTCTCCAGAATGCCCGGCTTGACGTCCGGATGACCGACGGCGCCCAGCAGTACGGCGTCGAATTGCCGCAAGCCCTGCACCTCTTCATCGCTGATGATCTGTCCGGTCTTCAGGTAGCGGTCGCCGCCAAAATCGAAATCGGTCGTGGTGAAGCTGAAGCCCTCCAGCTTGCTCACGGCCGTAAGCACCTTCAGGGCCTCGACCGTGACTTCCGGGCCAGTGCCGTCGCCACCAATTACCGCAATGCGATATTCCTTCGCCACCGTCGCCTCCTCCTCCAGTTGAAATGGATCTGCTCTTCCTGCTGCTCCGCCGGCATGGGCTGCAATGCCGCAAATGCTCGGGCAGAAGCCTTAAGTCCGCGTCACACCCGTGGCGCGAAGAGCGACATTCTACACTGCCGCCTCCGGCAATGCAATCACACGGCCGGTTTTTTAACCCGCCATCCCCAGCCGAACGCGCCAGGGGCGTGCCATGGCCTGCGAGGCTTCTTCTTGCGGATGCTGCGGTGCCATGGTCTGACGAAGTCAGGCCATGAAAATCTCGCGCGCCGCCGGGGGAGGCCATTATCCGGAATCGTGCCCGGTGGCCTGCGAGGCTTCTTCTTGCAGACGCATCGTCGCAACGGTAGGATTGGCAGAGCTTAGGCTGTCATCGGGAATACATTAAGCGACGCCCCACACTATATGCTTTGACGACGAAAAGGAAAGACCATGAGCAAACAGATGACGAGCCGCCAGCGACTGAAGGCGATTTTCGCGGGTCAACCGGCCGACCGAACGGGCTTCTGGATGGGCCAGCCGCACAAGGATTCCTGGCCGCCACTGATGCAGGCCTTGGGTGCAGAGACCCAGGAGGCCGTGCGCAAGGCCGTCGGCGACGATTACCGCTGGGTCTGCCACCAGGGCACCTGCTATCGGCACCCCGAAGGCCTGCCGATATTCATCAACCCGCGCCCCGCCAACGACCTGGGCGCCCCCGGTGTCTTTGCCGACTGCGAGGACGCCGACCAGGTGGAGGCCCACGCCTGGCCCGACCCCGAGTACCTGGTCTTCGACGAATGGCTGGCCGATCTGCGACAATCCGGCGACCGTTACCGCGCCAGCGGCCTGTGGTGCCCGTTCTTCCACCAGGCGGCCGACTTCTTCGGCATGGAAAACTACTTCATTAAGATGATCACCCACCCGGAGGTGGTGCACGCCGTCACCCGCCACCTGGTCGACTTCTACCTGGCGGCCAACGAGCGGCTCTTTGTGGCCGCCCGCGGCGAAATCGACGGATTCTTCTTCGGCAACGACTTCGGCAGTCAGCTCGACGTGCTGATCGGGCCGCGGCAGTTTGCCGAATTTGTCGCGCCATACTTCCGCCAGCTCACCGAGCAGGCCCACGCCCACGGGTTGCAGGTCATCCTGCACTCCTGCGGTGCCATTCACAAGGTCATCCCGCAGTTGCTCGAGATGGGCATCGAGGCCCTGCACCCCATTCAGGCCCAGGCAGCCAACATGGATGCCGCAACCCTGGCTGCCGACTTCGGCGGAAAGGTGGCCTTTATCGGCGGCATCGACACGCAGCACCTGCTGGTGCGAGGCACGCCCGACCAGGTGCGCGACGAAGTGCGCCGCGTCCGACAGATTCTGGGCCCGCGCCTGGTCGTCAGCCCCAGCCACGAAGCCCTGCTGCCCGACGTACCACCGGCAAACGTCATAGCCATGGCCGAAGCCGCCCGAGAAAGCTGAACCGCCCGGTGCGCCGAATGTCGGGTGCCATGCCTGCTCCGCAGGCATGCGTGTTGACTCGGCGAACGGCTCGGGTGGCACCCAACGCCGTTAACCAGTCTCTGCATTGCTCTGGGCGAGAAGGCTTATGATTCGGCGTTCTTCGCTCTGCGACATCCTGCGGCATTTGGGGCT
>JAWLHX010000057.1:0-21852 GCA_041690105.1 Phycisphaerae bacterium
CGATCGCTACTTCACCAGCGATTTCGCCCTGCCGATGTTCGTTGACGGAGCCCGCCGCGTACTGGCCGAGGAAGATCTGCCGGACGACAAGCGCCAGGTTATGCAGGGCCGCCTGGATGCCCTGCAGCAAATGGCCGGAGAATAGCCCCCTGCTCCGCCACCGCCGGCGGCTGATGGCGCAAGCCTCAGGGCTGCAATTCTGGAAGCTCAAGCGATATGCGCCTTTGAGCGGTGAGCTCGCGCCCCTGGAGCGTAATCATGCGGGCCCGCACCGTGACCTCGTCGCCCGAGGGCCGCCGATCCGCCGGCCAGCCCATCTCCAGCATGAAGCCGCTGCCGAACAGCCCGCCAACCCATTCCTGGGACAGTTGACGCGGGCTGAACTGCTGCCGAGTGACCGTCCGCGGCTCTGGGCCCGAAAGATCGATAAGGCTGACCTCCAACTGCCCCGAACGCTTGACCGTCTCGCCATCCCGGTCCTGCGGAACGACCAGCACTCGCACGGCCTCGGCCCGGCCATCGCCATCGGCGTCCACGGCTTCGCTGGCCCGACCGAACGAAAGCTGCATGGCCTCGAACGGATCGTCCGCCTCCTCCTGCAGCCCGCCGCCCGTCGCGCCACCCGCGGGACCTACATCGGTCGCCGCCTGGCCGCCATCGCCCGCCGCCGGCATGGTCGGCGCTCCGCCCTGCCCAGTAAGCTGGGCCAGTTGCCGCTCGCGTTCGGCAAGCAGCAGTTGCAACTGCTTGTACTCGGCCATCAGCGTATCGTAACGACGCTGAAGCTGGGTCCCATTGCCGTTGACACCATTTTGCTGCGGATCAGCACAGCCGCCCAGGCCCGAGGCCAGCAGTAATCCGCCAAGGGCCAGGACAATTATCAGGCGCACGCGGCACCAGCGGGCCTGCATGGTAAGCCCCGCCCTGGCTGCCCCTGCGGCCAGCGGCACGCGGCCGAATGACTGATGGTTCGACGATTCCGCCTGAGTTCGCATGATGTCACCCCTTTTTGCCGCCACGAGACGCCTGACACTGAAATTGCCCTTTTAATGTAAATCAGCGGGAGAGTGGCGTCAATCATCATCCATGCCCCACATTTGCCGCCCACGAGCCCCGCCCGGGACGGCGATTTGCGACTATCCCGGCTCATGCGCCGCCATCGTCACTGCTGCAACGGTCGGCTAAAAACAAGCTTTTCCACCATGTTTCTGAGTGCGCCAAAAAACATTCTTGGGCTGATTGAGGTAATTTTTCAGGCCCGGTCACCAATTCTGGCCATGGCTCCGCAAGGCCCCCATGCCGACACTGCCAGGCGACATAACCTGCCATAGTAGGCCAACTTAGGGGGCTTTTGGCTATTGTCAGGCGCTTCGTTGCCGGCGGGGGCGGCTGATGGATGACCAACCGGTTGGGTCAAATTTATGCCGGACCGGATTTGACTGTTCAGGCTCCACCAGCACAATTGACTCGCCGGAGAACTGAATCGCCAAAGGGGAAACCAAGAATGAAGAACTTTACCACTGCAATGCTGATCTTATTCGCTGTGCCGCTAATGGCCTCGGCCGAACTGGTCATTTTCGACTTTGTCGAGGGAGAACGGGCCGGAAGCGCCTCCTTCTTCAGCAGCGGCAACGGCCAACTGACCATCACCCTGACCAATACGTCGCAGTACGATGTCGTGCAGCCCGACCAACTGTTGAACGCCGTCTTCTTCGACCTTGCCGGTAATCCAACCCTGACCGCGGTGAGCGCCACGCTCAGCCCCGGCAGCCAGGTGCTGTTCAATGGCTCGCAACCGGCCGGGGGCGATGTGGGCGGCGAGTGGGCTTATAGCCAGAGCCTTTCGGGTGCCCCGGGCGGAGCCGGGTATGGCATCAGCACTACCGGGCTCGACCTGTTCGGCCCGCACGACCTCTTCCCGGGGAAGAACCTGGCCGGCCCCAAGAACGTGGGCGGCATGGACTTCGGTCTGCTGAGCGCCGGCGATGATCCGACCGTCGGCAACAGTGCGGTGACCGGACAATTCGCCCTCATCAGCAACAGTGTCACCTTCGCCCTGGACGGCCTGAGCGACGATTACCTGCTGGCCGACAGCATCAGCAATGTGCGATTCCAGTATGGCACTTCGCTGAGCGACCCGTCCTTTACCGGCGGTGGCGGCGAAATTCCTGAGCCGGGCACGGCCGCCCTGCTGACGATGGGGGCTGCCTTTGTCGTCCGGGCTCGCCAGCGGCGGCGAATGATGAATCAGAAGTCGTGATGCACCAGCGGTTTATGGCGCCGCAGCAGCCAATCGGCAGGCACTGCTGATGGCAGATGGGACGCCACATCTGACGGTAACCATAGAACTGCCTGATGTTTAAACTCCGCGACGGTCGGTTTCCCCAGGGGGGACTGGCCGCGCGGCTTTTTTTGTGCAGGCCATCTCCGTCGCAGTGGGTTGTGTATCCCGACCAGGCTGGGGCCGAGTTTGACAAATTTCTGCCGCCTCTTGATTTACGACCTCTCTGGTGGTGATTTCGGCCCTTTCCTTCGCCGGCTACCCTTCAAAAAAGCGCAAATCCATGGCTACCGGTTTGACAATCCGCGATACTGTGGTATTGTTGACTGAACGCACGTTCTAAGTTGCACAAAGCTTTGCGCGGTATCCGTTTGGGCGATTTGACCGCAGGCTGGCCTGTGATCTGACAGCTCGCCGCGAGAGGTCTTTAATCGGCAACGGCCGCAAGCGGCGCTGGTTACATTTGACAACATTCAGGCTCTGCGCGGGGCTTGGCCGCTAAGATGCAATGCAGCAAAGATTCACAACACACATTCGCCAGAAGGGAAACACCAATGAGAGCAGTTGCGGGGCTGTTTATGATTTTGCTGCTGGCCGGCATTACTACGGCCGCACCGATTGTTATTACCGTCGGACCGGAGAATGACGGCCAGGCGGGCAAGGACCGTTACGGTTTCTCCTACGGCTGGGAGAATTCGGGCTTTGAAGCTGGAGGAACCAGTAACTGGTCCGGTCACTGGTATGACTATGGCAGCGCAAACGGCTCCAACCGCACCGTTTACATGCAGGTTGCCCTGGGCGCGATTCCTACCGATGTGGAAATCCAGTCGGCCACGCTCAATCTGCTGGTCAGCGAATGCAGCAACAGTGGTTCCAGCCTGATGCACCTTGCTAACGCGACCACCGCCAACGGCCTTGCCAGCCAGAAGCTTGGCGGGAATGTAAAGGTGACCGACATTATCGGCGTCGGTGCGGGCTGGCTCTCGCTTGACGTAACCAGCTTCATTGCTGCCGACGTGGCCAATGGCCAATCGTGGGCCGTCTTCAGCCTGCCAAGCAAGAGCAATAGCTCGTTCCGATTCGCCAGCGGCGACAGCGAACACGCCCCCTACCTGAGCGTAACGGCAGTGCCGGAGCCTGCTTCAATAGCCCTGCTGGGGCTTGGGGCAGTGGCCCTGGTGCGACGTCGCATGAGCAGCGCCGGCCGCCGCGCCGCTTCGTAAAACCGACTGTTTGACGCACCCCGCCGTCGGACGCCAGGGGAGGTCCAGCGGCGCATTTGTGCTCACTTGACGAGCCGTCGCCAGCAATGCTGGCGGCGGCTCGTCTTTTGCCGATTGAACCCCGCCATTAAAACTCCTCCCACCCGCCCTGAGCCCGTCAAAGGGCTTGACGGGCGAATCTGCCGTTGTTAAACCCCTCCCACCCGTCCGTTGCTGTTGCAGTTGTTTTGTTTCTTGCTGTTGCAGTTGTTTTGTTTCTTGTTGTGCCGTTGCCTTTGAAGCCCCCGGCACTGCCGGGGGATGACGTTTCTTTTGATGTTGCCGTTGCCGTTCTAAACTCCCGGCAGCGCGGGGGTCTGTGCCGGGGTGCTTCAACAGCAACAACGGCAACAGCATCCCCCGGCAATGCCGGGGGCTTCAACGGCAACAGCATCCCCCGGCAATGCCGGGGGCTTCAACGGCAACAGCATCCCCCGGCGGTGCCGGGGGCTTCAACGGCAACCACAACGGCAACGGCGGCAACTACGGCAACGGCATCCCCGGGCAGTGCCCGGGGCTTCAAAAGCAACAACGGCAACCCACGCTCGCCATTTAGACCCGCCGCGCTCCGCGCTGCAATCCCGGCCCGAAGCAATTCTCTCAACTCCACCGGCTTGCGGGGCCGATAATATCAGGGAGAAATATTGTTCGTGCCAATTCTGCTGGAGCGCGCAACTGCAGATTCGACAGAATTCGCAGTCCACATTGGGGATCAATAGCTTATGACGCGCCTGCGAACACCGCCAAGGACGATCCGACAGCAGATTCAGCAGCTCAACGAGAAGGCCGAGGGACTGGAGCATCAACTGCTTCAGTCGCAGCGACTGGCCACCCTCGGCACCATGGCCATGAGCATGGCCCACGAGTTCAACAACCTGCTGATGACCATCATCAACCAGGCCGACATGGCTTTGCTCCGCGAGGAGCCCGAGGCCATGCGGGTGGCTCTGCAGAAGACGATGACTTGCGGCGAGCAGGCGGCCGTCATGATTCGCAACATGCTGGGCCATGCCCGCGGTCATAGCGACCAGGTGGAAATACTTGATGCCGCCGAGGCCATGGAGGCGGCCCTGGGGCTGCTGGGCCGGCACCCGGAGAAAGACGGCATCCGCCTTGAGCGACAATACGAAGATGGATTGATGGTGCGTGCCTCGCGGGTGGACCTGGCCCAGGTGCTGCTGAACCTGATAATAAACGCCTGCCAGGCCATGAAACCGGGCAGCGGCGTGCTAACCTTGCGCACTCGGGTGGTGAGTAAGGAGGTTGTGCTGGAAGTCGCCGATACCGGTTGCGGCATATCGGCCGACCACATGGCCCGCATCTTCGAGCCGTTTTTCACCACCAAAACCGCCCGCGATGGTGGCGGCACAGGCCTGGGTCTCTACCTGTCGCGCAAGCTGGTGGAAAAGCACGGCGGACGCATGACCCTGCTGACCGAGCAGGATCAGGGCACGACCTTCCAACTGTGGATGCCGCGACAGTAGCGGCCTGGCCCGGTTATAACTTCCGTCTCTGGCCGTCCTCGCCGCCTCAGGCCATCATCAGCCCGAGAGGTAGCCCTCGTCAAAATCATCGGTGCCGCCCTCGTCCAGCGTATGCATGCCGTCGATGCGCGAGACGACTATCTCGCGGCCGGTTGCAATGCGCGGCCCGTGCGGCAAATCTCCTCGCTCCACGGCATCGCTGCCCCATACATCGCCCTGTGGCGGCAGGTCGTCGCCGGGCGACACGGCAATTTCGCCATCAAATATTGAATCGCCCGGCTGCAACTCCGTCAGGCTGAACTCGACGTCGCCCAGGTCGGTCCGGGAAGCCCGGTCAAAAAGAGCCTCCTCCAGTTCTTCCAGATTCAACTCGCTGTGAACGCCGACGCGGATGGTAACCTCATTCACCCGCACCAGACCTTCTTTAGCAACGGCCTGTTGTATCTGGCCGACCAGCATGTCAGCAATGCTTATCTCGTGCATGATTCGTTCCCCCCTCAAAGTACTTGCCCCTGCCCAACCCGGGGCAGAAGCATCCCCCGGCAGTGCCGGGGGCTTTAACGGCAACGACAAAGGCGACGGCAAATCAAAGGCGACAGCAACGGCGACGGCAACGGCAAATCAAAGGCGACAGCAACAGCAACACCCTCACCTGTCTCCGCTATGGCGGAGACATCCTCTCCCTCAAGGGAGAGGGGTTACGGCAACGGCAACAGCATCCCCCGGCAGTGCCGGGGGCTTTAACAGCCGGGGCAACAACTACAGAAAAAGCGGCGCTAGCGGTCCCGGGCCGGGAAGAAGCGCAGGATTACCTCGGCATACACGCCGTGGCCCAGGATGCCCGGATGGTTCAGCCAGTTGTGCAGTTGACTGTAGGGCGGGATGCCCCGATCCTCCAGCCGCAGCCATTGGGTATAAACATCGGCCAGGGCCACGCCCTCGCTTGCCGCCGTCTCCTTCAACACCTTATTGTAATCGGCAATGCGTGTGGCCAGCCCCTCCTTTTGGAATGGACTGGGCTGCATGGGCGTCAGCAGCATGACCTCGATGTCCTCCTCGCGGGCCTTTTGTATCATGCCGGTAATCTGCCGACCGAAAGCCTCCGGCGGGTTCGAGGGCTTGCCGCCGACCGGGGCGATGGCATCGTTCAGGCCGAAGGCGATGAGCAGCAGATCGACATTTTTGCCCAGCACGCGCTCCTGCAGAATCTCCACGCCGAACTGGGCCCCCTTGCCGCCCTGGAAGGCCTTGATTTCCTCGATTGTCGCCCGCGGGAAGCGCCGGCGCAGCTCCGCCAGCATCTGGTTACGATAGTGCGGAGCATCGTCCTCCCACCATTTACCGGCCTCGGCGCCAAGGGTCACGCTGTCGCCGACGAAGGCAATGCGCACCGTGTCGCCGGCGCGCAGCTTTTTAAGCGTGGCCGCAACAGCCTGCGGGTTAATGGGCTGGACGGGCTGCGACTGGCCGACCTTCAGCACCAGTGGCAACTGCGTCTGCCACTGCTGGGTGGTGGTGACGGTGGGCGTGCCGGGCCAGTAGATGGTAGCCAGCACGCGGCTGCCGGCGGGGGCTTCGGGCGGAGCCGGGCAGACCAGCACGGCTTGGCCCTCGAAAACCGAGAGCTTGTCGTCTTGGTCGCGGGCAACCAGGTCGATGCGCTGCAACTTGGCCTGGTAGCTGGCCAGCAGTTGGCCCTCGCCGGGCTGGCCCAGGCGGCCGTCAATATTCATTATCTGCTGCCAGTCTTCGCGCAGCCTGTAGTCTTCGTCGCGCTTGTAAACGGTGGCCCCGTCGGCGGAGGTCAGCTTGAGCGTGTCGGGCAGCGTCTGGCAATACAGGGCCCCGAGAATGGGCGTACCCTGTTCGTCGTGCCGCGGAGCCAATCCCACAGCCAGTATTGCTCCGCCCCTGCCGCGGCTGGGCCACGGATGCCAGTTTTCGACCTCGGGATAATAGTTACCGGGAACCTTCGGCGTAACTTCAATTTGCCGCGTGCCCGGCCCCTTCAGCGGCAAATCCTGCCCGTTGATGGTCAGGACGTATTGACCCGCTTCCGTTCCGGGGCGGACTGTTGCAAGGACGTTCGGCTCACCGTCGCCTGCAGCCGCGGCCTCAACCTCGACCTTAGCCGAATTGTCGGCCGCCTCGGCCCCCGTTGCCGCGGGCGCTGCTTGATTATCGTCCTGGATGCCGGCCGCTCCCGCATCGGCGCAACCGGCCGCAAATCCCAGTAACGAAATTGCAGCTAAGCTGGCGACCATGGCAACCAAGTGCAGCCTGCTCGTCCGGTAAATCATATTAATGCCCTGCCCTTCATTATATTGTTATGCAACCTGTTGCCGTTGCTCACGTCAGCCGCGGCACGCACGTATTGTAATAGGTATCCAGCGCCCGGCGAACGTCAACGCCGTCCAACTCGCTGACATCACGATTGCTCCTGGCGGCCAGTGCTGCGGCCACGCCTGCCGCCTCGCCCAGGGCCGCCGCATCGCCCGTTACCCGGTATGAGGCATGGGCAATATGATCGCCGGAAATGCAGCGACCGGCTGTTAGCAACCCCTGGCGATCGCGCGGCACAAGGCAGCCGAACGGTATCTGGTAGGGCTTGACGCCCTGCGTCTTCAGCCCGCGGTCGTTCTTATCGCTACCGTTGAAGGCATGAATGTCGATGTTGAAGGTGACGTCGCAGATGCCGTCGTCGAATTGGGCCCCGTCGATGGCTTCGCCGGCCGTCAGGTAATAGCGTCCCAGAATGCGGCGACTCTCGCGGATGCCGATCTGTCCGGCGAATTGAATCAGGAAGACCCGCTCAAGGGCCGGGTCGCCACTGCGGCGCAACAGGTCGATGGCCTCGATAATGAGCCGCCGACCCTCGACCTCGCCGCGGGTAACCTCCGAGGCGCTGGTTGCGTCCAGCCCGTAAAGGTGGGTGCACATGAAGATGGCCACGCCCGGAGCCCCCGGCAGGGCGAACAGGTAGGGGTGCGTGTACGATAGCTCGCCACCGGCCGAGGCCACAGCCTTGTTGATGCGTTCGCAGCGAATGGTCTCGCTTCCGACACCGCCAACCAGGGCATACAGCGTGGCCGGCTGACAACGGCCGTCGCTCTCGCGGCCCATCTCGAATTCGCAACCGGCACTGGCCGCAATGTCGCCATCGCCGGTGCAGTCGATTACCACCCGGGCCCGGGCGGCCTGCGGCCCGCTCTTGGAGTGCAGCACCACGCCGGTTACCCGATCATCCTCCACCACTGCCTCATCGCAGAAGGTGTGCAGCAGGACTTCGGCCCCGGCCTCGGCCACCAGATCATCGAGTAACGCCGCCAGATGAGCAACGTGATACATTTTGACGCCGTCGCTGTCGCGGAAGACCTTCTCGAAGCCTTTCGGGGCAAGGTTGTCCTGAATCTCGCGCGACAGGCCGCGCTTGTTGTCGGCATCGAAGTAGGGCGTGACAAGTCCCATGGTCCAGAGGCCGCCGAGCATGGCATGCTGCTCGACCAGCAAGGTGCGTGCTCCGCTGCGCGAGGCAGCCAGGGCCGCCCCACTGCCGGCCGGCCCGCCGCCGACCACGACCACGTCGTATTCACCGATTACAGGAATCTCTTCGCGCGGCGTTACATCCCGCCTATGTGGCTCAGTCATGTCTCTGCTTTCGCCTCCCCTGAAAAAAGGCCACTGGTCATTACGTTGAAGGCATCATTATGTCGGCCCGAGGCCGATTTTGCCAGCGACAATTAGCCGGACGCAGCAAAGGAGTGGGGCTGATTTTCAGTGGCATGGGCATCCTGCCCGGTATCTGGCCCTGCAGGGTTGTCTTCCGTTACCCTTCCCACCTGCCCTGAGTCCCCGTCGAAGGGCTTGACGGGGGAAGGTGGCCCGCAGGGCCGGATGAGGGTGAAGCCTTTGTTTGCAGAAGGGCGGGAGTTTTCCGCGCGACGACACCCCCACCTGTCTCCGGCATGCGCCGGAGACATCCTCCCCCGTCAAGGGGGAGGGGTTTAACGGCCCCCGACTTCGCCTGGGTTTCGGCGGGCAGCGGCAACCCGACACCCGCCACTTAAAATCGGCCGAAGCAATGTCTTACATATCTGGCCTTTTCCCCATAGTGTCCAGTTCCGCGTAAATTTTTTCGGAATTCGCCCACCTGCCGCCCATGACCGCTAAATGCTTATTTTGCATAGTCTTATGGCATGTGAAGGCACAAGGGTCGGAGCCTGGGCTTTGGGCCGCTGCCTTTATGCCCCTAAAATGGGGGTGGAAGCAAAGGAGTTTCGCAACACAGGGGAAACGAAAATATGGTTGGCTGCGGGCGCAAAGCGGACGGAAAGAGGTAACGCTCGCCCCAGGGCAACCGGGTTGAAAAGGGAACGAAATCCGACGTTAAGGGGGAAGAGTCATGAAGATTATTGATATTGTAGCCATCGTCCTGTTGATTATAGGTGGCTTGAACTGGGCACTGATTGGGATTTTCGAGTGGAACCTTGTAGCCGCCATCTTCGGCGAACTGACCATGCTGACCAGGATAGTCTACATTCTTGTGGGCTTTGCCGCTCTGTACGAGGCATTTGGTCTGCAGGCTCAGAAGCGCCGCTGGCACTGCACGGCAACATTGCGTGAGACACCGGCCTACTAATCGCGGCCGAAGACCTGCATGGTCTGCGAAACACGCCATGCTCGGGTCATAGGGATGATCGATTAGTACTGGTGACCCAACGCAAAAGACCGCACGGGAGAAATGATAATCTCTCGTGCGGTCTGTTTTTGCGTCTGCCTTATGCCCCCTGCCCCGGCAATTGCCGCTATTCAACAGCCGTTGCGGCAGGGACGAGCCATTATGTATAGAAGGCGACGATGCCGCCCAGGGCCGCGGCACCACCCGACACAAGGGCCGTGGCAAAAGCCCACCAGGCGGCGTTGGCAGCCGTGCGGCGTGCTTCGTCGGCCTGGTGCATGGCTTCGTGCCGGGCATCATCGAGGCGTTCCTCAACTTCGTCACGAATGCGCTCGGCCCGCCTGATGATCTCCTCGCGAGCCTTGTCTACCTCGCCCAGAACATGGTCGGCACGTCGTTCATCCATGTGCGGCAGGCTGATCAAGACGGCCCTCAGCGTGCCCCGGTCCATCCGTTTGACTCGGTTCAGCAGGGCGTCGGCCCCGGCCTTGGGGTCGTGGAAAAGCTTGATCACGTCCTGCTTCACCCCGGCGTATTGCAGCTCCGGCCGGTGCAGCGAATTCATGTAGTGCTGCAACTTACCCTCGGCCTGCATCTGTGCAGCGCGGGCCTGTTCGGTCATTTCGGCCTTTGTGCCGGCGGCCTTGCCCATCAGCCGGTCGCGCACGCCCATGATAGTGTCGACAACCTTGCGGGCCCGGTCGTGGCTGAGGCTGGTCTTGTCGGAGAGGATCGTGGTCAGCGTCTCGTGGTCGATGCTGGCCAGCCGATGCTCCAGGGCTCTGGCCCCGGCCTTCGGATGGTGGAACATGGTCTCGATGTCGCGCTTGATGGCCTCCGGGTCGAGCTGCTCGTCGTGCAGACCGGCCAGGTATTCCTCGACCTTGTGGCGCATCTCCTCGGCATGCTGGGGATCTACTCCGCCGACCTCCGCCGTGGCATCGAAAACCTTGTCGGCCGGACGCTTGCCACTTTGCATTTCATGGCGGATATGACCTACGGCCAGTTTCAGGCTGCGGCCCGCCTTGACGGCTTCTTCGGCACTTACGCCGCTGGCCCGCAGCGAGGCCGTAATACGCTCGGTGTCCCAGCTCTCATCTTTGACCAGGGCCTCAATTTCAACATGGTCAAGAAGCTTCGTGATCTCCTTGCGCAGCTTCTCCGGGCTCATGTCCGGCGGCTCAAGGCGCTGCAGATAACCCTCCAACTGCTGCTGCACCTTATGATCCTGCAGAATCTCCTCGCGAACGGCAATGGCCATGTCGCGACCGGCAGTGGCCAGACGAGACTCAGGCGATTTGCTGAAAATCGACTTAATCGCATCGCCCGAAGACTTCAGAGCGTGGCCCGCAATGCTCGTCAAACCGCCCACCAGCGAGGTAACCGCCTTTACCTCCAGCACCATCATGGTCAGGTAGAACAGGGCCCAGATGGTCAGGCCGATGATAACGCCGTAGATGAGGTAAAAATGAGGCACCAATTCCACCGCCAGCCAGGCGGCAAAAAACAGGGCCAGCGTGGCCGTCACCATAGTCCAGATGCCGTAAATGTTGCTGAATTTGCGAACCGTCTCGTGCGCAGAGCTACCCTCCTGATCATCGTTGCCAACCTTGTTGCGACGCTGCCTGCGCCGCTTGTCCAGACGGTCTTCATCGGTCAGCCCATGCGCAGCACTGAGCCCGGCGGCAATGCACAGGTTAGTCAGCAGCAGCTGGAAGGCCACGGCCAGGGCCACGCCCACCAGCAGGGCAAAAAAGAACTCGCCCGCCACCCACGATTTTACAACCTCCTCCCCGGCAATCAGCCGCCGCTCGAACTGCCCCCAGGCTACGCCTGCTGAAAGCATGACCACAGCCAGCGTCATCAGTTTGTAACGTTTCATGCCAATCCCCCCTCGCTTCTCCCCGAAATATTCCAACCGATAAGTCCGGCTCCGTCCGCCGTGCAGGACGGCTTCCGCAGGCCTTAGGCGCAGCAGATAACCCCGGCCCGGACACAATGCCCATACAATCACATTAAACTATGCACTGTAATCGCGTCAACCGCATTTAGCCGTGCGATTTGACCTGAAGCCGACCG
The DNA here is from genome assembly GCA_041690105.1 of Phycisphaerae bacterium. Lineage (GTDB taxonomy): Bacteria > Planctomycetota > Phycisphaerae > FEN-1346 > JAACEH01 > JAWLHX01. Next base: position 11,785 of record JAWLHX010000057.1, read on the forward strand.
CCGCAAAAAGAGAGAGGCCGCGCCGGAGATAGCCTCTCCTGCGCAGCCTCTTATGACTGCCTGCAACATCGGAAATTATCCGATGGGCATCAGATGTCGAATTGCGGCAACCACTGGCGCTCGGCCTCGAACATCTCGTCAACCATCTGCTGAATTTCATCCAGCGACAGCACGGCCGAGGTCAGCGGATCCAGGGCGATGGCATGGAAAGCCGCCCGCCGGTCGCCATTGATGGCCGCCTCGACTGCCAGTTCCTGCACGTTGACGTTGGTCCGGTTGATGGCCGCCAGGTGAGCCGGCAAATCGCCAACCATTATCGGATGCACGCCGGTGCGGTCGGCCATGCACGGCACCTCAACGCAGCAATCGTCGGGCAGGTTGGTGATAAGGCCCGTATTGGGCACATTGCCGTTGAAACGGAACGGTACGTTCGTCTCGCAACCATTGATAATGCCGCTGCCGTACTCGTGGCTGGGATTGAACTCGATGGGCTTCGGATCGGCAATTACCTTCTCGATGTCGGCAGCCCAATTCGGCCGGCTGTACAGCGTCTTGATGTAGCCGTGCTCGCCATTCCAGGTCGAGCCATCCGGGCAATACTGCTGACGCAGGTCGGGTCGCTTGCGCATCCACGGAATGTACTCGCTGTTGTGCCCGGAGCCTTCGGTTACAAAATAATCGAAGTGGCGGCAAAGCACGCTGCGCGTGGTTTCCTTGCTGATCAGCTCTTCGTTATCGACCACCGCCTTCAGAATGTCCGGATACAGGTCGCGGCCCTTGTGGTGCATCTCCAGCACCCAGGCCTGGTGGTTGATGCCGGCCACGAAGTAATCGATCTCGTCCTTCGGCACGCCGACGTACTTGGCCAGCATCTCGGTCGTGCCCTGCACCGAGTGGCAGAGGCCGACCAGGCGGATGTCGCTGGTCTTGTACATCGACCAGCAGAGCATGGCCATGGGGTTGGTGTAGTTGAGCACCAGGGCCTCGGGGCAAAGCTCTTCGACGTCGTAAGCAATGTCCATCATGACCGGTGCCGTGCGCAGCGTGCGGAAGACGCCGCCCGGCCCAAGCGTGTCGCCGATGCACTGGTCGACACCGTACTTCATGGGAATGTCGATATCCTGCGAAATTACATCGATGCCGCCATGCAGAATCATGACCACAACGTAGTCGGCACCTTCCATCACCTCGCGGCGGTCGGTGGTTACTTCGAAGGTGGCCTTGCTGCCCCGCTCGCCGATGACCCGCTCGGCCACGCGTCGGGCGGCATCAAGACGCGCCTCGTCAACGTCAACAAGTGCAAAGTGGCTGTCGGCCAGGGCCGGAAAGCTGAGAATGTCGATCATGAGTCGCCGGCTGAAAACAACACTGCCCGCGCCGATGAAGACGATTTTTGCCATCTGAACTATCTCCCGCTTCTCTGTTGCTGCTGCTCCGATTGAAACTGCCCCGCGCGACCCTGTCGCACTCCCATGGGCTGTTCATCGGTCAACTATTGTCCGTTTGCCCGCCGAAGTGTCAAGTGCCACGCTGGCTGAATCGCGCTTTTTTCGCACAGCCCGCCTTTTCCCGCAACCACAAAACGTCCAACCTGCAACGCCGTTTTTAACCCCTCCCCCTTGACGGGGGAGGATGTCTCCGGCGCCTGCCGGAGACAGGTGGAGGTGTCGCCGCGCGGAAAACTCCTCGCCCTTAAGCACAAGCCACAGCCACACCCTCATCCGGCCCTTCGGGCCACCTTCTCCCGTCAAGGGAGAAGGGTAAAGAAGCAGAAACCCCGCCGCGCCGAATTGTGCTGGAGGTGCCGGTCGGCCGCTGGTATAAGATTGGGCATGGAACACAACGACCCGAGACAAAGCGGCCAGGGCAAGTTCTGCCGGAACCTGCTGCGCGCCAAAAGGAACATTGTCCTGACAGGCATGCCAGGTTGCGGTAAAAGCACGGTCGGCGTCCTGTTGGCCAAAGCAACCGGGCTGGATTTTATCGACACCGACATTTACATCCAGCACCGCCAGGGCCGCCCCCTGCAGGCTCTGCTGGAGGAGCTTGGACGCCGGCGATTTATCGAACTGGAAGAGCGTCACCTGTGCGAGTTGACTCTGGATTGCCACGTTGTGGCTACCGGCGGCAGCGCTGTCTACGGCAGGCTTGCCATGCAGCACCTCGGGCGGCGCGGGCTGATAGTCTACCTCGAACTGCCGCTGGAGCAGATAATCAACCGGGTGCACAACCTTGGCTCCCGCGGCGTAGTCATGGAAGAAGGAATGAGCCTGGCCGAACTCTACGCCGAGCGCCTGCCGCTCTACCGTCAATGGGCCGATGTCACCATCAATTGCGACCAGTTGACCCAGGAGCAGATTGTGACCGAAATCATCCAGCGAACCAAGCGGACGTGATGGGTGGTGCCGTTGCCGTTGCTTTCGCCGTTGTTTTGTTTTTACTTTTGCCTCTGCTTTTGAAGCCCCCGGCACTGCCGGGGGACGCCGTTTCTTCCGCCGTGGCCGTTGCTTTTGCTTCTGCTTTTGAAGCCCCCCGGCACTGCCGGGGGACGTCGTGTCTTCCGCCGTTGCCGTCTGTGTTGTTTTATGATGGGGGGGCTATGCTTCTGGCTTTCTCATCCCCCGGCAATGCCGGGGGCTTTAACAACAAAAACATCACCGCTTACGCCAAGCTGGTTGTCATTCTCCTACTTGCTGGGTGCCATGCTTCTACTTGTAGAAGCATGCATTCGTCAGGGCTTTCATGCATAACGGCAGGAGCAATCGTGTCTGAACCGGTTGTAATCATAGGTGCTGGGGCATCCGGACTTATGGCCGCTGCTGCGCTTGTCGATGGCGGGCACCCCGTGCTTCTGCTGGAGCGTGCCGAGCAGGCCGGCCGCAAAATTCTGGCCTCCGGCGGTGGTCGCTGCAACTTTACCACCGACCGTAATCCCAAAGATTTTCTTGCCGCTTGGCCCGGCCCGGGCGGTCGCTTCCTGCGGCCGGCCATCCACCACCTGCCACCCGACTTGCTGCGACAATGGTTCGCCGGTCGCGGATTGCAGAGCGTGGTGGAAGATCGCCGCTGCGTCTTCCCCGCCTCCGGCCGCAGTCGCGACCTGCTGGCCGTCCTGCTGCAGGCTGCCGACTACCGGCACACGCTGCGCACAAATTGCGAGGCCAGCGGCATTGTCATCGCCGACGGCCGGGCCAGCGCAGTGCGGACCTCCGATGGCGATACCATTGCCGCCTCGGCCGTCATCGTCGCCGGCGGCGGACCGGCCTGGCCGCAGGCGGGCGGCACGGCCAGCGGGCTCCTCCTGCTCGCCCAGTGTGGGCACACCATCACCCCCTTGCGGCCCGCCCTGGCCCCGCTGATCAGCTCCCCAGGCTGGTGGACCAGCGTGCCCGGCGTGACCCTGGAACAGGTAGCCCTGTCCGTCGGCCGCGTCAGCCTGACCGGGCCGGCCGTCACAACCCATGGCGGCATATCGGGTCCGGTGGCGCTGGACCTGTCGCTACGGATCGAGACGCTGCCAGCCCGCGTCTCGCTGGACCTTCTGCCGGCGGAATCGGCCGAACGTCTGGCGGCATCACTTGCTGATTCAACCGCCGCCGGCGGCCAGATGTTGCTGCGAAACTGGCTTGCCGCCCGCCTGCCCCGGCGTCTGGCCCTGGCTCTGCAGGCCTCCCTCGATATTCCGCCCGAGGTAGCCCTGAGCCAGTTGCGGCGAGCATGGCGGGTGGTTCTGCTTGAGACTTTGAAGCGCACGCAACTGGAAGTCGTCAGCCTGGGCGACTGGAAATCGGCCATGGTCAGCGTTGGCGGATGCAAGCTGAGTGAGGTCGACCCGCAGTCGATGCAGAGCCGTATGGTTGAAGGATTGTATGTAACGGGCGAGTCGCTGGACGTTGCCGGCCCCACCGGCGGATTCAACCTGCACGCCGCCTTCGCCACCGGCCACCTCGCCGCACGAGCGATTGCAGGAGGGGATGGCTGAGGGCGATCTTCGGGCAGGGGCTATAACAAATCAAACTCCGCTGGGTGCTTTCGAATTGCGAGGGGTTGCTGATGTTCGATCCCCCGGCAGTGCCGGGGGCTTCAACGACGACAACCATACCACCACACATAACAACATAATACATGCCACACATTACACGCCGCGGCGGTGCCATGGTCTGACGAAGTCAGGCCATGATAGAGCCCGGATTCACCGTCACACTCCGCGGCCGCGGAGTTGATCATTGGCCCACCGGTCTATCTGAACCGGCAGCAACTGTCCGCGGGCAACGTGGTTGTGATGATTGCTCATAATCTCGGCCTCGACCCGCAGGTAATGCTCGGCGAGCCCCGTAGCCACCCGCTGCACTCCGCGCTCGGCTTCGCTCAGGGTGCTGCGCCTCAGCTTCTCGATAAGCACCGAGACGCGCCGCCCCTGGAATTGCCGGGCGTAGGCCCGGGCCAGCTCTTCGCCAATCGTCCGCAGCCGGGCCGCCCGCGCCTGTCGCGTCTGTGGCCCGATCTGCTCGCTCATCTCGGCCGCCGGCGTGCCTTTGCGCGACGAAAACGGGAAAACGTTCAGCCGACTGAAGCCGGCCCGCTCGACCAGGGCCACCGTATTTTCGAAAGCCGCCTCGCTCTCGCCCGGAAAGCCCACTATGACATCCGTCGTCAGGGCCACCTCCGGCAGATGGCTGCGAATGTGGTCCACGCGCCTCATGAATTCAGCCGAATCGTACGGCCGATGCATGGCCGCAAGCACCTGGTCGTCACCCGACTGCAGTGGAATGTGCAGATGGCCGCAAATGCGCTCCGGATTGGCAGCCATCAGCTCCAGCAACTGCTCCGTAACCTCGCCCGCCTCAATGCTCGACAGCCTGAGCCGCATCTTCTCCGGCAGCCTCAGCAGTTCTTCCAGCAATCGCGGCAAGGCGTCCACGTCGCCCAGTTCGTGACGGTATCGGCCAAGGTGGATGCCCGACAGCACAATCTCCTGCTGACCGCCCCGCACCAGCCGCCGCACCTCCGCCGCAACGTCGGCAGGCGGTCGACTCCAGAGCTTTGGTCGCACGTGCGGCACAATGCAGTAGGTGCAGAACTGGCTGCAGCCATCCTGAATCTTGACAAAGCCGCGGGCATGGCCGGCAAAGTGCTGCAAGCCGCCATCGGCCGGAGCAGCGCTGATAATGGCCCGCTTTCGTCCGCAGGCACACGAGGCATCCGCCGGCCGGAACCACTGCATTACCAAATCGCCTAGGCGTGCCAGCAACTCCTGCTTGTCGCCCAGAACAAGGTCGATGCCATCAATCTCGGCCAGCTCAGCGGCCTCCGGACCGGTGGCGTAACAGCCGGTCACGACAACGCGGGCCTCGGCCGATTGCCGCCGCAGGCGACGGATCATCTGCCGGCATTGCCGGGCCGCCTCGCCCGTCACCACGCAGGTATTAATGATGTGCAGGTCCACCGGCTGGTTGTCGCCGTCGTCGGCAGGCGCCAATTCCAGCCCCAGCCGCTCCAGCAGTTCGTCAATCTGCCTGGACTCGTACTGGTTAACCTTGCAGCCGAAGGTGGTGGTGCGGAAGCGATAGACTCGGGTGGTTATAGTGGGCATGGTAATTCCAGGTCAACGCCGGGGCGGCGCCACCTGCTCAATCCGTTCGCTGTAAATAAGACGCTCCGGAGGCACCTCGCCCATCCAGCTGACTTCCGGAACAAGTACCACGGTCGTTATCCGGCGGCTCGGCGTCTGGCCATCATCAAAAAGCATATTCCCGATTGAAAGCTTGCGTCCCGGCTCAAGGCCCACCATCACAAACTGGCCGTAGCCCAGCCGCACGACAGTCTCCAGATCGCGGAAGGGGAAGGTTGGCTGGCTGGTGCTGGTTTCGCCGGCGGCAATACCAGCCCTGGTCATAACCCCCGGCTGACCATGCAGAATGTACGGCCCCAGGCGCACCTGGTTCAGCTTGCGCGGATCATCGGGCTGGGCCACGCACTGAAACCGCAGGATGGCCGAGCCCTGGTTGAACTCGCGGCCCGACATGCCGCCCGAACGATCGGCGTGGATGATAATGGTATCGCTCTGCAGGCGTCCCAGCGGAATATCCAGGAACATGCCGGCCGGCCCGTATGCCTCCGGAGCCCGCGAGAGCTGCACGTTCTGCCGCCGCGAAAGAGCATCGTTTATACGGGCCAGGGCCAACTCGCCGCCCACGCCCACACGCATGCCGTTGGCTCGCAGCAATTGCCGCTGGCCGGCCGCTACCACCTCTTCGTCCACCATCGACCAGAAACCCTGGACCCGCTCGGCCTCGCTCACCATCTCGACAATGTAGTAGACGCGCAGGCGATAGACCAGCTGGTCGAGCGGCCGCTCCGGCGGCGGGGCGGCAAGTTCGATCTTGCCCACGGGTGTCGACATTGGCCCATCGGGCTTCTGCTGCTCGGCCACCATGCTCTCAACCGGAGTCCACTCAACGGGCGGGGCGGCCGAATCATCGCCACCGAACCAGCCGCAACCGCCCGGCAGCAAAAGAGCGGCGGCAAGAATCGGGTAAATGAAGATGTTGTATCGATTCAGCATGCTGGCAGTATAGAGTCGCAGCCCAGGAACGTCAACGGGCATGCGGCCCGGCTGATGGCGATCCACAACAGATAAATGCGTTTTGTGTATAGTTGTACCTCGGCTGGTGCGGCGGTATGATGGTGTTGATCACAGTCGCTACATGTCTGCTTCGCGCTTGACAATGGCTTGCTCATAGATGGCACCGGTCCACGGGCGGTTAGCAGGGTCACCGGAAAACGCGGAGTCGGTTTTATGGGTAATTACCCGCTCAGGATGGGAGATGGATGGCAGGTCAATTACATTATTGAGGCGGGAGGTGACAATTGATCGTTTTATGCATGATTGCAGCCGTGATTGCCGCAGGGCCTGACACCGCTGCCGTCGATGAGCCTGTTGCGCCGTTTCGGCTCTGCCTGATCCTGAACGGTTATCCGCGCCGCAATGACCGTGGCGAGTTGCCGCTGGCGATTGAGGTGGATAGTGCTGCAAAGACGTTCAGAGTCACCTGGTATACTGCCCGTCATGCTGATTCCGTAGAGCCCGAGCCCATTGGTCCATTGCAGCGTTATCCATATTCTCTTGTGCCGCGAGTCGGCGACAGGGTGCGACAGGATCGGGTCTATACTGCGGTGCGAAGTGAGTTGCGTTTGAATGACGAGCAGTTGCAGAGGATTGCGGCAGGCTGTCGAGCTATGAAGACCAGTGAGCCTCTGCTGGCTGAGACAGTGGCCCGATGGGAGGCCGGATTTCATCATCCCCACAACTACATTATCGTGGTCGAGGGCGACAATATGGCCTTCGGTCACAGCGGCATCCACGCTGAGCCGCCGGGAGACCGTGCGCTGCTGCAGGCCATTGCCGCCGTGCTGCAGGAGTCAACGCTGGCGGCTCGCAGAGAACTGCTGTCCATCATTCCACAGCGTCCTCCACCGATCATTGATCCGCCGCGCAAAGGAGCGCCTGTGTATCAATGGGATGTCACGCGTCTGCGAATCGCCTCCACTGCCGATTGGAAGAAGCATGCGGAGGAGACTGGCAGAGTTGAGGTGCTGGCCGGCAAGGGTGCGTATGATCTTCTGCGTTCACCCAATGCCGACGATCGGACTTACCTCGTCGGCCTGCTTCAGGCCAATATAGATCAAGGGGAGCTTGGGTCGGAAGTCAACAGTCTATGCGTTCAGGTTGCCCAGGGACTTGCGGCAAGTGGCGATCTTAAGGGCCTGGAGCAGTTCATCAAGTTACTGTTACGTGAGCGAGATTCGGGACAGATTACAGTCGAGCAGCAGCAGATGCTTTTGGAGAGGCTCTTGTGGCTGAAAGAGGTGATTGCTGACGACGAGGTGCAGGCCATACCTCTGGAGCCCAGAGAGGCAACAGCGGCTGACGTGCGGCGCGCTGCACAGATGGTCAGGAGATGGTACGATAGAAACAAGTCGCGGCTTATCTATGATGCAGACAAGTGGCAAGTGCGATAGGGTTAGCGTCAACGGGTTTTGCCGACGTACCGTGGCCGATGCAGAGGGGCAGCCATCACGCACACTTTGGCGCCTGCTGCGCAGTCGCTCCAAAGTGTGGCACCCGGCATTTTCATCCTGATGTACCTAATGCTCAACGCAGGACGCCGCATATGCCATCTTTTCACGACCATTACAATTTTCCGATAAGATTTTACCGAGGTCCAAGATGATCCGAGGCATTGAGGCTGCAGTGAAATCTGGAGAGATAGCAAAAGTGCGGGCTGTTCTCAAGGATAGCATCGATGCCATTAACAGGCACGGATATACGGCCTTGCACATTGCCTGCGAATCAGGTCGCGCTGGCATTGTAAGGCTGCTGCTGGAGTACGGTGCCGATGTGGGGGTTCGCAACAAAGATGGCTGGCACCCGCTGCAGACGGCGATTGTCTGCGGTCATATTTCGGTAGTGCGCGTCCTGCTTGACAGTGGACTAGTGAAGCAAATCAATGATTTCTGGCTCGCGCCCCTTGAGATTGCGGCCTGCAAGGGAAAATCGGGAATCGTCAGGCTACTCCTGTCTTGCGGGGCCAATCCTAGTGGCTCCAACCCCCAGGGCGGCTACACGCCACTTCACTGGGCGGCTCAGGAAGGACATCTGGCAATTGTGCGATTGTTGTTGAAGCATGGAGCCCAACTGGATGCGCGAGACAAATCTGGTTTCACTCCGCTCAGAACGGCAGCCGGCAATGGACAGACAGCAGTTGTCGGATTGCTTCTGGGTCGAGGTGCGGACGTTGAATCAACGGCTTGTGACGGAGCGACACCTTTAGGCATTGCCTGCTCTTTTGGCCATCTTAAGACGGTAAGAGTGCTGTTGCGAAATGGTGCCGATCCATTGGTTCGAGACATTGAGGGCCTGACACCGCGTGATTCTGCCAGTGCCGAGGGATATCATGGCATTGTCAAGTTGCTCGACTATCACATTTCTCGGAGGCGACGACACCGTGGGCGCGACACAAGGCTCTGACGTGGGAAAGTAATCACGCCAATTCCCTCAGGCGCATTAACCTGCTCAAGAATTCTCCAAAACACAGATTTCCTTAGAGGGAACAGGGAATGCTTTTAAATGACGTCTCTCTTTATCTTGACTATGAGTATCCTCGTAGTTTGGTTAATTTGCTTTCGTTACAAGCTCGGTGCGTAGGTCATTTTCTGCGGCGTCGGCTGAAAGAGGCAAAGTTTTGCAGCAACGGCTTTCGCATGATTGCCGTAATTGGCATAGAAGAGCCGGCTCCTGAAGCTGCTATCGTTCCTGACCGGGCTCTTGGTGTGGAGGTCTACTTTGACCAGCAGCGTTTCGAGAGGCTTAAGGGTGATGAACTTCAGGAGTACTTTATTGAGCTGCTGGAGGAGGGTTTTCGCAAGGCGGCACGGAGCCACGACATACCTCTGGATTTACTGCTGGAGGGGCTGAAGGATTTCCGGGCCGGCGGCTATAAGGATGAGTGGCTGCACCAGGAGAAGCTGCTGCGGCCACATCGGCTGAAGGCCGCTCTGAGTTGCCAGGTGACCATGTGGGAGTTCATCCTGACGCTGACGGTGCGAGAGGGCGACAAGGTGATATTTTCAAAGCCGATCCACCGCGATCTGCCGGATGAGACCTGCTATCACCATAAGTTCAAGGATCTGAAGCACACGCCACGGCGGCTGCAGGTGACATCGAGACTCTGGCGCGAGCCGCCGCTCTTTGCAATGACTCTGCCGGGGCTGAAGGTGGTGAAGGAGGGGCAGTTGACCAGGCATGGTCCTGCATGGTGCCTGCTGAAGGCTAGGCGGCGAGAGCTGGAGGGGCTGGCTGACAGCGATGAGTAATAGTGAAGGGGGCCGTCGCTCCAAAATGTGCGTCATGCCTGCCCCCTCTACACCGGGCCACGGAGCCATCGGCAAACCCTCTCGACGCTCGTACCAGGCTGCACTCGACCACGAAGTGTGGCATCCAAGCCAGCACCCACAAACGAGTTTGTGGGTGGCACCAGGTGGCACCCGGCGCGGCGGGCGGCGGGG
>JAWLHX010000058.1:0-21577 GCA_041690105.1 Phycisphaerae bacterium
GTGGCCGGTTGCAACAAAAACGACGACGCCATAGGCGAGCCGATGCTTGGTGCCGGCCCGGGCGAGACGATTTCGTACGATGAATCGGCCGATGCCGGCGCGGGTCTTGGCGTATCGACCCCGGGCTCGGGTGCCGATTACACCCCCTCCGGCACGGGCGGGTCGGGACCCCAGCAGCCGACTGGCGGTTATGACTCAGCCGTAAGTGTCCCCACGACTCCGCCGACCGTTACGACGCCGACAGAGCCTCGCCCCGGGACCTACACCGTGCAGAAGGGTGACACCCTCTACAGTATCGCCCGCACCATGTATGGCGACCAGACCAGGTGGAAGGACATTTACGAGGCCAACCGCAACCAGTTGCCCGATCCGCACACGCTGAAAGTCGGCCAGACTCTTCGCCTGCCGTAGCGGGCCCAGCCGACCGGCCGGCGGGCGGCCCTGACGTTGCCGCCCGAAGAACGGTCTGTATAATGGAAGCGCCTGCTCGAAAGCCTGTAAAGATGGCGACGATCAATTGCGGTCGTCGCCTTTTTTTTGTCTAATGTGCGGCAATGGCTGGCGCACGGCGACAATCGGCTTCCGCCCAGGACCGTGATGCCGGAGAGAGCAAGGCATTGCCTGCGGAGTGGGTGACGCATTGTCCGCAGGGTGAGCGGGCGAGTTGCCACTCACGGGGCGGTTGTCAGCAAGCCGGCACGACGAGGCTAAAATTTGCCACTTAAGATCGATGACAAAGTTCAGTTTCTCAAGGGCGTCGGGCCGTCGCGGGCAGAATTGTTCCAGCGGCTGGGCGTGCAGACTGTGCGCGATCTGCTTTATTTGTTTCCGCGCGATTACCAGGAACGCGGCGAAGTCACCCAGATAAGTAAGCTTAACCTTGAGGATAGTACCAGCAAGCAGACGGTTATTGGCGAGTGCATGAGCGTGCAGATTCGCCAGTGGCGCCACCTTGAGGCCGCATTTGCCGACGAAACGGGCAGCATCAAGGTGGTCTGGTTCAACGCCAAGTACCTGAAGGACAAGCTGCGCGTGGGCAGCCGTTATCGGCTTTGCGGCCGCGTGGTCCTGTACCGGCGTTACATTCAGATGCAGCACCCGGAATTCCGGGAAGTAATGGACGAGGGTTCCACGGCGGGGCCCGAGCTTCCGCCGGTAATAGCTACCTATCCATCGACCGAAGGGCTGCAAAGCCGCTCGATTGTGACGGTGGTGCGGGCGGCGCTGGATCAGTGCCTGGATCAGGTGCCGGAGCTTATCCGGCGGGCCGACTTGGTGCGTCTGAATATGCCCTCGGCCCGGGCGGCCATTCAGGAGCTTCACCGCCCGCGAAGCATGCAGGCCGTAGGGCGTGCCCGGCGGCGAATGGTTTTCGAGGAATTTCTGCTGATGGAGCTGGCGGTCACGCTTCGTCGGCGCAGCTTCAAGCGGCGGCAGGATGCCCCGGTTATCGAAGTGAGCGAGCGGGTCGACCGTCACATCCGGCGGCGGTTTCCTTTCGGCCTGACGGCGGCCCAGAACCGGGCCGTGGCCGACATCGTGAGCGACCTGGCCAAACAGTCGCCCATGGCCCGATTGCTGCAGGGCGATGTGGGCAGTGGCAAAACAGTGGTGGCCCTTTACGGGGTATTGGCGGCCGTGGCGGCAAAGTGCCAGGCGGCCATCATGACACCGACGGAGATTCTGACCGAGCAGCACTTCAACAGCATTAAGACGTATCTGGTCGATTCGAAGGTTCGCTGGCAGCTTCTGACCGGCTCGATCAAGCCGGCCGAGCGGGCCCGGGCCCTCAGGCGTATCGAGCGGGGCGAGGTGGACATTGTCATCGGCACGCATGCCCTTATTCAGCAGGATGTTACCTTCAACCGCCTGGGCTTCGTGGTGGTCGACGAGCAGCACAAGTTCGGCGTGCTGCAGCGGGCCGAGAGCCGCTGGCGCAATGCCGCCCACGAGCCGCTTCGGCCGCACTATCTGGTGATGACCGCCACGCCGATTCCGCGGACGCTTGCCCTGACTGTTTTCGGCGACCTGGACATAAGCGTCATCGACGAATTGCCGCCCGGCCGCCAACCCATCGCCACCCACTGGGTGCGGGCCCGGGAGGTAACGCGTATGTACGAAGCCGTCCGAGCCGAGTTGAAGCAGGGACGGCAGGCCTATGTTGTCTGTCCGCTGGTCGAGGAGTCGGCCAATCTGGATTTGAAATCGGCCACCGAGGAGTGCCAGCGGCTGCAGGCCGACGTTTATCCGGAATTCAAGGTGGACTTGCTGCACGGCCGGATGAGCGCCGAGGAGAAGCAGCAGGTGATGCAGCGGTTCCGCAGCGGCGAGACGCAAGTTCTTGTCTCGACGATAGTTATTGAAGTCGGCATAGACGTGGCCAACGCCACCATTATGATTATCGAGCATGCTGAACGCTTCGGCCTGGCTCAGTTGCACCAGTTGCGGGGACGAATTGGCCGCGGCTCTCACGAGAGCGTCTGCTATCTTGTGGCCAATCCGACGAACGAATTTGCCGGCAAGCGCATCGAGATCATGACCCGGACCAACGACGGATTCCGCATTGCCGAGGAGGATTTGCGGCTGCGGGGGCCGGGCGAGTTTTTCGGCACCCGCCAGCACGGCCTGCCGGAGTTGCGCATCGGCAGCCTGATTGACGACTATGACTTGCTGCAACTGGCCAGGCAGGAGGCGACCGAAATTGTGCGCTCCGATCCGGAGCTGAGCCAGCCGGAGCACACGGCCATTGCCCGGGCCCTGGTTGAGCGTTATGGGCGGACGATGGAGCTTATTGAAGTGGGCTGAGCGCGGCGGGCTCACTCGAGAATTATGGCGGCGTTGCCTGTTTGTGGCCGAACGGGTATAATCGCCGCCTGCTATGCGGTTTTGAGGACAGTTGACTTTGAAGGAAGGTGGAGAAGTAATGACGCAGGAAGCAATCGAGCAGCTCAAATTCAACGAGCAGGGCCTTATTCCGGCGGTTGTGCAGGACGCCACCACGGGCGAAGCGCTGATGGTGGCCTGGATGAATGCCGACAGCCTGGCCGATACGGTTCGCACGGGCAAGACTCACTTCTGGAGCCGCAGCCGCCAGAAGTACTGGATGAAGGGCGAATCGAGCGGGCATACCCAGAGCGTGATCTCGATCAGCACCGACTGCGACCGCGATGTGCTGCTTGTTCGGGTGAATCAGATTGGCGGCGCCTGCCACACGGGTTATCGCAGTTGCTTCAGCTGGCATCTTCGCGATGGACAGTGGGTGGAAGAGGGCGAGAAGTTGTTCGATCCGGACGAGATTTACAAGAAGTAAGTAACTCGTCTGCCGACTAGACTTTGCACGATGCACCAACTTAGCGACGGCCGAAACAGGAGACTATGCCTCCGTGCCAGTCATGGATCTGACACTTCAAAGCCAGCGCTATCGGCGCCAAGGGCGAATTCTGGGCATCATCTCCATGTTCGCCTACGCCATAGGTCTGCTGGCGCTTGTGTTGCACTTCGGCTTCCGGGCCAGCGGCTATTTTCTGCTGGGCTTGTATATTGTTGAAGCCTTCGTGCTGGTCTGGTTCGTGGCTCACACTGCTCTGCTGCTCCTCTGGAGCAATAACCGCCTGGCCCAGTTGCGAAGCCAATGGTACGACTGGCTGCTGGTAGTCGGCGTGTCGCTGGTGCTGGTCACAGCCCTGTTCATGGAGCTTGAAAACCAGACGCTGGTAATTGGCACGATCATCGAAGCGGGCATGTCGCTGGCCCTTTTGCTGCGGGCCATCGAACTGACGCGTTTGGTAACCCAGAGTCGCTTTCAGCCGGCGCAGATTCTGGTGGGCAGCTTCATGGTGCTGATTATCGTGGGCACGATGGTGCTGATGCTGCCGGCTTCGCGGTCTCAGCTGATAACCGTTCTGGACGAAAACTCTCCGGCCGGCCTGCGTGTTATCGAAGGCAACGTCTATCGCGACTTGGGCGATGAGGCCATTATCCAGACCGGCATGGGCAATCTGATTGTGCCCTGGGATGAGGTGGAGGATGTTCGCACCGCTCCTCCGGCCCGCTGGAACGTGGCACTGTTTACCAGCACCAGTGCGGTCTGCGTTACGGGGCTGGTGGTGGAATCGACCGGCAGCCATTGGTCGCAGTTCGGGCAGGCTGTCATTCTGGTGCTTATCCAGATAGGCGGCCTGGGCATCATGACCTTCGGGTCGGTTTTTGCGCTGGTTCTGTTCCAGAATCTGAATTTGCGGCAAAATGCTGTCATGACCGACCTTATGTCGCCCAGTTTGAGCGTAAGCATTGGTCGAGTACTGGTTTTCATCATCTTGACCACCCTGCTGGTTGAAGCCATCGGGGCCCGGCTGATGTGGAGCCTGTGGAGCGAGCCGGGCATGGACTTCTGGCAGCGGATGTGGTTCAGTTCGTTTCATGCCGTCAGCGCCTTCTGCAATGCCGGCTTCAGCCTGTATGATAACAGCCTGATGCGTTACGCCGACACCTGGCAGGCCAACATTGCCTTTCCGGGACTGATTATCCTGGGCGGCCTTGGCTTTTTCGTCGGTTATAACCTTTTGCGGGTGAGCAAGGCTTTCGTGCGACGGTCGTGGGCGGTTATGCGGCGGCGGCAGCCTCCTCCGCTGATGGACCGGCGAAGGCTGACCCTGCAGAGCAAAATTGTGCTGACCATGACGCTGATACTGCTGATTAGCGGCACGGGGCTGTTCTTGCTGTTCGAGACGCTGCCCAACCTTCAGCCTGCCGAAGAAGGCCAGGTGGTGCACGAGATGAGCACCGTGAACATGGCTCAGCGGGCGGTGCGGTCGTGGTTTCTCAGTGTCACCAGCCGCACGGCCGGCTTTAACACCACCGACACCGGCAGCCTGACGGCCAGCAGCAAATTCCTGACCATTCTGCAGATGTTCATCGGGGCCGGCCCTGGATCGCCGGCAGGTGGCGTCAAGGTTACCACGTTGGCGGTGGTTATGTTCGGCGTGGCCAGCATGCTGACCAGTCGCCCAACGCCGCACGCCTTCAAGCGTCAGATTTCGCAGAACATTCTGCTGCGGGCGCTGGTCATAATAATGCTTGGCGCGGCCATTGTAGCCATTTCCACCATGGTGATAGTTTCGCTCCAGCCGGAGTTCGATTTTCTGGATGTCTTGTTCGAGAGCACCAGCGCCTTCGGTACGGTCGGACTGAGCACGGGAGTAACACCTTCGCTCAACCTGTGGAGCCGCTTAGTAGTGGTGGTGGTCATGTTTGCCGGTCGCGTTGGTCCGCTGACTCTGTTTATCGCCCTGCCGCTGGGAGGGCGTGGTGTTGACTATGAATATGCGACCGAATCGGTAGCCATCGGTTAAACTTTGTTGAGCACTTACAGCAGGAGTACTTGCGATGAAAACCTTTGCCATCATCGGACTTGGCCGTTTCGGCCGCAAGCTGGCTTCGAGCCTGACCGAGAGCGGGCACGAGGTAATTGCAGTCGATACCCGGCAGGATCTGATTGAAGAGGTGCGGGACGAGGTGGCTCTGGCCGTGAAGCTTGATGCCACCGAACCAGTGGCTTTGAAGGCCCAGAATATCGACAAGGTGGATGCGGCCATTGTTACCATTGGCGAGCACTTCGAGGCCAATGCCCTGGCCACGGCCACGCTGAAGGAGCTTGGCATACGGACGGTCATCAGCCGGGCAGCTACTGGTATTCAGGCCAAGATTCTGTCGCGCATCGGGGCCGACCAGGTGGTCAGCCCGGAGGACGAAAGTGCGGTGCGACTGGGCCGGCAGTTGAGCAATCCGAACATCATGGAGTACGTTGAACTGAGCGAGGGCCATAGCCTGATTCAGGTCAAGGCGCCGCGGGTGTTCCACAATAAGACTCTGGGGCAGATAGACTTGAGGAAGAAGTACAAGGTCAACCTGGTGGCCATCAAGAAGCAGGTCAGCACGGTAAAGGCCCAGGGCGAGGAGACGACCGAAGAGCAGGTAATTGACGTGCCGATGGCCGATACCGTGATTCGCCCGGATGATATTCTGGTGCTGGTTGGGGCGACGGATAACCTGTCCCGCTTGCCGCAATGAGGTGTTATTGCTGTGGAGCATCCGCCGGAGACGACAGCCTCCGACAGCGGGCGGAGGGTTTGTGGAAGAAGAAACAAACACACCCCGCAGTGAAAACTGTGGCATTTAAAGCCCCCGGCACCGCCGGGGGATCGAAACTCCCTGAGCCTTGCGAATCTTAAAAACAGAAACAACCAAAACGACATCCCCCGGCAGTGCCGGGGGCTTTAACAACAACGGCAGCAGTCCGCGGTTTCGGGTTTGTCAGGCGTCGTTCTGGCCGTTCTCCGGGTGTTCTTCGATATCCATTATCTTGGCGATTCTACGCTCGTGCCGGCCGCCTTCGAATTCGGTGCTGATCCAGACTTCGGCCATGCGGCGCATAAGCTCTTCGCCCAGCAGGTCGGCCGCCAGACAGAGAACGTTGGCGTTGTTGTGGCGGCGACTCATTTCGGCCGTCAGTTCGTCGTGGCAGAGGGCGGCGCGGATTCCGCGAACCTTGTTGGCGGCCATGCACATGCCGATGCCCGAGCCACAGAGCAGAATGCCCCGGTCGGCCTGTCCATTGCGGACGGCCAGGCAGACGGGCAGAGCAAAATCCGGATAGTCGGCCGAATCGCCCGTGTGAGTGCCGAGATCGAGTGTCTCGTAACCCATTTCTTTCAGCTGTCTTTTGATGCTTTCCTTGGCCTGAAAGCCACGGTGATCGCTGCCGATGGCCACCTTCATAGGAACCACTCCTCCATGCGTTGTTGAACTGCACGTCGTATCTGCTCGGCGCTGGAGCGATATTTTTCCGGTCCACCGCCTATGGGATCCTGGACATCGCGGCCCTCGGGATCCAGCAGCACAACTTTATCAGCCGCCTGAGGCACCAGCGACAGGACCCCCTGCCGATGAGCCTCGGTCATGCAATACACGGCATCGGCCTGGCGAATGCGCTCGGACGACAGCGGCGAAGTCCGGTGCTCATCCAGGCTCAGGCCGTGCCTTTGCACCTCCAGGCGAGCCTCGTCGCTGGCCGACATTCCCGGCGGTGCGAACAACCCAGCCGATATGATATTGATCCCGTGCTCGGATTCAAGATCATTCGCTCTGCAACCTAATATTCGTGCTGCCGAGTGGCGGGCGAAGGCCTCGGCCATGGGGCTGCGGCAGGTGTTGCCCGTGCAGACGAAAAGCAGGGTCAGGCTGATGAGCTTCTGCAGATACCGCTGGGCCAGCACGCCTTCGCGCAGAACGGTCCAGCGTTCGCCCTGCACGCGGACGATGGTGCTGCCGGTTTCGTACCGCGTGGGGCCACCGTCAATCACCAGTGGCACCAGGCCGTTTAGTTCGTCCATTGCTCCGGCGGCGTCGAACGGAGGGTTGCTGCCGGCCCGGTTGGCGCTTGAGGCGACGACTGGCAAGCCCACCTGCCGCAATATCTGCCGCGTTACTTCGCTGTTGGGGCAGCGCAGGCCGACCGTGTTCTGGTGGTAGATGAGTTCCGGTATCGGCGGTTTGATGTGGGGGGCAAGCTGCTGCCAGCGCTGGGCGTCGAATTCGATTGGTGCATCCAGAATGAGCGTCAGCGGGCCCGGCCATACCTTTCGCATCAGGCGGCGGGCAATGCGGGGCATGTTATGAACGTAGGCTTCGGCATCGTCGGGGTCGGCCACATGGACGGTAAAGGGCTTGCCCTGGGGCCGCCCTTTAACATCGTGCAATCGGGCCACGGCTTCGGCGCTGGCCGCACTTGCTCCGACTCCGTAGACGGTTTCGGTCGGGAAGACCACCGGCATGCCCTGGCGCAGCAACTTTACGGCCTCATCGCAGGCGTCTTTAAAGTCCGCTGAATGTATTCTGCTTATCAGACGCGTCTGCATGGTATCGTGCCGATTCCGCTGGGACTACTGGACGTGCTTCCACAATGGTAACGTGCTGTCATTAAATATTAAAGCAGCTTCCGGGTCAAGGCGAAAGGGAGTGCCGATTTCGCAGAGAATGGCCGGGCACGTCATGCTTGACTTACTGCCCGCGGGGGGCGAAGATAGGAGGTTCTGGTGAGGCTGTATGGTACCGATACGGAGCTTGCGGAAGTTGATGAAACTTAGAGCGGCCCTTTTTGACATGGATGGCACAATCACCCGCCCGCTGCTTGATTTTCCACGTATCAAGCGCGACATGGGTTTGTCGCCCGACTCGCTGATACTTGAATCTCTGGCAGCAATGAGCGATCAGGCCCGGGTGCTGGCGATGGAAGTTCTGGAGCGTCACGAGCGTCTGGCGGCCGAGGCCTCGGAGCTTAACCCGGGGGCGGTCGAATTGCTCGGCGGGTTGCACCAGCGGGGGCTGGGCACTGGCATCATAACGCGTAACAGTCGTTTGAGCGTGGACACTGTTTTTGCGCGGCACGGCTTGCGATTCGATGTCATAATAAGCCGCGATGATGCCGCCCCGAAGCCCTCGCCGGATGGCCTGCAGCAGGCTCTGGCCGCATTGGGGACGGCCCCGACCGAGGCGGTATACGTTGGCGACCATGCAATTGACGTTGCTGCCGGTCGCGCGGCCGGCGTGCATACAATATGGCTGCAGAACGATCATCATCCTTTGCCCGCAGGCGACCAAGCCGACTGGACGGCCGCGGATCTGCATGAGGTACTGAGCATTATTGAGCAGTTTTGCTGATTTTTCTGGGGAGAGGCGACTTTGGACTTTTACCTTGCATGGCAGAATCTGAAACTGCGCAAGGCCCGCACAGTCATAAGCGTGCTGGCGGTCGCGGTGGGCATTATGACTCTGCTGGTGGTACGCGGCATGGCGGTTGGCACGGTCGGCGAAGTTGCCCATCGCATGCAGACCATCGAGGGCGACCTGCTGGTCTACGAGAGTCGGGCAAGCATAATGATGATGAACCACGGCATGGACCTGAAGTACGCCGACCTGATTGGCGAAATACCGTCGGTCTCGCGGGTCGTTCCTGTGCTTCACACTTCGGTCAGCATGCTGAAACAGGACCAGAAGGTGTTCGCCGTGTATCTGGACGACTTCAAGCTCTTCAGCGGGCAGAAGAAAATCATTGAAGGCCGCATGTTCAGCAACAATCCGGACGAGAACGAAATTCTTATCGACAGCAAGCTTTCGCGCGACGGCGGTTATCGCGTGGGGCAGGAAGTGAAGGACGGTCCGCGCCTGCTTAAGATTGTCGGCATTATCGAACAGGGCGTGGCAGGCCGCGTCTTCATGAGCTACGAGACCGCCCGCCGCCTCTGGTTCAACGATCGCGATATCGCCTCGATGATGGTGGTCAAGGTTGAGGACCCGGAACAGATAGGGGCGGTTCAGGAAGGCATCCGTGAGATCGGCCTTGAGGCACTTCAGAAGGATGACTACTATAGCGCCATCATGGCCGCCGCAAGGTACTTGGAGTATTTCATTTATGGTGTAACGGCGGTGGCCCTGCTTGCCAGCCTGCTGACGGTTCTGCTGACCATGTTTACCCTGGTCCAGGAGCAGACCCGCGACGTGGGGATACTGAAGAGCCTGGGGGCGGGCAAGTCTTACATTATGCGGCTGGTGATGGGACAGAGCCTGCTGATTTGCGCCGGGGGAATTGTGACCGGCATAGGCTTCTCGTTTGCGGCCCGATTTGTGATCTTAAGCTTCTGGCCTCTGCTCAGCGTCGATTTGTCGGCCCAGATGCTGCTGCTGGCGACGGTTATCGGCTTGTCGGGTGCAATGCTGGGGGCACTTTACCCTGGCTGGCGGGCAGCGCGACTCGATCCGGTGGAGACGCTGATCTATGAATAATGCAGTTCACGAGACGTCAAAAGTCGCAGAGCAGCGGGCCCCGGCCGACGGCGAGCAGGCGATCATTGACATCCGAAATTTGCGCAAGAACTACGTCAACGGCAGCGTTGTCACCAAGGTACTCCGCGACGTGGACATGCAGGTGAACAAGGGCGAATTTGTGGCCATCATGGGGCCCAGCGGTTGCGGCAAGAGCACCCTGCTCTATGTCATGGGCCTGCTGACGCATCAGAATTCGGGCAGCTTGCGGATTGCCGGAGAGGACGCCAGCGGGCTCGGCGACAGCGAGCGCACCCGGCTTCGGCGCGAGCACATAGGCTTTGTGTTCCAGCGCTTCAACCTGCTGCCGGCACTATCGGCGGAAGCCAACCTGCGCGTGAGCCTGAAGCTGCGCGGCATGAGCCAGGCCGATGGCGTGACGGAGATGCTGGACCGTGTTGGCCTGGCCGACAAGGGCCACAAGAGGCCTCGCGAACTCAGCATCGGCGAGCAGCAGCGGGTGGCCATAGCCCGCAGCCTGGTCGGACGTCCGGCTATTCTGCTGGCCGATGAGCCGACCGGTAATCTTGACAGCGACAACGGTCGGCGCATACTGGACTTGCTGGCCGAGTTTCATAAGAGCGAAGGCCAGACGATTGTAATGGTTACGCACAGCGAAGAGGCTGCCGGCTGGGCTGACAGGGTTATCAGGATGCGCGACGGCCAGATTGTGCAGGAATAGCGTCAATGCAGCAGGTGTGCTGGTTCTGCCTCTCGTCCGGCCATGCGGTCGCAATCACCCTTTTTTTGAATCTGCCAAGAGGAAGGCCTGACCCTTGAGTTCCAGCGAGCGTGCCGCGACTGAAGACAGCGACAATCGCCTGCCGCCGGAGGGCGATGGCGATGAGGAATTCGGGGTGGACGACGAGACCGTTGTCGCCCCTGAAGTACATTTGAATTACAGGCGCTGGGTGCGTGGCAGCGTAGCTTTGCTGTTGCTGATGGCCGCTTACGTGGGAATTGTGCTGCTGATGTACCCGCAGGCCTTCAATAATCAGCACCAGGCTCTGCTGTTACCGCTGATTTTCGTCTACTTCTCGCTGGCTACGACTTTTCTGCCGCTGCCCACGGCTCCGCTGGTGATGTGGGCTGCGGGGCCGGCCGGAATGGACCCGCTACTGCTCGCCCTGGTGTGTACAATGGGTACTGGGCTGGCTAATCTGCACGATTACTACCTGCTCAGTTTTCTGTACCGTTACAAGCGGATGCAGCGGATTCGCAGCACCCGTTTTTACGCGAAGGCGGCCAAGTGGTTCGATAAGGCGCCCTTTATTACCTTGAGCGCGGCAAGTTTTCTGCCCATCCCGATCGACCTCGTGCGCTTGCTGGCAATCAGCCAGGGCTATGCTCGCGGGCCGTTCACTCTGGCCTCGGTGCTGGGGCGGTTTCCACGGTACCTGGCAATCGCCCTGCTGACCGATCGGTTCAACCTTGGCTGGCAGTGGGTGCTGGGGGTTCTGGCGGTTACCATACTGCTGGGCCTGGGGCGCATGGTGCCGGGCCTGGTGCAGAATCTCAGGAAAAAAAAGAAAGGAAATGCTTGATGATGAATATGAGGATTGGCGGCAGGATTATCACCATCACTCTGGCCGCCCTGGTTTTTACGGGCAGCCTGAATGTTTCGCTGCGGGCACAGGATGCCGCACGGCCGGAGGCTGGCGCCAAACCGGCCGTGGCGGACTCGTCGCCGGCAGCAGCCACTGATTCGCAGGGAGGGAAGCCGGAAGAGCTTACGGCCTCGCCGGATGTTGACCGCATTTTGCGTCGCACGGAGAAGGCTGGCGACGAAGTGCAGAAACTGCAGGCCGACTTCGAATATCATTATTACAAGCGGCTCATCCGCTCGCAGGAGTGGCGAAGCGGCAAGCTTACCTTCAGCCAGCCCAGCAACTTCCTGATCAGCTTTGTGGATGGCGACAAGCAGACATTCCGCTTCAACGGTCGGGTGTTCGTGGAAGATCGGCCCCTGCAGATGCAGCGGAACGTGTATCGGCTGAGGTCGAAAGATGATCCGCCGGTCGATTCGATTTCCATCAATCGCACGCCGTTCCCACTGCCCTTTGGCCAGAAGCGGGACGATGTGCTGCGCAACTTCGAGGTGGAATATCGCGGCAAGGAGAAGCTGCAGGCCTGGCGTCGGCCTGATCATCGTGACACCGTCACCGATGACCGCGAGTACGAGCGCCTGGTGCTGACGCCCAGGAAAGAGAGCCCACTGAGCAAGGAGTACACTCGGCTGGACTTCTGGATCGATCCGGAGACCGGTCTGCCGAAGCAGATTCGCACGCAGGATGAGTCGAAAGCGATACTGACCGTGCGTTTCGGGCCGCTGAGCCTGAACGAGAAGGTGGAGATTGACGATTCGGCGTTCGACGAACCGCGCATGCCCGGTGGCGACTGGAAAAGATCGTACGAAGACGTAACAGAGCAGCGTCCGACGACACCGGCGGGGCGGTGAGGGAGGTTGGCGCGGTGCAGAATCGCCCGCGTGGTTTGAATGCTGGCGGCTGGCACGTGGGGCTTCTGAAAGCTGGGTGCGTGTTTTTATGCGTCAGTTAGCTGTTGCCGCAGCGACTTTGGTGGCAACGGGAGAGCGGTTGCGACCGTAGTTCTGTCGCCAGCCGGTTATTGCGGCATAGAGTGTGCCGGTGGCGAACATTGTTTGAGTGAGCGCAGGAACAAGCAGCGACCAGTGCTCTATCTGCCAAGCGGCATGGTACGTCAGCAGAGCCCCCAAGGCAAGGTACAGTCCCACAGTCGTATTGACCCACGGCAACCAGGATTCGGGGCCGCGGATGCGGATAACCTTTTCGCCAGAACGGTTGGTTTTATGAAAGGCCTCCTGCCGACCGATCAGAGCCATGATAATGCCGCGGGTATTGTACGGGGCCTGGGCCAGAGCCAGCCCCATGAGCAGCGGGACGGCGAATATTTTGCGATACCAGCGGCCGGGATTCAGAATCATCTGGCCGCTCGTGCAGAAAATGCCGACCGCTCCGGTGGCCAGGCAGAAGACGATCAGGCCAAAGGCATATTCGGCCGGACTGAGCAGCTGCACCTGCGGGCTGATGACCAGCACGGGCATCATCAGCAGAGCCATCAGCAACAGAGCCGGACAATTCACCCAGCGGAACATATACATCAGCGATTCTAGTTTCTTCAGCAGCGAAAGATTGCTGCGGATGACTGGGCCAAGCATTTTGCGGCACACCTGGGCATGGCCCATTGTCCAACGATGCTGCTGCCGCATGAGCCCGGGGAGGTTATCGGGCAATTCGCCAAAGGATACAACGTTCTGTTCGTATTCGAACTTCCAGCCGCGCAACTGGGCACGGTAGCTCAGGTCCATATCCTCAGCCAGCGTATCCGAGTGCCAGCCGCCGGCGTCAACTATACATGCCTTTCGCCAGATTCCGCATGTGCCGGTGAAAAGCCCCATCAGGCCATGCTGACTGCGGACGGGCAGTTCGACCCCGTAGAGGCCGTCCAGCGTAAGCGTCTGGCAAACGGTGAGGGCATTGGCGTTGCCGTTGGCATGGCCCCAGCGTGTCTGGACGCAGCCGACTCGGGGATTGGCGAACCTGTGCACGGTGCACTTCAGGAAATCGGGGGCAGGGCGGAAGTCGGCATCGAAAATCGCTATGAGCTCGCCCGAGGAGAGGTCGACCGCCTCGGCAAGTCCACCGGCCTTGTAGCCGCGGGAGTTATCGCGCCTGTAGTGCACTATGTTGCAGCCCTGTCGCCGCAGGTCGGCGATGACGGGAGCCAGCACTTCGGGCGTGCCATCGGTTGAGCCGTCGATCATGATGATCTGGAGTTTGTCGGGCGGGTAGTCAAGGGCGGCCATGCAGTGAGCGCCTTCGACGGCTATCAGCCCCTCGTTATAAACCGGCACCTGCACCGTTATGGGCGGAAAGTCGGTAGAAGCGGCTTCTGCCGGAGCCTTCGGGTTGCGACTCATGCGGTAGCGCATCATGACCAGCAGGTAAACGTGGCTGCCGAGCCCGAGCAGGACGAGCACGCAGATCATGTAGATGAGGCCCATAGCGGGCAAGAGCCAGTCCAGCAGGGGCTGGCCTGAACCGGCACCGTAGTTGCCTGAGGGATCGAAAAAAGGATGACCCATACGATAAAACCCCCGGGCGCAAAAAGGCGGGCTAGAGACGGTCGGCAACGGCCAGGGCAATATCCTGCAGCTGACGCTGGTCGGAAGTCTTGGTCGGCCAGGGCCACTTGATGCCGTCGTTTTCGTATCGTGGAATAAGGTGCACGTGCAGGTGCATGACCACCTGCCCTGCCCTGGTGCCGTTGTTCTGCAGGATGTTCATGCCCTCGGCCTCCAGGACATCGCGCAGAGCGGGAGCGACAGTTGCTGCAAGCTGGTGCACTGCAGCGACTTCGGCCGGCGGGGCGGTGAAGATGTCGACATAATGGACCCGCGGCACGACCAGCATGTGGCCGCGCGAGATGGGTCCGATGTCCATGAAGGCGTAGGCTTTGTCGGTCTCGGCCACCTTGATGGAGGGAATTGCCCCTGCGACGATTTTGCAGAAGATGCAATCGGGATCGGTATTCATCTGCAACATTCGCTCCGACAAGAAACAAAGAAACCGCACCGCAAGTACATATCATGCCTCACGGTGCGGCTTTGTGTCAAGTATTACTTGCTTGCGGCCTCGGCGGCAGGCTGACGGATTTCGGTCAGCTCAATGCGTACCTGTTCGGCAGCATCGCCCTTGCGGACTTTGGCCATTTTGATGATTCGCGTGTAGCCGCCATTGCGGTCGGCGAAGCGCGAGGCAATGTCTTCGCATACCTTCTTGGCCATCTCCTCGTCCTGCAGACGCGAGGCGACCAGGCGACGGCAGGCCAGGGCGCGGCCTTCCTGCAGGCCACGCTTGCCGACTGTAATCAGCCGTTCGGCGAAGCGCTGCAACTCTTTTGCCTTGGGCTTGGTGGTAACAATGCCCTCGTGGCGGAACAGCGAAGCCGCCAGGCTGCGGAGCAAAGCCGCCCGGTGCGACGGCGTACGACCCAGTTTGCGACCCTGCTTAAGATGACGCATGATTACTCTTCCTTCGACCCGATGGCCGTGCCTTCAAGGTCCATCCCGAGAGACAGCCCGAGGTCGGCCAGTTTCCTCTTAACTTCACGAAGACTCGTCTTGCCGAACGAGCGGACCTTCAGCAGGTCGTCCTCGGGCATGGTGACGAGTTGACGAATGGTCTTGATGTTCTGCGACGCCAGGCAGTTGCTGGCACGCACCGACAGGTCGAGCGAATCGACCGGCTGGTTGAGCTTCTGCTCCAGCTCGCTGACGTACTCCTTCTCCGGTGCGGCAGGCTCTTCGGCAATTGGCTCGATGGCCAGCGGC
Source organism: Phycisphaerae bacterium (assembly GCA_041690105.1). GTDB lineage: Bacteria > Planctomycetota > Phycisphaerae > FEN-1346 > JAACEH01 > JAWLHX01. Next base: position 15,254 of record JAWLHX010000058.1, read on the forward strand.
TCGCCGGGTTCGCCATAGTAGACGAAGGGATTGAAGTGCTTGCGCAGGATTCGCGAGGCTTCGACCAGGGCCATCTCCGGAGAGACGACACCGTTGCTCCACACCTCGAGCGTAAGCTTATCGTAGTCGGTTCGCTGACCGACGCGGGTCTCTTCAATAGCGTAGCGGACGCGCTTGACCGGGCTGTAGAGCGAGTCGATCGGGATGTAGCCGATTGGCTGCCCTTCGCGGATATTCTCTTCGCTTGAGACATAGCCACGACCACGGGAGACGGTCATCTCCATGCGGAAGTCGATGTCGGCGGTCAGCGTGCAGAGGACCAGGTCCTTGTTGATAACCTCGATATTCGGCTGCGGCTGAATATCCCCTGCCCGTACCTCGCCCTTTTCGCCACGTTCCACGACAACAGTCCTGGATTCGTCGCCTTCGAGCTTGACGATGAGGTTCTTGACATTCAGTACGATTTCGACCACGTCTTCCAGTACGCCTTCGATGCTGGAGAACTCGTGCAGGACGTTGTCGATTTTGATGCCGGTTACAGCGCTGCCTTCCAGACCGCTGAGCAACACGCGTCGCAGGCTGTTACCGATTGTCACACCGAAGCCACGTTCAAATGGTTCGATGACGAATTTGGCATAATCAACTGGCGTGCCGCTTGTCTGCTCGACGGCCACTTTGCTTGGGAGTTCCAAGCCTTTCCACCTGATTCGCATATTCCAGGCCTCCTTAGTGTTCCGCCTTATCGAGAGCAGAATTCGACGATCAACTGCTCATTGATCTGAATCGAAACATCTTCGCGCGTCGGCAGGGCGTTAACCGTTGCTTCCAGCGTGTCGGAGTTCAAACTCAGCCACTGTGGCGGCGTCCGTCCGGCGGCAGCCTCCATGTACGACTGCACCAGGCTCTTGCTGGCATCGCGGTCGCGTACTTTAATCTGGTCGCCAGCCTTAACCAGGATTGACGGCACCGTGACGCGCTTGCCGTTGACTACGATATGGCCGTGGCCGACCAACTGATGAGCGGCCGCCCGGCTGGAGGCGAAACCAAGCCGGTAAACCACGTTATCAAGACGGCGCTCCATGAGCAGCATGAGAGCCTCGCCGGTATTGGTATATTTGGTAGCCTGATCGAACATGCGGCGGAACTGGCGTTCCAGCACCCCGTAGTAGCGACGAAGCTTCTGCTTCTCGCGCAGACGGATGGCGTACTCGCTGGGCTTGCCGCGCGTATAGGCATGCATGCCCGGCGGCTGGCTCCGCCACTGTCGCTCCATGGCGCATTTGGCGGTTTCGCAACGCGTGCCTTTCAGGTACAGCTTCAAGCCCTCGCGTCGGCAATGACGGCATGAAGGACCGGTATATCTTGCCATGACAGCTTTTACCTCACGAAAAGTTTCGAACACTCATACATCTTAAACCGCACGCAGAAAACCCCCACCCGCGGCCCGGAAAACGGAGCCGAAGATGACTCAGACGCGACGACGCTTTTTGGGCCGGCAACCATTGTGTGGTATGGGCGTTACGTCTTCGATGCTGCTGACACGCAGGCCGGCGGCCTGCAGTGCCGTGATTGCAGATTCCCGGCCGCTGCCCGGGCCCTTGACACGAATTTCGACCTCGGTCACGCCAAACTTCTTCGCCTTGTCGGCGCAGCTCTCGGCTGCCCGCTGAGCGGCGAACGGCGTGCTTTTGCGGCTGCCCTTGAAACCGGCCGTACCGCCCGAATCCCAGCAGATAACCTCGCCCGTAGGCTCGGCAATGCTGACAATCGTGTTGTTGAAGGTCGCCTTGATCGTGGCAATGGCCTTGGCTACATTGCGCCGCACGCGTTTCTTTGCTTTAGCCATTCGTTCCTCGCTATACTCTTTCTTCAGCCGCTTGCGGGCAATGTTGCCCGCTTCACACGGAATTCAACGATTTACTTATCCTTGGCGCCCTTCTTGCCGGCCACCGTCTTGCGTTTGCCCTTGCGGGTGCGAGCGTTGGTCTTGGTGCGCTGGCCGCGAACCGGCAGACCGCGCCGATGACGCAGACCGCGGTAGGCGCCAATGTCGCGCAACCGGGCGATGCTCTGAGAGGTCTGCCGCTGCAGAGCACCCTCGACCACCAGATTCTTGTCGATCAGACCGGCCAACTGGCTCACCTGGTCGTCGGTCAGACGGCCGGCTTTTTCGGTCAGTTCGATACCTGCCTCGCGGCACAGGTCTTCGGACGTCTTTCGACCGATGCCCTTGATGTAGGTCAGGCTGATCGAAATGATCTTGTCATTCGGAATATCAACACCAGCTATACGCGGCATCGTTTGCCTCCACCTTCCACGTTAACCTTGACGCTGCTTGTGCCGCGGCTCGGTGCAGATAACGCGCACCTTACCCTTGCGACGGATAATTTTGCAGTTTTCGCAAATACGTTTGACGCTGCTGCGAACCTTCATCGTTCCACCTCTTCCTCATCGTCGGCCGACTCGCTTACTGTTCGCGGCCGCCGACAGGTCCTGTACTAACCGCGATAGACTATGCGGCCCTTGGACAGATCGTAAGGTGACAGTTCCAGAGTCACCTTGTCGCCGGGCAGAATACGGATGAAGTGCATCCGCATTTTGCCGCTGACGTGGGCCAGCACCGAATGCTTGTTTTCCAACTCAACGCGGAACATTGCATTGGGCAATGCCTCGCGGACTACACCTTCAACTCGGATTACGTCTTTCGCCATTAGAGCTACAACCTCTCTTTTGGACACCTGCTACTGCGACAGCGTCAAGACATCAGAACCATCGCGAACGACCGCAATGGTATGCTCAAAATGAGCTGATGGCTTGCGGTCAACCGTTACCACCGTCCAGCCGTCGGCAAGCACCCGGACTCGCGGGCCGCCGAGATTAACCATCGGCTCAACCGCCAGCGTCATGCCCTCCTGCAGCAGAATGTCGTTTCGCAGCAACTCGCGGCTGACAAAGTTCGGCAGCTTCGGGTCTTCGTGCATCTGGCTGCCAATGCCGTGGCCGACAAAATCCGTCACCACGCTGAAACCTGCTTTCCGCACATGGCGTTCCATCTTGCCGGCAACTGCCGACCAGAGAATGCCTGGGCGAATAGTCTCGCAGGCCAACTGCAGCGTCTCGCCAGTTACGGCCACCAGACGCTCTACATCGGGACTGCCGCGGCCGACAACTACCGAACGGGCCGAATCGCCACACCAGCCATCGAGTCGCACACCCACGTCGAACGAGACGATATCGCCTTCAGCCAGAGTGCGCTGACCGGGAATACCATGTACGACTTCCTCGTTCACGCTCACGCACACGGTTGCCGGATAAGGCGTTCCACCGGCAAAGTGCGGGTAATTCTTAAAGAGCGGCTCGGCCTTGCTGGCTTCAATAATAGCAGCCGAGCGGTCTTCCAGGTCTATCGTCCGGACGCCGGGCAGACACATTTCGGCCAGTTCGTCCAGAATACGAGCGACAATACTACCTGCGGATCGCATCTTTTCAAGCTCTTCATGCGTCTTCCGCTGAATAGTCATGATCTTCTCGCCGCCTCAGCCTTCAATCCCCAGGGCGGCAAAAACCCGATCACGAACTTCGGCCGGGGAGCCATCGGCATCGACCCGAACCAGTACGCCCTGCTCCTGGTAATACGCAATGAGCGGGGCCGTCTTCTCGGCATACACATTCAGGCGGTCGCGAACCGTTTCCGGGTTGTCGTCAGCCCGCTGAATGAGCTTTGCGCCGCACCGATCGCAAATGCCCTCCACCTTCGGCGGCAGCGTCTGCAGATGGTAGGAAGCACCACACTTCGGGCAGACGCGACGACCAGCCATACGCTCGGCAATACGTTCGGCGGCAATCTCAAGGTTCACCACGGCATCCATCTTCTGTCCGCCGGCGGCCAGTTCGGCGTCAAGGCTTTCGGCCTGAGCCAGAGTGCGAGGAAAGCCGTCCAGCAAATAGCCGTTGCGGCAATCGTCCTGGCCCAGTCGCTTGACCACAATCTGCGTGGTCAGCTCATCGGGTACCAGTTGACCGCTATCGACGAAGGTCTTCAGCTTCTGGCCAAGCTCGGTTCCGGCATTCATTTCGCCGCGAAAAATATCGCCGCTGGAAATGTGCGGAATGCCGAGTTTTTCGCTTACGTCTTTAGCCTGAGTGCCCTTGCCTGCTCCGGGCGGGCCCATCAAGATAATTCGCATAATGCCTGAACCTTCCGCTGCTTTCCCGGGCCAACGTCAGCAAGCCGGCCTCAGGTCAGCAACCACATAACTTCAATTCGAAAAACTAGCCGCGACGACCGCGGATACGTCCCGTACTCAGGAAACCCTCGTAGTTTCGCATTATCAGGTGCGACTCGATACGCTGCACCAGATCCAAGGCCACGCCAACCATAATCAGAAGCGACGTGCCGCCAAGGAAGCCGGCGATAACCCAAGGCACATCCAGCACGCCCATCAGCACTGTCGGCATAATGGCAATGGCTGCAAGGAATGCTGCACCAACGTAGGTAATGCGGTTCATCACCTTTTCCAGGTAATCGGCAGTACGGCGTCCTGGCCTCATGCCGGGGATGAACGAGCCGTAATCACGCAGATTGTTGGCCATCTCGTTCGGCTGGAACTGGATTGCGGTCCAGAAGAAGCAGAAGACGAAGATCAGGGCCACGTAGGTTACGACATAGAGCGGATTGGCACCTGGGGCCAAAGCGCTTTCCAGACTGGCTACAATGGTCGAATCCGTCATCTTCCGCAAACCACTGAGCAGGTAACCGGGCACCATGAGCAAGCTGCCGGCGAAGATAACCGGAATAACACCGGCGGCGTTCAGTCGCATGGGCAGGTACTGTCTCTGGGCGCTGCCGTAGACCCGGCGGCCACGCACATGGCGGGCCTGCTGAATCGGGATGCGGCGCTGGGCCTGGGTAACAAGTACCACGCCCATGATGATGCCGATGAACATGACAATGCTGATGGCGATGAGGCCGATGCCTACCTGCCCTTCGGGCGGCGTAAGACTAAGCGTGCCATTCTGCCACATGTAAACGATAATCTGCGGAATCCGGTCGATGATGCCGGCCATGATGATAAGCGAGGCACCGTTTCCGATACCGAATTCGTCAACCTGCTCGCCCAGCCACATAAGGAAGAGCGTACCTGCTGTGATGCTGGTGACAGCGGTCATCAGGTAAAGCCAACTGGGCATCATCGGGTCGTTCCAGGCGCGAGCCCCTGTCCCGGTGTTGCTGACTACAATTACCGCTCCCTGTATGACGCAGAGCACCACGGTCAGGTAACGGGTATATTCATTGATCTTCCTGCGGCCGGCTTCGCCTTCCTTGGCCAGCTTCGACAGCGAGGGCACAACCGTGGTCAGCAATTGCAGCACGATGGACGCGCTGATGTAGGGCATAATGCCCAAGCTGAACAAAAACGGCTGCATCGAGCTGCCGGTAATGGAGCTGATAAAGCCGAGGTATCCGCCCATTTGCCTGGTGGATTCGATCCAGGCTGCAAAGTGAGCCGGATTGGTTCCGGGAATCGGCAGATAATAGCCGAAGCGGAAGATGGCCACCACACCCAGTGTAAACAGGATGCGATTCCTCAGCTCGGAGATCCGGAAAGCGTTGATGGCCTGTTTGAGCATTCTTTAGATGACCTCACACGTTCCACCGGCGGCGGCAATTTTGGCCTCTGCACTCTTGGAGAACTTCGACGCCTTGACCGTCAGAGACTTTTGCAACTCGCCGTCGCCCAGAATCTTGACCTTGGCGTTCTGGTTCCCGCGAACCAGCCGCTTTTTGCGAAGCTCTGCAATGTCGACCGTCTCGCCCTTCTCGAAGTAAGCTTCAAGATCAGCGATATTGACCACAACGTAGCGTTCGGTGAATTCGGCATTGCTGAAACCAACCTTGGGCAGCTTGCGATAGAGCGGCAACGCTCCGCCTTCGGCCAGAATATGGCGGGAATGGCCGGCCCTGGAGCCTGCGCCCTTGCTTCCGCGCCCGCTGGTCTTGCCCAGCCCGCTGCCTGTACCGCGACCACGGCGCTTGCGAGCCGGACGCGGAATGCTCAGTTTACGAATATCAGTCAAATCCATTTATCATCCTCCCGGCCCGATTTTTAAGGGCCGTCGGTAGCAGGGCATCCGGCGAACCTGTCAGCTCGCCACTTCCAAGGTCACACTGCGCGTTTCTTCAATTGTCGACTGCAACCGCAACCTGAGCAGCCCATCAAGAGCGGCCTTGGTCAGATTGACCGGGTTGTTGCTGCGATACGACTTGGTCAGGATGTTATGCACGCCTGCGGCCTCGAGCACGGCCCGAACGGCGGGCCCGGC
>JAWLHX010000059.1:0-21180 GCA_041690105.1 Phycisphaerae bacterium
TTTCCGAGGAGCGTTGCGAAGAAGTTTTCCAAAGGAAGGAGCGTACTTTACAGTGACGACGTCAACTCCATCGGCCACCTCTTATGGCCGGGTGACGGCCGATATAGTGGCCGAAATCCGCAGCATAGTGAGCGATTCCAACACGATTTACGACGATCCGGAGCGCCTCGAGCCCTTCAGCCACGACGAAATCCCCGACCGTCACTACGCCGCCATGCCCGATGTCGTGGTCCGGCCGCGTACGGCCCAGGAAATTGCAGCCATTGTCAAACTGGCCAACAAGCACCGCATTCCGGTAACGCCGCGGGGGGCGGGGTCGGGCCTTTCGGGTGGTGCGGTACCAATCTTTGGCGGCATTCTGCTGTCCTGTGACCGCATGAACCAGATTCTGGAAATTGACCGCGAAAACATGCTGGCTGTGGTCGAGCCAGGTGTCGTAACGGCCGAAATCAACAATCGCCTGGCCGGCAGTGGGCTGTTCTACGCCGGCTACCCGATGAGCCTGGAAACCTGCTACATTGGCGGCAACGTGGCCGAGAACGCCGGCGGCGGCAAGGCCGTCAAATATGGTGTTACCGACCGCTATGTGCTTGGGCTGGAAGTTGTTACGCCAACGGGCGAGAATGTGGAGATGGGCGGCAAGCTGGTTAAGGACGTCACGGGTTACAACTTTGTCAAACTGATGGTCGGCTCGGAGGGCACCCTGGGCATCTTCACCAAAATCATAATCAAGCTGATACCCGAACCGCTGGCCACGGTCGATTTGCTGTGCCTCTTCCGTACGGTAAAGGATGCCATAAACGCTGTGCCTGCCATTATGATCGGTAGCGGCATTACGCCCACGGCCATCGAGTTCATGGATCAGACGGCTTTCGGCGCTGCCTGTCGCTACTTGAACGAGACTCTGCCTTACGATCAGGCCGAAGCCATGCTGCTGATAACCGTAGATGGAGCCGATGCCGAGCAGGTTACGCGGGAGTACGAGGCCATTGGCGAGCAGTGCCTTGAGTCCGGGGCAATCGAGGTTTATGTGGCCGACAATGCCACCACCTCGGCCCGGGTCTGGAAGGTCCGCCAGAACGTGGCCGAAGCCTTCGCCCTGGTCTCGCGTTACCAGGCCAACGAAGATCTGGTCGTGCCCATTGCCGCCATCCCCGACCTGGTCATGGGCATGGCCGAACTGAGCCGCAAGCATGGCATTGCCATTCCCTGCTACGGCCACGCCGGTGACGGAAACATTCACACCCGCGTGGTCAAGAGCCCGGATTGGACGGTAGAACAGTGGCAGGAGCGTCTGCCGCTGGTGCTGACAGAGCTTTACGAACTGACGGCCCGGCTGGGTGGCCGCATCAGCGGCGAGCATGGCATAGGTCATAAGCGCAAGGCTCACATGCCAATTTTCGTCAGCCCGCAGTACATTGAGCTGATGCGAGCTCTGAAAAAAGCCTGGGATCCGCAGAATATTATGAACCCCGGGAAGATTTTTGATGTTTAACCTTTAGCAGGCCAGGCTGCCCGCCAAAAGTGCAGCCGTCGCCTGTTTCAAACAGATGCCGCCATTATCCGGCACCGTAACTGCCGTGTAAGCCCGGCCACAAGAGGAGAATAACAATGAAGTACGTCCTGTCGATGCTCCTGGCCCTCACCTCTGCCTTTCTGATGGTTGCCCCGTCCGTCATGGCAGCCGAGGAATCTGTTCCCGCCGCCGCTCCGGTTGCAGCAGCGGCGGCATCGGTGGTCGTGGAGAAGCCTGTGGAGCAGGGCCAGGCTGTTGAACTGGCCGAGGCTGCCGAAGTCCAGCAGCTTGAGCAGTATGGCATTACCTGGAAATTTGCCGCTCCGGTTAAGGCTGGACGTTTCGTGACCGGTGACTGGTGGGTTGTCGGACCGGTGACGGTCGAATCGGTGACGCCAGCTCCTGCCGACGACCAGCATGGGTCGGTCGTCAATCCGCCTGCCGGTGGCAAGCAGGGCTACGATAAGCGCATCGCCGGTTACGATGCCTCGCTCAGGGCCGAGTTCCCGCTCGAGCTGAAGGCCGGCCAGTCGCTTGTCTCCACTGCCAGTGTCGAAAAAGTTGGCCAGAAAACCCCCGATACCGTTCGCGGCCAGTATGCTCGCGGCCCGCTTCGCACGGCCGTTGTGCTGACCGTGCTGGAAGAGGTTCCGGCCAAGGACGCCTTCCGTCCGGCTTACGTGGGCCAGTGGCGCGAAAGCTTCCGGGTCTCACAGCTCCGCCTCGACGCCCTGCCCAAGGTAAAGGCGCCCGAAGGCGTGGGCCTGCCGAATGTGGCCGAACTTGAGCGGATGATGGAGCGAATCTGGCTCGATCACATGCGACAGTGGGTCAACCGCATGATGCATCCGCTGGAGAACATGCCCGATTACGGACGCGAAATCACCAACATCACCAGCAACACCTCGCTGCTGCTTACGCTGGACGATCCGGAGGGCAAGTTCGACACCCTGCGGCTGCGCTTCGTGCAGTTGGGCATCGACTACTACGGCGCGGTGCAGTCGAACGACAATCTGTGGCAGGCCAACGGCGGGCACAATTCGGGCCGCAAAATCCCGATTCTGGTGGCCGGCCTGCTGCTGGGACACGAGGGCATGATGAACGTCAAGGCCGTATTCCAGGAAGACCAGCAGACCTACGTCGGCGAAGGCTGGCGCGGCCAGAAGGTGCTCTGGGTAATCGATAACAGCGAAGCTCGCAAGCACGAGCATCTGCCGCCCGAAAAATGGGCCGGACCTCCCTTTGTACGCGACAACGACGGCTGGAAGAGCGAAGGGTACCGGGCTCTAAATGGCCCCACTTGGGTCGCCCAGGCCCTGGCTGCCAGGCTCATGGGCCTGAAGGATAACTGGAACCATCAGCCTTACTTCGATTACGTGGACAGGTGGATAGCCGAAGCGCCGCATGGTCGCATTAAAAAGGATACGCTTGAGCCTTCCAGCTACGACCCGTTTCCGTCAAAGTTCGTCAAGGCCATGTGGGAAACCTATCGTGACAAGGCCGACGAAATCGGGGCCGCCAGCGGCAAAAAGTAAGAGAGGTTACCGCGTGAAGTCGGAACAATTATCAAGCGGTACCGCCGGTGCCGAACTGGCCGTTATCGATCACGATGTGCACCTGCACACCCGGCTCAGCGCCTGCTGCCACGACGAGACAGCCACGCCGCAGGCAATTCTGGACCAGGCGGCGGCCGAGGGTTTGCATCTGGTCGGCTTTGCCGATCATCTGTGGGACTCGGCCGTGCCTGGAGCCAGCCAATGGTACGAGCCGCAGAATCTGGAACACATTCTCCGGACGCGGCAAGCCCTGGGCGACTACCATGGTCCGGTGAAGGTGCTTTTGGGCTGCGAGACCGAGTATTGCGGCGACGGCAAGATTGGCATAACGGCCGAAGCGGCCGCCAAGCTCGACTTTGTCCTCGTGCCGATATCGCACCTGCACATGCATGGTTTTACAGCTCCGGCCAACCTTTCGCCGCGCCAGGCCGCCGAGCTGATGGTCAAGAGGTTTCTGGAGGTGGTCCAGATCGACTTTGTGACCGGGATCGCCCACCCGTTTCTGCCCCTTGGTTACATCGACCAGACCGACGCGGTTGTCGGTGCGATTACCGATGCCGAACTGCGGGAGTGCTTCGGCCGGGCCGCCGACAGGCAGAAGAGCATCGAAATTCACCTTGGCATGTTCCAGAGCCTGAAGGGCCGCGAGCGAGATGGATTCCGCGACGCGACCTACGACCGCGTGCTGACCGTGGCCCGCGAAGCCGGCTGCCGCTTCCATTTCGCCAGCGATGCTCACCGGCTGGAAGATGTAGGCAGCGTCAAGCTATTGGAGCCGATCGTCCGCCGCTTCGGCATCAGGCGGGATGATATGTCGGATTTCGTGCGGGGCGTTTGACCGAAAGTCTGCGTCGCGAGCTCCCCGAACAATCACTCCGCGATGAACGTTAGTATGCTATCCGGGGGCACCGTCAGGCGTATCGGCGAGAGTGCTCTTTCGGCATCGGCCACCATGTTAGCAGCATCCGCCGCAAGTTCCAGCGGTAGCAGTCGCCGGACCGGCTCGCGTGCCAGATCGGCCGTGCGTGGCAGGCGTGTCGGATTTGCCACGAATACCAGCCGCTGCCGGCCATGGCGATGGACTACCACATCAACATCTTCATCCGGAGCGGTAATCTCGGGCTGCATAATGGTGGGCCGCGGTTGCGTGGCTGTCAGGCCGCGGGCCAGGCCCGATTCAAAGCAGAGAAAATCGACCGTTGCGGCCGACATGTGTCCGGGCAGAGTAAAAAACGCTCCGTCGCCTATGCGGGTAATCTCCATGGCAAACTCCGACAATCCGGCCGGAAAGTGGCGGGCCAGGGTCCGATCGCCGCGAAGCTGCTGGTTGATGATCGGGATTCGGGGGCCGATGGCCGCATAGCCGCGCCCCGCAACGTAGCCATCTATCAGCTGCATAGCCTCCTGGTCGAGCATTTCCAGCGTCGGGCAGACTACCAGAGCATATTCCAGCAGGTTCTCCAGCGGCAGACGGGTATCGGCCGCCTCCCACGGAAAGCCGCACCGGTCGGTCAGGTCCAGCAATTTGCGATACAGGGCCGGCCCTTCCGTCTGCAGCGGACGCCCAAAATCGTAGCTTTCGATTGCCACTGTCGCAGGTGGCTCGCCGGCGGCCAGAGCCTGATCGTCAGGACAGGCCAGTATCTGGCGCAGGTGTGCGTAGATTCTCGGATAGAGCACGAGCAGTTTGCGATCACTCTGCAGGCTGCCCCGGCTGATGAAGTCGGCCAGCATATGCTCGCCCTGCGACCATTGCTCGGACTGCTGGGGCACAATTGCCGCCCCATGCATCAGGGCCGCCCGAATGGCAAAACTGCGCAGTGCCGGGCTGTCGGTCTGGCAGAATTTCATGGCCCGGGCGACCACGGCATCCACCGAGCGTTTGCTGCCGTCGGCCAGCCTCTGCCGGGCCAGCAGACGGACATGTTCGTACAGCCGCGGAAACGGATCATGCGGATCGGCCTTCAGCACCGGCCTTGCTGGAAACTGCATGAAGAGGTCGTCCTGCGGGCGGTCGAGCGGCGATCCTTCGTCGCAGAACCTCAGCCAGTCAAGCAGCGGCGGCAATGCGTCGCGTGGCGGCAGGCCGGGCAGGGCAGGTGGCCGAATGTCGTCAATAGATGCGTAATGCGTCCGCCAGGCGCCATTCAGGGCCTGAATGGTTTGGTAACGTTGGCGCAGCCAGTTGTGGAATACCTCGATCATGCTCGTCAATCTGCCAGCCTCAAACCAAGTTGCCGCGCGTGCTGCCGGAGGTCCTCAGTCTCGGTTCTTCCGGTTGGCCGATTGATTTCGGGGAAATGCTTGCTGAGGTAACTGGGCCGGTATTGTCCCATGATGTTAACGTAGGTGTTGGGACTGACGTCACGGGCCAGGAAGTCCAGAATCTGCCGCCCCTCGTCAACCAGCCCGGGCATGACCAGGTGCCTGACCAGCAGGCCGCGAATGGCCACTTCGTCGATAATCCGCAGGTCGCCAACCTGGTGGTACATCTCCAGCAGGGCCCGGCGAGTGCGGTCGGGGTAGTCGGCGGCCTCGGCATATCGCTCGGACGACACTTCCGACCAGAACTTGAAGTCGGGCATGTAGATGTCGATGACGCCACTGAGCAGGCGAAGCGTTTCGACCGACTCGTATCCGCCGCAATTGTAGACTGTCGGTATAGACAGGCCACGATGCCGGGCCTTCAAAACGGCCTCCGCTATCTGTGGCGCATGATGCGTGGGCGTGACAAAGTTTATGTTCTCGCTGCCTCGCTCCTGCAGGCGGAGCATAGCGTAGACAAGATCTTCGACCTCCCACAGCGAGCCATTCGAACCATGGCTGATCTGGCAATTCTGGCAGAAGACGCAGCCAAGGTTGCATCCGGCGATAAATATCGTGCCCGAACCGCCGATGCCGACAAGAACCTTCTCCTCGCCGAAGTGCGGCGCCGAATCGGCCACAATCAGCCGACTGGTAGTGCCGCAATAACCGCGCTGGCCTTCGCTGCGGAGCGCCCCGCACTTTCGCGGGCAGAGCACGCACGGCGACTGCATGCCATGAAGGGCGAAGATCTGTTCTTCCTGTATCGACATTACGCTGCAGGCTCTTTCTATTACGTGCTACATTTGTATTTTCGGCCCCCGACGCCGAACCGCCATTATAGGAACATTTGACGGCAAAGGGTAGGTTGCATACCGGGCGATGATTCTGGAGCGTAGCAGCGGCGAATATTTTCGTCACACGCCAGCAATCTGCACCTCAACCAGGGCTGTAAATCGCTTGACAAAGCCTGCATCAGTTCATAAACTACGTGTCTACCATCTGGGAGCATGGTTTTGCCGGCATCGGCAAGGGCAGCTTCCGTGGCAGGACAACTTGAAATCGTACAGGTGCGCCCATAGCTCAATCGGATAGAGCGTCGGTCTACGGAACCGAAGGTTAGAGGTTCGACTCCTCTTGGGCGTACCATTTTTTATGCGCTGCCTTTGCTGCGTGGCTCACAAGGCGGGGCGGCTCCAGTGGCCTTTGCGGGAAAACGTCGGATGGACGTCAGCAGTCACGAGTATTTCATGGACTTGGCCCTGAAGGAGGCGGTGCGTGCCTTCGACGCCGACGAAGTGCCCATTGGCTGCGTCATCGTCCGCGATGGCCGGATCATCGGCCGGGCCCATAATCAGCGCGAATTGCTGCACGATCCGACGGCCCATGCCGAGATTATCGCCATTACCCAGGCGGCCGAGGCGGTGGGCGACTGGCGGCTTACCGAGACCACGCTTTACGTTACGCTTGAGCCCTGCACCATGTGCGCCGGGGCCATAGTTCTGGCTCGCATACCGCGGGTTGTCTTCGGCGTTCGCGATCCAAAGGGCGGGGCGGTCCGCAGCCTCTACCAGGTGCTGGAGGACGAGCGGCTGAACCACCAGGTCGAGGTCGTCGAGGGCGTCCGCCCGCTTGAGTGTCGCAGCATTCTGCAGGAATTCTTCCAGCATAGGCGGAGCCTGGGCGAAAAGTAGCCGCGCTCTGCTCCACCACAAGCATTCCACAATCTATGCCAACCGCAGCAGATGCGCTTCTCCTGGCGCCACGGCGATCTCCAGCTTGCCCTGGCTGATGGAGAGCCGCTGCCGCGTCGCCAGCAGGGTCGCCTGCTGTGCTTCTCTGCTGTGGCCGGTACCGCCGGCGCTGGGCGATGTCAGGCGGATGCCATCCGTGGCTATGCTTAGGCTGATCCGTCGCCTGCCGTTGCGCAAACGGGTCTCGTCGGGGGCCATGGCCTGGGATCGTGCGGCCGGGGCGCCGGAAGCGGGAGTTTCGTCGGGCAGAGGCAGGGTATCCGCTTCATCCAGAAAGAAATTGGCCACCAGCAGGTAGGTGTGACCATCTACCCCGCGGCACCAGGCGGCCCGGCAATCCTGGGCCATCAGCTTGTCTTCTTCCGCAGCCGAGGCCGCAGTGCATTGGACGCTGCCGAAGCATGCCGCCTCGGCCATGGCGGCCGTGGTTTCATGATCGATTGAAGCCATGACGACCGAGCCGTTATCCAGCAGGATTTCGCCGGCCGATGCCTCGAACTGATCGAGCGTAGCCTGCAGGCAGATTTCATCGTAATAGATGCTGCCACCAAGCCCGCCGCGGCGACAACCCGGCCGGTAAAGGTGGAAAGTCTGGTCGCCATAGATGACGATGCCGGCGATGCGGTCGTCGATGTTGAAATGGCCGGAAGCAAGCGATGTGAGCGTTTCGCGGCCATCCAGCCTTGGTCGCAGAGTTCGGGAGCCGGTGGCGGTGTAGAGTTTGCGGCGCGAGCCATTGAAAATATCGCAGGGAACGTTGATTTTGAAGCCGCGCCTGTCGCGGAAGAATGCTCGCTGCGGGGCCAGTCGGGCCAGTTCGAGCCGCATTAATGAATGGCCGTCGGGCAGGGCGGCCGCGGCCAGATGATGCCGCACCAGGTTCCGCGTGCGATAGCCTTCGGCCAGGTTTATCCAGGCACCGTCAAAGGTTGTACCACAGGTGACAAATCCGCCGTCGAACGGTTGCTGGGTGGCCCGCAGCAGCGGATGCATGGGCCGCTGATCGTCGCCCTTGCGAAGCTCTCCCTGGGGCGTCACGCGACCGGCAAGATTCTCGCTCCATTCGGCCTGCGAGCCATCATCGGGCGGCAGGCAAAGCACTTGCGGCCCTTCGCATGCTCTCCAACTGACGCTGGCTACGCGTGTTGGCTGGCGCACCATGATTGCTCCGTGGCGAGGCTCCTGCCATTGCAGGGCCTGTGAGCGTAGCACATCAGCAGCCGCAAGCTTGCGCGGCGCGGGGATCTCCGGCCGCAGTGTCCGCCAGTACAGTTGCATGGCCAGGCAGACGGCTTTATCGGCCTCCAGGCGGCTGAAGTAATAAGTCGAAATGTCGACCAGCGGGGCCAGGCGGTTCTTCAGGAACGAGCCGGGGCCGTTGCGTCGCTGCTCGGTGCGCAGCAAGTTCACCTGCCCGGCCTCCAGGTGCGGGGCGATCGGGTCGGCGAAATGGTCGGCCGCAAAAACCAGCGTTGGCAGCAGATAATCCTGACAATAGCAATAGCGGATGCGAGAATCGCCGCCAATGCGCAGCAGGCGACCATCGGCGAAAACGAGCGAACGCACCAGCTTCCACAAATCGTGAGCATGATGATACACCGCCGGCGGGGCCAGGCGTCCGCGCAAGGCGTAGGCGTAATGCATCATGGCTACATTCGACAGGCAGATGACCATGTAGCCGACGTTCAGATAGGCATGATGGTCGAGGGCGTAGTTGGGGAAGAAGTTGGCCCCGATGTGCCATTGGCTGAGCGGGCGGCCGAGGAACTGCTCGTTGCTGTCGGCATCCACAGGCACGCTTATGCTATTGAGGAAAAAGGCGTGAGCCTTTTCGGTCCAGGCTGGGGCCCGGCTGTCGCCCGGCATCATCATGGCAGCCCGCAGCAGAATGGCCCCGTTCCACAGATTGCTCTCGGGCCGGTTCGGGCCCTGCTCCTGCCACAGGCAGGCCCCAATCGTGTACTCGTTCAGCAACCAGTTGGCTTCGCTGGCCAGTACCTCCAGAAATCCTCGCCGGTCCTCCATGCTCATGTGCGGCCATAGGGCATCGACGGCGTGGGCCATGCGTTCTATGCCCAGTCCGCTGATCCAGGTGTGGCCCCAGCGTGAGCCGTCAGTCCGGTTGAGGTGGCCGACGTGGTGCGTGGCAATCTCGTACCGCAGGGCGGCCAGGGCCCGCTTCAGCAGATGCTCGGGCGTAAGGCCGCCGCCAATTATTGCATCCCGGCAACTGGCATCAACCGCCATGGCCCCGACGGCGCCAATGTACTTCTGGTTGGTTTGCACGCCCCAGGAGTTGTAGCCCGTGCCAAAACAGCCAAGCTCGGACCGATCCGGAAGGTCGTACCAGAAGTTCTCGGCATAGGCCGCCCACTGGGCGAGCATTTCGCGGCTGCGCTCGAGTTGGCGGTCCAGGGTGGCAGGTAGTTCGGTCAATTTGCCGCCGGTGGTGGAGGCGGAGGCGCTGTCGATCATAATCAGTTACGTCCTTCGATTGCAGAACAGAAGTTGTTGCCAAAGCAGGAGTTAATCCCGTGGCCGCTCTTTGCGAATGCTGACCATGCCGGTTGCCAGCGTAATGATTACCCCAATAATAAGGCCCATCGCGGCACCGACGGCGGCGCTGGCCGCTTCGTACCTGTGACGCTGCAAGGGGCCCATGCTGTAGCCGCCATCATTGACCCTGGTCAGCCCATAGCCGGTGATTTTTTCGGTCTGTCCAGCCTTCGGGTGACCGGGCTTGTATTCTCTGGTGCTGGGCCATTGTGCGACAAGATAGCTGGGCAGCCAGAGCGGCGAGGGACGCCAGGCCTTGCCGTCAGCAATGCGGGCAGCGTCCTCTTTGGGCATGCCTTCCTCAAAAGTGGTGGGGTACGGATTGGCATTAACCTTGGCCGAAAAGTAGCCGTAGGCCCCTCCGGCAAGCACCAGGACCAGAATGATCAGCGTAGGCAGGCGACTCATAAACTCTCCCGATTTTCTAGAAATGAATTGTCCGGCCGGTCCTGCTGAGCAACGCCTCGGGCGTGCCCCGGCAGGATCAGGCACCCAGAAGAATAGCCTTCCGCGGCCCCTCGTGCAAGGCAGTATTATGGTTGCCGCGGTTATTCTACGGCTGGGCGTTGATTGTGGCGCGGAGCGCGTGCTCCTCTTCGGCGAGAATAAAAAGCGAGGCGCGCCCGGATTGAAACCTGCGGGCGCGCCTCGTTCGGATGCTAAGGCTGAGGCCGTTTTACCTGACGACGCGGGCACTGCCGCCGCCGGCCAGAGCTTTGACCTCTTTCAGCGAAGCCATGGTGGTGTCGCCGGGTGTGGTCATGGCCAGGGCACCATGAGCGGCCCCATATTCCACTGCCGTCTGCGGACCGAGATCCGACAGGAAGCCGTAGATCAGGCCCGAGGCGAAGCTGTCGCCGCCGCCGACGCGGTCAAAAATTTCAAGCTCGGGGCGGGCCGTGGCCTGGTAGAACTCGCCTCCGGCATAGCAGATAGCGCCCCAATCGTTGACGGTGGCGCTTCTAACGCCGCGCAGGGTGGTGGCCACAACCTTGAAGTTCGGATACTCCTTGACCACCTTCTGAATCATGGCCTTGAATTTGGCCGGGTCCAGATCGGTCAGGTTCTCGTCCACGCCCTCGACCTCGAAGCCCAGGGATGCCGTGAAATCTTCCTCGTTGCCGATCATTACATCGACATGGCGGGCAATTTCCTGGTTAACCTCGCGTGCCCGGTCGGGGCCGCCTATCGACTTCCAGAGGCTGGGGCGGTAGTTGAGGTCGTAACTGACGATGACGCCATGCTTTTTGGCGGCTTTCATGGCCTCGATTGCCACCTCGGGCGTACTGTCTCCCAGAGCGGCAAAAATGCCGCCACAGTGGAACCAGCGGGCGCCCTCGGTTCCGAAAATGGTATCCCAGTCAAAATCGCCGGGCTTAACCTGGCTGATGGCCGTGTGGCCGCGGTCGATTGCTCCGACTGCTCCGCGAACGCCGAAGCCGCGCTCGGTGAAGTTCAGCCCGTTGCGGGCCTTGCGTCCGATGCCGTCATCCGGCACCCACTTAATGTGACGCAGATCGACGCCGCCCTGCAGCATCAGGTCTTCCAGAAGCCGGCCCACGCCATTATCGACCACAGCGGTGACCACGGCCGTCCGCATCTTGAAGCATCGCCGCAATCCGCGGGCTACGTTATATTCGCCGCCGCCTTCCCAGACGTTGAAGGTGCGAGTTGTGTGCACGCGGCCATCGCCGGGGTCGAGTCGCAACATGACCTCGCCAAGCGAAACTTCGTCCCACATGCAATTTGCCTTGTCTTTAAGATCCAGAAGGGCCATTTGCGTTCCTTTCTGCTCAAGTAGAATAATGATAATCCGGGCGTCGGCCCCGGTACGGAGCGGCATAATAGCAATTTTTCCGGCGGAGGTAAGCGAAAAGCGCCTTC
Source organism: Phycisphaerae bacterium (assembly GCA_041690105.1). GTDB lineage: Bacteria > Planctomycetota > Phycisphaerae > FEN-1346 > JAACEH01 > JAWLHX01. Next base: position 11,571 of record JAWLHX010000059.1, read on the forward strand.
CGGACGCCGACTTGCGGAGGTAATCAGCGGCAGGGCGATCGGCCAAATCATTGTCCGGCGGCAAAGAAAACGGTACCGGAGTTCGGGCTTTGCTCTTATAGTAAGCGCTGAAAATAGTTATGGCGTTTAAGGAGCCGTTTCAGTCTTTGCTGATGAGCCGGCGGAAGTCTTGCATTAATCAGGAAAACAATTAGATGAGCGATGTTGAATCCACAAAACCCGACCCCGAAGCGGCCAGCGTTCCTTTTCCGCGTCTGACGGCCGACCTGCCGGGCACTGGCGGGCGAATACGCGAGCGGCCCGAAGATTTTCAGGTCGAGGAAATTCCGCTGTACGAGGCCTCGGGCGAGGGCACCCACAACTACCTGTGGGTCGAAAAACGGGGCATTTCGTCCATGGAACTGGCTCACCGCCTGGCCGGGGCCATCGGTCGCAACAATCGCGACGTAGGACTGGCCGGCCTGAAGGATGCCCGGGCCGTCACGCGTCAATGGTTAAGCATAGAACATGTCGACCCGGAGAAGCTCAGGGGGCTGAAGGGCGAGGGCTGGCAGGTTCTGGATGTGCGGCAACATCGTAATAAGCTGAAAATCGGCCACCTGTCCGGCAATCGGTTCCGCATTCTCATTCGCGGCACCACCGCCAGCGGGGCCGAGACAGCCCGGGCCGTCATGGAGCGGCTCAAGCAGCGTGGCGTGCCTAATATTTTCGGTCGGCAACGTTTCGGCCTGCGTGGCGATACTCATCTGCTGGGGCGCAGCCTGATCAAAGGGCAGGCCCAGGAGTTCTGCGACCGGTTGCTTGGTCGGCCGCAACCGACCGACCCTCCGGCCGCCCGGCGTTTCCGCAGCCTTTATGAGCAGGGCAAATACCACGAAAGCCGGTCGGTCATGCCGGCAGGTCACAGGGAACATAAGGCAGTGCTGGATGGCCTGTTGCGTTCGCGCGGCGACTTTCGGCGCGGGCTTCAGGCTCTGCCCAAAAACATGAAAAAGTTCTTCGTCAGCGCCTGGCAATCGGCCTTGTTCAACCGGGTTGTGGCCCAGCGCATGCCAGATGCTGGAAAAATGCTGACCGGCGACTTGGCCTATCTGCACGACAGGGGAGCGGTTTTTCTGGTGGAAGATGCCGCCGCTGAGCAGGAACGAGCCGACCGCTTCGAAATCAGCCCGACGGGGCCGCTGTTCGGTTATCGGATGAGCGAACCCGTCGGCGAGCCCGGCAGGATGGAAGCGGAAGTCCTGAGCGCATCGGGCATTACAAAAGAAGACCTGCGTCGCGGCGGAGCGGATAATCTCAAAGGAGGCAGACGCCCGCTGCGCGTGCCGCTGGCGGAGGCCGAGGTGGAGTCGGTGCCCGGCGAGGGGCTGTGGCTGACCTTCCAACTGCCATCGGGTTGTTATGCGACAACTGTTCTGGATGAGGTGATGAAGACCGACCTGCTGGATGAAGAGTCGGTGGCGGTGGTTGAGTAAAGTGCGGCCTCAGCTTGCGGCAGTTATGCAGGTTGAAGTGTTGGCTGCTGGTTGATACAATTTGTCCTGTTGTCCTGCTGCTTTGCGGGTTAATCGAATAGCCTTCTGAGAGTGAACGTCTACTGTGACGGAAGCTGAACAAAATCTCAGGCCGGTTGAGCGTCGCGGTCCTAAGCGCGAATCGAGCGCCATGTTGCGTGCTGCCAGCCAGATAAGCGAAGTGGCCAGCGAGGACGCCCGTCTTGTGGCTTCGGCCCAGGGCGGCGACAGGCTGGCCTTTGCCCGGCTGTTCGAGAAGTATCGCACCTCGAGCTATCACATAGCCTACCGCCTCCTGGGCCACCAGCAGGATGCTCTGGATGTTACACAGGAGGCGTTCATTAAAGCCTTCGTGGGACTGGACAAGTTCCGGGGCGGTTCAAGCTTCAAAACCTGGTTGTATCGCATTGTCACCAATTGCAGCCTGGACCGTCGCCGCAGTCGCCTGGTTCGCAAGAGTGGCTCGCTTGATGTTGAGGAGGCTCCGGAGCAGGTCGACCGGACGCACGAGAGTGACGAGCCTTGGCGGAATCTGGAGCGCAAAGAGCTCAAAGATGCGATCGACCGGGCTCTGGCGTCGATACCGGAGAATAATCGAACAGCATTCGTGCTTTTCGCCATAGATGGCGTGAGTTATCGCGAAATCGCTGCTATTCTGAATATCAGCATCGGCACGGTCATGAGCCGCATCTTTTACGCCCGTCAGAAGTTGCAGCGTATTCTGTCGGGTCAGGAGCGTGCCACGCCGGACGATGAGGCATCATCGGCTGAAGAGCCGGTGCCGCCGGTGCAGCCTGAGCCGCCTGAGCCGTCCGAGCTATCTGAGTCCCCTTCTGGTCCGTCGGATGCATCTAATGCCGGCGCTTCGGGCGCTTCGGCTCTGCCGGTAGCGACCAATGGGGCAGAACCCGAGAGCCCGGAGGACAAGCCTGATGCGGCTGATGGGGTAGAACCCGAGAGCCCTGAGGACGAGCCGACCGAGGCCGAAGAAAGTAAGAATAAGTTGCACAGCGGGCCGTCTGATGATAGTGGAGGGGCGGAATCCGACACTGGTGACGGCGCGCCCTCGGAAGATAACGAGAGCGAGAAACGAGAAGAGCTGTGAAAGATCAAATGCAATATCCTCTTATAGCCGGTTACATTGACGGCGAGTTGACGCCCGAAGAGCGCCGGCGGCTCGAGGAGCATCTTGGTCGCGACGAGCACTTGCGCCAGGAGCTTGCCGCTCAGCGCGAGGCTGCCGAGGCCATGATGGCCTATCCGGTGGTGGGCGTTGACGATGCGCAATGGCGCCAGATGTGGCAGGAGATTGGCGGGCGGCTGCCGGGCTCGGCTAAGCGCATCAGTCTGGAAAGTCTGACGGAAATGGACATTTCGGCCGATATGCTGAACGAGGACGACCTCTTTGATCAGCCGGTGCCGCTGCTGCTGCCTCAGAACATGCCGCCGCTGGTGGCGGTGAAGACCGATACTCTGCCCCCGGCCGGTCCGAAGCCGCAGCCGGCTGCCGAGAAGGCGTCGTCGGCAGAAAAGTCCAAAACCCGACCGGTGCGGCTGCAGGGTGCCAGGCAGGCCCCGCTATTCGAGCCGTTGCGGGTGGTTCGCAGTCGCGTTCGCATCTGGGCCCATGTTGCGGGCCTGGCGGCGGCAGCTATGATAATGCTGATGGTTGTGCTCAGCGTGCGTCCCGTAATACCGGAGCAGAAGCTGGCCCGGGCCGACGAGGTGGAAATCGAAATGAGCATTACGGACGCTTCGCGTTCAATGGTTCGCGTCATGCAGGATGAAGACGGGCAGAGCATACCGATGATCTGGATAGCTCAGGTTCCGCGCGAATCGGGCGACATACAGTAGAACATAGGAGGCCTATTGATGATCAGCCGATTGCTTAATAAGCAGGTATCCAGAGTGCTGATGGCCGGCCTGCTGGTGCTTGTCAGCACTGCCTCGGCATCATCCGAGCAGGGGCCGGCGGCGGCCGGGCGGAGTGTGCCCATGCAGGCAGAGGGCGAGCAGCAGGCCCAGGCGTCGGAAGTTATCGAGGCGCTTGTGGTTCTGGCCAGCAAGGGCGAGCGCGAAAGCGTCGATGGTCGACTGGCGGAAGTTGCCCCGATTCTCAAAGCACATTTTGGTCAGCAGTTCAACGTGTTCCGTCTGTCGCCAACTTCGCCTACGCGCGGCCGCGTAAGGCAGGGCGAGCGGGACGGCATTCGCATGTCGCTGATCGGCAATTATTTCCTCCGGACCATTTTCCACGGCGTGCAGAAGGAAGAGGGCAAGCCGGACATGGTGCGGCTGGAAATCCGCCTGACGCAGAGCGTACGCGATGGCGAGCGGACGCGCGAAGTGACGATTCTGGGTCCGCTGCGCCTGAGCCTGCCTCGCGACAAGTATTTCCCGATCGGCGGTCCGGTGGTCGATGGCGAGACAATGATTCTCTTTCTGCGGGTGACCCGCTGATTCAGGAAATTAACTCGCACCACCAACTGTTGTAAGCGACAAACTGCACATCCTGATGATACCGGCAGCCTGGACACTCGGAGGTATTTGCCATGCGAAGCATACTCGCCTGCACCGACGGATCCCCGCAAGCTGAAGTTTCGTTGCGTTATGCCAAGACCTGGGCCGAACAACTGCAGATGCAGGTGAAGGTGCTGGCCGTGGAAGATCTGCGGATTACCCAGGGCCCGATGGTCACGGGCTATTACGGCCCGGTGGGCATGGCCCCAAGTCCGGCTTATCCCTCATTTTACGACGATCTGATAAAGGCCGTTCGAGCCCAGCGCGACCGGGCCGTCAAGCAGGCTCGGGAGGTTTTCCAGGACAGCGGGGCAGAGGTCGAATATCTGACTCGTGAGGGCATTGTTCACTTTGCTATTCTGGAAGAGGCCCGCACGGTCGACATGATATGCATGGGCCGCCGCGGCGAGCACAGCGAATGGAGCGACGAGCCTCTGGGTTCGACCGTGCAACGAGTGCTGCGGCGGAGCGAGCGCCCTGTGCTGGTGACTGCACCTCCGCTGCGCAAGCTGGGCCGCATACTGGTTGCTTACGATGGCAGCGACCCGGCCAACCGCACGCTGCGAACGGTGCTGTCGCTGGCCGAGGATGGCAAGATGCCCATTACCGTGGCAACTGTCGCGCACGATGATTCCCACCGGGAGGACTCCGAGCGGACGCTGGCTGAAGCCCGGGAACTGGCCGCCGCCTACAAAAATGTGGCAACTGATTTTGAGCTTCTGGTGAGCCACGACGCCCCGGCCGCTCTTCTGGAGCAGGCCGATAAGGGCGACTGCCAGTTGGTGGCCATGGGGGCCTACGGTCGCTCGCGCCTGCGCGAATGGCTGCTAGGCAGCATCACAACAACATTGCTTGAGCACTCCCATCTGCCGGTACTTCTGATACGATAAACGTCTGATCGATCAAAAGCAGCGCCGCAGGCAGGGGAGAGATAATCATGTCGCAGGACCTTCGCACCGTATTTCTGGAAGTTGAGCCCTGGGAGAGCGAGTTCATCCAGTCCCATTGCCGGCAGTGCGGCTCATTCCGCAGCTTCCGCCAGGAGCTTGCCGACCTGCCTGTCGAGGAGATTCGCGACGTCGAGATTTTGAGCATCTTTATTTACAGCCAGCTCAGCCGCGAGATGATCGGCAAGCTGGAAAAGCTGAAGATGATTGCCACCCGGAGCACGGGATACGATCATATCGACCTTGACGCCTGCCGCGAACGTGGCATTGTGGTCTCTAACGTTCCGGAATACGGCAGCAACACGGTGGCCGAGCATACCTTCGCCCTGATTCTGGCCCTGACTCGCAAAATCCATAAGGCCGCCGGCCAGACGGTTCGCGGCAACTTCAGCCAGGAGGGGCTGCGAGGCATCGACCTGAAGGGCCGCACAATCGGCGTGGTCGGCACCGGCGCCATCGGCGAACACGTTTGCCGCATTGCCCGTGGGTTCGCCATGCGGGTGGTCGCTTACGACATCCGGCCCAACAAGACTCTGGCCAACCAGCTCGACGTTCAGTACACCGACCTGGACGACCTGATGAGCCAGAGCGACATTGTGACGCTGCACAGCCCGCACCTGCCGGAAACTCATCACATGATCAGCGCCGAGCGGCTGGCCCTGATGAAGCCGCACGCCTTGCTCATCAACACGGCCCGTGGCGGCTTGATTGACACGCGGGCTCTGCTGGCGGTCCTTCGGGAGAAGAAAATCGGCGGCGCCGGGCTCGACGTGCTCGAAGGCGAAGAGCTGATCAAGGAAGAGCGCGAGATTTTGAGCGACCGTTACGATATGGAAGCGCTGCAGACACTGGTGCAGAACAATGCTTTGCTGCGGATGGAGAATGTGGTCATAACGCCTCACATGGCCTTTAACAGCGAAGAGGCGCTGACGCGCATTCTGACGGTCACTATCGACAACATATCGGGTTTCGCGTGCGGCAAGCCGCAGAACGTGGTAACGCCGCGGGAATAGCGGGCCGGGCCGCGGCTGGATATCCATTCCGGGGCGAAATCAGCGGAACTTATCGCCTTTGGCGGTGTAACAGTTGTATGGTAGCCTTGCATTTCGCGCGGGGGAACTTCCCTTCGCTCAGTCACGGTTCATCCAGAATGCAAAGGAGTTGGAGCATGGTCGAAGTTAAATTCTGCGGCAAGTGCGGCAGCAGCATATCCAGCCAGAACATCATCGAGGGCAAGGCGAAGTTCCAGAATGGCCAGTTGGTTTGCAACGAGTGCATGGCCAATCCGCCGCAGCAGCCACAGGCATCTGGTGCTGCGAAAGATGAGCCCATTGCCTTGGAGATGGACGACGAGCCGATTTCGCTTGGTGCACCTTCTGCTCCGCAGGCCCAGGGCGGCGAGATCCAGGAGAGCGAGCAGATTCACGTATTCGCCGGCGATACCAGTAGCAACAAGCAGGCGCAGACCTTCACGCGCAAGCCCAACAACACCGGCACGGGGGCAATTCGCGTCCGGACTTTCGACACCAAGCTGAGCCGGGGCGCAATGGAAATGATGGACGACCAGATTAACGCCTGGCTGGACGAGAATGGGTACGAGGTAAAGTTTGTCAGCACCACGATTGGCGACGTGCAGGGCAAGAAGACCGAGCCGCACCTGATCGTCAACATCTGGTACTAAATTCGGATCATCATACAGCCGTGTTTTGTCAAGAATCAGGAGAGAAGATGAAGCTTACATTGGTGGCGGTGGCAATGGTTACGCTCTTATTTTCAGGGGCTGCAGTTCAGGCGCAGGATTCCGTGCCGCTGGTGAACGATGGCAAGCCGGTGGCCAGTATTTACATTTCTGACGAGAAGGCCACGCCGAGCGAAAAATGGGCGGCGGAGGAGCTTGTCTCGCACATCAAAAAAATGAGCGGAGCCGAGCTGACGACAGCGGCGCAGCCCGGCCAGGCTCCCCTGACGCGCATTTTCATCGGGCTGGATGCCGTAAAGACGGTTAACAGCGCCGCCTCGATCGAAAAGCTGGGCCCCGATGGGTTTATCATCGAGGTGGTCAAGTCGCCCGATGGCAGTGGCGGCGATGTTTATCTCTACGGCACTCAGCCGCGGGGCACGCTGTATGCGGTCTATACCATGCTGGAATCGCTTGGCGTGCGCTGGTGGACGCCGACCGAGACCTACATACCCGAGCTGAAAACCGTTGCCGTACCGGTGGGCCGGAGCGAAGAGACGCCGCGGCTCGAATATCGCGACATGATGTATTTGGAGAGCATCAACGAGGAGGGCAAGCTGTGGTTTGCCCGCAATAAACTAAACGGCTTCGCCTGGAACGAACGACCGCAGGCCCTGATGGAAAAGCTGGGCGGCCGATACCGCTTTCACGGCAACCTGGTTCATGCCTATGGCAATCTGCTGCGAGCCTCGGGCGTGACCATGGAAGATGCGATGCGGGCCCAGGTGAACGGCAAGCCGAACAGCGGTCAGCCATGCCTGTCGCATCCCAAAGTGCTGGAGGCGATAACTGCCCAGGTGATCAAGATTTACAAGGCCGACCCGCAGCTGCGTTTTGTCGTCGTGGGTCAGGATGACAACAATAATTATTGCCGTTGCGAGAAGTGCCAGGCGGTAATCGATGCCGAGGGCGCCTCCGGCCCGGTCATACAGTTTGCCAACCAGGTGGCCGAGCGGGTGGAGAAGGAAGTTCCCGGGGCCATCATCACCACGGCCGCTTACAGTTGGTCGCGGCAGCCACCGAAGACCATCCGGCCGCGTCACAATGTTTACATTACATTGTGCACCATCGAGTGCGATTTCGCCCATTCGCTGGCCGAGGGGACGACGGACATCAACCGGGCTTTCCGCGAAGATATACAGGCCTGGAGCAAAATGACCAACAAACTGCTCATCTGGGATTACGTGACCAACTACTGGCGCTTCATAATGCCGCACCCGAACCTGGATGTGCTGGTGCCGAACGTTAAGTTTTTTGCCGACATGGGGGCCGCCGGCGTCTTTGAGCAGGCTGCTCATACCGGTGGCGGCAGCGACCTGGTGGGCCTGCGCATGTGGGTGCTGGCCAAGGGCTTGTGGAACCCCGATGCCGATAACTGGGGGCTGATTAACGAGTTTGTCGATGGCTATTATGGCCCGGCGGCGCCGAGTATCAAAAAGTATCTGGAGATTATCCACAAACCGGTGCGCGAGCGGCCCGATTACGTCATGCGGATTTACCGCGACATGAACGCGCCGTACCTGACTCCGGCTGTCATGGCCGACGCCGCTGTGGCCCTGGTCGAAGCGGGAAACGCGGTCGAGGGCGACCAGGTGCTGGAGCGGCGCGTGCGTCATGCCCACATGGGCCTGTGGTACGTGCTGGCCATGCGCGGGCCGGACAGCAAGATGTGGAAGGCCGTGGAGGCTAAGGTCGGCAAGATCGATCCGGTAGGCTTTGCCAATGATTTTGCCCGCATGGCCAACGAGAGCGGGGTGACCATGGTTGCCGACGGCAACACCATCGACCCCTGGCTCCAGTGGCTCAAGGATTATATGACTGCAGTGGCCAAATCGGGCGCGCCGCTGCCGCCAGAGCTTGATGGTCGCGATCCGTCCACCTATCGGCTCATTCAGGCCTCGCAGATGGATCGCATGGCCCGCTGGCTGGTCAAGGCCGAGGGAGCAAGCGACGGCTGGGCCCTTCGCTGCCCGACAATCGCCTGGGTGCTGCGCCATGGACTGGACGAAGCAATCGACTTTGAGCCCGGCAAGACCTATCGGCTGATGGCCCGTGTCAAGGGTCAGCCGAAGCCGGAAGCCTCGGGGCGGGTGATTTCGGCCGGCATGTCTACGACGGTCGACGGTCGGGCCAAGCACATCAGCCTGAACCCGACGGCCGAGACCATGAGCGGCGACTGGCAGGTGATTGAGATAATAAAATGGAAGCCGCAGCACGGCGATTCGTACTGGCTGGCCCTGGGGAACCCGCAGGCCATGGGCGAAGTGCTGCAGGATTGCATGTGGCTGGAACTGGTTGACGAGGAGTAGGTCGGCCGCTGCGGCGCGATGCAACAGGTGTTACACAAAAAAAGAGCCTCCGGCGCTTAAACGTGCTCCGGAGGCTCTTTGTTTTGGTTATGGCTGCGACAACTCGTCCAGCCTGAGGCGAATGAACGGTCAACCAGCTAAATGATGCACCTCGGCGACCGATTGCATGACTTCGTCAGGATTCATAAACTCGTGGTCGGGCAGGCGTTTTAGCACGTGAATAACGTCCGATGAGATGTCGGCACTCACGGCCTGTTCGATCAACCAGTTTGTCCGGGCGGGGTATCGCAGGCGGGCCATGTCGTCGGCCATGTGGTCGGGCGGCAGAGCCGGAGCACCATACCCGTTGGCAAATCCTGTCTTCCACTTCTTCCGTCCTCGCGTCATAAGCTACCCTCCAATTTGGGTTTCGTGAAGCTCAGCGTTGTGGCCTTCGGTGGCACCGGCCCGGCGCAACAGCCGTCGGGGCATTGCGTCACCATAACCTGATTGTGACGCGCTTCCTGCTTGGTCACAATAGGGCAGGGCAGACCACTGGCGGCGGGCGGGGGCCAGCAGCGACTGTTCCGGGCATAGCGGAGC
>JAWLHX010000060.1:0-20451 GCA_041690105.1 Phycisphaerae bacterium
CCGCCGATCAGCAATGTGCCGCCATCGGGAACACTGACGCTGGTACGCAGGTCGGTGATGCGGATGGTGGGCAGCATGATGATACCAGTCGCGGTAGTGAAACCGCCGGCCGTAATTTCCACTTCCTGGAAGGTCGGCGGCAGAGCAACCTGCGGCCGCAGATCGAGCTGCACGTAGCGACGGTCGGCACTTACAGTGGCCTTGACGTCGAGCACAGCACCCGATACGGCAACACCAACGGTGACGTTGAAGGCGACCGCCGCTTCAGCCACAACCGGCTCAAGCTCAGCAACGTAGGCCACCTGCGTACCGTCGGTAATCCACGAGCGCTGGCCGTTCCAGAGGGTCAGGCGCGGGGCGAACAGCGTGGTCGACCGACGGTCGGACTGGATGGCCCGCAGCAGGAAGTTGATCTGCACGTCGTCCAGGAACGAACCCGTAATGCTGATGCCAGGGGCATTGGCACCCGCCGGAGGCAGGGCCGGAATACCGATGGCGGTGGCCGGCAGGGCTCCGGCAACAAAAGAGCCGCCGCTGCTGGTGACGGTAATCGGACCCCAATCGTCGCTGCCGTCATAGGCCACGTCGAAATCGAAGGTTACGTCGTTGATGAAGCTGTCGGCCACGGTTACGAAGCGGGCTTCGACCGAAACCATGATGGCATGTTCGCGACGCAGGCTTTCCAGCAACTCGGCCACGTCGTTCAGGCCATCGGGAGTCTGGCTCACGATCATCAGGCCGCTCTTGTCGTAGAAGTCCAGCGTTGCCCGGCCGCCGAGGGTATCCCACGGCTCGGCGCTGCGGACGATCTTCTCAATCAGCTCGCGCAGCTTGCGGGTGCCGTCTTCTTCGCTGTCGCCCGTGTCATCAAGCGTATCGAAGATGCCGGTTCCGGTGGTGCCAGTGCTGGCCCCGGTGCCGCCTTCAAGGTTGCTGGTCAGGTTGAACTTCGGTACCGACTCGCCGAAATCGGGAATCGGGGTGATAAGATCCTGCACGAAGAAGGTGCGACGCGGCAGGACGGCGTACAACCGCTCGCGAGACGAGATCAGCACCGAGCCATCGTCTTCGATGCGGAAATCCAGCTCAGGCGTAAGAACCATACGCAGGGCCTGCTCGATGGTAACATCGCGAACGTTCAGGGTGACCACTTCATCCAGGTCGACTGCACTTTCCTCTATGCCGCGGCGGTCGATGCGAATGCTGACTTCCCGCGGAGGAACGCGTGCGGCCTCGGCAATGTAATCCAGCACGCTGCCCAGCGGGGCGTCCTGGAAGATGAGCGGAATCGACCAGTCCTGGCCGTTGATGACGCCCTTGGTCCGCATGCGTTCGCGGGTAGCCATGACGGCATCGGGCTCGCCGACCGATTGCTGCACGAACTTCTCGCGGGCGGCCGTCAGTTCGTCCCAGTTGGAGGGGTAAACGACGCCTTCGCGCGGAATGGTGGCGTCTTCGACAGCGACCAGGGCCGCCTTGGTCTCGACCAGGCGATTGGTGCGGATGGCAAGCTGTTCTTTCTGTTCGGCCCAGAAGGCGTACCTGTCCTGCTGGCGGCGAGCGGTCTCGTTGTCCGGGTCGAGGCGAAGCAACTGGCCCAGCACGCCGGCGGCCTTGGCATACTCGTTGCGGTCGGCATAGTCGTTGGCCGTCCGCCAGAGGCTGTCAATCTGCTGCTGACGCTGACGCTCGACGCTTTGAATCCGTTCTTCTTCAACCGTGCGAATATCCTGGCGAATCTCTTCCTGCGACCGGGCAACCATTTCGGCCCGCTGTGCGTCAACCGACTGGCGAACGGCCATGATTTCTTCGGTCATATCTTCGCGACCCTGGGGCGTGAAGTAGGTGAAGCCGTCGACCAGAGCCTGGGCCCGGTCGAGCCGCTCGATGGCATCGTTCAGGTCGCGGGCAGTCTCGGCCGTGCGCTGGATGCGCTGGGCGGCCATTACTTCCTCGCGAGCAAGGGCGATGACACGCTGCTGCTCGACGGCGATATCGCTGCCAAGCCTGTCCAGCAGAGGACGATCAGTAGGGGCCTGCTGGGCCTGGGCCGCCTCGCGCTGACGGCGAATTTCATCCCAGTTGGTCTCCACCTGGGGCTGCTGGCCGGCAGGCTCAATGGGCTGCACTTCAACCGGCTCAACCTCGGCCGGGGTGATGACATCGGTACGCGGGGCAGCCTCAACGGCCGGGGCCTGAACATCGGTCTCGGCCGGAACGGGCTCGACGGGTACGGCTTCAACTTCAACCGGACGCTCGGCCGGGGCCGGCGTTACCACCGGATCCATGGGCTCGGCCTGGGCAACATCGACCGGGGCCGGCTCAACGGCGGGGGCGGGGGCGGGGGCCGGAGCATCGGTGCTGACCGTGGCCGGCTGACCGGTGAGGCTGGCCAGGTGGCTCTCGGCGTAGGCACGGTCGGAGGCGCTCAGCAGGACGTCGGCATCGAGCACTGCCCGATAACCTGCAATGGCCTGCTGGTCCTGGTTGGCGGCTTCGGCCAGACGGGCCTCTTCCAGCAGCTTCAGGACTTCGGCCCGGCGGCTCTGTTCGGCCTCGCGAGCGACGACCAGAAGGCTGTCAATACGACGCTCGCCGGCAGCCCCGAGGCGGTCGGCGATCTTAGCTTCGTTGAATTTGGTGACGGCGGTGCCCAGGCGGCCATCTTTGTAAGCCTGCTCGCCTTCGGCCATCAGAACCTTGGCCCGTGCCTGGCGGGCAAGGCCTTCCTTGGCGCGTTCCGTATACTGCGCCGGCTTGGCCTGATCCCAGTAGCTGAGTTTAGAGGGGTCAACTTCCTGGAAGGCCTCGATGGCCTCCTCGAACTTCTGGTTCTCGAACAGCTTGATGCCGAGATCCAGCCGCTCCTTGTCCGACATCTCCATGGCCGAGGCCATGACGCTCAGCAGTGCAACCACCAGCACCGAAAGACTCGTGATGACAAATGTGCGTTTCAAGTTCAACCTCCTTGGCAAGTTGGCTCGCCGCCGGCCGCTGGTCAGCAGTGTGCGAGCGCACGTCTAAGGTGTCGGTCCACCGGAGCATCCGCGGGGTGAGTGACGCCTTCTTGGTCCCAAGCCATGATGAATGCCCGACATGAATCTCTCCAGGCCGGACGGAAACTAACCCGCAAATAATACTTGAAGCGGTCAACGTCGTAGAATAACGGCTTTCAGTGCAAAGGCAAGTCTAATTTCGTCTCTAATGCCTCATCTTAACACTGCTGATGCGCAATTTAGAGACTGGAAATCGGACTTGCCTCAAAAAATTTTCAGAAAATGTCCAAACACTGCCGGCCACGTCGGCCACAGAGGCTAACTGCCGCCTCAGGGAATAATTATGTTTTCGTCGTCGAACTCCGGCGGAATCTCGATCTCGCCTTCCGGCTCGTATTCCGGGCCGAACTCGGGCGTCTGCTCGCGAACCCGACGCTCTTTAACCACTCGCTGGGCGTTGGCCGTGTTGGCAAAGTTGACCGTCTGTTGCTTGCCGGTCACGTCAACCTGACTGCCCAGAACATTGCTGGAGCTGTCGAGGTAGACCAGCCGCTTGGCCGGCATCGGCCTGCCGCTGACAAGCTGCACGTCGTCGCGGACATCGACCACGCTTACGCCGGGCTGGAACTTGACGACCTTGCGAAGCCTGGCCGGGCCCCTTGGGGTGGGAACTTCCAGATCCATCTCCTGCTCGAGGTAAACTTCCTGTCCTACCTCGAAGGTCGGCCGACGCGGGGCCTTGTACCACTGACCATGAATCCAGCGATAAAGGTCGACGTTGGCCCGATCGGCGGTTATGCCCTGGCCCACAAAGAAGAACCTGACCGGCTCGGGCAGGGTAACGGCGGCACTGGGCTCGCTCCACTGGGTGGCAATTTCGATCTGGGCCCGATCTTCGGCCCGGGCATCGGCGGCCGAAAGCGTGGCGTACGGATTCAGGTAGAAGGCCCGCACGCGGTACTGGACCGTCTTGCCGGCGTCCTTTTCGAGCGTGAGAATGTCGTTGAACCACATTTCGGTGTAGTCTTTGCGCTCGGCAACCGTGGTCTGCGGCCCCTGGTCAGTGGGCGGAGGAAGCAAACCGTCGGAACCCGGCAACACAATGCCCGGCCCACGCGGCACGTTCACTGGCGTCACGCCACCGCCGGCCGCGGGAGAATCTTCCATCTCGAACTTATGCCAGGCGTAGGGCGATACCCAGGGCGTGCCCGTATTGTAGAAAGGCGGGCGGAGAACGTCGCGCTGAACTCGGCCAATGGCCGACTGATACTGCCTGAAGCGGTCGGCATGAGCCTTTTCCTGTTCCGGATTTTCGTCCAGCACCTGCGGGTTTTCAACCGGCTGCGGTACCGGGGGCGTAAAGCTTCGCCCGTCGGCTTCGTCTTTTCGCACGGTAGGTATGGTGGTCCACTCGCCCCACTTGCCGTCAACCTGTCGGCGACGCTGCACCTCGTAACGATTCAGAACCGGGGTGCGCAGGCTGCGCTGCACATCCGGGACTGCGGCGGCGGCCCGCTGCCATGCTTCAAGCACCGGCTTCATGTCGATGCGGAACTGTCCGGCAATGTAAATCACATCGTATCCGGCATTGCCATTGGCTTCGCCACCGCTGGAAAGATAGGCCATGTCGGCGTAGGTCAGCAGGTCGACAGGCTGGCCGCGCTGCTCCTGCGGCGGGAAGGTGGCCAGATTCCTGATTACTTCCTTGCGCTCCTGAATACTTACGTAGGCGGCCCGGCGGAGTTCGGCGGCCCACTCCGGCGAGGGGGGAGTCTGATGAAAATAGGCGAACTGCCGGAAGGGCGTGGCCGCCGGAGTCAGCTTGAAGGTCGATACGTAGGAGGGCATGGAGCGCAGCAGGGCCAGAGTCTTCTGGTCTTCCGGCGCATCGCTGAACTGGCTCTCGATTACCTGCCGCGAGGCGTCGAGCTCTTCCTTGCTCTCGTTACCGAGGGGGCGTTCCTGTTCCTGCCTGGCCCGCTGATAGGCGTTGGCCACCTGACTGTAGGTGACCTCCGGCTCCGCCGGCATCAGCACCGATACCACCGCCACGAGCAGCAGCACCACCGCCAGACCCAGGAAAACCTTGTCGGCGTACTTGATCACCGTGTCCTGATCGAATCGTACGGCCATTATTATTCCTCCAGCTTTTGCCGCCGGTTTCAGACGGCCGCTCTATACAACTATCATTTTCGCCACGACTTAAAACTTAACCGTCAGATGCACGCTAGTAGCCGGCTGCCATCGGCCCTGCCTGGCCGCCGGAGCCGTTAGGCGTCTTGCCCGGCGTCGGCCGAACGGCCGGGTCGGTAAAGACCAGGCTCTGGCCTACAATTTCCACCCGAGCCAGCGGGCGTTTGCCGTAAATCGCCAGCCGCTGGTCAGCAGTCGAAACCGAAAGCCCCTTGCCGCGGTAGGCGGTGTCGGCATCCGGAATTATCGAGAAGCTGACGTTGAGCACGGTAACGAAGCTGCGACTGTCCTTCGGCAACTGGCGGATGAGTTCGGCATACTGTGCGGCATCGGCAAGCACGGTTATCCTGAAGGGCAGCACGCGGTACTTGCCCTCGTTATTGTTGCTGGCATGGCCGGTTACGGTCAGGGCCCGCACCTCGCGCGGCAGCCCCTGGTCATCGCTTGTGGTGCCTAAGCCGGAATCAAATGGCGAACTGCCGGCCGGCGGCCTGAGCCTGAGATAGCGTTCGCCCGCGGCTACGGTTGTGCGGGAAGTGCTGGGCTGGGCGTACTGGGCACCGATTTCAATTTTCAGCAGTTCCTTGATGGCCGCATTGGTTATGGAGGGCTTCAATCCGGTGTTGCTATAGTGCAGATCGTTGGTAGCCACAATGGCTTTAACCAGATCCTGCATCAGCCACATGTCTTCCTGGGCGCTCAGCATCTGGCTGGTTCGCTCGCTTGGCGAGGGGGCGCTGGCCGCCTTCAGTGCCGGGGCCGTATAGAAGGCCTCGGGGGCCACGACAATGCTGCCCGAGTCGGCCGAAGCGGCAGCCAGATTCTCGCGGCTGACAGCATTCAGATCACGTTCCAACTGCCGCAGGGCGCTGCGGTAGGCATCGCGGAACTGGAACCATTCGGGATTATCTCCCGGCACCAGCGGCTGCCACCACTTCGGATCCGGATAGTTGCGAATCTTTTCCAGATTCTCCTGCATCTCGGTATTGGCCTTGTCCAGCGGCTCAAGCAGGGCCGGCGGCACTGGCTGAATGTTCGAGGCGGTACGCAGGCTGAGCTGCAAGGTCCGCTCTCTTGCATCAGCCGTGCTGATGCTCATGTGGCGCAGAACCAGGGCACCGGCCGACAACACCACCATGGCTGCAATTGTGGCCACCAGCCACCAATGTCTTTTCACAAAGTCCATGCACACTCTCCTCAAGCTTACGACCGTGTCAGAAAAAACTCATGCCTTGCGTCGGTCGTCATGGCTGTTACGGGATAATAGTTGGCGGCACTTCTTCGAAATCCTGATAGTCACCGTTGCCACCGCCACCACCAGTGGTGCCCTGAACATCGGTCGGGGCCTGCACGCTGACGGTTTCCTTCCAGTTGTCCAGATTCACGTAGAAACGCACCTGGAACCAGGCGTCCTGGCCGCGCCACGGCGTACGCGGCGCTACCTGCGGTTCGGCCCGAGTCCTGGTCGACGGCGTCGTCTGGCGCTGCTCGCCGCCGGGAATGATAATACCTTCTTCAATAATGCCGGTGGCCTCACTCTGCGACTGCGAGCGGCTTGCCGCCAGCCTCGGGTTTTCCCGCTCGTAGGGATAGCCCGCCACCTTGCTGTACTCGTTGACAAGGTTGACAATGCCGACCTGGCTGAAGACCAGTCCGTTCTCCCGGTTGTTGTACCGGCTGAGCGGCCCCACCAGACGCTGGTTCAGCAGAGCCGTCGGCGATTGCCGCATCTCGGCAGCATAAGGCATGGTGCCGGTGATAATCACCTGCAGCACGCGGATTTTGTCCTGATTGTCGGCGGTTGCGGGGCCGCCCAAATCCATGCCTGGCATCTCTGGCGCCGCTTCGGCTGCGCCGCCGGCTGGAGCCACGGCATCCGATGGCAGAACCTCGACCACTTCGGTGGCAATATCCATAATCTCGACGCCCTCAATCGAGCTCCACGGCGGCACGTCGTTGGCCGCATCGTAAGTTTCGAAGGCCTCGGGCTTGGGTGTAGCTTCGTAAATGCCGGCAACCACGTTGTACAACAGCGACTGGTTGCGGAAGACGTCCTGGTAGAGCTCAAGCTCCTTCTGCGTCTGAACCATGGTCCGCTTGGAGTCCTGCAGCTTGTCGCGGTTCTGGTTGGCGGCCGATTCCAGCGATTTTACGCCCGAGAGTACCTTGACCTCATTTTCAAAGCGGCCAACATCCTGCACATCCGCCGGCCGGGCCAGGGCATCCTTGTGCTGTGCGGCACTGTAGGCCAACAGGCCACAGGCCACGACAACGGCCGCGGCGGCGGCGATGACCACCGGCTTTTTCTTGCGAATCTGCTTTTCTTTGAGGATTTCCGGCGGCAGCAGCGTGGTGTTGATCGACCCCAGTCCCAGCCCCTGCAGAGCCAGACCGTAGGCCACGCCCAGGCTGACCACGTTTTCCTTGAAGTTCGACCCGCTGATTATGCGGTCGCCCTTCAGCGAGTTGAACTGCTCGATAATGGTTACATCGACGCCCAGGTGCTGACCGAGGAACTTCTGCAGCCCCGGCAGGCGGAAGGTGCTGCCCATGCCGAGGACGCGTTCAATGCGGCTCTCGCGGTGCAGGCTGGTGTAGAAGCCGATGCTTCGCTGGATTTCGGTGAGCAGGTCGGAGAAGACCGGCCGCATGGCCTGGAAGACCTCGCGGGCGTACTTGCTGTCGGCGGCATGGCGCTTCAGGTTCTCGGCCTTGGCGAAGGTCAGCTTGAAATTCTTGACCAGGGCCTGAGTGAAGTTGTTGCCGCCCAGCGGGAAGTTACGAATCCAGACGCGGTAACCGTCGGCGATGACCAGGCTGGTGTTTTCGGTGCCGACATCGAGCAGCAGCGTCGCCCCGGCCCCGTCGTGCCGATCGTATCGCAGATAGTTGTAAAGCGCCACCGGGGCCATCTGCACCAGGTCCGGCGTAACTCGCACCTGGGTAAAGTCGTTGATGTAATCCTGGACGATGTCGCGCTTCATGGCGAAAATGCCGACTTCGATTTCCGACGGCCCGCCGCTGGGCATGGTCATCGTCTGGTAATCCCAGATGACATCTTCCAGATTGAAGGGAATCTGCTGGCCGGCTTCGTAGCGGACGATCTCCGGAATCTTCCGCAGATCGACCGGCGGCAGCTTTATGAAGCGGCTGAAACTGGACTGCCCCGGCACGCTGACGACAATGGTGTCGCCATGAACGTCGTTCCGAGCGAAGAATTGTTCCAGGGCCGAGCGTATGAGCTGCTGCTCATCAGCATCGGGCTGGCTTAGTATCTTCTCGTGCTCGATGACGTCGAAGCCGATAACTTCCAGATCGCCGCCGGACTGCCTCAGGCGAATCGCCTTCAGCGCGTTTTGTCCTACATCAATTCCCCAGCAGGCTTTAGAGATGGCCATGCAAACCTCCGCCGGATTCAAGAAAGTGCCGCGAACAATATAGCTGGCCATGAAAGTTCAGGCCGGCAAAATCGAACGCGATGAAAAGGCAGACAGAAAAAGAGTTTAACGCGTACTCTAATTAACCGTCAAGGCAAAACTTGCATCAGATTAAGGGCCAGCCTGATGGCTGCCCCCGGTTGCACCCCTGCCCTGCCATTGCTGCCAGCGGACCCCCCCCCTCCGGCAAAGAGCCGCACAAACAGCGGCCGCAGCCATGGCCTGACTATAGTACGCCACTTCGGTCAGTAAAGACAACCCCTTAGTGCGATTTACATTCAGGGGCCGCAAGAAAAACGTAAATTTCGCCTGGCAAAGAACTTATCTACCGACGTCGGCCCAGCCGAAAAGCATCAGGCCATCCTCTCGACCCGCTTTCCAGTACTGATAATCCATGGCCGGAGCAACGCTCAGCAGGCGATCATCATCGGGCAGCCAGGCCGTCGTCCGCACGCTTGGGGCACCGTGCGGAGCCAGCAGTTCGGCCAGAGTCCGGGGCGTGAACATGCGAGCCCCATCCCATGGCGGGCCGCCATCGGTCTGGCGCCATATGTTCAGCGGGGCAAGCCGATTGAATACGCCGATAATAATCCGCCCGCCGCGGCGCAGGGTCCGCACCATTTCGGCCACGGCCCGCTCGGCCTGACCGCGGCCCTCGGGGCCGTCGCCCAGGTAATCCAGCGTGGCCACGCTCATTGCTACGTCGAACGAACCGTCGGCCACCGGCAGACTGCAGGCATCGCCCTCCATCAGCCTGAGCTGCCCTGCCCCGCCCTGGGCCTCCAGTCTCAACTGCCTTTGTCTGGCTACCTCGAGCATGCCCGGCGAACGGTCGAGGCCGGTCACGTCGTAACCTTGGGCCGCCAGCCAGGCCGACCAGCGGCCAGTGCCGCAACCGACTTCGAGCAGAGTTTTGCCGCGACCGGAACCGGCAGCAGTGGCGGGCGTTTGCGATTCATCTGGGGCGGGCGAGACCGGCCCGATGGCCGGTTCGGCCCCGGCCATGCTTGTGGCGCTGGGCTGCCGACCCCCGCGCAGGGCCCAGGCGGCGGCCCGCTTTTCCAGCAGATCGTACATAGCACCCTGCGGGGCGCTGTACCAGCGGTCGTAGCCGCCGGCCGTGCCGTCCCAGAAGTCATCCAGCAACGGACCATTGTTCAATATCATGAGCTTTTACCCGTGTCACCTTTCGCCCCGGGGGAAAAAGGGCCCGAGGTTGCATTGCGCATTATATAAGGAAGGCCCGGTCGCCAAGCACATAATCGGCGGCCCCGGCCGAAAAACCTTCCTGCCGCTGTAACACGAGTTGCAGCAGAGCTTTATATTTGTGCCGCAGCAAAATCCTGTTCGATGGCCGCCCGCTGCTGCTGAACGCCGTGCACTCGCTCGACATCGAGCTTATGGCTTCGATCAAAGCGGTAAATGCCGTTCTGCTCCTGGAATACGTCAGTCAGTTGAGTGTAGCAGTAGCCGAACATGTTCCCGTCTTCCAGCAGGGCCCGCGTCAGGCCCTCAAACCGCTGCTGGAACTCCTCCTCGCTTGCCACTCGCTGGCCATAACCCCAGCCTGCAGCAATACTTGGGTCCGGATTCCACCAGATGCCGCCATATTCGCTGACAAAGAAGGGCTGGCCGGCGTAGGGGATGCTCATCTTCTGGCCCGAGCCCCAGGTGGTATTGATAAACGGCCTGCCGACGGCCAGACCGGCGTGTCGCTGCCGGAAGGCCTCGACATCCTGCCCATAGTCGTGGCTGTCGTAAATGTCGGCCTCCGCAACGCGATGCGAATAGCCGGAAGCGTCGAGCACGGGGCGGGTCATATCGTATTGCCTGGTGGCCAGATACATGCCCCAGGTAATGTCGTCCAGCAGGTCGATCCGGTCGCGCATGGCCTCGATTGTCTCGTTCAGCGGGCACCAGCCGACGATTGACGGGTGGTTGACGTCGCGCCGCAAAATCTCCAGCCATTGAGTGATGTAGGTAGCCCCGGGGGCTTGGTTTAAGCCATCGTGAGTAAACTCGCGGCAACCCCAGTCGCCGAACTCGCCCCAGACCAGGTAGCCCAGGCGGTCGGCATGGTACAGGAATCGCTCCTCGAAGACCTTCTGGTGCAGCCGGGCACCGTTGAAGCCGGCGGCCATCGACAGGCGGATGTCGAGCTCCAGGGCCGCATCGCTCGGAGCGGTGAGCAGACCATCGGCGTAATAACCCTGATCCAGCACCAGGCGCTGAAAAAGCGGGCGGCCATTCAGCAGGACCAGCTTACGGTCGATGGAGATGGACCTCAGGCCGGCGTAGCTCTCGGCCTGGTCGATAGTTGTGCCATCGGCAGCAATAAGTTGCACGGTCAGGTCGTAAAGGTGCGGGTCTTGCGGAGACCAGGCTCGCCGCCTTCCTTCGGGCACGTCCAGTCGCAGCATGGCCCCGGTCGTCATGCCATCGGCCGCAGCTTCCGCCCGGGCCACCTCGCCGGCGGCATCCTTCAGCGTCACCCGCACGCGGAGCCCGGCACGGTCGCCGCGCACGGGCTGCTCGATCCAGAAAGCGCCGGCGGGCAGGTCGGGCAGAATCTTCGGGCGCTGCAGGTGGGCCCGGGCGGCCACCGCCTCCAGCCAGACCGTCTGCCAGATGCCCGTGGTGCGGGTGTAGTGGCAGCGGGCGTTGGTGTAATCGTGCGACTGCTTGCCGCGCGGCTTCAGGTGGCGATGATTATCCCTGGCCCGCACCACAATGGTGCGTTGCTGATGGCCGCCGCAGAGCCCCAGGTCGCAGGTGACGGGCGTGGAGCCCCCGCGATGGCGGGCAACTTCGCGGCCATCGACCCAGATTGTCGCATCATCATCAATGGCCTGAAAATGGAGCAGAACACGTTTGCCGGTCCACTTTTGCGGCAAATCGATGGTCCGGCGGTACCAGACGGCGTTCAGGAAATCGGTCCGGCCGATGCCCGAAAGGCGCGACTCGGGGCAGAATGGCAGCAGAATGCGCCCCTGAAGCGGACGCTCGTGCAGGCCGCGGTCAACGCCGCTGTCGCCCTGGTCGATCTCGAACTGCCACCAGCCATTCAACGATTGCCACTCGGGCCGCACCCACTGCGGGCGGGGGTACTCAGGGCGCAAATCCATGCTGCCTATCATGTCGGCCTCCTGCAATATTGTGGCCGATCAGCCTAGCGTGGTGCGTGGCAAAGTTCAATGAGCAACCGTGGCCGGCGGGTCAAATTTCGTCGAACAGTATGAGCGGCTTGATGATGCCGTCTTCCTTGTTCTGCATCATGTGGAAAGCCTTTTCGATCTCTTTGAACTGGAACCTGTGAGTGGTCATTGGCCGCGGGTCGACCCGCCCGTTGCTGATCAGCCGCATAAGGCGCGACATGCGCTCGCTGCCGCCGGGACAAAGGGCTGTGCGAATGGTCTTGTCGCTCATGCCGACGCCCCAGGCCAGTCGCGGAATCTGCACGTAATCGCCCTTACCGAAGTAGCCTACGTTGCTGATGGTGCCGCCCGGCCGAGTTACCCGGACGCAGGCCTCGAAGGTGGCCTGGCTGCCGAGGGCTTCGATGGCCGAATCGACTCCCTGGCCGCCGGTCAGCTCCATTATCGCCTCCACGGGATCGGTCTTGGTGTAGTCGACGATTTCGTCGGCACCGTAGAAGCTGGCCAGTTCCTGCCGCCGCGGCACGTTTTCCACCGCTATTATCAGCCCTGCCCCGCGCAGGCGTGCCCCGGCCGTGGCCATCAGGCCGACCGGACCCTGGGCGAATATGGCTACCGAACCGCCAATGGGGATGGCGGCGTGCTCGGCCCCCACGAATCCGGTGGAAAGCATGTCGCAGCAATAGGCGGCCTGCTCGTCGGAAAGGTCGTCGGGGATGGGTGCCAGGTTGCCCATGGCGTCGTTGACCACGAAATACTCGGCCATGCTGCCGTCGCGAACGTTGGCCGCCCGCCATCCGCCGAGCATTCCGCCGCACTGAGACGGGTAACCGCGCTGGCAGTTGGGGCAGAACCAGTCGGGCGTAATGGCATTGACGGCCACCCGTTGTCCGGGCTTGAATCCGCTGACGGCCGAGCCCAGTTTATGGACGACGCCGACGGCCTCGTGGCCGAGGGTAAGGTTTTCGCGCTCGCCTATGCCGCCGCCAACGGTGTGGGTATCGCTGGTGCAGACCAGGGCGGCGGTGGTGCGGATGACGGCTTCGTTTGGTCCCGGCTCGGGCACGGGCTTGTCCATCAGCCCCACCTGGCCGATTTTGCGCATAACGAAGGCCCGCATAGTTGTCTGGTTTTCGGTTTTGGCCATGGCACATCCTCCTGACTGAAAAACGCGGAAAAGTGCACGACGAATCGTGCTACTTCCGGTTATCGGTCAGGCGGCGTGCACGGTCAAGAGGTTAGCTCGGGGCGGGCCGATGTTACTTTTCGCCAGCTTTTTCGTTCAGCTTGCGCTTGAGCATCGCTTGCACCATGTTGCCGTCCACCTGCTGGCCGTGGTCGGCCATGACGCGTTTCATGCCCTTGCCGAAATCCTGCGGCCCGCTCAGGTTAAGTTCGGCGATGACCGAATCGACCACAGCCTCGGTCTCCTGCTCGTTGAGGCGTTTGGGGGCGAATTCGCTGACAATCTCGTGCTCTTGGCGCAGGCGATCGGCTTCGTCGGACTTGCCCAGGTCGAGGTATTCGCGAATGCTGCGCTCGAGCTTGCGGGCATAGCCGACAATGGCGTCCTCCATCTGCTGGCCGGCCAGTTCGGCGTAGTTGATGTCGGCCATCAGCATGCGCAGCACGCTGGTGCGCTGGCGGTCGCCGGACTTCATCGATTCGCGCATCGACTGCTGTATGCGCTCTTTGCTCATCGCTTGTGCCTCCATTGACTGTTTGTGTAGCTTGTGGGTGTCAGCGAAGCACCCCATTTATCAGGTAACTCGTCACAGATAAATCGTGACAGAGTACAGAGCCTGCGCGTTTTTCAGCTGGCCGTTCCTTTAAGCCTGTTGACCACCTGCCGCACATCGTCCCAGACTTTCTTGCGTGTATCTACAGTATAATTGCGCAGCAGGTAGGCCGGGTGATAAGTTACCCTGACCGGAATGCCGCGATACTGGTGCCATTGGCCGCGCATCTGGCCGACGGGCGTTGCGTCATTCAACAGAAACTTTGTGGCAACGCCGCCCAGGCAGAGGATGATCCGGGGCCGCACCAGTTCGATCTGCCCCTCCAGGTACTGGCGGCAGTTGGCCGCCTCCTGGGGCAGCGGATTGCGGTTTTTTGGCGGGCGGCACTTGATGATGTTGCAGATGTAGACGTCCTCGCGGCGCATCTCCATGCCCTTGGTGATGATGTCGTTGAGCTTCTGCCCGGCCCGGCCGACGAAGGGCACTCCCTGAAGGTCCTCGTCCTCGCCCGGCGCCTCGCCGATGAGCATCAAATCGGCTTGGGGCGAACCATCGGCAAAAACCGTGTTGGTGCGGGCCGCGGCCAGTTCGGCACAGCGCACGCAGCCGGCCACCCGCTGGCGCAGGGTTTCCAGGTCGGCATTGGCGTTGGGCGGCCGTTTGCCGGGCTCCAGCGGCGGCAATTGCGGATCGGCAATGACGGTTTTGCCGGCCAGGGCATGGCCGCCGGCCGGGGCAGGCTGTCGGCTCCCGGCAGCAGCGTTTGCGGCCTGCGGCGGCATTTCGGCCCGGGCGGGGGCCTGTTGTTGGGCCGGGGGCTGTTGCTGGGCTGCGGCTGGAGGTCGGACGGCCGATTGCGGGCCGGCGGCGGCCTTCAACTGCTCTTTCATCCTTGCCGCCCAGGAGCGGGTCTGGTGGGCGGCGTCGGCGGGCTGACTGCCGGAAGCTGCCGCTTGGCGGCCACCGTGGGCGCTGGCGGCGGTTTGAGCCGTGGACTGCGAGGGATTGGCGGAACCGGTTGCGGGGCGTGGCTCAAGGGCGGCCAGCGAGCGCAATTTTTTCACTCGCCTGACTCCGGCCCGCCTGAGGAGTTCGAGTTTCCAGTAGATTGCTCGTTGAACATCGGCTATGGCTGCGCTTGACATATGAGATCCGCCTGCTGAAACTATGGTTCGCCGTCGAGAATTCAGTCTGGCCAACGGCTTGGTGCCAGAGTCTACCACCGGGGAGCAATGGCGGCAAGTGCGTTGAAGAATCGCCGATGGATACTTTGCCGCGGGCAGCATTGCGGTTAGACTCTCTGAAGGCGAGAATGACACCACGAGGCGTAGCGCAACGTTTGAAAAGGGAGGAATATCTGTATGGCATTGGAAGAGCTGAGTCATGAGCAGGTGGCGGCCCTGTCGACGGGCAAGGATTTCGACTTCAAGACGACCAGCGACCTGAAGCCTCTGAAGGAGATAATCGGCCAGGACCGCGCGGTAAAGGCCCTGGAGTTCGGCCTCTCCATTCGTCATGTGGGTTACAACATTTTTGTGGCGGGTTACCCCGGCGGGGGCCGCAAGCACGTAATCGAGCGCTTTCTGCAGCAACGTGCCCCGAAAGAAGAGGCGCCGCCGGACTGGGTATACGTTCATAACTTCGAGAACCCCGACCGGCCCATGGCCCTGCGGCTGGATGCCGGCGTGGGGGCCAAGTTTGCCGAGGCGGTGGAAAAGCGCATCCATAAGCTGAGCCACGACATACCGAAACTTTTCGAGAGCGAAACCTATACCACACGTCGGAAGTTGGTGACGAAGCAGTTCCGAGAGAAGCGTGACAGCCTTCAGGAGGGGCTGACCGAGCGTATCCGCAAGTACGATCTGGGTTTGCAGCAGACGCCGATAGGCGTGGGCATTATTCCGCTGAAGGATGATGGCAAGCCGATGAAGCCCGAGGAGTTCGAGTCTCTGCCGGAAGAGCGGCAACAGGAGATTCAGCAGAAGCAGCAGGATGCACAGAACGAGATCGATTCGACCATGCGGGCCTTGCGGAAGCTTGACGCCGAAATCCACGACAAGGTGGACGAGTTGGATCAGCAGGTGACGCGCGAGCTGGTGGAGGACGATCTGAAGCCGCTGTGCGCGGAGTTCAAACAGTACGGGCGGGTGTGTCAGCACATAACGGCCATGATTGACGACATCGTCAATAACATTCCACTGTTTCGCCAGCAGGGTGGCGGCGAGGAGGGCGGCGGAGCCGAGGCTGCCCAGCAGGGGCCGGCCGGCATTCAGCAGGCGCTGCTGGCCCGCATGCAGGGCGATCATCAGCTTGACCGTTACAAGGTCAACGTTTTTATCAGCAATGACCCCAAGGGCGGCGCCCCGGTCATCGAGGAATTGAACCCGACCTATCCGAACATGTTCGGGCGGATCGAGCGTCGCTACATGTTTGGTGCCCTGACGACCGATTTTACGATGATCAAGGCCGGCAGCCTGCACCGTGCCAACGGCGGCTACCTGATTATGGACGCCATCGACATTCTGATGCGGCCCGGCAGTTGGGATGCCATGAAACGGGCCGTGCTGACCCGGCAGATAGCCATGGAGGATCTGGCCCACGCCCTGGGCTACGGCTATACCGAGACGCTTCAGCCGGAGCCGATCGAGATGCAGGCCAAGATTATTCTGATCGGTTCGCCGATGATCTACACGATGCTGTACCAGCTTGACGATGATTTCCGCAACATTATTAAGGTGAAGGCGGAGTTTGGCCGCGACATGGACCGTTCCGATAATCACCTGGCCCAACTGGCCAGCTTTGCCAGGCGACAGGCCGAGGAATACGACCTGTTGCCGCTGGATGCCGCGGCCGTGGCGGAAGTGGCCAACTACAGTTCACGCATCGTCGAGGACCGGGAGAAAATCAGCACCCAGTTTACGCAACTGACCGATGTGCTGAGCGAGGCCGACCACTGGGCCCGCAGCGCCAAGAGCAAAGTCATTCAGGCCAAACACGTGCAGAAGGCCATCGAGGAGCGTGTTTACCGTTCGAACCTGGCCGAGGAGAAGTTGCAGGAGGCCATCAAACGCGAGCATCTGCTGATTGACACTCACGGCAAGCGGGTGGGGCAGATAAACGGCCTTAGCGTCTACCAGATCGGCGATTATGACTTCGGCCTGCCGTCAAGGCTGACGGCCAGCACGCACATCGGCTCGGCCGGGGTGGTGCACATCGAGCGACGGTCGGAGATGTCGGGGCACATTCACACCAAGGGCGTGGAGACGATATCGGGCCTGCTGGGCGAGCGCTTCTGCCAGGACCGGCCGCTGGCCCTGGAAGCCAAGCTGACCTTCGAGCAATCCTACGGCGGAGTTGACGGCGACAGTGCCAGCGCCGCGGAGTATTACGCCCTGGTGAGTTCACTGGCCCAGGTGCCGATTACGCAATCGATAGCGGTGACGGGATCGATGAACCAGAAGGGCGACTCGCAGCCGATTGGCGGGGTGACGAAGAAGGTCGAGGGCTTTTTCGACATCTGCCGCATGCAGGGGCTGAAGGGCAAGCAGGGCGTGCTGATTCCGCGTTCGAACGTCCAGAACCTTGTGCTGCGGGGGGATGTTCTGGAGGCGGTGAAGAAGGGCAAGTTCCACATCTGGGCCATTGATAACGTGGATGACGGCATTGAGTTGCTGATGGGTCTGCCAGCCGGAGAGCGCGAAAAGGACGGCACGTGGACCGCCGGTTCGCTGAACGAGAAGGTTGATGCCCAGTTGAAGCGCTATGCCGAGAAGGCCCGCCAGTTCGTGGCCTCGGGCAAGAAGAATGGTGACGACAATCTGCCGAAACAGCCCGGCAAGTGTTGCGGCTGAGGGACGAGCGGTAACGGCATTACGTTCAGGAGTTATCATGGCCTGACTTCGTCAGACCATGGCACCGGGCAAAGGCACTCTAGAACGGGGACGGAGGCAATATGCAGAGAACCAGCACACGAAGCAAACATCGCAGGCGCATTTTGATTATCTTGACTATCTTGGTTATGGCTGCGACTGGAACAGTCGCGGCCGTGCTGTATGTGGCACACGTATGGGATGAATTGCGTGAGGGAGGATTTAGAGCGAGCTTCATTTCTTTGCAATACTTGGATCACACCGTTCAATCGTATGCTGGGCGGCACGGCTTGCTGCCGGAGGAGTCGCCTTTGCACTTAGAGCCGTATCCACACTGGCGACCGATAACAACCATAAGGAACGCAGCAAGAGAAAGAGAAATCTGGGAACCGACAGAACCGCCTCGTTCAGTTGAGAGGGAGCATCCGCTTTATGGTTTCATAGTAGCTATCGAGAACAGGCCCTCTTCCGAGTCAGATAAAAAAGGCTACATTGTTTTAGGGCAGGGCGTTAAGATCGCGACAGAAGACGAATTAGCGAAACTGCTGGCCGAGGATGACCGGCGGCGACAGGAGATTGGCGAAACGCGACTGTGGCGCGATGTTGACTGGCGGTGAAATGGGCTCAGGAGTTAAGGCGGCGTTGCAGCGGCGGGGCAGAAGAAGAAACGACGACACCCCCACCTGTCTCCGGCATGCGCCGGAGACATCCTCCCCCGCAAGCGGGAGAGGAGTTTAACGGGCCACAGCCAAAGCCACAGCCACATGCCGTGACCCTTCCCCCTTTCAAGGGGGAAGTGGCCCGAAGGGCCGATGGGGGTGAGGCGGGTTGCAAAGTGACAGTTTGCCGCGCGCCGCACCCCCACCTGTCTCCGGCATGCGCCGGAGACATCCTCCCCCGTCAAGGGGGAGGGGTTTAACAGCCACGACCACGGCAACGGCAGAAAAACGGCATCCCCCGGCAGTGCCGGGGGCTTCAAAGGCGGAAGAAACAACGGCAAAACAAACAACGGCAGAAGCAACGGCTGAAAGAAGCAACGGCCGGCATTATTTGCGCCGCAAGTAGCCGCGCCTGGCTCGGCCGCTGCCGCCGTAGCTGGACAGGTCGAGCACCACGCCGATGATTACCAGCACCAGCCACAGGCCGCTGACCTGACCCTGGTTATAGAGCATGGCCCAGAGGTAGAAGAGCGTGGTGTAGGGCATGAACAGAAAGCCCAGCAGGGGCCAGATCCAGGTCTCGAAGGCCTGGCTTATGTAGGGCGTGAGCAGCCAGTAGAATAGCAGCACCACTCGCGGCAACAGCAGACCAATAAGCACTCCGATACAGCAGGGCATCTTGTATACTCCTCTTGAGTACAGTCTTTGCGTTGGGACCTCAGGCCCAAACCTACCGCTATATTGACGCGCAGACGGGTCGGCGCGAAGGGTTTTTTCAGCTGCCGGCGACAGTGAACGGCTGTCGACTGGCCTGCAACGGCTGTTGGGCGGGCTCCTCTGCTGCGATCCATGAGCCCGCCCAACAGCCCATGATAGTGTTACCCATGCGCCCGGACTAAAGTGTTACCCATGATCCGGGTTGCACATTATAACGGCAACGGCCGCAGCGGCAGCCCCCCCTTCGCCCGCGGCTGCACCCACTGTCGCTCGCTCGCCATTATTCTGAAAATATCTGGAACCATTGCCGCATCGGCGGCGTCCAATAATTCGGCAGTCGGCAGCGGGCGGGGCATCTTCAGGTGCCGGAGACTGCGGAAACCATTCCTGATTCGGAGGGTAGCGTCATGCGATATTCAGCTGCTGTGGTGACAATGGCCGTGATTCTGCTGGCGGCAATGCTGCTTATGGCCGGTCAGCAGGCCCAGGCCCAGATGATCGTCCCGGTGCACGGCGAGCGTGTTGCCGGAGACTGGGCCATCAAATACCAGGACGTCAAGATCAGCGTCCGCGACCAGGTGGCCTCGGTGGTCGTCGATCAGCAGTTCTACAACACCGGCAACCAGACGCTGGAGGTGCAATACCTGATGCCGCTGCCGGCCGATGCCGCCATCAGCGGGATGACGCTGGTGGTCAACGGCCAGGAGATGCCCGGCGAACTGATGAAGGCCGAGGAGGCCCGCAAGATCTACGAGGACATCGTCCGCACGAAGAAGGACCCTGCCCTGCTCGAGTACGTCGGCCAGGGACTCTACCGGACGCGGGCGTTCCCGCTCGAGCCCGGCAAGCCGGCGCAGATCATTATCAAGTACGAGCAGATCCTGCGAAAGGACAGCGACCTGGTAGAGGTCAGCTTTCCACTCAACGCCGGCAAACACACTTCGCGGGCCATCGAGAGCATCAAGATGAGCCTCGACGTGCAAAGCGCGGCCGACATAACCACCATCTACAGCCCCACGCACGAGCTTGACGTCCGCCGACCCGATTCACGCAGCTTCCGGGCCACCTACGAGGTCAAAGGCGCCGTGCCGACCAACGATCTGCTGGTCTACTATAAAACGGCAGATGAGGCCATCGGCGCCAGCCTGCTGTCGTACCAGGCCGATCCGAAGGAGGATGGCTACTTCATGATTCTGGCCAGCCCGAGCCTCCGCCGCCAGGACCAGAAGACCGCCGTCATGCCCAAGGATATCATCTTCGTCATCGATCGCAGCGGCTCGATGTCCACCGACGATAAGCTTGGACAGGCCCGCGAGGCCCTGACCTTCATGCTCAAGAGCCTGAACAACGAGGACCGCTTCAACGTCATCAGCTACGACGACAGCATGTACGAGTTCTTCAAGGAGATGACTCCGGCCTCCGCCGAGAAGGTCGCCGAGGCGGTCGGCGTGGTCGATCGGCTGCAGCCGGCCGGCGGAACGAACATCGACGGCGCCCTGAAAATGGCTCTGAAGATGCTGGCAGACACGATGGAAGGCAGGCAGGATAAAGCGGCCGAGGCGAACCAGAACCGGCGACCACAATATATCATCTTTCTGACCGACGGCCTGCCCACCACCGGCGAGACCAGCATCGACACGATCATCGCCTACGCCAAAGAGGCCAACAAGAGCGAGGCCCGCATCT
>JAWLHX010000061.1:0-20425 GCA_041690105.1 Phycisphaerae bacterium
TGGCTCCCCGACTTGGACTCGAACCAAGGACCTAGCGGTTAACAGCCGCTCGCTCTACCGATTGAGCTATCGGGGAATCGTTTTGTTCCAAGGCCCAAAACACGCAAGCACTGAGCCCAAGCGATTGAGTGCACAGAGGAAGTTGCTGGCTGCAGCACTCATAACTTAGACCTCAGAGTATACACTTGCCGCAAAAAGTGTCAAGCTCCAGAATCCGTTTTTTTGGAAGTGCCCCAGACATCGTCATTATGGCACAGCATGTTGAAAAACAATCCTGCGACCCTTATGCTTGTGGTACAATTGAGGCTCCCTTGGGGAGGATAATTTATGAATTTTCGCGCCATGTGCCTGGCTCTGCTTGTTCCGGCCCTTGCCACCGTTTTCGCCGCTCCTGTTGCAGCGGTTGATTATTACGTCGATTTCGATGGCGGCAGCAACAGCGCCGATGGCCGATCTCCGCAAACCGCCTTCAAGCATTGCCCCGGCGATGCCAGTGCCACCGGCATTGCCGCCACTACCGTGCTGGCCGCCGGCGACCGGGTTGTCTTCAAGGGCGGCGTCAATTACCGCAGCACCGTTACCTGCAAATGGTCGGGGAGTGATGCCCAACCCATTGTATACGATGGCAATACCTCGGGCGATTTCGGCAACGGTCGAGCCATCATTGACGGCTCCGAACGTCTTACCGGCTGGCAGCCCTGCGCTTCGGCCGACGAGGCCGGCGGCAATTCCAATTGGCAGCACATATATCGTACTCGCATACCTGCCGGCGTCAGCATTCTGGCCGCCAACCTATACGATGGCGAGCAAATGCTGTGGGCAGCTCAGGACCCAAACCCTGGCGACCCCTTCCATTACGATTCCCTGTCCAGCTTCCGGCCCGTTTCGCACACGGCGGTCACGCGCACCACGCTTACCGATGCAACCTACTTCACCCAGAGCGATCCTGCTGACTGGAACGGCTCGGTGCTGCTGCTATGGGGCCTGCCGAACGTCGTGCGGGCACTGCCTGTGACGCAATACGATCCGGCCGCACACACGGTTACCTTTGCCGATACCGGCCAGAACAGCCTCTATGACGACCGCACCGTCTATTATGCCATGATCAATCACCTCCGCCTGCTGGATACACCTGGCGAATTCGTCATCGGCAGCCAGGTCGACCAGGACGGCATGCGGCAAATATGGCTGTGGCCGCTGGCGGGCGAGACAGCGGTTGCCGAAAGGCCCATCACCTACAGCGTGCGGCGCAAGGGCATCGAGCTTAACGGCAAGAGCCACCTGATTATCCAGGGCTTTCAGATCGAGAAGCACACCTCCGGCAAGGGCGAGTATGGCGCCGGCATTGCCGTCCGGACCACCACCGGCGGCTCAGGCATAGTAATTCGTGATAACCTTTTGACGCGAAACCGCTCGCTCGAAAAACAGGGCGTAATCCGCATGTACGGCGGCTGCAGCAACATTACCATCGAAGACAATATTATCGAAAACAATCCGGTAAACGCCGGCTCCATCGTTACCTTCGACGATTCCATCTATCGCAACAACCGCTTGGCCCGCAACGGTGGGACGGCAATCGATTTCTATGGCTGCCGCCGCTCGCAAATGGTGGGTAACGTCGTCACCAATCATAAGGGAGTCCATGCCAACGGGCTGACCCTGTATCTGGGCTGCGAAGATGTGCTGGTAGCCTACAATTCCGTTTACGACGGCTACTGCGCACTCACCATTCAGGATAGTCGCAACCTGACAATCGCTTACAACATTCTGCATACCAGTCTCGACACCTATACCATAGGCGACTGGGGCCGCTGCGACGGGCTGTTTTACTACAACAACGTCATGGTTAATTCGTACAGGAAGGCTGTTTTCCAAGCCTCCAGCACTGTCAATACCATCCTCCGCAACAACATCGTAGACGGCAGCCTGATGGGCAGCGGCCCGCACATCAGCCACAATATCTATACATCCCTTGGGTGGAACCAGAATGCCACCTACGGCTGGACACCGGGCGAGGGCGACCAGATCATAAGCGACAAGAGCCTGATTTTCGTCGACCACCAGCAGCGCGACTTCAGGCTTATCGCGACAAGTCCAGCCATCGATGCCGGAATCGCCATCGCCGGATTGAATCGCGACCATGCTGCCACGTCGGTGCCGCAGGGCAACGCTGTCGACGTGGGAGCTTTTGAATTCGTTGCGGGAGTAAGCATCGCCAGTTGGAAGTCGGCGGTCACCCATGGCGAGTCAGAATTGCAAAACGTAATGGGCGATGGTTACGTGGAATCGCGCCTGGGCGGAATCGGCACAATCCGCGTGGCCTTCTCGACCGACCTTGACGCAGCTACCGTCGACACCGGCCTTGTAACCATCACCGGACAGCGCTCGGGCGACCTGGCCGGCAATCTGGGCTCGGTCAGTTTGGCCGATCCGCGGACCATTCTCATAACATTTGCTGCCGCCCTTCCCGATGCCGATAGAATAACCATTACCATTGGCGACAGTTTGCGGAGCACCGACGGCCAGTCGCCCATCGGAGCACTTTCGCTGACTCTCGCCCTGCTGGCAGGCGATGTGGATTCCTCCGGCGAGGTGACCGCGGCCGATGTCGCGGCCGTGCGGGCCCGTGCTGCGTCCGATTTATCGGGCGAGGCCGATTATCGATATGACATTGACACCAGCGGAACCGTCAGCGGGGCCGACATGCAGCACGTTCGCAGAAGAATCGGCAACAGCCTGCCCTGATCAGGCCCAACGAGAGGTTTTGCCCAATGCTGAAGAACCTGTTATTCGAATCGCCGTACTGGATTGTCGCGCCGCTACTGATTGCCACCTTGGTTGTCGCCTGGCTATTCATCCAGCGTCGCGGTCGCAAAACCCTGATACTCCTCCTGGCTTTGCCGCTGGTGGCCATTGGCCTGGTTGTTCTGGCAACAATTGTCCAGACCGATCGGGAGCAGGTTCGGGCCTCATGGGGGCGGGTGGAACAAGCCGCCGCAGCAGGCACTACCCCCGCCGTCATGGCCGAAATCTCACCGGCCTTCAGCGCCGGAGGAATCGATCGGGCCGATCTGGAGACGAATCTTCAGCGGGCCGCCGAGCGAGCCGACCTTACCGCCTTGCGTTTCGTGCTGTTGTCGGTGCAGGTGGACGATGACGATGATCGTTCGGCCTCGGCCATCGTCATGGCAACCTACTCAACCCAACGTTCGCCCCTGATTGCCGGACCGTCCTCCAACTTTACGTCGCGATGGCAGGTCGATTATCGCAAAGACGGCGACGGCCAATGGCGCATTGCCGATGCCAAAAGCATTTCGCCCCCGGGCCTGAACCTCCGCTGGGCCTTGCGGCAGATCAAGTAACAGGCTCCTCGCCCGGCAGCGACAGTTGCCACTTCTGCATCTCATCCAGACTTCGAAGGTCCGACATGTCGAACTGCAGCGGCGTCAGCGTAACGTAACCTTCGGCCAGTGCCAGCTCGTCGCTCTCGGGCTGAAGATCGCGCAACTTGCGAGGGCTCTCCGTCATCCAAAAGTAGGGCCTGCCACGCGGGTCGGCCCGCCTGATCAGACGCTCGGCCCCGCTGACCACCGCCATGCGGCAGAGCCGCACGCCGCGCGGCTCAGGTCGAACCGCCAGATCCGGGATGTTCAGGTTCAGCAGCACAGGCTTGTCGCCATGGCCATTAGTCAGGAATTGCTCGATCAGGCCGCGGGCCACACGCGCCGCCCGACCGAATTCCATCCGCTCAGCAAAGGCCAGGCTCACCGCAACAGACGGCACGCCGAAAAACGCACCCTCGATGGCCGCCGCCACTGTTCCGCTGTAGAGAATATTAATGCCCACGTTTTCGCCATTGTTAATGCCCGAGACCACCAGGTCGGGCCGCGAGTCCTTCAGTATCTCAAGTATTGCCATCTTGACGCAATCTGCCGGCCGACCATCAACGCTGTGCCCCGTTACGCCAATACCTCCCACGTCGATCCTCTGGCTGAACAGGGGAATCGAAACGCTGATAGCATGGCCGACAGCGCTTTGGGCTGTCGCAGGGGCGACAATTGTCACCTCGCCCATTTTGCTCAGCTCCTGGTACATTGCCAACAGGCCCGGAGCCATAATGCCATCATCGTTGGTCAGCAGAATTCGCATCCTGTTTTTCCCTCCAGGAACCTTGCCGCCCGGCCAACCATCAGCTATGCTCAGCCGAGGCGGGTGTACAGGCTCAATATAGGATGCCGGCCGATCCGTGTCAAAAGAGTCTGGGCGGCAATCCGTGTCCGGCACTCCGCTGGCCGCCGGTGCTGGAGGCAAACGCAATCGGGCTGAGACAGGAGCAGGCAATGTCAACCAGACGATCAATGAGTCGCGACGAGGTGCGGGCTTTCGATCAGCGGGCCATCGAGCAGTTTGGCCTGAGCGGCCTTATACTGATGGAAAACGCCGGACGCCAGGCCGCCGATATCGCCACCGAGATGATGCGACAGAGCCGCGGCAACCGGCCCGTCATTCTGGCCGGCCCGGGCAACAACGGCGGCGACGGATTCGTCATAGCCCGCCACCTTGTTACCCGCGGACTTCAGGCCCAGGTGCTCCTGCTGGCCGACCCGCACCGGCTCAAAGGCGATGCCCTGGCCAATTTCAAGCCCCTCTCGTCCATCGGGGTCGAGGTACTCGATCTGCACGACGCGCCCCTGCCCCACCTGCGCCGGCAAATTGAAGAGTCGGCTGCGCGTGCCACCATACTCATTGATGCCATGCTCGGCACCGGGATTGCCGAGGAGGTGCGCGATCCGTTCCGCTCGGCCATTGCGGCCGTCAATGGCTGCAACATTCCGGTGCTGGCTGTCGACCTGCCCAGCGGCCTTGATGCCGATAGCGGCCAACCGCTCGGCGAAGCCATTCGGGCCTCGGTGACTGTAACAATGGTGGCGCCCAAGACGGGTTTCGATTCGCCTGGCGCCGCTGATTATCTGGGCCAGGTAGTCGTGGCCGACATAGGCCTGCCGGCCGATCTCTCCTGAGCCCGTGTTTCTTTTGCACCGTCTGCAACAGGCTGATATAATCCCATTTTCGCTGCCAGCGAAAGCTCTTCGTGCACAGGAGGTAGCCTCATGCCGCTTCTGGGCGTCAATATCGACCATGTCGCAACCGTACGGCAGGCTCGCCGGGGTATCGAACCCGATCCGGTATGGGCCGCTGTCGAAGCTCAGTTGGCCGGAGCCGATGGCATAACGCTGCACCTGCGCGAAGATCGCCGCCATATACAGGATCGCGATCTGCTTGTCATAAAAGAGGTTACACAGGTGAAGCTGAACCTCGAAATGGCCATGAGCGACGAAATCATCAGCATTGCCACCGAGGTAATGCCCGACCAGGTGACTCTGGTGCCCGAACGCCGCGAAGAAATTACCACCGAGGGCGGGCTGGACGTTGTCGGCCAGGAAGACCGGGTGGCCGAGGTCGTGGCCATATTCCAGCGGGCCAACATTCCGGTCAGCCTGTTTATCGATCCGGACGAGGAGCAGATAAGAGCCTCCTCCAGAACCGGGGCCGACGCAATCGAACTGCACACCGGTCGTTATGCCGAGGCGGCCGACGCCGACGAGCAGCGCCAGCAACTGGCCGAATTGGCCGGCGGCACCCAGTTGGCTGTCGAGGCCGGGCTCATCTGCCACGCCGGCCATGGTCTCAACTATCAGAACGTGCGGGCGGTGGCCATGATTGCCGGGCTGGCCGAACTGAACATCGGCCACAGCATCATCAGCAGGGCCATATTCGTTGGTCTGCCCGAGGCCGTCCGCGAAATGAAAATGCTTATCAGTATGGAAGACGAATAGCCTGCCCTACGCGATGGCCGGCTACGCAACCGAGTACTTAAAGGAGACGACCCGTGTTTCAAGGCAGCCTGGTAGCCCTGGTTACACCGTTTAAGAACGACCAAGTTGATTACGATACGCTGCGCAAGATGGTTGATTGGCATGTTGCTCAGAAGACCGACGGACTCGTGCCGGTTGGTACCACGGGCGAGTCGCCAACGGTCGACATGGACGAGCACAAGAAGATAATCGAAACCGTCGTCGAGCATTGCGCCGGACGCCTGCCGGTTATTGCCGGAACCGGCGGAAATGCCACCAGCGAGGCCCTCGAACTTACCGAGTTCGCCCGCAGCGTGGGGGCTACAGCCACTCTGCAGGTCAGCCCCTACTACAACAAGCCGACCCAGGAAGGCATGTACCGGCACTTTATGAAGATTGCCGATGAAGTCGACCTGCCCATGGTCCTCTACAATGTTCCCGGCCGCACCAGTTCCAACATGGCTCCCGCCACAGTTGTTCGCCTGGCCGCCCACAAAAACATTGTGGCCATCAAAGAGGCCTCCGGATCGATGGATCAGGCCAGCGAAATCCTCGGTGCCTGCGACATCACACTGCTCTCTGGCGATGACAGCCTGACCCTGCCGCTGGTCGCTCTTGGCGGCAAAGGCGTCATCAGCGTAGTGGCCAACATTGTCCCAAGCGACGTTCACGAGATGGCCATGGCGGCAGTCAATGGCGATTTTGCCAAGGCCCTCGGCCTGCACCGCAAACTGTTCCCGCTCTGCCGGGCCATGTTCCTCGAAACCAACCCCATTCCGGTCAAGACCGCCATGGGCCTGATGAACATCTGCTCCGATGAGTTGCGTCTGCCGCTCTGCGAAATGAGCTCCGGCCCGCGCGGCCAGCTCCAGCAGGCCATGAAAGATTACGGCCTCATCTGACAAACGCCGCAACCCGCAGCACACTGATGCAGGACAACAATAAAAGCGCCGCAACGGAATTGTCCGTCGTGGCGCTTTTTTATGTTCGCAGCAAACCAATGCTTCAGATAACCGCCGCTCCGGCAGGTGCCTGCGCGGCTGCGTCGGTTTCAGCATCCTGCAGACGCATCATGAACTGAAATACCCTGTCGCCATGGCCCGGCAAGCCTTCATGACCGAAGTCCGGATAAAGCTCCATATGCTTGGCACTTACAATCTTGTTATAGGCGGCAAACTGACTGGATGGCGGACATATCGTGTCCATCAGCCCGGTTCCGAAAAGCACTTCGGCCCGGATTCGCGGAGCCAGATGCTGCACGTCAATATAGCCGAGCTTTTCGAACACTTCGTCCTCGCGCTTGTGCTGCGGGTCGAACCAGCGGAAGTACTCGCGCAACTCGTGGTAGGCGTCTTTGGCCAGGTCCATTTCCCACACACGCCGATAGTCCGACAGAAATGGGAAAGTCGCCGCGGCCTGTGCAATGCGTGGCTCCAGCGCCGCGCACGCCAGAGTCAGTCCGCCTCCCTGGCTGCCTCCCATGGCGCCCACTCGAGTCTCGTCAACAGTGGACATCTGCATCACTATGCCGGCCATCTGAGCGGTATCCAGGAATATCTGCCGGAAAAGCAGCCCCTGCGGTGCCCCATCAAGCCCCCTGATAATGTGACCGCGCAAGGTGTTGCCGGGCGTGCCGCCAACATCGTGGCTGCGCCCGGCCTGCCCGCGGCAATCGAGGGCGGCCACGGTGTAGCCCAGGTTGGCGTAGGCAAGCTTGTCATGCCAGTCGCCGCTGGAGCCGGAATAGCCGTGAAAGATAACCACGGCAGGCTGCGGAGCGGCAGGCGCCTGTCGCGGCCTCAGAAGTTTCGCATGCACCCTGGCCCCGCCCACGCCCGTCCAGTACATGTGCAGGCATTCGACCGCGGGGGTCTGAAAATCGGCCGGCACCAGTTCCACCTGCGGGTCGATTGACTTCATCTCTGCCAGTGACTGGTCCCAGAAGGCGTCAAAGTCGGCCGGTCGCGGATTGCGTCCCTCATACTTCTTCAGTTCAGCAAGCGGTTTGTCAACAAGTGGCATGTCGTGGTTCCTCTACTCCAGGTTTGAATGTCGCTGTTCCATCTCTTCCATAGTTCGCCCAAGCTTCAGGCCAATTTCCATGGCCACTGCATCAAGCAGAATAAGCAGCCCCTGTTCGAAGAGCGAGCCGCCGTACTGCAGGGAAGGCGCTCCCTGGCTCGGGTCCTTCTTGTGCGGCGCTTCGAGCAGCAGCAGCGTGTCGGCTTCGCGAGCGATGGCCGAATCCCGATTGGCCGTAACCGCCACCACATGAGCACCCGTGTGCCGCGCCACCTGCGACATCAGCACCGTCACCTGGGTCTGCCCGCTGCCGCTGCAGACCATCAGCAGATCGTTTGGCCCGATGGCCGGCGTCGTTGTCTCACCGACCACGTATGTCGTCAGTCCGAGGTGCATCAGTCGCATGGCGAAACTGCGGGCCATCAGCCCCGAACGCCCGCCACCGGCCACGTACACCCGTTTCGCGCTAAGCAGTTCGTCCACTACAGCGCTGACGTCCTTGCCGTCGACCCCGCTGAGAACAGTGCTCACCTCTGTCAAAATGCGATGCACTCGCGATTTGAAATTCATGATCCGCCTTGCCCCGAGTCAAGTGCGTCGGCAATTGCCCGCAGCAACCGCCCGGGCGATACGCGACGTTTGTAGTTGCGGCGCACCTCCCGAAACTTAACCACGCCGTCAGTATCGATTATAAACACCGAAGGGTGAGGTATGCCACTGCGCATGCCAAGCAGACTGTTACGCACGCCGAAAGCATCAATTGCGCGACCTTCAACATCCGATAGCAGCGGAAACTCCAGCCCCAGTTCGCTCGCCAGGCGGCGGGCCAGTTCCGGCGGATCGACAGCCACGGCCGCCACATCGGCCCCCATCTCGCCAAGA
The DNA here is from genome assembly GCA_041690105.1 of Phycisphaerae bacterium. Classification (GTDB taxonomy): domain Bacteria; phylum Planctomycetota; class Phycisphaerae; order FEN-1346; family JAACEH01; genus JAWLHX01. Next base: position 8,760 of record JAWLHX010000061.1, read on the forward strand.
CGCGACCTGAAATCCTGCAACCGCTGCAACTGTCGGCGGCAATACGGGCACCAGTGTCCGCGGTAAAACACCAGCACCAGCGGACGCTGCCGATACAACTGGGCAAGCGACAGTTCGCGACCCTCAACATCCAGAAGCATGCAATCGGGCACCCTGGCACCAGTGGCCAGCGCTGCCTCGCCGCCCTTGCCAGAAGCCAAACCGGAAGGGCTGCCATCCGACGATGCTGAATCGTTCGGCCCGATCATGTTATGCGCCGGTTCCCGAAAGTTGCCGCAACAGGCGGTCTGCTGATACCATCATCCGCTGAAGCCCAAGTTGCTTGGGCTCCAGACCCAGAGCCAGGCCAAGCACCTGAGTGTAATACAGCACCGGCAGCGAATGATCGGTGCCGAATGCCTTGTTCGCCTCCGACTGTCGCATGTCGCAATTAGCCTGGCACAACGGGCAGGCTACCACCAGAGCGTCGGCCCCCACAGCCCGGGCGGCCGCCACAATATCATTCACGCACCGCACAACCACATCGGTCCGGGCCATGGCAAACGCAGCCCCGCAACACTCAACCTTGTGCGACCAATCGTTAATAAGCTCGGCACCTGTAGGGGCCAGAATCCGCTCCATGATGGTCGGATTCTCGGCATCGTCAAAATTCATGATCTTCGGTGGACGCACCAGCAGGCAGCCATAATAGCAGGCCAGTTTCAGGCCTTTCAGCGGCCGCTTGATCTGCTCGGCGATACGCTCTACGCCCAGTTGCCGATCGAGCACCTCCAGCATGTGCACCACCTCGACGTCGCCGGCATAGCTCTCGCCGATTGCATCTTCCACCTTGGCCCGCAGTTGCGGCCGCGTGCGCATCATCTCGTTGGAGACCTTGGCCCGATTGTAACATGCGGCGCATTGCACCATCATGGTCGGCGAAATCTGCCGGGCGTTAAGCATGGTCCGCACGCTCAGCGCCACCCCCAGGGCCTCGCTCTGAGCATGACCCGGCGTTGCTCCGCAACAAACCCAGTCCGGCACATCCTCAATTTCGATGCCAAGCGCCGCACATACCGCCCGGGTCGATTCACCGAAATCCCGCGCGGTTCCCTCAAGACTGCAACCAGGATAAAAAGCGTACTTCATGCGCATCTCCCATGACTACAGCTTAGGCGCCAAGCGCTTGAATATCCGGCGAAGGCCGGACAGATTCTTGACCCGGTGCGGCAATATGCCAAGCTTGCCCTTCAAGAACATGGCCGGCCCCTTGTCCGCATCTTTCATGAACTGGCCACTGCGCAGGTTGAAGCCCATTACCATGCCCGGCTCGAAAACCCGGCCGTGCCGGCGCACGCTGCGCAGAAAACTCAGCGTAAAGGTTTGAACATGACGCACATCCTGCGGCGGCTCAATGCCCTGCTCCAGAGCCAGATGACGCAGCGACTCCATCACGGCCGCAATCTGAACCTCCTGCGGGCAGCGTGTCGTGCAGGTGACACAGGCCGCGCACAGCCAGATGCTGCTGCAGCCAAGAGCCTCATCCTTCAGCCCCAACTGCACCAGGCGGATGACCTGGTTCGGCATAAGGTCCATCTCGTCGGCTATCGGGCAACCGGCCGAACACTTGCCGCACTGGTAACACTTCTCGACCATGTCGTGAACGCGCCGATTGACTTCTTCGCGAAACTCCGTGGCCGGCTCTCCGCTTATGTCTTTGATTGCCATTGCACCAGGTCCTTGTCTGATCAATTCCTCAGGCGCGACTGTCACACCTCAAAGCACCGCCCCACAGCCAACGACACCACCACCGCTGTCGCAGCCGCCGCAGATAATGATACGCCAGCCCAACCATCGCCACAAGACTTCTTCCCCGCCCGGCGGCCAGCACCAGAACACAATCCTACCCTGTCGACCGCAAAATAAGCGTGATTGAAGTCACACGCCCGGGCCACCTACGCAAACTCCCTGGCCAGCCGCAGGCCACCGCGCCGCCTGCAGAACCTGACATCAGGCGCTGGAAGCCTCCGCCAAAGCCTCGTGCACAGCCTGCAGCAATGCCTGCCGGGCCTCGACCACGCTCATGGCAATGCGGCAACCGGCAGCACGAGCATGACCTCCGCCGCCGAAGAGGCCGGCAACCCGGTCAACATCCACTCCATCGCGACTGCGCAGGCTGGCCCGCACGTGCGACGCGTCAAGCTCCACAATCAGAATGCTGACCTCCACCGTGTCAACTCTGTTACACTCGTCGATGATGCTCTCGCTGTCGCGCATGGTGGTACCGGTGCGGCTGAACATCTCCTGTGTCAAGCACATGTCGGCCACCCGGCCGTCATCGCTCAGCCCCATGTTCAAAATGGCTTCGCCTGCCAGACGGACCTTCCCGGCCGAATAACTCTGGTAAAGTTGCCGATAAACGCCCGTCGGATCGGCACCGGCCTCCTGCAGTCGGGCCACGCGGCGAAAAGTCTCGGCCGTTACACTCGGAAAACGCATCCAGCCGGTATCGCTGCCAATGGCTACCAGCAGCGATTCGGCCATGGAAGCCGTCAACGCCATGCCCTGCGACTCCAGCAGAGTCTGAACAATTTCGCCCGTTGCCGCCGCCTGCTCGTCAACCAGCTCCACCTGCCCCAGATCATCGCGCGATCGATGATGGTCGATCACAATCAGCCGCCCGGCGTGGGCCTTGACCTGTTCGTGCAGGCCGCGAAGCTGCTCCCAGGTCGACACGTCCAGCAGCACCATAAGATCATGAGGCGCGGCAAGCCTTGCAGCATCATCCGGCCCCAGCTCGCTTCCTGCGATGATTATGCGATCGACCCCGGGCATTTTTTTGTACCGACCATTGCTTCGCGACGGCAGCACCATGGTCACCCGCTTGCCCTGCCCCTGGAGCGCCTCGGCCAGAGCCGTCATCGATCCTATGGCATCGCCATCAGGGTTTACATGCGAAGCCAGGAGCAGACTCTCGGCCTCCTGCATCATCTTCCAGATTCTGCTGCCAGCGTCAATCGACAAGGAGTGCCCCTCTTATCGGCATCGGCGATCCCCCGGTGTCGCCCGAAAACCATTGTCTCTGCTGCACTAAAGTGTACGCATGTTACTCATGGCCGATGCTTCAGCAAGCCCTCGGCCCCGACGTCCGGCCCGCGACTATCCGCCGCCCCATCCGGCACGATTGTCTAATCCTGCAAGTAAAACGAGCCCGTTCCCGTTAAACGAGAACAGGCCCGTTCGATTGCAGATTCACACATCCGGCAGTACATCAGGCCTGCGAAATCGCATCAACCGGACAAATCTCTGCACAAGCGCCACAATCGGTGCACTTTTCCGGGTCGATGGTGTAAATGTCCGAGCCCTGGCTGATGGCTTCGACCGGGCACTCGGGTTCACACGTTCCGCAACTTACGCATTCTTCGCTGATCTTGTACGCCACGACAGACTCCTTTCAATGACCTTGTTGATAACGGCGCGACACTTGATGAACAAAAGCTTATCTCGACAGCCGGCAGCCCCACATTACAGATTGACGGCCACCACCTGCGTAACCTCCGGAACTTCCTGCTTCAGCTTGCGCTCAACACCGTTGCGCAAAGTCATCTTGGCACCCGGGCAACCCGAGCAAGCACCCTGAAGCCGAACTTTGACAGTACCGTCATCCTCTACCGATACCAGCTCAATGTCGCCGCCGTCAGCCTGAAGATACGGACGGATTTCTTCGATAACAGCTGCTACGCGCTCTTTCATCTCTGACTCCCCTTTGACTGGGATTTTCCGACGGCCGGCCCCCTTTGATCAGGAGCACCCAGGCCTATCGCGAAGATCAGCATATTATAGGTTTGCCGGCTTAAATGTCTACCAGAACTTGTCGCTTTTGGTCGCCCCAGCATACACTCAACCGCCGGGCTCCGTCCGACCGCGATTCAACACCTCACGCACCACCTGGCAATCGTGGGCCAACTGGCTGGCAAGCTCCTGTCCGCTGGCGAAAACCTGCTGGTCCCGAATGCGCTGAATGAACTCGAGCCGCACCTGCCGGCCGTAAACATCCTCAGCAAAATCGAGCAGAAAGGCCTCCACCACCGCTTCAGGCAGGGTGCCGAAGGTGGGGGCCCGGCCCACACTCACCGCCGCCGGGTAAAGGCACAGCCGGCCATCTTCGGCGTGGCAATCTCTCACCGCCGCCCGGCCACAATACACCCCCTCGCCCGGCAGCAGAAAATCTTCGCCCGCAACGTTAATGGTCGGAAAACCAAGTTGCCGCCCCACATGACGCCCCTGCACCACCCAGCCCACGTATTCGAAAGGCCTGCCGAGCATCTCGGCTGCCTCGCCAACACGGCCGGCGATTATCTCCCGCCGTATCCGCGTACTGCTGATTGTCTCGCCGCCAAGGGTGATCGGTTCAAGAATCCGGACCTCGTAGCCCAGTTTTTCGCCCAGTTCGCGAAGCAGATCGTCGTCGCCTGTCTGCCCGGCCCCAAAATGGAACTTCAGCCCTTCAACCACAATGCTGGCCCCTATCGCCTCGGCTATTATGCGACGAGCAAAATCCTCCGCCGTCAGCCGCAACACTGGCAGCATATCGCCCGGACAAATGACAACATCCACCCCATGCTGCTCCAACACCTCAAGCTTGCGCTCAAAGGTCATTATTCGCGGCGGGGCCTTGTCGGGCCGCAGCAACTTGGCCGGGTGAGGATGAAAGGTGAAGACAACCGCCTTGCTGTTGCGACGCCGGGCCTCGCCCACAACTTCCGCAATCAGCCGCTGATGCCCAAGATGCACGCCATCGAAGTTGCCGATGGTCATTGCCGAGCCGGCATAAGAGCGACGCAGCGAAAATGGATCGCGAATTACCTCCATCGCCCTTGCCCTCAGCCCTCCTGCTGCGCTTCAAAAGCTGCATGCTGACGCTTCGACTCTTCCACCGCCCATTGACTGATGAAGCTCACCGCCCTTTCCACGCTTACCCGGTCAGTTCGCAGGCAAAGGCCGTAAAGCAGGGCGTGGTTCGAATCCTCCTGATAATTCTCGCGAAGGTATCCCAGCCGCTTGGCATCGTCCTCGCGGATGGTCTTCACCGCCTCCTCGGCATCAATCTGTCGCCGCGCCGCAACCTGCTCCGCCCGCCAATTGAGGTCGGCCGTTACCCGCACGTGCAGGCTGTGAGGCGCGTCGCCCAGAATAACCTGCCCGCCACGGCCCAGCACAATCACGTTGCCGCGCTGCGACAGTTCGCGTATTGCCGCCTCGTAATACCGCACCACGTCCTCGCGGCGCAACCGGTCGTGCGAGCCCCGCGTATGACCATAGTAGGCATACTGCGTAGCCTCCGGCGTATCCTCTTCCAACTCGGCAAAGGCCCGGTAATAATGATCCAGATCCGGCAGGCCGCGAGCCATGTTGCGCAGAAAACGCTCGAACCTGCCCTCCAGCTCGCCCTGCTCGAGCTCCGCCAGACGCTCCTCGGCAACACCCGCCAGCTGCGCCGCCCGCGTCAGAATCACCTTGTCCACCAGACGGTAATCAAGCTTTGCGGCCAGTTGTTCGGCCAGAAAGCTGCCGCCACTGCCCATCTGACGACTGATTGTGATGATAGGCACGTTGTTGTCTCCTCGGGGTGTGCGGGGGCATTATGCAGCCCCGCGGCAGGCGCGATTATCCGCCGCGGGGCTTTTATCTGCTGCAGGTTATTTTAGACGCGGGCCCAGGCCAGGTCCATCGTCCGCTTGGCATCGGCCAGAACAATGTCGCTGTTCTCGCCCGGAACAGGCTTCACCTCGAACGACACTACGGGCCGTTGCCCGCCGCCAAGGTAGCCGATCTCAAACAGCATCTTCATCCAATCGGTCAGTTCGTTCACGCCATTGTGGCTGCCCGGATAGCTGAACCCCGGATGCTGGTCGCCATAGGCCGGATCGTTCTTATCGGCCGTGAAGGCGTTGCCCACGTGCACGTGTACCAGGTGATCCTTGACCGCCGTCAGGCACTGACGCGGAGTCTCGCCCAGCAGCGGAGCGTGCGACAGGTCAACCATCAGCCCGAAGTTGCCACGCTGCACCTTGGCCGCCAGGGCCGCCGCCTTTTCGCTCTGGCCGATCAGGGCCCGCTTGTCAACGTCGGTATCGAAGGTCTCGAGAATAATGCTCATATCCATGCCGGCAGCCCGGTCGCAAAGCTCCTGCAGGCTCTTGATGCAGGCCGCCTCGCCCTGCTCGTAGCTGACGCCGTCTTCAAGCTTGCCCGACAAAAACGCAATGGCCGCACAACCCATCTCGCGGCCCGCCTTCAGCTCTTCCGTCAAAGCCTCCACAGCCTGGCCGCGGACGCTCTCGTCAACACTGTTGATGTTCAACTTTCCGCCCAGCACGGCCGGCTGCGCAGCATGGCACACGGTCATGCCCGAGGAATCGAGCATGGCCTTCACCTTTTGCCGCGTATCCTCGTCCTTTATCCGCATGATCTCGATGGCCGTGAAGTACGGATCCTTGCAGGCCGACTCGATGCTCTTGAGAATGACCTCGTTATCATGCTTCATCGCCGCCGGATAAGCCATGAAGTGCACGAATCCCATCTTGAAGTACTTATGCATGCTCTCTTGCATCTCGCGTTCCTTTCCTTCCCTAGGTACCATCAGCCAGACTCATAGCCGCTGCCGTCAAAACAAGGCATAAGTCTATCATTCCCCGGCTCCACCTGCAACCGTTGTTCCGGCCACAGTTTGCTGTTGGTTGCGGCCTGTTTTGAGATTCATGCTGCGTCCCCGCGCCCGCCTCGCCCCGCCGGAAGAGCCATTTGCGGGCAAACCGGGCACGCCTTAGAATTGCAGTATGAAGCGGGCAACAATGGCGCCGGATGGCGAATGTCCCGGATAGGCGCCGATCGCACAATGCGCCTAAACCCTGCGGAAGGAGTCTCAGTCCCAATGGTGGATCTGCCATATTTTGTTCAAGAAATAGCCCGCTGGACGTCCGCGGTGCTGGAACTGCTGGGAATTGCAGCCATTATTCTCTCGGGTATCGTGGCCACTGTTGCAACTGTGCCGCAACTGTTTTCCGATGGCGAAAAACTGGCCCTCGGTCAGACCCGCCTCAGACTGGCTCGAGGCATATTGCTGGGGCTGGAGTTTCTTGTTGCCGCCGACATCATCCGCACCGTCACCATAAAACCCTCCTTCAGCAGCGTCGGCGTGCTGGCCATCATCATCGGCCTTCGAACCTTCCTCAGTTTCTCGCTCGAAGCCGAAGTAAACGGCCGCTGGCCCTGGACAAGCAGTGACGATAAGTAACTGATCAATCAGTCCTTGTGGCAAATTCCCGGCCCGACAAAGAATGCCCGGAGCCGTTGAAACAAACGCTGACTCCGCCTTGATATAGACTTCAGAGAGCGCAGCGGTTATTCTGACGGCCGAGAGGCAACATCCGGGGCAATCGTTCGGAGCATGGCATGAAGCACAAGAAGAAGATCGCACTGGTCGCCCTGCTGGCGGCTCTGGTGGTAGCGGTGCCTTTGTCGCTGGGGTGCTGTCGGACCGATCTTCAGAAGGCCACGTGGGACGCCCGGCCTGGGCGGGTTCTGGGAGATGGAGCGGTGATCGTCTATTCAGCTCAATACGAGGTCAACCTGTGGGGGCTGGAACAATCGCACAGCTTCGACATTCATAAGTACCGGAAGATGGCCCAGGCGCTGGTCGATGGCGGCTATCTGACCATGGAGGATTTTGTCGTCCCCGAGGAGGCCACCCGCGAGCAACTCCTGCTGGTGCACACGCCGGAGTATCTGGATAAGCTCAAGAAGTCGCGGAATGTCGCCAGCTATCTGGAGGTTGGAAGCCTGGGCCTGTTGCCGGGATTCGTTATCGACTCGCGCTTGCTGCGGCCCTTCCGCACGGTCACGGGTGGCACCATAGTTGCCGCACAACTGGCCATGGAGCACGGCCTGGGCATCAACCTGGGCGGCGGGTATCATCATGCTCATACCGGGCATGGCGAGGGGTTCTGCATCTTTGCCGATGTTCCGATCGCAATCAGGCAGCTTCAGTCGGAGGGGCTGGCCAGGCGGGTCCTGCTGGTCGATCTGGATGTTCATCAAGGCAACGGCAATGCTTCCATCTTCGCCGGCGATGACAATGTCTTCACCTACAGCATTCACCAGGAGAATATCTACCCCAACCCCAAGGCTACCAGCGACCTGGATCGGGGCCTGCTCCCGCCAGTCGATGACAAGGCCTACATGGATGTGCTGGAACGCGATCTGCCGGGGCTGCTTGATAGCCACAAACCCGACCTGGTCGTGCTCATGGCCGGCGTCGATACTTTTGTGGACGATCCGCTGGCCGGCTTCAGCATGACGGCCGAGGGCATCATCAGGCGCGACGAGTTTGTCGTTGCCCAGTCGCGGCACCGTAATATTCCGGTGCTATACGTAACCAGCGGCGGCTACTCCGAAGAGGCCTGGCAGATACAATATCGCTCCATCGCCAACCTGCTGGAACAATTCGCCGGCGCGCAGCCTAGAGAGCGATAGGACGGGTGGCATGGCCACGCTGGTCGTGGCCATGGATCACGCGCCGCACATTCCGGACATATCCCCCTGCAGTGCAGGGGGTTAAACAGCGACAACAATATGCGCAGGGTCAAATTAAGCTTGGAGGCGGCCGCCCATGATGGACCCGGCCTATTACATCCGGCAGGCGTTCTGGGCGATGTATCGGGCGGCGCGAGTAGGCGACTAGGCAAAGTTAATGCAGATGTCCTGCTTCTTGGCTTCTGCCTTAATAGCAGTCATAACCTCCATCACAGACTGCTTTTGTTCTCGTGAGTCTGCTAAAACAGTCTTCTCAGTCTGAAAAAACGAGTTAGCTGCTTCTAATAGCTCCGCTATCTTATCCTGAAGGTCATTAGGCAAGTAATCAACCAGGTGGTTGGCATAAGCAGGCAACCATTTCCCCAGATCCTCATACAACAATCCATAATAGGATCCCGGTTGTATACCAGAAGCCCAATCTGATACATTACTAGAATGCGGCGAGCTGGTGCCAAGCAAGTCACGACAGATGTTTGCTGCCTGCTGGAATGCTGCCCTTTTTTGACCCATAATCTGCATCTTCGTTATTTGATCGTCTTTTGCTTGATCAATTGCCATCTTAGACTGAACTTCACGATCTGCCATTTCACGTTCGTGCTTCTGCTTCAACTGCTCCATCTCGCGCTCATGCCCATTCCTTAGGCAAACAAGGCGGTGCTCAGCACGATGCTTTAGGATAGTAGCGATGACTGCCCAAACAGCAGCCAGAATAGCGGATACATGCGGCCACGCCACCTTTATGAACTCGGCAATATCTTCTGTTGAAATAGCCACCGTTGTCACCTTAGAAGGCGTCTGAGATCACACTGCAAGCGTGAGTATTATGGCTTCAAAATTCCCCAACGAACGAAGTCCCGACCAGCATCTAAGACGCAAGCAAAATCGCGAATATTAACCCAGTTCTTCTCCTCCATATGCTCAAGCCAATCCAGCTCTCCAAAACGTGCTGCTTCTATGAAGTATGGATTGAGGAGTGAATCAATACCTTCTGCTGTCAGGACCCACTCACCCTTCCGGTATAAAATCGGTGGTAGTTCCTTAGATGTAGCCAATTCGACAATGGACAGTTCCTCGTCGCCGCGTTGTAGCCGCCCATCATAAGCCTCAGGAAAATACCGTCGGATTTGCATGTGGTTTGCGAGCATTGGTGTATCTCCAAGTAAATGATTCCCGCTGGGTGCCGTGGTCTGGCGAAGTCAGGCCATGATAAGCGTCTGCTTCGCCGTGAGCCTTGAATGCTGAACGAAGTTCCCCTGGTCGCAAGGCCACGCTGACGCGGCCATGCCTGTGGCTGGCCCGGTGTACCATGCGCAGCCACAGGGGGATATTAACAATAATGTCTCTGACGAACAACAGAAAAAGACGGGTGGCATGGCCACGCTGGTCATGGCCATGGATCACGCGCCGCACATTCCTACATTCGTCTTCGTCCTCCTGGCGATGCCTGTATCATGGTGCGACTTCGTCAGGCCAGGTACTTGGTTTGGGGCGAAGAACGCTGTTATCTGGCAGCAAGATATCGCCCGCTGAAGTCCGACTCTTGGCTGACCTCAATCTGACCAGCCTGTAGTTGTAGTGTTTACGGGTTTGAAATGCGACAAGCTTCAGCCGTGGGAGGTTTGTCAAAGGGCTGATGTCGCCATCGGCAACGAATGTTGTGCCACTAAAACCGACAATCTCCAGCTTCTTCAGTTTTTGAAGCGGACGTAGCGATTGAATCTCGCCGCAGTTGTAGAGAATGAGACGTTTCAGATCGTGCATTCCACTCACTGCATCTATGCAGCCAATTCCCCTCATCCCATCAAGCAAGAGCACCACCAGTCGCTGCAAGCCGGCAAGCGGATCAATGCTTGACACTGCCGAAAGCCCCATCAACTCAAGCTGCTTCAATTTGGTCAAGCGGCTAAGTGCGCCAATTTCTGTCATGGCCCGTGCGTTGACATTACACAGAAACTCCAACTGCCTCAACCCTGCAAATCTGTCAGCAGACTTGCCACGGTAGCCACTGATGATCAGCCAGCGCAGGCCGTGCGCGTCGAAGATTGTGTCGCGCTTCGGGGTCCAGTTCAGGCCGCACTTGGTCAAATGCTTGAACCTGCTGAAGTCAATTGCATCCTTACTGTCGTTGCTGAGATACAGGTACTTCAATTGAGAGAATGCATGAATTGCAGACACATCCCGAATCCCAAGCCCGACAACGTTCAGCCCCTCAAGAAAATCAAAACCAACCAGTGCGTTCAAATCGCGTCCGCAGAAGTTGCCTACGCTCTCATTGACTTCGAGATGCTTGATGCCGTTTTCAACCATGAAATCCCGTGCCTCACCTATGCGAGACCAGGGCAATATCAGATAATCTCCCTCGTCGAAGCTGCGCACCAGGAATTTGTCACGAATGGTTATGTCAGTAAGCCAGTCAAGATCCAGCTCCAACTCGCGCTCGTAACCTTCAGGGACACGGCGGTCTGATCCCATGTTTCCTCCAATCGCCTTCCTTATCAGAGTTTATCCTATTGATGAGTGACAAGGCCGGTGCCAGGTGCCATGGTCTGACGAAGTCAGGCCATGATAGCGCTTGCTTCGCCGTGTGCCTTCAATGCTCAACGAAAGTTCCCCGAGCGGGTGGCATGGCCAAGCTGGTCGTGGCCATGGATCACGCGCCGCACATTCCGCCATATCCCCCTGCAGTGCAGGGGGCTTAAACAGCGACAACAATATGCGCAGGGTCAAATTAAGCTTGGAGGCGGCAGTGGGATTCGAACCCACGATGACGGATTTGCAGTCCGTCGCCTTCGTCCTCTTGGCGATGCCGCCCCCCATAGCCGATTAACGATGTGCTGCAACTTACTCTGCTTGCCGAGCCCAGGCATCAAACTCTCGCCGCAAAGCCGGGCGGGCAGAGTCCCACAAAAAGCCAGTCCCGGAGCAACTCCGCCCGAGTCCACAGTCTACCAGATTGACCGCCAAGGTCAATTGTCCAGCAAACTACTCCTGCTGCTCCGCTATGCCCGGAACAGTCGCTGCTGGCCCCCGCCCGCCGCCAGTGGTCTGCCCTGCCCTATTGTGACCAAGCAGGAAGCGCGTCACAATCAGGT
>JAWLHX010000062.1:0-20417 GCA_041690105.1 Phycisphaerae bacterium
TCCGGAGAAAACACAAAGTTCTCCTCCCCGAAGCTCTGCCCCTTCATGTTCTGATCCAGATGCACGAACATCAGCTCAATCTCGGCCACCAACTGCTCGTCGCAGGTAATGCGGCCCTCGATGCGAGCCCCCTCCAGCCTGATCTCGTCGACCGCCTCGGCATGATAAACAATCCGGTCGCCCGGCAGAACCAGACGATGAAATTTGGCCCGGTTGATTTTAGCCAGAATAACCTTCTGCTGAAAGTCGAAAGCCTCGCCCACCAGCACCCCGGCCGTCTGAGCCATGCCCTCTATCATCAAGCTCTGCGGGTGAGTCGGGTAACCAGGAAAATAATCGTGCACATGCTCTTCGGCCAGCGAAACATTCTTGATTGACGTGGCCGATTTGCCATGCTTGAAGTCGATGAAGCGATCGACCCAGAACCAGCGCATAGGCTTAATTCCTTATGCCATCTTAAAGAGAGAAACCCAAGAGGCTGTCGGATCGCCCCGCCGGGTGCCGACGCATTGGGTTTCATCAATGCCATGACTGTCGCCCGAAAACCGGCAGCTACCGGCGGACGCAGATCAACCTTACTCGTTGACCTTGCCCTCGACGTAACGGCAGATCATGCCGACCGTGAACAGGTTATTGACGTTCTGCACGTCCGGATCCTTCTCGAACTCATCCAGGTCGGCGTGCGGCATGCGGGCCCGAAGCTCGGTCATGCCGGCCGGCGTCAGCTTGCCACCCTGAACATATTCTTCGCTGCTGAAGAGAGTCTCGGGGAAAAGGTCGCCGCGCGGAATCTTGATGCCGAACTCCTTCTCCAGACGGAAGACAATGTCCAGAATGTCGATCGACTCGGCTCCAAGGTCGCCCGTAATCGTCGCTTCCTCGGTAACCTCTTCCTCATCAACACCCAGCGCACCAACCATTACATCGGTAACTTTGGCAAGAATCTCGTCATGACTTAAAGCCATTGAATCGCCTCCAGACGCTCAAGAAGAAAAACAAAGGGTTTTCTACACGAAGGTCGCCGAACACGCCTGCCCCAACACTGGAGGACAGCACCCCACGGCGAATCTTAACTTCTTATCATTTCGCGGCTGATGATCTGCCAACGCTCGCGCATCGCTGCTTTGATCTGGGCGTCAGTCTCGGCCAGTTCAGGCTTTTCGTCAGCCAGGTTGAAGGCCCGAAGCACAAGCCGGCCCTGCACGTTCACCTCGTCGCCAACCTTGCCCGAGCCCTTGAACGTCCACAGCCCGTCGTCGCTCCGCTTCATAAGCTCAACGTCAACCCGCATGCTCGTACCAGGGTAGAAGAACGCCCCGTAGCGCGTATTCTTCGCCTCGTCCAGCACAACCATGCTGTGAGCAAAATCGGTACTGGCCCGAACCAGCCAGGCCGCCGCCTGCACCACCGCCTCAATCATCATCACGCCAGGCAAAACGGGATAACCAGGAAAATGATCCTGAAGATACTCCTCGGCTAGCGTCAGGTTCTTCAGACCCACCAGCCGCTTTTCAGGCTGCATCTCAAGAACGCGGTCAATCAGGTAAAACTTCATGCCATTTCCGTTTACATTTCGAGCAGGTTCAGGCGGCTCCCCCTCCGCGGCCCATGGCAACGATGCCACGGAATTTGAGGGTCGCTAAAACTAGCACAGGGGCTGGTTCAATGCAAGTAAAAAGGCTTCCATGGCCGTTGCAAGCGCTCCCCCTGGCTACGACGTTGCCTTCATCTCCCGGGCCAACTTGCGAAGAATCTCGGTCCCGCGCTCAATCGTCTCTCGACTGGCTGCGTAACTGATGCGGAAATGGCTGTCGCGTTCGCTGAAGACGTTGCCCGGAATAATCAGAACGTTACGCCGGATGGCCTCCGAAACAAACTCCTCCGCACGACCGCCCGGAGCCTTCGGGAAAATGTAGAAGGCCCCACCCGGACGCGTAACCTCAAAATCTTCCTTCAGGCCCTCGTAAGCCAGGTCGCGACGAGCCTTGAACTCCGCCACCGCGGCGCTCATGTCAACCTCCATTGCCGCAATGCCCGCAAATTGCACCATGCTCGGAGCGCACACAAAGCTGTACTGCTGAAGCATGGTCATCGCCTGAATCAGCTCGGCCGGACCCGAGGCATAGCCAAGACGCCAGCCGGTCATGCCGTAGGTCTTGCTGTAACCCTTCAGCAGAAGCGTGTTCTCGTAGCCGCCAAAGGCCGACTCGTAAGGCTGATCGTAGCAGAAGGCGTCGTATATCTCGTCGGTCAGCACCAGCAGGTTGTGCTTGCGGGCAACATCCAGCAGGGCGGCAATCTCAACCTTCGACAACACCACGCCGCAAGGGTTGCTCGGGCTGTTAATGATCAGCATCCGCGTCCGCTCGTTTATCAGCGGCTCAACGCGATCGGGAGTCAGCTTGAAGTCCGGATAGGTATCCACAAACACGGGCTTGCCGCCAACCAGGTTGACCAGGTGCTTGTACATCACAAAGTACGGGTCGCCTATCAGCACCTCGTCGCCCTGATTTACCGAGGCCATAAGGGCCAGCAGCAATCCGCCGCTCACGCCGCTGGTCACCAGCACCGGGGCCTCGCTCACACCCGTATCCGATTCTATCTGCTGCTGAATCCGTTGCCGCAACCCCTCCACGCCCTGCGTCTGCGTGTAGCTATTACGGCCCTGGCGGATGGCGTCGATGGCCGCCGCCTTGATAATCTCCGGCACATCGTAATCCGGCTGGCCGATGGAAAGATTAATCGGATCCTTGAGCTTGGCCGCCAGGTCGAATACTTTCCGGATGCCCGAGGCGTCGATTTTTCGCATGCGGTCGGCAATCATCTGCTGAATCTCCAATTCGTACCGATTCCTCTGATCCCGCCTCGCCGGCAGCGCACACTTAAAGCCCGCCAACCGCCGGTGCTGCAGGTGGATGAAAAAGATGCCGCCCGGAGGCGGCATCGGTAATCCTGCAATCGGGTGCCGACGTGCAGCCGGCTGCAACTGCGGACTGAAAATCCGCCTCCCGGTCTGGTTACTTCTTTTCCTCTTCGCCGGCCTTCTTGCCGCCGCCACCACCGGCCACGGCCTTGCGATGAGCAATCTTAGGCAGGCCAATAGGCGACCGATCCTCGCTCCAGCGCTCCTCGTTCTTCATTACACCAATACGTTCGTCGCGCGAGAGCACGTTACGGTGACGGCTCAGTGCGCTGCGAGACTTCAAACCCTTATCAATCGACATTCCCTTGCTCCTCATCTTTCCGGGCGGATCGGGGTGATTTTGCCCCGCACCGCCAAACCCTGTGCCTTAGAACCTTCTCGGAAACGCGCTTTCAAACGATGTACGGCTCCGCGTCTCCCGCGAATATGCGTCACCCAACGACTTTATACGCTCCAGATATTCCTGCGTCTGCTCATGACCGCCGTCCGGGAAGGTCTGCTCCGTCACCAGCAAATTGCCGATAACGCGAGTCGGTATCCCCTGACGCAACATGAAATCCTGCACCGTGCGCAACCCCTCGGGCGTCGAGGTTATAATCGCTATCCGATACTGCCCGCTGAGGCCCGGTATCAGATGCTGGTCGCTGACAACCGTCTCCGGCTCGCCAATGGGCGCTCCCGGAGGCAAATTCGTGTCATACTCCAAGGCCTCGCGCTCCAGGGCCCGCGGACCGGTCCGATCGAGCACCGAACCCTGCGGCGACTGACGCCGGGCATCATCAACGTTATTCGCGCCCGGCTGCTCTACGACATTTCCGCCACTGCCCGTGTCGTCACCGCTGCCCGAAAATGCAGCTATCAGGCCATAAACGAGCAGGGCAAGCACCAGAATAGCAACCAGCGCCGCCAGCAGAGCCAGAATCAGCGGCTTCCAGTTTCGTAGACCAGCCATGCCGGTTCGCGGGGCCGTACGACCGCCGCCAAAACCTACGCCCGCCGAGCCCAAGCCGCCCGATGGATAGCTTGTCGAGCGAGTCTCGACCGGCTTGCCGCCAGAGGCCTTATCGTCCGACGCGCTGGCCGTTGAAGGCGGCGTCGTGTCGTGCTCGGCCGGATGCTCATCCCGGCCATAACGATGCGTCTCGTCGGGCTTCTCCGCCTCGTCCAGCAGGGGCAGATCCACCTGCCCAGCCGTTGGCTGAGGCTGGCCCGCAGCGGGTTCCGGCAACTTGCTTGCCGCCAATCGCTCTTCAGCGCTGCCGGATGCCGCCTTTGAATCAGGCGAAGCCGAGCCCGATGACGGCTGCGGATTGAATGGGAATGACTGTTGCGGCACTGCTTTGGAAGGGGCCGCCTGGCTGTCGCCGGCACGTTTCATGCCTTTGCGACTGCGCTGCAATGCTTCGTACAGTCCTCTGGACTTGTCCGAGCGCACGGCTTACCCCGCCAATATTCCCGATTCCCCACCATAAACACCATTGCACAGAGCGATTATCATAGCCAACGAGGCGGGTTCCGTCAATGTTTTACAACCACTGGCCGCACTTAATGTGTTGCTCCGGCCCAATTGCCTGCACATTCCTGCCACCAGTCTCAGCCGAGTAGCAGAAAACCGAAAGCCGTCACTCCGGAGGTTGCCGCAGGTCCGGGCGAATCTGGGCATCCGGCCGGTCCGACGATGACGACTGCGGAAGCAGCGGATGCGGCCGGCTGACCTCGACCAGCAGGTGGCCATTCAGAAAGACCGTTACATTACCCGTTGACTGGCTTATGGTTATGCTCACGCAGTCGGTGGCGGCAGTAATGTCGCAGGCGCTCTTGTGCCGGGCCCCAAGGCCCCGCGGCAAAGGGCTGCAACTGGCCGGCGAATGCAGAAATACCCCCGCCGATTCCACCACCCCGTCGCTGCGGATGAGAAAGGCCCCGTCAATGCTGGCAAGCTCCTTGATGGTCTCTTCGACGTCCTTATCAAGAATATTACGTTCCTGCTCGCTGTAGCCCTTGAACGGGTTGAGGATCATCTGCTGACTGTGCCGCCGAACATGATCGGTGTCGCCGACGACAAAAATCGAGCCCACGCTCTTGCCTTCGCGGCCCTCGTTGCCAAGTGACACGGCAATGTCGAAAACACGCTCAAAAACCTCGGGCTGAACGTGCCGGGCAATACGCTCGGCGTCAACAGCGGTCAAAAATCCCAATTCCTCCGACACCTGGGTATACAGGATGCTGTCCAGCACGCCGCTGCGTGGCCCGCCCGTCAGCCAGATTATACGGTCGCCACGGCTGAACGAGCCACGCGACAAACCAAGCAGAATGGCCACCTTGACCTGACCATAGCGGCTCATGCTGACGTCCGGAATCCGTATAACCTCCGCCCCCTCAGGCACCTGAGCCAGGCGGTCCTTGCGCATCGTAAGTATTATGCGCAGGCCCTCGATGTTCAGCAGACGGTCGAATGGAATGGAGCCGGGGAAGACATCGGTGCTGATCAGAATGGCGTCGGCGCTCAGGCTCTCGGCAAGCTCGTGCGAAAAATCGATAAATCTTTCGGTTACCTGGTCCATAGCTCCATCATAACCGATAACCCGCAACAAACGATGCCTGACAAACCTTGCCGTTAAAGCCCCCGGCACCGCCGGAGGATGCTGTTGCTTCTGCCGTTGCCGTTGTTGCCGTTGCCTTTGAAGCCCCCGGCACTGCCGGGGGATGCTGTTGTCGTTGTCGCCGTTGCCGTTAAAGCCCCCGGAACCGCCGGGGGGTCGTTGTTGCTTCTGCTTTTGTCGTTAAAGGCAAATGCAATGCTCCGGGAGGGGGCCTTTTCACGAAGCCACCTCCCGGAGCACAATTGAGACGCGGTTTGGGTGCCACACTTTGGAGCGACTGCCTGCCATGAGCCTGTCGAATGGCGCAGCAGGCGCCAAAATGTGAAGCGGTACGAGGCGCGGCTGCCGGGTGCGGAAGGCTTCACACTTTGCCCCCGACTTCGTCGGGCCTCCAAAGTGTGGCACCCCCATGGCAAAATAATGTGCAATCCGCGTGACGCACTACGCCTAGCGGTTCCTGCGCCTGCGACGGACGGCAACCATGGCAAATCCCACGCCAAGCAAAGCTGCTGTGGCAGGCTCCGGGATGATTTCAGTGCGAATCTTCTGGGCCACACCCCAGGCGCCGCTATTGGCCGAGGACGGCAGCCAGGCCGGGTAATCGGCAGCAATCGTGCTGCCTTCGCCCGCCGGAATAGCCACCGCCACCACAAAATTCAGCTCATAGCCGGCGTAATCATCGAAGGTGCCCATCATTTCGACAATCGTGGTCGAGGCTACCAGGCTGTCCATCACGTAGGTGTTCACCGTCGTGTGCCGGTAATCGCCGATGCTGACGGCATAGTCGGCCACATCGCCGGCACCGCCCCAGGGGCCCGTCAAAGCCAGCGTCATGTTGCCGTTGCCGTAGGTGGTCAGGTAGGTTACCGAGCCCGTACCGCCATTGCGCGTGTCGCTCAAGATGCTCGGTGCGGCATCGATGGCTGGCCCGGCAAGCAACCACTGGCCGCCCAGAACGCTGCCGTCCCAACTCGCAGCATGGATGGTGTTGCCAAGCTGGCCCGCTCCGCCACCAACATACGACTCCGACCAGCGGCCTTCGAGAATTTCGCCGCTGAATTCGCTGTCGTAAAAGCCGATTACGGGGGCGGCCTGGGCGGTCGAGACAATAACAATCAGGATGAGCGTGCAGGCGAGAGTTGAAGCAATTTTCATGATGAAACTCCTTTGAGGCAGACTGTGGGCCCGGCAGGTTGGGCCAAAAAGCGCAACCTGTCATTAACTATCGACCACAATCCCCGCAAAGGAATCAGTAAATCTGCTGGTCAGACTGTGCGCACGGGCATCTGGGCGATACCCGTTCCTCCGCGCAGCAACCGACAGTAAACTAATGACACACAAAACATTGGATGTCAAATTACAAAACTTGTGCGGATTATATCTTTTAGCCGCAAATCAATGGTTTTTGGAGAGCAAGATCAACGGCAGCACAGACTTGCGCAGAACAGACACAAATCTTCTGCCGATGGAAAATTTTCACCACTTATTCTCAAAAGAACCCCCGCCCGTTGCCGGGCGGAACACGCGCCTGTCCGCCGCTCGATCCCCCGGCAGTGCCGGGGGCTTTATAAGCAACGGCTGCCCCCCCCGCGGCCGCGCAGCAATCCCGGGCGAACCGGCTTACCGCCAGCTTCCCAGCGTCTGCTGTGCTGCTACTGGTAGCTCACGCCCTCAACCATCTCTTCCATCGCCTCCGGGCTAAGCACATGCACGGTTCGCCCCTCGATGCTCACCAGCCCCTGATCCCGAAGACGGGCCAGGGTACGCGACAGAGTCTCGGCACTGGTGCCCATCTGCCGGGCCAACTCGCCCTTGGCCATGGCCAGGCGAAACCGCCGTCGGCCCAGACGCTGCGACTCGGCCAGCAGATAGCGGGCCACACGCGACGAAACATCACGCAAACTCAAATCCTCGATCACCTGCACAAAGTGCCGCAAACGCATGCTCATCGAGGCCAGCAGGCTCATGGCCGTCTCGGGGTACTGCCGAAGCTGGTCGATCAGGGCCTCGCGCGGCATTATCAGACAGTCGCAGGCCTCCATTGTCACGGCATGAGCAGGAAAGATGCCCCCGGCAAACACCGCTCCTTCGCCAAAAGTATCGGGGCCCTCAACCACGTGCAGAATCTGCTGACGACCATCCGGCGAAGTGCGCAGCAACTTGACGCTGCCGGCCGTCAGAACATAAATGCAGTCGGCACGCTGACCGTGCTGAAAGACAACCGCGTCGCGACCAAAATGACGCTCGCGCACCAGGGCCGCCAAACGCAGCAAATCCTGCGGCGGTACATGCTCGAACAAAGGCACACGGGCAAGTTCCGTGGCATAGCCTTCCGTATGGTTGTCGCTCATAATGGCAGCTTTCCTCAGCATGGGGGCCTTGCGCGTCAGCTCCAATTCTAACTACCGGCGCGACTGGCGTACAGGGGGCAATGTCGCAGCAATGGCCCGCAGTAACCCCGGCCACAAATTTCATCGCTGCCGAAAAGTTGATTTTGCCCGCCCCCGTGGGTACAGTAGTAGATTCGCACGCACACTTGAGGGCTTACTTATCATGCCATCCGAAGAACCGAAACGCCGCAAGCCCCGGAAGAAGGCCTCCCGGCAGGCAAATAACGCTGCCGAGCTGCAGCCGGCCGAGCAGGATGCTCGCCGCCATCGGCAAACGTCCGACCATGCCGATGATCAGCCGCAAGCCGCTTCGGCCGCCGCAAATGGCCCCGGCCAGCCGACTGCCACCGATAATTCTGCCGATGTAAATTTGCCGCCCGTTGAGCGGTGGATCGAAATCGTCAGCGCCCGCACGCATAATCTCAAGAACATCTCGACCCGCATCCCTCATCGCCGCATGACCGTCATTACCGGCGTCAGCGGCTCGGGCAAATCCAGCCTGGCCTTCGATACCCTTTACGCCGAAGGCCAGATGCGATATGTCGAGAGCATGAGCGCCTACAGCCGCCAGTTTCTGGAGCGCATGACCCGGCCCGACGTCGAACGAATCAGCGGAATCCTCCCGGCCATCGCCCTGGAACAGAAGAACACGGTCAAAAACGCCCGCAGCACAATCGGCACGGCGACCGAGATCAACGATTACCTTCGCCTCCTTTTCGCCAACGCCGGCGAAACCATCTGCCCCGGGTGCGGCCGCAAGGTCGAACGCTTCACCATCGAGCGGGCGGTCGAGGCTCTGGCCGACCTGGGCCAGGGGCGGCGCGTCACGGTAACCTCCACCATCGGCATGGAGGGTGCCGGCAGCTTCGCCAGCCTGAAGGCCGAACTCCAGCGCGGCGGGTTCACCCGCATTCTGCTGGGCGGGCAGTTGCGGCAGCTGGAAGATGTGCACCTGGCCGACATCGAAGCCCAGATTTCCGCCGATAGCGCCCAGCCAGCCCAGCCGCCGGCAGGGGCCGCAGCCGAGCCTTCGGACTTCGACGAAGACGAGCAGGCCGAGGCCAGTCACCGACTCGACGCCCTCGACGACGAGGCCGAGGAGGGCGATCTGCTGGAATCTCTGGCCGATGACGAAGCCGCCGAGGCCGGTGCCGAGGCCGATTCCGAGACGGAAGCCGACGAAGAGCCCATCGACGCCTCCAGCGATATGCTCTCCAGCGCCGGTCTGCCGGGCATCAGGCTCAAGGACGATGACGGCGACGAACAGTCGGGCGAGCCGGACCAGCCCACCGAGGCTGGCGCCAGCACGTCGACCCGGGCCGACGCTCCCGCCGCCAATGCCGCCGCCTCAGCCACCGAGCAACTAAGCGGGCCGCTGCACCGGCAGAGCGAACTGAAGCTGGAAGTGGTTGTCGACCGTTACGAATTGCGCAGCGATAACCGGGCCCGGGCTGCCGAGTCGCTGGAGACCGCCTTCAAGCTTGGCGGCGGACGCTGCACCGTGCGACCGGCCGACGGCGGGCCGCCCGTCGTCTTCGATACACGCTTCAACTGCGAGGCGTGCGGTCGCGAATTCATCGAGCCCCACGCCGAGCTTTTCAGCTTCAACAGTGCCTACGGCGCCTGCCCGAGCTGCGAGGGCTTTGGACGCATCAGCGGCTTGGACCCCAACAAAATCATCCCCAACCCCATGCTCTCGCTGGGGCAGGGGGCCGTTGCACCGTGGACCACGCCGGCCTACGAAGACTGGATGCTGGCCCTGAAGACCGCCTGCCGCCGCAATAAAATCAACCTCAACGTGCCCTTTGCCGATCTGCCCGAAAAGGCCCGGCGTCTGGTCTGGGAGGGCGATGGCGACGACTTCCCCGGCATTCGCGGATTCTTCGAATGGCTCGAAACAAAACGTTACAAGGTGCATGTGCGGGTCATGATAGCCCGCTATCGCGGCTACACAACCTGCCCGAACTGCAACGGTCAGCGCTTGCGTCCCGAGGCCCTCAGCGTCAAAATTGGCGGCCGCAGCATCGCCGACCTCTGGCAGATGAGCGTGAAGGACCTGCGCCAATTCTTCGGCACCCTCACCCTCAGCCAGGAGGCCCTGGATAAGTCCGACACGCTCAAGAACGAGATCAGCTCGCGACTGCGATACCTGGACGACGTGGGCCTCAGCTACCTCACGCTCGACCGCCAGACGCGCACCCTCTCCGGCGGCGAGTCGCAACGCATAAACCTGGCCAGCGCCCTTGGCTCAAGCCTCACCAGCACCCTCTATGTGCTGGACGAACCGACCGTGGGTTTGCACCCGCGAGACAGCAAGCGACTGCTCAACATTCTGTATCAGCTCATTGCCAAGGGCAACACGGTGGTCGTGGTGGAGCACGATCCGGAGGTCATCGAGGGGGCCCATCATGTGCTTGATCTCGGTCCGGGGGCTGGCGAGGCAGGCGGGCAGATCGTCTTCGAAGGCACCTTTGCCGATCTCGTCGACAGCCCCAAAAGCGTAACCGGCCGGGCCCTGCAGCAACACACGCAGCGAGCCATCAGCCCCTACGACCGCAAGCCGCGCGGCATGCTGACCATCCGTGGAGCCCGAGCCCACAACCTCAAGAATATCGATGCCGAAATTCCCATCGGTGTTTTCACCTGCGTCACAGGTGTCAGCGGATCGGGCAAGAGCACGCTCATACACGATATTCTGCACGCCTCGTGGGAGCAGCAGCACTCGCGCAGCGCCGTCGAGGTAGGCGAGCATGCAGCCATTGAAGGATGGGAGCAATTCGACGACGTGATCATGGTCGACCAGAGCCCAATCGGCCGCAGCACGCGCAGCAATCCCGTTACCTACGTCAAGGCATACGACGAAATCCGCCGACTGCTGGCCTCCACCACGCGGGCCAAGGTGGCCGGAGTAAAGGCCGCCGACTTCTCCTTTAATGTTACCGGCGGGCGCTGCGAAGAATGCAAGGGCGTGGGCACGCTGACCTACGACATGTACTTCCTGGCCGACGTAACGGTCGTCTGCAGCCAGTGCAACGGCAAAAAGTTTCAGAAGCGCGTGCTGGACGTCAAAATGAACGGTCGCAACATCGACGACATGCTCAACATGACCATACAGGAATCGCTGAAGTTCTTCCACGGTCACCAGAGAATTATCGATAAGCTTCAGCCCCTGATGGATGTCGGCCTGGGCTATCTGCGGCTCGGGCAGAACACCGCCACCCTATCCGGCGGCGAGGCCCAGAGGCTGAAGCTGGCCAGCTTCCTGGCCGCACAAAAACGCGACACCCATTACCTGCTGCTCTTCGACGAGCCCACCACCGGCCTGCACATGGCCGATGTCCGCACCTTGCTGCAGGTCTTCCAGCGACTGGTCAACGCCGGCCACACGGTGCTGGTCATCGAGCACAACCTCGACCTAATCACGCAGTGCGACTGGATTATCGACCTGGGGCCCGAGGGCGGCGATGGTGGCGGCGAAATTGTGGCCGCCGGCAGCGTCAGGCAAATCGCCCGCAACCCCCGCAGTCACACCGGCACCTTCCTGCGAAAACGAATCCTGGCCGCCGAACTGGAATAACCACCCGCATTGCCGCCGCAGTAACACCGCTGATGTCATTGCCGTTGCCGTCGTTGCCGTTGCCGTTGCCGTTGAAGCCCCCGCCCACTGCCGGGGGATGTTGTTGCCGTTGTCGCCGTTGTTGTTGTCTTTGAAGCCCCCGGCACCGCCGGGGGATGCTGTTGCCGTTGTCGCCGTTGTTGTTGTCTTTGAAGCCCCCGGCACTGCCGGGGGATGCTGTTGCCGTTGTCGCCGTTGTTGTTGTCTTTGAAGCCCCCGGCACCGCCGGGGGATGCTGTTGCCGTTGTCGCCGTTGTTGTTGTCTTTGAAGCCCCCGGCACTGTCGGAGGATGCTGTTGCCGTTGTCGCCGTTGTCGTTATAACGGGCGGCCGCTAAAACTCTCCCTCATTTTACGTGGAATTTCGGGGCTGCGGGGCCTGCCGTTGCGGCGCGAGTGCCATCTATGAGCGGAACGTTGGGTGCTTCTTGCCAAGTCTGCTACTGCAAAAAAAAGCTGCTGGCCCTGACGAAGTCCTGGCCAAAGTCCCGCTCAACTTTCGGCGTCGGCCATGCGGCTCACCTTGCCCCCGGGCCCCTTGGCCACCCTGGCAGAAGCCTCGCTGATGCGCGGAGAATGAGCCCCGCAACTGTCGCTCTCCGGCCGGCTCAACTGCCCGGTGGCCTCGGCCGCCGCAAGGCTATCGGCCGACGACGCCTCATCGGCAGCATAAAAGCCGAATTCTCGCAGCAGGGCAAGCTTCGGCAATACATTATGCTCCAGGTCAACATGGTAGAAGCCGGGGAAAATGTCCGGATGCCCACGCACCAGGTCGAACAGGTGCTCCCGCTCAGGCGGAATTTCTATCCGCCCGGCCCGGTAAACCTCGTGGCCGGTAAATACAAACTCCGGCAGAAGCCACGGGCAGAACTCGAGCTGACTCCTCTGCACCGTCTCCTGGTAGAGCGGGGTTTGCGGCAACAGCGACAACAGGCTGGGCAGAATGCGGACGCCGAGCGAACGCAGCGTGACCATCTGGAACAGCGTCTGGTGGAAATCCTCCAGCGTCTCCATCGGAAATCCCCAGATGTAAAAGGCATCAACCCGACGGAAAAACTCCACCGCCCGCGGCACGACGTCCAGAACCTCAGCAGCCGTGAAGCCCTTACGCACCAGCTTCAGAATGCGGTCGCTGCCACTTTCTATGCCGAACCGCAGCTCAAGACAGCCGCAATCGGCCATGGCCCGCATCATCTCTTCGTCTACAAGATTCACCCGACCAAATGCCTTCCACTGCACGTCCAGACCCGAGCGCCTCAGCTCGCGGCAAAAGGCCATCACCTGCTCGCGCCCGCTGACGAAAAACTCGTCCTGGAACAGAAACAGTTTGACCCCCGCCTCGCGGTGCAGCAGTTGCATCTCCTGGACAATATTGGCCGGGCTGCGCAGGTGGCTCTCGTAATTCCACACCGGAGCAACCGAGCAGAAAGTGCACGGATAAGGACAGCCGCGCGTGCTCATCAGGCCGTAACCGGCATAGCGCGACAGGTCGATCTTATGAAAGGCCGGAAAAGCGATGCTGTCCAGATTCTCTATCCGCGGGGCGGCGGCATTGTGTGCAACCGAGCCATCCGGCCGCCGATAACTTATGCCCGGCACCTGCGACAAGTCGCCATTGCTGCCCAAGGCCTTAAGCAGCAGAGGAGCGCTGATTTCGCCTTCGCCGCGGCTGATGATGCCGATCCACGGGAAGCGCTCAAGCAACTTCTGCTCCACCGATTTTGAACCAACGCCGCCAAGCACAAGCTTGCGGTCGGGCCAGCGACGGTGCAGGGCCTCCATTGCCAGAATGGTAAATGGCAGCAGGTTGGCCATGCAGGACAGGCCGATAACCGGGGCAGGGTCGGCCATGAAATCCAGAAAAACGTCCATCTCGAAGGGGTCGGCCGCCGCAACCGTCTGGTAATCCCTGAAGTCG
This sequence comes from Phycisphaerae bacterium, assembly GCA_041690105.1. Classification (GTDB taxonomy): domain Bacteria; phylum Planctomycetota; class Phycisphaerae; order FEN-1346; family JAACEH01; genus JAWLHX01. Next base: position 13,450 of record JAWLHX010000062.1, read on the forward strand.
ACCTCAAAGCCCGACGCCTCCAGGGCCTGAGTCAGATACAGGCAGCCCAGCGGCACGTGCAGCTCGCGCTCAATCTCCTCGCCATAGCGGATAAAGAGCATGTTCAGGTTCACCAGCGTAATGTCGGCGGGCATGGTCAGGCCTTTCAAGGTTACTCGCGTAATATCACACCTGCAACGACCGGGGGATGCTCGCCCCCAGGCCGCGACGGCTGGTTGTTTCGGGCGGCAATGGTGGTCAGGGCACGATTGGCCCGAAAGCGGACCTCCGGATCATCGCTGCCGGTGGCTTCGCGCAGAGCAGGTTCGGCCGGCTGACCAATCTGCACCAATTGCTTCTCGGCATCCTCGCGAACCTTGAACTCCGCGTGACCGAGCGACCCGATCAGCTCTTTGATCCGGCCCTGGTCCGCTTGCGGTGCGTCATCGGCAGGCGGCTCGGCAGGCGGCTCAGCCGGGCGCTGGGGCGGAATGTCAGCACCTACGCCCCGACTCACCGGCGGCCGTGCTGGCTGCTCCTGCGACGGTGCCTCCTCGGCCGGCGCCCCATCCACGGCGTCCCCTGGCTCCTCTTCGCGAACCGGTGGAACATCGACGCGTATGCCGGTAGTGCCGACACTGCCCTTAATTTCCGGCAGCGGCTTAATTAATTCGACTGCTTCTTTCGCCTCGCCATCTGCCTCGGAAGCCTCCGGGACACTCTCCTCCGGAATATCAGGGCGAATACCCTCGCTGATGGCCGGAACGTCAGGGCGTTCACCGGCGCTGAACTCCAGTTGCGAGTCTTCAGTCTGCTGATTTCGTGGCATGTCAGGCTCAATACCCTGGCTGACAACCCGCTCGCCGTCGCATCCGCCCAGCGTCGACAGGGCCACCAGCATGGCGGCAGCCGAGCCACCCAGAAAAGCCGATAGCACCTTTTTCTGCACGCGAGTGCGGGAGATTATGGCCTCCAACTGCGACTCCGGCACCACGTTGAGCATGGCCGCCTCGCTGGCTGCAAGCTCCAAGCCGATGACCGCTGCCGCCCCGGCCCGGTCGCGTAGCAACAGGGCCTTGAAGTCGGCGTCCACTGCGGCCTTCTTGGTCAGCACCTCGATGCCGCGGGGAATCTGTCCGTTGGCCCGCCCGCTGCCCGGAGGACGCCCGCCCACAATCGTCGTCCGCACCGCTTCCTGCTCATTCTCTGCCATGACCTCTCCCCTATTCATTGGCCCTTCCGGCTGCCGTTGCCGTTGAAGCCCTCCCGCAATGCGGGGAGGGATGCTGTTTCTTTTGATGTTGCCGTTGCCGTTGAAGCCCCCGGCACTGCCGGGGGATCGTCGTTGCTTTTGCTTTTGTTGGTTGTTTAAAGCCCTCGCCGCCTCCCCGAAAAACTCGATCCATCGGCATGCCGATGATGGCACCATAGAATATAGATGCACTGCCGGAGCGAAAGTTCTTAAAAAATCTGCTACACCCTCAGGTCCGGTGGCGACGTATCAAGCTCCGAACTATTAGCAGCAAGCAGCGGATCAACGTGCTCAGCCAGGAATTCATCTGTCTGCTCCACACTGCGGCCAATAAAGTTTTGCGGCGACAACTCGGCATCCAGATCGACACCGGCGAAGGCCGCATCGTTTCGCAGTCGATCAATCAAATCGTTGTCGCGGCCCTCGGACTTAACCTGCCGGGCGGCCTCCTGGCTGTGCAGGCGGATGGCCTCGTGCAACTCCTGCCGATCGCCACCGCCGCGGACCGCAGCCATCAGAATATTCTCCGTGGCCATAAACGGCAACTCTTCCGCCATGTGCCGCTCGATAATCTTCGGATAGACCACCAGCCCATCGGCCACGTTGGCGAAGATAAGCAGAATGGCATCGGCCGACAAAAATCCCTGCCCCAGCACAAGCCGCCGCGTGGCACTGTCGTCCAGCGTCCGTTCCATCCACTGCTCGGCGGCCGTCTGGGCGGCCATCGGCTGCAATTGGATAAGGTAACGGGCCAGGGCCGTCATCCGCTCGCTGCGCATTGGGTTGCGCTTATAAGCCATGGCCGAGGAGCCGATCTGCTTCTTGGCGAAAGGCTCTTCCATCTCCTTCAGCCCCGCCATCAAACGCAGATCGTTGGCAAACTTGTGAGCCGTCTGGCCTATCTGCCCCAGGCAGGCCGTCACCCGGGCATCGAATTTGCGGCTATAGGTCTGGCCGGTAACGGGGATGATATGGTCGAAGCCCATCTTCTCGGCCACGCGTTTTTCCAGTTGCTTGACCTTCGCGGCATCGCCATCGAAGAGGGCCAGAAACGAGCCCTGGGTGCCGGTGGTGCCCTTGATGGAGCGCATGGGCATGTCGCCGAGCAGCCAGTCAACCTCGGCCAGGTCGGTCAGCAGGTCGTAGATCCAGAGGCAGGCCCGTTTGCCGACGGTGGTCAACTGGGCCGCCTGAAAATGCGTCCGGGCCAGTATCGGATGGGCTCGCTGCTGGCGTGCAAACTTGGCCAGGTGGGCGATGACCGCCAGCAACCGCCGCCGGGTAATGCGCAGAGCCTCGCGAATCTGTATCAGCTCGGCATTGTCGCCAATGTCGCAACTGGTAGCACCCAGGTGAATGATGGCCTTGGCCCCCGGGGCAACTTCGCCGTAAGCGTGAACATGAGCCATCACATCGTGCCGCAACTCCTTTTCCAGGGCTTCGGCCCGGGCAAAGTCAATCTCGTCGACGTGGGCCTTGAGCTCGTCAATCTGCTGCTGCGATATTTCCACGCCCAGCTCGCGCTCGGCCTCGGCCAGGGCCACCCACAGCTTGCGCCAGGTGCCATGTTTGAAGCGGGGAGAGAAGATGTGCGACATTTCGCTCGAAGCGTAACGGGTGACCAGCGGATTATCGGCTATGGCGTAGGGGTCGACATTGGACACGGCAAGGGCCTCCGGTTTGGGGTGCTGTTTCGGTGCGACAACCATTCTTACAAGGCCCGCATTCTATCAGAGCCAACCAGATCAGCCAAGCCGCTTACTGCCCGTAGCATTGGAGCCAATCATTCGACTTCACCATGTCAGCCCATCCATGCCGTGAGTTCAGTTGCCGTTTCAACTCCTCCCCCTTGACGGGGGAGGATGTCTCCGGCGAATGCCGGAGACAGGTGGGGGTGTCGACGCGAGGAAAACCGCCAGCTCTGCAAAGCCATCTGCCTCTGCGAGCGACCTCACCCATCATGGGGGGCGAACAACCTCACCCTCATCCGGCCCTGCGGGCCACCTTCTCCCGTCAAGGGAGAAGCGGAAGAAGAAGCCGTCAGCCCGCCGCCGCGGCAAATGCCGCTCAATCCTGCTCGCTGCCCTCGTCCCGCTCAGTCTGCCGACGGACATCCATTCTCTTTATCCAGTCCATGTCAATGTACTTGTACTGGCCGTCATTCTGGGCGGCGATCTTCATGGCCAACTCTTCGCCGGTCCTGTACAGGAAGCAGATGGTGTTGACCTTCACCTTCTTCTCACGGTTCAACAGCCTGATCTGGTCACGGACGGCCGGATCGAAATCGCCATCGGTCAGCAGGAAAATAACCGCCGGATTGTTCCGAAAAGCCTTGGCCAAGGCATCCGAAGGATCAGTCGCACCCTCGGCAAACTGGCGATTGACAAACGTGGCTGCCGCCCGCTTATTCTCCTCGGTGGCCGGCACCAGCTTGCGCGGCGGCATCTCGACCCCGGGGCCGCTGGAATAGAAGATGACATGGAAGTTCTGGTCGCGCCCAAGTCCGCCAATGGACCGGTTTAGTTCGCGCTGCACGTACCTCAAGATCTCGTCCATCGAGCCGCTGCGGTCGACAACGTAAACAACATCCTTTGCCTTATCGTCTTCTATGCCAAAAAAGTTCGCCGCCTGCCGCTCATCCTGATTCCCTTCGCCCCCCGCTTCCCAGCCCAGCATCTGCCGGATTCGCTCATTCTCCTGCCGCAGCTTCTGCAACTGGCGCTCCAGTTCATCAATCCGCCGCTCGTTTTGCTGCAATTCCGCGTTAAGCTCATCGGCATTCGGCTGCGGCCCTGGCCCAGCCTCGCCCCCTTCGGGCTTATCCCCCTCGGCCCGCCGCCTCTCAAGCTCCTGCAACTCCCTGGCGTGGTGCTCCTGTTGCAGCATGCGACGCTGCTCAGCATGATGGCTCCTGAGAGCCTCGCTCTCTTGCTGCTGCTTGTTCTCCAGCGCCCGCAACTTCGCCTGACGAAGCTGCCTGTCCGGCTCCTGCGCTCGAATCTGCTCACGCTGAATCGCTTGCCGACGCCGCAACACATCCAACTCCAATTCCTGACGCTCTAGAAGCTCCTGCTCCTCCCGCTCCCGACGCTCGGCCGCCTGACGCTTCTCGACTTCCCGCAACTCCTCCCGCTCCCGGTCCCGCTCCCGCTCCCGTTCCCGCGCCCGCTGCTCATCACGGTCGGCCCGGCCATACGGGCCCGAGTCGTTCCGAGGCGAATCAGGCAACGTTCTGAAACGCCACTGGCTCTGCGGGGATTGCCATTCCCGCGGGGCAACCTCGCCATCGTCTGCCAGGACCGCAGAGCAGAATGCCCCGGACAGAACCAGCAGGCCAAGCGCCACAAGGCCCGTCGCGTACACCACACCCATCTTGCGCCGCAAGCCGGCCGATGCCCTCATCATGATTCTCCTTGCCAGGAATGTCCCACGGTCCGGGACCGGTGATTATCAGAACCAATGCAGAATAATCCTCCGGCCAACATTCGTCAATGAGTAATCCACACTCTTCGAACTCTCGGGGCCTGCAGGCAACCTATTGCCGCCAGTGGCTCAAGCCATTATGATGCGCCGGAGGGAGCACCAGAAAAGGGCAGGGGATACCACAATGGCCGCCGTAAGAGAAGTGCAACCCGCCAAGCTCATCGTCGCCATGCTCACCGCCTACCCGGGGGCACTGGCGGCCGCCGAGAGCGAGCTTTCCGACCTGCTGGGAACCATCGACCTCAAGAGCGACATTACCGCCCACGAATACACCAGCTATTACCGCGACGAAATGGGCCAACCCCTGATGCGCTATTTCCTCTCCTTTCAGAAGCTCATCGATCCGGCCGCCCTGCGGGTCATCAAACTCCAGACCAACAAGCTTGAGCAGGACCTGGCCGGTGGAGGCGAATGGGCCGATGTCGCCCGACCGATCAATCTCGACCCCGGCTACCTGACGCCCGCCAAGTTCGTGCTCGCCTCGTGCAAGGATTACACCCACCGCATCTACCTGGGCCAGGGCGTATATGCCGAGCCCACACTGGGTTACACCGGCGGCTCCTGGCGCACCTACGACTGGACCTATCCAGACTACCGCTCGCCCGACCATCAGCAATTCCTGACCGCCGCCCGCAGCAGGCTGATGACACAACTCCGCGAGCCGCAAGCCTGACTCCGCACCAGGTGTCCGCAGGCAACCAGCCTGCCCTTTTACAGTGGCATGGGCATCCTGCCCATGAGTTCCACGGGCATCCTGCCCGTGATTGGTTTGACATGGCGTGGTCATGCGTAAGGCGGCGCTTGGGCCGTCATGGCCTGACTTAGACCACGACACCAAATAAAGAAAAGGCAACAGAAACGGCCGAGGGGCAGGATGCCCCCCGGCACTCACGGCCAGGATGGCCGTGCCACGGTGAAGAAGCCCCCAGGCCAAACGCCTTTTTTCAAATCTTTATCAAGTTCAGCGTGTATAATAAGGATAGAGAAGGGGAGAAAGGCAGGGCCGTAGCATGGTACGTAAACTTAAACTCCTGACAATCGCAGTTGTGACCGTCTTCGCAATGGCCGCCACGGCCGATTCGGCTTCAGCCCAGCTTTCCTGGAGGCTGCGATACCGCACCCCGCACCTCAGCCTGAATATCGGCACCAGCCGTTACCTCGGCCTGCATCATATTTATCGCTACCCCCGTTACTATCCCGGATATTCCTACGGTTACGGTTATGGCTACGGCGGCCCGGCCTACAGCATAGGCCTGCGGCCCTACTCGCCGGTCGCCTACCACTATCCGCGGTATTATTCCTCACGATACTTTTACCACGGTTACGCCCCGGTCTATTCGCACCACCTGGTGCCGCCATACTACTATTCCGGATACCCATACTATCCGGGCCTCGGCTTTACCGCTCAGTCCGGGCTCGGCTACGGTTACGGCAATCTGTCGCAAGACGGTCAACCCGTCCAGGTTACCCAGCAGGTGATTATCCAGAACAATAGCGGCGGAACCTCGTCCAAGGTCATCGTGCGGCAAAGCAGGTCGTGGGATGATGGCCTCTGGAGGGTCGAAACCTACAGCACTGCGGCCGATAGCCCGGCATCCGGCAGCATCCGCGACCAGCAGCAGCCGGCCGGCCCCGACGGCGGCCAAGCCGATTTACCTGACGCCGACAGCCAGCAGGTGCCGCCCGCCCAGCCATCGCAACCGCAGAGCGATCGGCCGGAAGGTCAGCCGAACCTGCCCAGGCCGCAGGTGACCGACAGCGAGGCAAACTGGCTCCACCTCATAAAACGAGGTAACGATGCCGAACGACGCCAGGCTGCCCGCGAACTGTCACGCTATCCGACCAGCCAGTCGGTGGCCGCTCTGCTCGATGCCCTCAAACGCGACGGCGACGCCAACGTCCGCCAGCAGGCTGCTTTTACCCTGGGCACCATGCTCGCCTACGAGTCGCTCGACACCCTCAGAGACGTCGCCCGCACCGACCGCGACACCGATGTCCGAGCCACAGCCCTTACCGCCGCAAAAAAGATAGAAGCCTTCTACCGCATCGATTGATAGTGCGTCACTACGCCCAAGCCGCTGCCCCTAAAGCCCCGGCACCGCCGGGGGATGCTGTTTCTTCTGATGTTGTCGTTGCCTTTGAAGCCCCCGGCACTGCCGGGGGATGCTGTTTCTTCTGATGTTGTCGTTGCCTTTGAAGCCCCCGGCACTGCCGGGGGATGCTGTTTCTTCTGATGTTGTCGTTGCCTTTGAAG
>JAWLHX010000063.1:0-20318 GCA_041690105.1 Phycisphaerae bacterium
TGCAGATTGTTGGCCGCTGTAGTCAGGGCACAACGTCATTCCGCATCAATGTGATTTTTGCGATGCCTTCAGAATCCACTTGATATTGAACATGTACGGTATATTTATGGCCCTGGAACCGGTCCCAAGACCCGAAGTCGCCCAGAACCGGGTGCGAAAATCCCTCGCCGCTCCTGGACGGAGAACCAAAACGTGCCAGCACTTCGTCTCTACGGAGGCGGAATGACACCTCGGACAGAACTGTTCCGTCATGCGACTCTGCCTCCAAGAAAAGGCAGTTGATCCGCTCGTCGTGTCGGTCACAGTTAAACCGAAGGCCACAATCCACGAAGCTGTAACGCACCTCCGGCGGATCGGACTCATCGTCCACTGATCGCTCTATAGGCCAGTTCTTGAAGGGCTCGGCACTTAACAAGCACGAGGCCTTCTGTCCCAGGAATCTGGCTAGTCTCACCGGTCACCTCCGATAGGCTTCGTCGTCGAGGCGACGGGCCCTGTCAAGATCCTTGGCATCTTCGGCAATCTGCTCGGGCGTGTTGCGGCCGCCGTAAGTTCTGCTGTTCTGCTGATGCGCTCCTCTCGGCGTCGCAACAGCCGGGTGCCACACTTTGGAGCGACGGCGCAGCCGGCGCCAAAGTGTGCCGAATGCCAGCAGTGGTGCGATTTGGAGTGGATTGCTGAACGAGCATATCCGGACAGAACCAACTTAACTCATATTGACGACGAGGCGATGATGCCTATATGGCACGGCCACTGCCGTGTGCCATGGCCGCTCGCGGCCATGTTCATCGAGCCGGGCGCAGGGCGGGCTCGCGGTCGTCTACAGCGCACGCTGACAAATGCCCGCCGTTGCCGCAAAGGCCGCCACAACATATCAGCACTCGCCATCTGGCATGTCAACAAAAATTGAGCCACAGGAGGTATCTCCCATGGCCCATCGTAGGTTGGCAGCGATGGCGCATTAGGTCAGCAGATGAGCGGCCAGCCAGACCAGCGACGAAAGCACCAGCAGCCATCCGCCTAAAATGCTCGGCATGGCCGGCTGGACTATGCAGCGCGGCGCAACGTTCGACATCCTTGCCCTTCTGTTCATGGATTTGCCTCCCCTGGAAATCGCACTACCCCCGACACAATGCCTTATGTTATGCCCGCTTGGTACCTGAGTCCACTGCTGCATGCAAAATGGGGCACTCCCCCAAGGCTGACTGCGGCAATTTGACTGTGCTGGCTTCGGGTGTGTTGACAAGGCGATTTGCACAATTCCTCAGCAGCCGCTATACTGGGCACTGACATAAGAGACGCCTCAAGGGCCATTTATATTCAGCCCTGACTTAATTGCTGATTGGCTCTGCCGACGGCGCCCTGAGCCACCGCGCCAGATTCGGGCGCGTGCCGCATTTTTGCCAGCCCCCTTGGATGGAGATAAGCCATGACCGCTTCAGGTATGCTGACCCGCCACATGACGCGACTGCTGGCCGCCCTGATTGCCATCTCTTTAATGGCCACAGGCTGCAGTGCCGATGGACCACAAGCCGCGGCCGCTGACGGTGCAGACAATGCTCAGACTGCTGCCGCCGAGACCAGAGCCACTGGTGCCACGGCTGCCGAGACCGGCGGCGACGATGGCAGCTTTCAGAACGTAATCCTGCTTATTGGTGATGGCATGGGTCCGCAACACGTGGCCCTGGGGCGTCTGGTCAAGCGTAAGCCTCTGGCCTTTGAAGACTGGCCCGTGCACGTGCAGATTGAGACGCGACCCGACCCGATTGGCGGCACTGCCCCAACCGATAGCGCCGCGGCCGGCACGGCTATTGCCACCGGTCGCCGCACGCGCAATGGACGCATAGCCATGGACGCCAATGGCCGACCGCTAACGAGCATTGCCCGGGAATTTCAGCGCAACGGTGCCCGCATTGGCCTTGTGGCTACGAAGAAGCTTACCGACGCAACGCCTGCAGCTTTTCTGGCACAGGTTGATTCGCGCGGAAAAGAAGTGGACATCGCAAGCCAGATTATTGCCAGGCGACCCGACGTACTGCTGGGCGGCGGCCGGAGTCGCATCGGCCAGGCCATGATGCCGCCAACGGAGGTCGCGGCAATACCGGTCGACATCAGCCCCGAGGAACGCATCCTCCTTGTAAGAAAGGCCGCCAGCGCCCTGGGCTATAATTACGTGCAAACCAACGAAGAACTGGCCGCCCTCGATGCGGCAAAGACCGAACGGCTGATGGGCCTGTTCATGGCCACGCACATGTCGATGGTCGTCAACCGTGCGAGCGATACTTCGGAGCCGACGCTTGCCCAGATGACCGAGGCCGCCCTGGCTGTGCTGGGCAGGGACGAGAAACCGTTCTTCCTGATGGTCGAGGGCTCGCAAATCGACAGTGCAGGTCATAATAATAATGCCTGGCAACTGGCGGGGGAAATGATTGGCTTTGACGAAGCGGTTGACGCTGTCATCAAGTGGCTGGACGACAACGAGGGCTGGGATAACACGCTGGTTATTGTCGTTGCCGACCACGAAACCGGCGGCCTGACCGTCAGGGACGTTGAGCTGGAAAAGTTCACCCCTAATTCCCTGGCCACCATTACCAGGTGGAACACCGGCGGACATACCAATACGAAGGTGCCCCTGTATGCCCGGGGGGCTGGGCATCAGGCTGCCAGAGGGGCCCGGCATCTGACCGACTTGTACCAGATCATGTCGAAATCGTCAGTGCTCACGGGCCCGGCACCTGCACCAGAGCGACAGCCTGAGAGCGTGCCGGCGGCTCGATAATGGCATGGCGTCTTGCTCAAGGACGTTGAGGTACCCCGGCACTGGAAACAGCCGCTGACTGCTGGATTAAAAGCGTGCGGATTGGGAATTGAATTGGGCTGGGCGACTGCTAGAATGACGAGATAAGTTGGCAGAGTTTAACTTTGGTCTTTTTGGGGGGCGATTGGTCTCGACGGGGTTGAGGATTTCTGAAGCTTGCGTGGAGGGGTTGTGAGGAGGCCCCTTAAAACACCTCACAAAAAAAGTAAATGCCAATAACGGCTATGCAATGGCTGCCTAAAAAACGGTAGCCCGTCCCCGGGGTGTCGCCCGTGCACTTCGGTCAGACGTCATAAATCGGGCTGGCAGACCAAGTTGATCTCTGGCGCGGTCGGCGAGAAAGCAGCGGAGATATGAAGTCCAGGCAGCCCGTCATCCAGCGGCCGGACTTCGAGAATAATCGGATGACTACCCACGTAGACGGCCCAGAGGCCTGACATCCGGACGCGGGTTCGATTCCCGCCGCCTCCACCATATATGTGGAGCCTGTAACATCTGCAGAGAAAGCATGTGTTGTGCAAGAAAGCCCTGTTTTTTGGGGCTTTTTGCATTGATGGTCTGCACAACAGCAGGCATCATCCCCTTCAGCCATTTCTCCCTCTTGTGCCAGAGCGGGACCGAAAAGGACAGGGGTGGACGTACTTTTCGTCAATACTTTCGAGGGCTCGTCAATCAGACTGGGCAGCGTATCCATGGCCGCCGAGGTATTCAGTAAGCTGGCATCGATGTAAGTTTCGGTGCTGAGTCGCGGGTCTGTGTGCCTGAGGATTTCCATCGTGGTCCGCAGGGGTACGCCAGCACGATGAAGTTCCGTGTTGAGTGTCAGCCGCAGGGCGTGGAAATCGACAACTCTTCCAGAGGCGTCCTTGTGCTTAATCCCGGCCCGCTCCAGGTCCTGCTTGAAGGTCTCCATCTTCGGCACAGAGGGAAAGACGTGGCCACGGGGATGGTATTTCATTGGTCGGGCGGACAAGAGTTCGTGCACGAGGTCTTGGCGTAGAGGTAGGACATCGGCCCGCCTCGCCTTCGTAATGGTCGCAGGAAGGCGTACAGAGGGCACAGGAGCGTCGGAGTCGATCCGCAGGTCCTCCCAGACCAGTTGCTTCAACTCAGAGCGTCTCAGGCCCGTTCTGAGGGCCATGTGGTAGATCAGGCGACGCGGTCCGGCCACTTCCAGCAGATTGCGGGCTTCATTTACCGTCAGCCCTCTGCGGACATAGGTCTTCCGTGTTTGATCTGCTCGGGCAACGAAGGCCAGAGGGTTGGCCACGAGCCGCCGGTTTCGTAGGCACCAGTTCATCAAACCGCCAATGGCGTTCAGATATTCGTTTACTGTCTTGGCCGCCGCACCCTGCTGCTTGAGTCTGGACAGGAATGGTGACAGACTGTCTGGCGTAACCGAACCGAGAGTCGTCCACCGGCACTCGTCGATCATGCGATTGACGCGGGTCTGGAGCAGGCCGTAATGCTTTTTTGCCCGGCCCACCCGTTCAAGTTCTGAAATGAACTCTTCAAGGTGCTCGCCAACCTTCATCTTCAGGTACTTGTCAGCCACGGGGATCACTCCAGCGGCCGAAGCTGCCGCCTCCCTCTCACGTCGATCTGCCTCCTGCTCGGTTGCCTTCTGGTCGGGGTAGCCCCTCACCCGCTTCTCCGTCCCGTCGGGCAAGACGTATCTCATCCACCATTTTCCCTGCTCGCAGACCATCATGAGTTTACCACCCCGTCCTTTGCGGGTCAGGCGGATGTGCTCCTTGCCTCGATGATCGGTAAACCGGACGGCTGCTTGGCCCCTGAGCTTGCAGGGCTTGGCGTCGGACGGAATAGGACGCAGGTACGTGGGCTTGAAGACGCTGGCCACCACACTCTCCCCAGAAAAAAAATTTTTCGTTCTGGAGGAGAGTAGCCGTTGCCGGGCAATTTGTCAATTCAAGGACTGATCGGGAATGCGGTGTGGGCGGACCTCCAGAGGTGACCAGCGACTTGCAGCCTTTCGCTGACTTGCCTCGGACTCAGCTGGCACTGTCTGACCGTCGCCGCCCGCATCGTCCAGCAGGGGCGGCAGTTTATCTACCACGGCACCGATCTCCAACTTGCTCTGGTCGGCATAAGTCTTGAGGGTCAGTCTGGCGTCGGAGTGACGCATTACTGCCATGGTGGCTGAGACGGGGGCATTGGCTGCCAGGAGGTGCGTGCAGAGCGTGACCCGCAGCGAGTGGAAATCAACCTTCTTACCATTGGCATCCTGGTCAGGAATGCCGGCAGCCTGCAGGTCGAGTCTGAACTGTGGCACCTTCGGGATTGAACGGAACACCAGCTGACCTGCTGCCAGGTCTGCTGGCTTCAGCCTCCGCAGTTCTTTCGCCAGTTCAAGGGGCAGGCGGATAATGGCGTCCTGGCCGTTCTTGGTTATAGTGCCGGGCACGGCCAGATGAGGAGCCTGGTTATCCTCGTCAACATGCACATGCTGCCACTGGAGCAGTAGTAATTCATTACGTCGCAGGCCAGTCCTCATGGCCGTGTGGTAGACGATGCTGCGGGGTCCGGATACCTGAAGGAGCCGCCGGGCTTGATCCAAGCTCAGTGCAGCTCGCTCGAACGTCGGCCTACTGGCTGGCGGCTGATCGATTGACTGGAGTGGATTGGCCAGCAGCCGACCATTCCTCACGCACCAGTTTAAAAACGTTGTTACGGCCGCGTGATAGTGTAGTGGAGTCTTCCCCTTCGGGTGTTCGCGGAGGATCGTGCTGTATAGAAACCGCTCAAACGACTCCGGCGTGAGGTGGCTCAATGTGATCCAGCCGCATTCCTTCGCGGTGCGTGTGAGACGGGTCCTGAGCAAATTATAGTACCGCTCGCTTCCACCCCGGAGCCTCCTGTTCTCGATAAACTCTTCAATGTGCTTCTGGATCGGGGCCTGGAGGTGCTGGCGGTCCACCGGGATCAAACCAGCGGCACGCTGCTCGGCCTCCCTTTCCCGGCGATGGGCCTCCTGCTCGGTCGCGGTCTTGTCCTTGAAGCCCTTGCGACGGATTTCGGTGCCGTCCGGGAGACGAAATCTCATCCACCAATGGGTGTACTCATGCACCATCATGAGCTGCCCGTTCTTGTTCTTTCTGACAAGCCGCTTCTGTTTTCGGCCCCGCCTGTCCACGTAAGTGACGCCAGGTTTGCCGCTGATTTGACAGTCAACAGCTCCGTCCGGGATCGGCAACGATTTCGTTGGTCTGAAGACACTCGCCACAGTTTCACTCACTCGTAGACTTTGATTTAGCAGCACTTCGCTGCACTTATGTTCGGGGGCACCCCGCCTCAATCCATGCCTTCAGACGGTCTGATCTCCACCGTCTGCCCCTTATGCCGCCCAGCGACACGTCCGCTGGAGGTAGGCGGCCGGATGATAAGAAGCGGTGGACTTGCCGGGTGCTGACGCTTAGTGCATCCGCAACCTCTTTGAGTGTCAGTAGATTGATTTGTGACATGTCAGCCTCGAATTCCGGTTATGACAAGGTTTTGGGCCTCATGCCAATCGCATCGGACCCGAAGAAAGTCAGGCCCGGACAAAGACGCGGGCTCGACAGCAGCAAGCTCGAATATCGGGACGGGGGTATTCCAAAAAGCCCCCCACACTCTCGTTAGCCGAACCCCTTGCAGTGCAGTGAATACCCTCAGTTTTTGGTCGACATTGAGGTCTTGATCTTTCCAGGAGTACTCCATCAGCCGGCGGAAATCTTCGGCAGCTGCCGGCAAGTCCGTGTTATGGAAGGGCCTGACATCAACAGCCCGCTGCGAAAGGGGCTCCGCCATCACAGTGGCGATTTCCCGTCGCAACTTGTTACTGACCAGAGTTTCAGAGGCCAGCACAACAGCGTGGAGGTGGACTTGAAAGAAGTCCTGCCCGATCACCGGCGTAGGCCGGACATGTAGCCTACTGATGCCGCCCATAATCTTCCCCAGTTCCGTGTCTTGCCTGCTGTGTTTTTTTCTGGCCCTGTTCGACCATGCGGTAGCCTCGGACAGAACTGAAAGTATGGTGTCCGTCCGCTCGCGGATATCTGGACCTGCGGGCAGAGTGATGGTCAGAAACTGTGGAACAAGGTCCGGCTGCTCGGTGAGCAGGTAATTGAAACGTGGCAAGTACGTATCTACTGCTTTAACTGTGTTGGCGTGAGAGCACGAAGGGCAAAGCAGGGGCAGATGGCAAAAATTAGCCATGAGCAGCTTGATTCTTTGCAGGCGAGGGTACCAGCCGAACACAAGATAGGAGCCGCACCTTGCCACCCTGGCCCCGTAGTTATGAAGATCGACCTCAGTCAAATGTCCAAAGTTGCAGACTTCGCGGGAGCGACGCAGCAGTGATTCTCCAATTGACTTGGACGCCCCTCTATGCCGCTGCCATTTCGCCCGCCACTCCTCCAGTGCTTCGACTAAAAAACCGTCCAGACTGGCCACCATTTTCTTATCAACAGAGAGGGCCGTCGGGTTGGAGATGCGGCTGAAATTGTCGGACGTTTCCTCCATGTGCCGGGGATTATGCCCCCTCCAGCAAGCATGTTCAAAAACTTGGACGTTCGCTGGACGCGTCAAAAACCCGCAGGCAACGTAAAGGAAGGGTCAAAAAAATTTATTATTTTCGCTGGCAGGACATTCGCTGGACGTTTCGCTGGACGTTTTGATCGGTTTGGCGGGACGCACAACTTCAATCGTGTGATTGGCAACTTTTCTTTTTCTCGTTATCGGCCTTCATCTTCTGAATTATTGGCAGCACCTTGGCATGATAGTAGCGGCGGAGAGGATCACGTCGTGCACGATCCTCAAACTTGATATACCAACTACGGTCACTAGCCCTTTCCACACGTTTTCTCAACGCGTCGGCCTTGAGACCATACATTCTGGCTAGCTCATTGGTGGAGAAGATACCGTCCACGACATCTTGCTCGACAGCCATTGCCTCTTCTGGCTTTTCCAGCTTGGGGGTCGCCTTCTGTCCCATGCCTTGGCACACCGTAACCAGCATCTGAGCGGCTTCAATTCCCTTCAGTATCTGCGTGGTTGTCTGTCTGATGTCCGGAACGTCCTCTGACCAGACAACATCGCCTGACATGAGTTCTCGGAAACTGAAAAACCTGTCAAATTCATCTCGCCACACCTCGTCGTAGGTTGTGCGGCCAATCGCAGCCCACAAGAGCGATCCATAGAAGTTTACGGCAACGGCAATCGATGACAGGCATGAATGTGTCAGGTCGTCCTTTTCGACCGCAGTGGCCACAAAAATCTCTCCCGCAACACTGCAGTACGTCATAGTGCTTGGAAACCATTTTCTGGTGGTATGCCTCTTAAGCAACTGCCAGTCATAAAGCAGGGGCTGAACGGACCATGGGTGGCAGTGCTTCAGAAGGACAAAAATGAACTGGTCTGACCCTTGCAGTTGGTTTTGAAGGTCCCGAGGATACTCCAGAACCGAACTCCAGTCCCGCACTTCTATGTCACGCTGCTCCTGGCTAACCTGCTGGGCCATAGGTTCGGTCATGTCGAACGTTTCCCACGGGGCTTTAAGCCGCTTGACCACAACCTCTTCCACAATCTCCAAGTCACTGCTCAAATTCAAAAGCCTGCTCTCGCGGTAGAGCCGATACGGGGCATCCAGCCAGAACTCGATGGCCTCGGCCTTGTCTTGGTCCGTCAACTGATCGAATACATCTGATACCTTCTGCGGCGGTTTGCACACGTCGTACCAGCGTCCTGGCGGCTGCAGTGAATTCTTAGAGTGACTGGTCATTCTTCATCTCCGTGCCTCAATGCGGATTGAACGAACGATTCTATGACGTTTCTGTATGTTCTGAAAGACAGAAAGTGCCTGAGACAGACTGAGCATGTCATCTCGCTTAACCTCAAATGTTAGGGCACAGCTTCATAATTAGCCACCAAGGCGGGAGAAATGTTGCATCAGGGCCGCGTAAGGCACCGCCTCCGCCAGGCCGCAGGTCGGCCGCCTCTGATAATAAACGGCTTGCGAATCTGGCTGTCATGGACCATAATCTTATCGATGTTTTCGACCCTGCAGGCTCACGTGGTCTCTTCTGGGCACATTCCGGCAGGGGGCACATCACAATCAGCGGGTACACAGCTTTAGGTGGTGGGAGATCAGATGGCCAGGAAGATCGGCAGCAAGGCAGGCGGTACCGGTGGTGGCGGCAAGGGCCGCAAGACTGACGCCAGCAAACGGACCCCCAAGGCATCGGTCAGCAAGGATCGTACCAGCAGCAATAAGGGCGGCAAGACAGCCGGCTCAAAAACTGGACCGAAGTCCACGGGCGGCAAGGCCGTGAGAGCCAAGATGACGGCTAGCAGGGCCGGGGGTGGGAAGCGGAACGGGGCGGCGGCTTCAGGGACCGTTGAGCAGGTGCAGGATTATCGGCATACGGGGGCTAAGCGGAAGAATATCCCGCCGGCGAAGATTGCGGCCGAGGGTGTGGTGCCGGCGGTGCCGAAGGCCCAGTACCAATATAACCCCCATCTGCCTCCGGTGCTGCGGTTCGACCAGGAGGGGCTGCCGGACAAGGCCCTGAAGCTGCTGGAGAAGGCCCAGCATGAGCGGCTGACGGCCGAGGAGGCCGACCGCCGCAATGTCCGCGACCGGTTCCTGACTGCCTGTCGGGTTCTGGGGAAGGAGCGGCTGAAGGGGCTGACCGTCCATCACGGGCGGCATTCGTTCATCAGCCATGCCCTCGCCGGCGGCCGGAGCCTGGCCGAGGTCCGTGACGCTGCCGGGCATCGTAACATCGCCACCACATCCATCTACACCCACGTGGCCACCGACGACAGCAGCGTGGGCGACCTGTTCGGCTTCGCCAACGGCGGCCCGGCTCGTATGGCTATCGAGAAGGAGGATACTGCATGATCCTACAACCTGCCTTGGCATTCGACCCGCCCCCATTCAATGACCCCGAGAGGGAGCGACAATGGTTCAGGGAGTCCGTGGCCCGAGTGGACCGGTTCCTGAATAATCCGCAATACGAGGAATATTGGCAACAGCATAACAAGCGGCAGGTGCGGGCCGACTGGGTAAATCTCCTGTCGCTGCTGCCCAGGCTCAGCCAAACC
Source organism: Phycisphaerae bacterium (assembly GCA_041690105.1). Lineage (GTDB taxonomy): Bacteria > Planctomycetota > Phycisphaerae > FEN-1346 > JAACEH01 > JAWLHX01. The sequence goes on from JAWLHX010000063.1 coordinate 9,923, forward strand.
ATGATTTTCTTTGATTTGGAGCGGATGGAGAGGATCGAGCGGTCGAGGGCAGGAGGGGCAAGGTCGGCCGCTACACGGGCATCGACAACGGCTGAGGGCGGCTGGGCCTCAAGAACCAGGCGAAGAGGTCCCGGAGGCCGTCCGGAGGAGTCGGCGGTGATCCTGGAGCCATCTGATGCCCCTGCCGACTTCCTGAGCATGCCAGATGTGACCGCGAGATGACGATGAGCGAATCTACATCGATGCCGATGCGTATCCCTGGGTGAAGGCAACCTGCCCGCCCGGCATCTAGGCCCGTTCCTGAGGCCTGGTCCTTCGCCGGTTTAACTGCTACTGGCTGGCCCATCCGCACGGGTAAGCTTTGGCGGGCCAGCAAATGACTTGGAGAACGAGCACTAACTATCTTCTTGGTATAAGTGGCGAGGACGCCGCCAGGGCATCCTCGCCTATTCGTCCGGTGAAGAAAACTTTTTCAACTAACGTCTATCTTGATCTCGGTATTCAGCTTCGCATACTCCATCTTCCCCTTGCAACTGGGGCAGCCAATGGCCGCCTCGTGCTCCAAAGAACGTGGTAATTTTCTGGACGAGCGACGCTTGGTTGGACCAAGCACATTAAATTGTCACGACGATCATAAATCTGACCGTCGTTCTGGTCAAGCCTGATTACTTGTTGATGGCTGCCCCCCCTTTGGCCAGGTCGCTGAGCGGAATGGCCAAAAAAAACTTTTCTTCCAGAGCCGCGATTCGGACCTGAGCATGCGGGTCGAACCCCAGGGCTTTATTATCCTTCAGCACCGTCCTGGCCCACCTAGAGAGGCTCCTGGCTGCCGTCTCAGTCCAGCCTGAGAGCTCAACGGCAACATATCCGTTGCGACCCACCTGCTCTCTAATACGTATCCAGCCATTACGCAGGACCTGCCGCAGGATTATTTTCCGGGCTTGGCCTTCAAGCCCGACAGGCTCGCCATGCTCGTTAAAAAACTTTTCTATCTCCGACTTCTTCATGCCAAACTTCTCCGGCTCCCGAACGACCATCAAGATGTGGCGGTCCGGCACCTTCAAAATAGTTCCCTGCGGCGAGACAAACCAACCTCTGCCATCTGCCATCGTTACCTCCTTACCCCAATGTCAAACCTAGTATCGATCAAATTTATCGCGGATTGCCTGGCTGATGCCTTGCTGATCGAGAAGGTGACGCCAGTATAGGCTCTCAGCCATGGTGGAGGGCCTGTATGCTAGATATTCGAGCCGGACCTCACCCCCGTCCATCTGGTTATGGCTTATCCATGAGGCCCAGGCCTCTAACAGAGTGGGGCTAGTAACCTCGTGAGCAAGTCCCTGCTTCGAGCCGTCTGGTAAGAGCAGCCAGAGGCCGATGCCAACCTGCCCAGCTAACATTGACTTCTGCCCGTATGTCGGCCCCACGACGCTTGCCAGCTCGTTTGACTTTGCACCGACGTTCCTGCCGGTAATAAACAGGCACTCATGCCGGATCGACTCCTCGTCACTCTCCGTTGAGGCCGGCATAAAACCGGCCACGATTCGAATGAAGGGCAGATTCAAATCCGTCACGATAGTTCTCATCAGCTGGCGGTTCTTCTCTTCAACTTGGGTCCATCGCAGGCCCCTTCGAAACGCTGTTAAACTGACAAACTCTTCATCTGCCCTGAGGTGTTTCAGCAATCTTTTGAAAGTCGCCTCAGTGACCTTATCGCGATACAATTTAATATCCAGTTCTGACCTCCTGCCGTCCATCTACGTCTCCATGTATGGGCTGCTTAAGCAGTACTTTTTCTAGCAGCTCGGAAAAACCTTTTCCAATTCGTTGATTCCTGTACTGTTTCGAGCCTTTAGAAGCTCGACGCCGAACTGTAAATACTGGCAGAATATAAAATTAGCACCTGCGTCTAGTTGTCCTGCCAAGCCTCGAAGTGGTTGATAATTTCACCCTACCCCTATTGACCCTCTTAAGAGGGTTGCGGTGGCCTCGCCTAAGTCTCCAAGAGAGGCCTCCCCCCACCCTCTTTAGGTGGCCCTTAACCCATTACCTAGGCATTCTCCATACGAAAAATGCCGAGCTTTGCATGCTGTAGTATATGCTGGCATTGCTCCTCTCTGCCCCCTCTGAGCATGCAAAAGTGGCAGCTCGGCCCAAGGGCATAGTCACGACACTGAGTTCTTAACTATGAAAAAGTTGCCCATACACAGGGCCGCATCGCCCCTCTCGGGGCCAGGCACCTTGACTGACCAGGAAGGTCGAGACCAGGTTGCCGACGGCGTCGGATTAAGTCCGGGCCGCTCTCTTGATGCAGCTACAACATTACCGAAGTTCCCCGTCAATGTCAAATATTTCAATTCAACATTGAACAGGAGCTAACCAAAAGTTTTGGAATGAAATACATGCCGGGCCTCAAGAAAAGTTTTTCAGGATTGAGGAGGAGCATCTCTAATGCTCTTGCTGTCTCCTGCAATATCCCCCCTCTCCAACAGGCACCATCTCCACTTCCTGTTCCTCTTTGCAGAACCTTCGCCACTGCCTTCAGCAACCTAAGTTCCCATTGCTTGTCAGTGGCGGCCACTTTGACCACCTTTGTTATGAGAAACACCAAGAGCCACTCGCAGCGTCCTTACTTCATGCAGCCGCTGTCGATGTGGCTGAGGGTTTTTGGTTTCATGAATGCGATGGTACCGAATTAAAAAAATGCACCTTTTTTGCAGAGTTTCTTTCAATCCTGACGTGCGGGTTATTTCCCGCGGGAACCCGCCTGAGTACTATCCTCGCCGGCCCCCTCACGCTGTCTCTGAAAAGCTCGGACGAGCAGAAGTATTGCCCTTCTGGCTTCTTGCGAGAGGCCGCCCCATGCCTTTTCGATGACGACTAATTTGTCACAACGAGGGTGATTACAGTGCTCATTTTCGTGAGCAAAAACGTACTTTTCGTCAATACTTTGACGTAAGTCCTTGTGGCACAAGGGCTGGGGTGCGGGTTCGATTCCCGCCGCCTCCACCAATTTGTTGTTCGTCGCACGTTTCTCTGTGAACGAGCCCGTTGGCAACCGCCGGCGGGCTCGGCCTGTTTCTGGCCCTTTCTGGCCTGTTTTCGCCCCCCTGGCAGCGCGGCCGCGTGACTTGCGGCGTGACGTGGTTGGGCATCGGGGGCGGCAAAATGGCCTGAAATCGTCTCTTCCTCTCAAAATCGCGTGACGCGATGCCAACGCGTCACAAGAGAGATAACTGCCGGTCTCTCAAGCGGTTGCGCCGATCCGGACTTCATGCCTGTTGCAGCACCAAAAACGGGGTGCAATGTGGCCTCGCAACCCCGTCACGTGACGTTTGCAGTGCCAAAGTTTGTCACATGATCGTCACATGCGTGGCACTGCAAGGAAGATTTGGCACTGCAATGGCACTGCTTCGGAGTGGCGAAGACGGCAGCTATCAGCATTGCTAGCGGTGGACTCCTTTTCTTGCAGGCTGGTTTGATCTTGCACCCCACCATGAAGCCAGATATTCTCTGACGTTTGTGTCAGATTGCCGCAGACGTACTGGAATATAGAAAAGCAGGTGCTGACGTGTTTGGGCGGAAGAAGAAAGGAACATCAGTGCCAAGTACTCCCCCCGCGGCGACTCCTTCGGCAACCGACCCACCAGCACTCAAGTATGCCAAGCCGAAGATTCTCCTTGTTGACCTGCCGTCGTCATGCTCGGAGACCCTCAATTCCGCTGGATACAACGTCTACTCAGGCACGTTTGGGGTCCCATATCCTGTTCCTCGCTCAAACGGCTTGTACCCTGTTGCCAATGGCTCCTGTAATCTCCCAAACCATGAGGAACAGGAGATCGTTATTGCCTCCACAGCCTGCCCGACCCCTGCCGATTCAGCGAAGGCCGACAAACTGGGAGAGGGAGTCGATCAGCTCTGGCAAACGGCCAAAGACGGTGATATCGACCCCCGGCCATTCTTCATGCGGCTTGCTAGACCGGACTTCGATAGAATCTGGGAGTCCGGGGGCATATTTATCGTGCTCGTGAGAGCCAAGTACTCAATCGAATACACCTATGGTCCTTGGAGCCAGTATCATGGGGTTAGCGAGCGCGAGCGCCTACATGAATCAAGTTGGGGGTTCCTGAGCGAGCTTGATTCCTTCAACTGCCGCCCTGCATCTGGAAGGGAGATCGATTTTGACCCACGCGCCAAGCGACTCACCGATCTTCTCGCGAAAGCAGCAACAGGTGCCGAATATCGATGCACGATTGAACCAGCCTACGACAACAGAGAACACTGGATTCCTCTAGCGAAGAACAAATTTGGCGATTGTGTCGCAGGCCTATTGGTGCATGATGACCCTCCTCGGTATCTCCTTCTGCTGCCAGACATGCCGCACTTGGATCGCATCATCCTCCGGTTGTTGGTCGAATGGTGCATGCAGTGGAACCCCGCGCTATTCCCCTTGCATGAAGGACAGCGTTGGGTTCACCGACCAGAGTATGAAGTGCCCCAAATCCTTGAGTTGAAGGAACAGGCAGATAAAGTCAACGCAGACGCAAAGGCGCGGGTTGAGCAGATCGAGGCCGAGATCAAGGAGCTTCAAGCGTCGAACAAGGACTGGTATACGCTTCTGAACGGAACTGGCGATGAGCTTGTTGCAGCCGTTATCAGGTCGTTGCGACAACTCGGTTTCAAGAACGTTAGGGACGTAGATGCGGAAGCAAGGGAGCAGGGGAACGGCCAAAGTCTGCGGGAGGATATACAGATACATGACGCCCTGCCGATCTTGATCGTGGACGTGAAGGGCGTCCAGGGACATCCGGAGGATGCAGAGGCGACACAGGCGGAAAAACACGCATTAATGCGAGCCAAAGAGTTCAGTGGCAATGTAAAGCCACTGACCATCATCAACCACCAGCGCAACATTCCCCCGCACGACAGAGACGAGCAAGCATACCGGCAGGAAATCATCGATAATGCCGTACAAACAGGTCTTGGCCTGATGACAACCTGGGACCTCTTTCGTCTACTACGCAATAAGGAGAAGTTGGGGTGGGATGCCGACAACGTGATCCCAATCTTCTATCGAACGGGCAGGATTGAGGCTGTACCAGAGCACTACCACGAAATTGGTGTCGTGGCCAAAGTGTGGAAAGATGCGATCGGAATCATTCCCTCGGCAGATATCCATGTGGGAGCGGTGCTGGCCCTTGAGTCTGGCGACACATTCGAAGAGATAACCGTCGGGTCCCTACAAGTCGATGGACAAGAGACAGGCGTGGCACCGGCGGGCAGTAATTGCGGAGTTGCGTGCGTTGGGGCTTCAAAGAGATTCCGCGAGAGGAAGCGGGTATGGTTGGTGAACAGGACATAGGGGCCTACTGAGATGGGCTGTCCAGCCACGCGCGAGGGAGTAGTGGGCTTGTTGCCGCGAGGGGTGTCCTCCACTAGATTGATTGCAAGGCTCGTCAGCTGAAGCAGGCGGCTAGCGTGACTGTGGTCCGCATCAAAGTAGTCCTTATGCGCTGTCCGTGCCGCAAGCCTGCTGGGCCTGCCGCGAAAGACGCCGTGGCGACTCCCAAACCTTGGTTAGGATGATGACCAGATGAAGCTACTGCACGAGATCCAGAAAGAAGCTGTGGATGGGAAGGCTGATCTGGCGACATTACTGCGAAAATGCCGGGTGCTGGCGGCGCGGCTCAAGAATGATGAGTTCAAGAACTGGGTGCAGTATGAGTTGGATGGCTACCCCCCTGATGCTGAACTGCCAGAGTACCGAACGATGAACGCACAGTCATTTGGGAATTTTGCGGGTGCATTCGGAAGCGGGCTCCAAAATGCTCCGATTCCAATGTTATGCATCCCGAAGAAGTTTCATGATTTCATCAACACAGTGGAGTTCCGAGATGGAATCGGCTCGCTTCAGGATCTTGTCCCCCACAACGAGGGTGGCATACTTCAGGAACAGTGGCCAGCGGATCTGGTTGCCATTGTCGCGAGGAACATCTACCGAGATATGACTTTGTTCCACGCTTGGAAACTCATTTCCCCTGCGTCTGTAATTGGAATCATTGAGACAGTAAGGAACAGAATCCTCAACTTCGTACTTGAAATTGAATCGGCCGCCCCAGACGCTGGCGAAACCACTTCGCCTCCCGCTTTGACGCCAGAGCAGGTTGGGAGCGTCTTCAATACCTACATCATGGGGAATGTCGGCAACGTTGCGTCAGGCAGCTCACATGTCGAGCAACATGCCACCGTGACGATCAATCAAGGCGACTTCGATAGCCTATCCAAGTTCCTAAAGTCGCTTGGAGTTGATGAGTCTGATGTTGCCGAACTTAGGCACGCCATCGAAGCAGAACCAACCGTGATGAAGACTGGCTTCGGCAAACGAGTGGCTGTTTGGATAGGCGGAATGGTAGCCAAATCAGCGCAGGGTCTCTGGCAAGTTGCCACGACGACGGCCTCCGCCGTGCTGACTCAGGCCATTAGTCAGTATTACGGTATGTAGTCCGCACATCGTCATCCAGTGATCTGGAATTTTATGAAAGGAAAGGGACATGCCTGTTCCAGTACCAGCTGATCCGTTTAAAGGAACCTGCCAGTGTTGCGAAAAGACGATCTCAAGAGGTAAGCGCTACTACACCGTAACGATCAACCGGAAAGAGACTCACATCTGCTAAGAGTGTTATGACCGAATGGTGGATGATGGCAAGATTAATTCCGCAGAACCCGCTGTGTTCAGCATAATGAAGTGACATTCCGAACATCGTTTGGGAATCTACCTCCCGGGGCGCGCAGACGCGTCCCAGGAGAAAGGTCAAGGTGGACTTCACTTTCACACCCTCCTCTGCTCATCCCACCGCACCGGCAGATTCTTCCGCAGCTTTGCCAGGCTCAGGCCATCCGGCTCGTTGCCGTGGAGGATGGCTTCGATGATGTCGGGGGCCAGTCTCGTCAGTTGCAGCAGACGGCTGATGTAGCTGCGGTCGACCTTCAGGGACTGGGCCAAGTCGTCGACGCTGGGGTATTCGCCGGATTCGAGTTGCTCCTGCCAGCGGTAGGCCCTGGCGATGGCCTCGACGAGCTTGCGGTTCACCCGCGGGTTGTCTTTGGGCCGGACGTCGGGCTGCAGGTCAATAGGGCGGCCGTCCTCGCGGAACTGGCCGGCCTGAACGAGTCTGGCCAGGTCTTTGTTGGTGGCGACAATCACGCGAACGTCGACCGCGGTGGACTTCACGTCGCCCAGCGGCTCGATCACCCGCTCTTGGAACACGCGCAACAACCGCACTTGCATAGCCGGTGAGATGTCGCCGATCTCATCGAGGAAGATGGTGCCGCCGTCGGCCAGAGCGAAGCGTCCGAGTTTGTCACGCTTGGCGTCCGTAAAGGCCCCGGCCTTGTGGCCGAAAAGCTCGCTTTCCAACAGGGTATCCGGCAGGGCGGCGCAGTTGAGGGCGATGAACGGCTTCTTCTTGCGCGGCGAGAGGTTGTGGATAGCCCGGGCGAAGAGCTCCTTGCCCGTGCCGCTCGGCCCTTCAATGAGCACCGCGTGCTGCTGCTGGCGGCAATCTGCGGGAGAAGCTCGAACAGTCGCATCATGGCCGGGCTGCGGCCAACGATGTCCTCGAAGGTGTAGCGGGCCTGAAGCTCCTTCTGGAGTTCGACAATCTGGGTCAGATCCTGGAAGGTTTCCACGCCGCCGACGACCGCACCGCTCGGGTCCTTCAGCAGGGCCATCGAGATGCGGATGGGAAAGCGGACTGTTCTTCTCCATTGCATCCCACTTTCCTTCGCCTGGACACACAGTCGTGCATTATACCACCGTGCCCGGGTCGGCAAACACTCATTTTGCGCGATTCGCATTGTGGCCATGGCATTTATTCGCCGAGGAAATGCCACAAATCAGGGCCGGATCGAGTTGGGTGGCTTTGGCCCGGCATTTGCAGTAAGCCTTGGGGAGATGAAAATTGCGAAACCCATTGGCAAGGACGAGTCAGCCCGGTGTTCGACGTGGCCGCAACCTTGCTCATCATCGAGGTGATTCCCCAGATGTGCGGCGACGTGGAGTGCGTGCTGCAAGCCTATGTCGGGGGGGCGGTTGGATCAGGCATCGTTCTTGATGCCTGGCTGCTGTGGGCGCCGACAACGGTTCGGACGGCAGCATCGGCGTGGTGGACCCGTATTTGGACGGGGCTGACACAGGAAACGGGCAAGGGGTGCACGACCCGGCATTGCTGGCCAATCCGCCGGCGCGGCGTGCTCCCGTGCGCGGATTGGGCGTGGGATAGGATGTGGCTGTGGCCTTTATCGCGGTTCGGCTTTGGGGCCGGTCGCGGTTTTGGAGGCGGTCCAGGACAGCGCTGTTTCGGGCTGTAGACCGGACTACCACCTAAAGAGCAACGGAAAGGAGTCGAGTCATGCCTAGAGGCGACGGATCAGGTCCGCCAGCAGGAGGCGGCCGAGGACGGGGCAGGATGGGCGGTCCGCTTGCGGCTGGTCCCAGTGGGAAGTGCGTGTGCCCCAAATGCGGCCACAGAGTGGCTCACGCTCCGGGCCAGCCCTGCAACCAGCAGGCTTGCCCGAAATGTGGGGTGATGATGACCCGAGGATAACGCTAGGCTCGCAAGAGCAGGAAGGAGATCAGCTATGCCTGGTGGTGATGGAACAGGCCCGATGGGAATGGGCCCGATGACGGGACGTGGAGCAGGATACTGTGCCGGCTATGCCATGCCTGGACACATGAGCCCCATGGGCGGACGAGGCTTCTGGGGCTGGGGCCGCGGAGGTGGCGGTCGTGGACGGCGGAACCGTTTCTATGCCACCGGCCTGACCGGATGGCAACGGGCCGCCATGGGGTGGCCTGCATTTGGCGCCGGCCCGGCCTATGCGACAACCTACGGCGCGGGGCTTGCCCCGGCTGTCAGCAAGGAACAGGAACTCGCAGCCCTGAAGGGCCAGGCAGAGTACCTCGAGGATGCCATCGAGGGCATCCGCAAGCGCATGGAGGAGTTGGAGAAGAGTGCCATCAAATCCTGAGGCCCTTTCTCAGGATACGGGACGCTCGATCCACGAACACCGCCGGGGCCGGCCATGCTCCTTGCCTTTTGCCCCGGCGGTTCTCTCAAACAGAAAGGCTGGTTGGCCATGAAGATTGCCGTCACGGCTACTGGAAACACCTTGGATTCGTCGGTTGATCCTCGGTTTGGCAGGTGCCCAAACTTCCTCATTGTCGAGACCGACGATTTGAGCTTTGAGGTCGTCGATAACCCGAACGTATCCCTCGGTGGCGGAGCGGGCATCCAGTCGGCGCAGTTCATGGCCGATCGCGGGGTCACGCACGTGCTTACGGGCAACTGCGGCCCTAATGCCTACAAAACGTTGTCGGCTGCCGGCGTGGCCGTGATCGTGGGCTGCTCGGGTCCTGTCCGCCAGGCGGTCGAGCAATTCAAGGCCGGCCGACTCTCCCCGGTCGAAGAGCCCAACGTTGCCAGCCACTTCGGTATGGGAGGCGGGGCACCAATGCCGCCGGGGCCAGAGCCCGGAGTCCCGCATTCGGTCCCGGTATGGGCGGCGGCATGGGCCGGGGCGGAGGGCGCGACATGGGCGCAGTGGCAGTCGTGGCATGGGAATGGGCGGCATGATGAGACAAGGCAGCGGCATGGGGTACGGTGGCGGCCCGGTGACCGGCGGGTGGCCGAGGCCTACTCCCGCGGCGAGATGGCTTGTGATGCGGTGCTGGAATATCGGTAGAGCCTTCAAAGCGGTTGCTGACAGCAGCCAAGTGGTGTTGGTCATGAAGGTGTCGAACGCCTGCCCCGGCAATGACAGGACGGAAAGAGAGAGACCGGATGTCAGATAGAGGACGCATCACGGTCTTGGCCGAAAACACCGCCGGCGGCGCCGGACTCCTGGCCGAGCACGGACTGTCGTTCTGGATTGAGCACGGCTCCAGAAGCGTTCTTTTCGATACAGGTCAGGGCATGGTGATTTACCACAATGCGGACCGGCTTGGCATTCCTCTTCAGGCGGTCGATGCGGTCGTACTCAGTCACGGTCACTACGACCACACGGGAGGACTCATCGGTGTCCTGCGAGCAGCACGGCGAACTCGCGTCTACACCCACCCCGCGGCATTCTCGCCGAAGTTTGCTCGTACCGCTGCTGGCAGCGGTCGCTACATCGGCATGCCCCTGGATGAGCAGAAGGTTTGCGACCAAGCGGAGTTGATCCGGACCGAGTCGCCGACGGAGATAATCGAGGGGCTGCACCTGACCGGTCCGGTTCCTCGCCTGACGTACTTCGAGGATGTCGGCGGGTCGTTCTTCAAGGACCAGACCTGCACCGAGCCGGACGACCTGGTTGACGACCAGGCGGCGTTCTTCCAGACGCCGTCGGGCACGGT
>JAWLHX010000064.1:0-20277 GCA_041690105.1 Phycisphaerae bacterium
CCTCGGCCTCGCTTAATGCCGTGCTCGGACAGGCCGCCCCCGTTATCGCCTTTATCGGCGGGCTCATCTTCCTACGCGAAGCCGCCACGCCGGCCAAAATTGCCGGACTCCTGTTGGCCTCCGCCGGTGCCGTCTGGTATAGTCTGCTGGAAAGTGGCCTGGCCATCGAAGGCGACGACATACCGGCCGCTGTCGCCATCATCATGGCCTCGGCCTTTATCTGGGCCCTGTATCTCATTCTGGCCAAGAGGCTCATGCGGCGATGGTCCGCCGTCGACCTCTCGGTCATAACTGTAGGTATCTCGGCACCCGTGGCGGCCCTGATGGGAGTGCTGGCTCAGGGGCTGGGCCAACCCGTCGAGTACGCCGTCGCCTGGCAACTGCAGCCGGCGGCCTGGGGGGTGCTGATTTTCCTGGCCCTGGTGCCCGGGCTCATCTGCTACCTGCTCTGGAATGCGGGGCTGAAGGTCATCGAGGCCAGCCGGGCGGCCGTCTTCGGCTACCTGATGATACCGGCGGCCATGGGCATAGCCTGGTTTCTGCCCGGACAGTTGCACGAGCCACTATCGCTCCCGAAGCTGATGGCGGCTGCGGTCATCGTGGCCGGAATTGTGCTCGTTTCGCGCCGACCACAAAGCGGCACAGGGCTGGTATCGCGCCGACCACAAAGCTGAGGCGCATGCGTCACCGAGACGCGCGGGGTGCCACCCACAAACTTGTTTGTGGGTGCCACGTGGCGTGCCATGGCCGCTCCGCCAGTCATAGTCGTTGATGCCACCACCACCGGAGGACATTCTGGAGATGCACATGAGCAGTAACAGGCCACAATCACCCGAACAGCCACCGCCGGCAATCTCCCCCACCCCGGCGGATAATGGAGGCGACGCAACAATGGCTGCGAAAAAGCGCCCGCAGCTTTCCGACCTTCTATCGCGGCTCGCAATAACCGGCATGGGTACCGGCTATCTGCGACCGGCGCCCGGAACCTGGGGATCGTTCGCCGTGGCAATACTCTGCCTTGCCGCTCTCAGGGCAGGGGGCGGCAATCTGCTGACGGTCAACGTTTTCCTAGCCGCCCTGGTCCTGCTCTCAACCGCCGGATGCATCGCCCTGGGGCCCTTTACGGAGCGAGCCTTCGGCAAAAAGGACCCCTCCTACTGCACCTTGGACGAATGGGCCGGGCAGGGGCTGGCACTATGCCTTTTGCCCTTTGGCGACACTTGGTCGCAATGGCTGCTGGTCATCCTGATGGCCTTCCTGGCCTTCCGTCTGTTCGACATAACCAAGCCCCCGCCGGTCCGCCAACTGGAGCGCTTGCCGCACGGTTTCGGAGTTGTGGCCGACGACCTGCTGGCCGGCGTCTTCGCCAACATCCTGGTCCAGTTGGTTTTAAGGTTCATCCTGATTTGATTGTCCGGCCGCTTTTACTAACCAAATAAAGAAAAGGTAACAGAAACGGGCCGAGGGGCAGGATGCCCCCCGGCACTCACGGCCAGGATGGCCGTGCCACGGCGAAGAAGCCCCCACGGAACGTGCCACTGGAAAATCGGAGGCTCATCCTGATTTGATTGTCCGCAACCTTGTCATGGACATTGGCTCCGCTTTAAGGTAAATTGTGCCACTTCTGCGGACTGGATAGATTAACCTTGCCGGTGGCAACGCCACGACGGATCAAAATTAACTATTGAAGGGGGCTGCGATGGTGACGGCTAAGCCTGATAATTTCGGTATCTGCAACAAGTGTAAGGCCCGCGTGCCGGCCGAGTTCTTCTTCCGCGACGAGCAGACCTGGATTCGCAAGGACTGCCCCGAGTGCGGCCAGAACGAGTCGCTGGTCAGCACCGACTCCTCCGTCTGGCAGGGCAAGCGCGATCTGTGGCAGTACACCGAGAGCGAGGCCTGCAAGCTGAATTGCGAAAAGTGCCAGATCGACCACAATCCGAACATGGTCTTTCTCGACGTTACCAATCGCTGCAACATGAATTGCCCCATCTGCATCGCCACCATTCGCGGCATGGGCTTCGATTTCAATCCGCCGCTGGAATACTTCGAGAAGATTTTCGCCCACCTGGGCAAAATGAATCCGCGGCCCATGGTCGAGCTTTTCGGTGGCGAGCCAACCGTCCGCAAAGACCTGTTTGAAATACTGGACATTGGCCGCCGTCACGGCCTGAAGCCGCGCATCGTCACCAACGGCCTGACGCTGGCCGACGAGGAATACGCCAAAAAGTTCTGCAAGGCCCGCGGCCGCGTACGCTTCGCCTTCGATGGTCGCAGCCCCGACATCTACGAAAAGCTGCGCAACAATCGCGGCGCTTACGAGAAGAAAATCAAGGGCCTCGAGAACCTTTACAAGTACAGCCGCCAGCGGCAGACGCTCATCTCCTGCGCCGCCTGGGGCATCAACGATGACAAAATCGGCGACCTCATCGACTTCTGCCACGAGCGCCGCAATCTCATCAGCGACATCGGCATCATCCCCCTGACCGAAAACTGGGAAGAGGGCGAATTCGATGCCCCGCGGCCCACAACCATGGAAGACGTGGAAAAGATGGTGGCCGACTCCGTCCCCGGCGGCGAGGTCGAATTTGTACCTGCCGGCCTGACCTACTGCTGGCGCAAACCACGGTCGTTCTTCCGGCCGAATACGCGCAGCGAAACCCTGCTGCTGGGCGGCGTGCACCCCAACTGCGAATCCATTGCTCTGCTCTTCTCCAACGGCAAGCGCTATGTTGGCATCGGCCACTTCCTGCGCAAGCCGCTGAGCCAGGTCATCGTCAAACTGGCCGAGCGCTGCAAACAGCTCGAACCGAAACTCAGCCGCCTCGACCCCAAGCGCTTCTGGCAGCGTCAGCGCGGCCGCCTGACCATCGGCCTCAAACTGCTGCCCTGGGCCCTGGGTTCAATCAAGTTCGGCAAGCTGGGGCTGACTATGCTAAGCGACCTGCCGGCGCTGCTGCTCAGCCCCTTCAAGAGGCTCATGGCTGGCAACGACCCGGCCCGGCAACGCCGCGCCCGACGCCTGATGCGCGTGGCCGTCCTGCCCTTCGAGGAGCAGCACTCGGTCGACGCCGACCGCATGCGAAACTGCAAGGCCGTCTTCGCCTTTGAAGACGTTACCGACGGCTCCGTCAAGACCATCCCGGCCTGCATGTGGTATCCGTACCGCAATCCGATTCTGGAGCAGATCGCCAAGAAGTACGCCAAGGACGGCAAACAGACCGACCACGAGGTCTCTGCCGACGAGCAGAAGTCCGCCAGCGTCACCACCGGCTGAAGCGCCGGCCGGCCCGGCTGAAGCGAGCCAGGTGAGGGTGCCGCCGTTGCCTTTGCTGTTGCCTTTTGCCGTTAAAGCCCCCGGCACTGCCGGGGGATCGTTTTCCGATGCCGCTGCCTCACGCGAGAATTACCTGTTGTGCTGCTGTTATTGCTGATGCGAACCATATCCCCGGGCAATGCCCGGGGCTTCAACAACAAAAGCGTCGGTGCCATGGTCTGACGAAGTCAGGCCATGATGAGCCCGTCGAAGGCGGCCGTTTCAACCCCTCCCCCTTGACGGGGGAGGATGTCTCCGGCGTATGCCGGAGACAGGTGGGGGTGCCGTCGCGCGGAAAACTCCTCGCCCTTCTGGGCGCCAAGGCTTCACCCTCATCCGGCCCTGCGGGCCACCTTCCCCCGTCAAGCCCTTCGACAGGCTCAGGGCGGGCGGGACGGGTAGCGGCTCCACCCCTGCGGTCTCCCCTGCAGCACAAAAAATTGACTAAGCCAAAAAGATGTAGTATAAATAATTATAGCTAGTGTGCACATCTGTGGCAGAGCCTTTTATTGAGGCGATAGGCGGTCTCTTTGCGCAACAATGGTTTGCCGGGGCCGCTAACGATAAGTCAGTCATCAAGGGGATTAAGCATGCGCAACACGATCGGCAGTTTTGTTCTGGCTCTAGTGGCTGTCACTTGCCTTGCAGCAACTTCAGCACAGGCGGATTTCACGCTCATAGGCTCTCAGCACCTCGACGTCACCAGCAGCCACAACAACGGCATTCTCTACGACACCAGCACCGCGGAGATCACTGGCAGTGGCGCCATCAGCTACGCTTACGTGAACGATCAAGCCGCCCTCACAGTCAACAGGACCAGTGGGACGGGCGTAACGTACGCTTATGCCTACAACCAAAGTCAGCTTCTGCTGAAGTCCGGCCGGGTATACTATGTGCATGGCTATGGCGACTCCGCCACTGTCATGGATGGCGGAGAAATTTATTACTCGTTAAGTTTTTACGAAGACAGTACGTTCTCGATTATAAGTGGCAATGCTTCCGCCAATGGCCAGCTCCGCAACAACAGCAGTGCTAATGTTGCCGGTGGAGCCATACAACTGATCTACACCTATGACAACAGCAGCCTTACGATGACCGGCGGCTTCATGAGTTCTCTTGTGATGTACCATAATGGCAACGCCCTCATCTCCGGCGGCAGCTTGGGAGCAATCAGCGCCTCAAACACCAGTGTTGCGACAATTGTCGGTAAGGACTTCCGCGTCACCGGTGGCCTCAGCCTGGTGGAATTCGACAACATTAATGGCGTGCCGCAATACGAGGTTGTTGGTACCGGAATACTGAACGGCACCTGGGCCGGCAGCGATGAGATATGGACTACGTACATCAATTCAAATGCTACAACCGCCAAAATCTACGCTGTTCCCGAGCCTGCCACTATGTCGCTGATCGGCCTCGGTCTGGGTGGATTGATCATCCGTCGCCGCCGGTTGAAGCTCGCCGCCCATTGCGCGGCCGCTTAGTCAGAAGAGCCGGCCGCTTCGATTGTCACCTCGTCAACCACCTGGCCCATGGTGGCTGGCAGTCGCCCGGCCTGCTCGCGCGTGAGCAGGCCGATGGTAAACCGTGCCGGCGCGCGGCGAAGCGATGATTTCAGTCCGCTGCGGCCAAAGCCGAAGACGGTCATCTGGCCCTGCATCGGCCAGTAGCTGTCGGCCTGCCCGTCATCATCGTGATGAGCCAGGTAAAGCGCCACGCCGCTCGGGCCATCGCTGAAGGCTACCCACCGCGGGCTTGCCAGACGCTTATCCCACTTTGCCGCCGCCCGACCCGCCTGACCATCCGACCGTTGCCAGCCATCGGCACGTTCGTCCAGTTTGCCGCCAGGCGTGCCCTCGTACAGAAACCAGTACTGCTTTGCCGCTCGCAGCACAGTGAGGCGGGCAAATTTCGGATAGATGTCCCAGCGCAGCCGCCAGCGGCCGTCTTCGGCATCGCTTACGATGGTCGCCCTTAGCGGACCTGTGGCCGCCATCTGGCTGCGACACTTTTTGCCGCCCGGATGAAAATAACCGTCCGGATACACCAGGTTCGGAATGCCCCGGTACTCGCCCGCCGCTCCGCCGCCCGGCCGATAGCTTATCCAGTCATTGCCCCCGCTATCGATCAGGCTGGCAAACCCGGCCCCGTCCTTATGATACCAGTAGGTGCCCGATTCAGTGCGGATGCAGAAGGCCGTCTGCCCCTGGTAGTCTTTCGTCTCCACCAGTCGCACGCCGGCAGCATCTCCGGCATGTGCTGCGGCAGCGTCTTCAGGAGCATCAGCATCCGTTCTTCCGCCGTCCCCCTCGGCTTTGTCGGCAGGCTTTATCTGCACCGGGCCGAAATAGAGGCGAAAGGTTCGCTTCGTCCCCGCCCTGGTTTCGCCGGGCATTATCCAGCTCAGCCTGCCGGGCAGCCGGATCAACTCCGCCCCCGCGTCCGCACCGGCCGCCGCGTGCGCTCCGTCCGCTCCATCAGCAACCATTTTGCCATCGGCCATGGAGAGCGTACCGGGCTGGTCGTACTGGTGTATTATCTCACCCTCCAGAGCCTTGTCGGCCGCGTCTACCTCCTCCATGCGCAGCAACCATTTGTTTGCGGCGCCGTCGGTAGCCAGTCCAAGCTTGGCCGCCTGCTGGGCAAGGTCCAGATCGATCTCGGCGATGGCCTCAGCCATATCTCTCTCGATTGCCCCCACCGTCAGCAGAAGTCGTCCCGCAAGCTGCCGATTCCGGGCCTCACCTTTGCCGGCCGAGGCTGGCTGAGAGTTTGAATCTTCAGCGCCGCAAGCCATTGTGCAAAGCAGGGCCGACAGAATTACCACGCCAATCATCGGAGCCATCGTCGGCATCTACTCTCCCTTCTGTCTGGAGGTTACTCTCTCGCGTGCTCAATGGTTTGTCTCGTCGCCATATTCGGCCTGCGGAAAATCATTTTATGAAGAGCCTCCCACGGGCACAAGCTTGTTGTCATGGGCTGTGCACTTCGATATAATCTCCGCGTTACCTGGCTGCTGCGGCAGTTGCTGATACATCAACTGAGCTGCGGACAGGCAATTCTTGCATCATTTATTTTCAGCAACCGGTCACGCAAATCATCTGCCCTGGATGATAAGCACAGGAGACATTTTCATGTTGCACGAACCCGCTGCACAGTCGGGCAAAGATCTTGCCATCGACTACAAGCGAAGTCTTGGCGTCCGTATGCTGGCCATTTACACGCTGGTTTACGCCGGTTTCGTCATCATTAACGTAACCGTGCCCTCGGTCATGAGCACGACCATCGTCTTCGGCCTGAACCTGGCCGTGGTCTACGGCTTCGGTCTGATTTTCATGGCCCTGGTGCTGGCCCTGATTTATGACGCCATGTGCCGCCGGCAGGAACGCCTGCTCAATGTCGAGACAGGGGACCAGCAATGACCACCGGCATTAATATTGAAGCCATCGGCATTTTTCTGGTGGTGGTTGTCAGTGTGCTGGCTCTGTCGTTCTACTTCGGACGTCGCACCAAGTCGGCCAGCAGTTACTATGCCGCCGGCGGCCAGATACACTGGGGCGTCAACGGCATCGCCTTCGCCGGCGATTACCTCTCGGCCGCCTCCTTCCTGGGCATCTGCGGCCTTATCGCCACGGCCGGCTACGATGGCTTCCTCTATTCCATCGGATACCTGGCCGGCTGGATTGTGGCCCTCTTCGTCGTCGCCGAGCCCCTTAAGCGGCTGGGCAAATACACCTTTACCGACGCCCTCGATTCGCAATTCGATTCGCGCAGCATCAAGCTTTTTGCGGCCATCAGCACGCTGCTCGTCTCGGTCTGCTACCTCATCCCGCAAATGGTCGGGGCTGGTGTGCTCATCACCCCGCTGATGGGCATCGAGGTCCAACTTTTCGGCCTCGATACCTACGCCCTCGGCGTCATATTCGTGGGGGCGATCGTCATCTTCATCGTGGCCACCGCCGGCATGACCAGCACGACTTACGTGCAATTCATCAAGGGGGCCTTGCTGATTGTCTTCTCCACCATTCTGGTGGTGGCCGTCTGCATTCGCGGCCTGTCGACAAAGCCCGAAGGTTTCCACGAATACCAGACCATGAGCATTGCCGATGTTCCAGACGATGTCACCATGGATACCGTTACTGTCGAAGGTGCCGCCGGTGTCGAATTCGTCCGCATGAATCGACAGGGCCAGCCCGCCACCTGGTGGCTGAAGGAAGGCGAGCAGCTTCAGGAGATACAGTGGACCAGCACGCTGGCCGACGGCACCGAAATTATCAACGGTCAGCCCAAGTCCGAAGATAACAACCTGCGGGCGGTCGGCCATCTTCAGGCTGTTGACGGCCAGACCGATGTTGAAACCGGCCCCGTCGGACCGGTGAAGTTTCTGGCCCTGGTGGGTGATGAAGACACGCAAATCGTCCGCTGGAAGCAGGCCCGGTACCTGGAGGGCGGGGCCATCCACGATCTGCATTACCCCGTGGTTACCGCCGGCAGCCAGGTTTCGCGCCCGGGCCTGAAGTACAAGGTCGAGGGCACACTTACCGAGCGGCTCGACTTCTTCTCGCTCATGCTGGCACTGTTTTTCGGCACGGCTGCATTGCCGCACGTGCTCATCCGCTACTACACGGTGCCCAGCCCGTCGGCCGCACGCAAGTCGACCATCGTGGCCATTGCGGCCATTGGCTTCTTCTACGTGCTGACGCTTTACATGGGCCTCGGGGCCATGATAAACCAGGTGGTCAACCCGCTGGATAACAACATGTCGGCACCGCTGCTGGCACGTTCGTTCGGCACGTTCCTGTTTGCCATAATCTCGGCTATCGCTTTTGCCACGGTGCTCGGCACCGTCAGTGGCCTGATCGTCGCCTCCAGCGGCGCCGTGGCTCACGACCTCATGGACCGCTTCCTCAAAATCAGCATGAGCGACCGGGCCAAGGTAATGGCCGGCAAAATTGCCGCCGTCTGCGTGGGCATTGTGGCCATTGTTCTGGGCATCCTCTTTAAGGGCATGAATGTCAGCTTCCTGGTGGGCTGGGCCTTCGCCGTGGCCGCCTCGGCCAATCTGCCGGCTATCCTGATGCTGCTCTTCTGGAAGCGGACCACTGCCGCTGGCATTGCCGCTTCGATTGCCGTGGGAGCAATTTCGGCCATCGGGCTTTTCCTGCTCTCGCCGGGCATGTGGCCAATGTACGGACTGAAGGCCGTTGACGCCCCGTTCCCGCTGCAGAACCCGGGCGTAGTCTCCATTCCGTTGAGCTTCCTGACCATCGTCATCGTCTCGCTGCTGACGCGCCGAAAAATGGCCGGCGACAGCACGCCGCCCGGCCTGTAGACGAGTCAGCTGAATGCCGCGGCACCGCCAGTTGCGGGAGGATCGGCAAACAAGGCCGAAGGGGGCGGCAACTGACTCTGAACGAGAAGCTCCAGCAGAAGCTGCCGGGGCGATAATGATAAGGGCGGCCGATGGACTGGCAAATCCGCATCGATCTGCATCTGCATTCCGATTGCAG
This sequence comes from Phycisphaerae bacterium, assembly GCA_041690105.1. GTDB lineage: Bacteria > Planctomycetota > Phycisphaerae > FEN-1346 > JAACEH01 > JAWLHX01. The sequence continues at coordinate 8,824 of JAWLHX010000064.1, forward strand.
CGATGGGGCCTGCTCGCCGGCCATGATTGCCGAACGGCTGGCTGCCGCCGGCGTGACTCACGCCGCCCTGACCGACCACAACAGCATCAGCTCGCTCGAGCCGTTCCGCCAGGCGTTTCATCAGCATGGCGGGGCGGCTATCAGCGGGCTGGAGGTTTTCGCCAGCTACGCCGGTCGGCAGATTCACCTGCTGGCCTACGGTTTCGACCCCGCCCATGCTGCCCTGCGAAAACTGCTCGGGGCGGTCATGCCGCTGGAGAACGCCATCGAGGCCATCCACCAGGCCGAGGGGCTGGCCGTGCTGGCCCACCCGCTGCAATTCTGGGATAACCGCGACGATCTCAGCCAGGCCCTGGCCGAAATGAAGCGCATGGGCCTCGATGGCATCGAGGCACTTTACAAGCCATACGACGAGGATTCGCAGCAGACCCTGGTGGACCTGGCCGATGAGCACGCCCTGCTTGTCTCGGCCGGCAGCGACTTCCACGGTCATGTCATCGACGGCAACATCGAGCCCGGCGTCGAGATGGACATGGGCCGCTGGAAGCACTTCCGCAACAGCTTGTCGGCTTTCCGCACACCCGATGGAGCGGTGCCCCTGCGACCGACGGTTGAGTCGCGCGGCGGCATTCCGCCGATCAACTGGCGCTGGCTGGTGCTGCGAATCATCATGCCGGCGGTGGTCACCGTCGCCCTGTTTGTGGGCATGATTTTCGGCCTCATTCTGCCGGCCTTCGAGCAGAACCTGCTCGACTTCAAGCGGCAGACCATCCGCGAACTCACGGCCTCGGCCTGGAGCATTCTGGATGAATACGAGCAGGAGGTGCAGCAGGGCAAGCTGACGCCGGAGGAGGCCCGCCGCCTGGCGGCCGAACGCTTGCGCCACATGCGCTACGGCAGCCAGGGCAAAGACTACTTCTGGATCATCGACACCCACCCGCGGATGATAATGCACCCTTACCGCGAGGACCTGGTCGGCCAGGATCTGACCGACTTTACCGACCCGCGCGGCGAGCAGATTTTCGTCCAGATGGTTGAGGTCGCCCGGCAGAATGGGCAGCATTACGTGGATTACCTGTGGCAATGGAAGGACGATCCGCAGCACGTGGCGCCGAAGGAATCGTACGTCAGGCTGTTCGAGCCCTGGGGCTGGATTATCGGCACCGGGCTCTACACCGAGGACGTTCGGCAGGAGATTGCCGCCCACGAGCGAAGGCTGGTCGATCTGTCGGTCATCATCGGCATCATCATCAGCCTGCTGCTTCTGTCCATTGTGCTGCAGAGTGCCCGGCTTGAGCAGAAGCGGATGCAGGCCGTCATGCAGTTGCGCGAATCGCACGAAAAATACCGGGCACTGGCCGAGGCCGCAACCGAAGGCAGCCTGATGATTATCGGCCGACGCTGCGCCTATGCCAACCAGGCCATGCTGCAGCTCATTGGTTACACGGCCGAAGAGCTGCCGCTGCTCGACGTGCACGACCTTTTTCCGCCCGATGGCGACGATCCGCACCCGACGGCCGCCCGGTTCGATTCTCTGGCCCAGCGCGACCAGGCGGGCGAAGATTTCGAGGGCCGCCTGCGGCGCAAGGACGGTTCCTGCATCGACGTGCTGCTCTCGGTCTCGCGGGTCAGGGTGGGTGGCCGGCAGGCCCTGGTGGTTGTGGCCCGCGACCTGCGGTTCCATAAGGAGATGGAGGCCCGCGTTGGCGAGGGGCTGGGCCAGTACAGGGCCATCGCCCGGCGGATTTCGCTGGGGGTGTTGAGGGCCGCGGCCGATCCGGCCTGGCATGTGGTTGAGGCCAACCCGGCGGCCTGCCTGATGCTGGCAATCGACGAGCCGCAACATGGGCCGGCGGTTCAACTGGACGACTGTTTTGCCGACCTGCGGCAACGCGACCAGTTCTATCATCGACTGCTGGCCGAAGACGCGGTGACCGACATGCCGCTTGAGATTCGCACGGGCGAAGAGCAGGTGGTTGAGCTGCTTTTTTCGGCCCGGCTGGCTCGCGGCCCCGACGGCAGCCCCCGGTTTTTCGATGCCATCGTGCGCCGCGCGCCAACTGCCATGGACAATGCCACCGATGATACCTCCGCCGCAGGTTCCGCAACTGCTGGCGAGCGGGACGACACGCACGAACTGCTCGAGCAGCTTGAGACCGCTCTTGGCTTTCTCAACGAGCCGGCCATCACCAGCACGCAGCCGCTCATCGCCTGTCCGGCCGATACCTCGGTTGAACAGGCCGCCCGCATGCTGAGTCGGCGACGCGACGCCGCCCTGGCGGTCAGTGGCCCCGACGGACGCACCAGCGGCATTGTCACCCAGCACGACCTGACCAGCCAAGTGCTGGGCGAAGGTCTGCCGGCAACGTCTGCGGTGCAGGAGATAATGAGCCTGCCGGTGGCCACGCTGCCGGAGAATGCCCTGGCTTACGAGGCCCTGGTGCTGGCCCAGAGAGGATCGGAGCAGGCCATTGTTGTGCAGGATGCCGGGGGGCGGCCGCTGGGTCTGGTGCAGCCGGATCGTCTCAGCCGCTTCCGCTATTATGCCCCGGTAATCCTGAGCGGCGAGCGTCGGCAGGCGGTGGCCGTCAGCGATGTGGCTCAGCAGCACGCCCGCCTGCCGTGGGTGGCCAAGGCCATGATTGACCTTGGTGCCCGGCCGCGCAGCGTGGCCCGGTCGGTCAGTGCCGGCTTCGACACCGTGAGCACCAAGCTCATCGACAAGGCTCTGCAGGATTTCGGTCCGCCGCCGGTGCCGTTTGCTTTTCTGGCCTTCGGCAGCATCGGCCGACAGGAGCAGACGCTGGTGGCCGATCAGGATAATGCCATCATCTATCAGGACCCGCCGCCGGAGCGTGCCGAGGACGTGGCCCGCTACTTCTTGCTGCTGGGTCGCAGGGTTTGCGACGATTTGCGGCTGGCCGGCTATCCCTTCTGCAGCGGCGACGTGATGGCCTCGAGCCCCGAGCGCAACCTCTCGCTGAGTGGTTGGAAGGAGGCCTTCAGCCGCTGGATTCGCCTGCCGGATCCGCGCCAGTTGATCGAGTTTACCATCTGCTTCGATTTCCGCTGCGTCTATGGTCATGCGCCAATGGCCGAAGAATTGCAGGCCCACGTGCGACACGAGCTTGCCGCCGAGCCGGCCTTCTTCTTCCACCTGGCCCGCAATTGCCTGCAGTACGCCGTGCCGATCGGCCTCTTTGGCAATATCCTGACCAAGGCCGGCGACGAAGACGGGCCCGAGACGCTGGACGTTAAGAAGGCCATGATGCTGGTGGTCAACTTTGCCCGCCTCTACGGCCTGCGGCTCGGTGCCCCGGCCACCAATACAATCGCCCGCCTGCAGGCCCTGGGCCAGGCCGAGGTGATAAAGCCCGACACCGCTGACGAGCTCATCGAGGCCTACGAGTTCCTCATGTTGCTGCGCTTCAGGCACCAGGTGGCGGCCCTGGTCGACGGGCATCAGGCCGACAATCTTCTGGCTCCATCGGAACTGACGGACACGGAGCTTGCTGCCCTGAGGAAAGCCTTCTCGACAATTGCCGTCGTCCAGAAGAAAATAGGCTTCGACTTCCCCGGCGCCGCCTGAGCAGCGCGGAAGTTAGATGCTGCTGCAGTTGCCGCGATTGGCACCATATCCCCGGGCAGTGCCCGGGGCTTCAACAACCAAAGCACCGCTGCCGTGGCTTCTCCGTCAGCCATGACGGATGTTGCCGTTGCCGTTGCTGTTGCCGTAACTCTTCCCCCTTTCAAGGGGGAAGGTGGCCCGAAGGGCCGGATGGGGGTGTTGCCGTTGCCGTGACTCTTCTCCCTTTTAAGGGGGAAGGTGGCCCGAAGGGCCGGATGGGGGTGTTGCCGTTGCCGTTGCCGTTGCTTCTGCCGTTAAAGCCCCCGGCACTGCCGGGGGATCGCCGTGGCCACGGGAAGAAGATGGTGCGTCCGCGCAATACCGTGACGTACCAAGGAGTGCGAAGCTGTGAATCTGCTGAACTGGTTTCTGCTGGTCGCCTGCGGTCTGCTCATGGCCCTGGGCATCATCAGCCTGCGGGCCGGGAGCCGCAAACGCACCACTACCTGGGGACTGGCGCTCTACGTCGGCTTGGGGCCGCTGCTGGTGGTGTTGCCCTTCTTCTGGCAATCGTTGCGGCTCTTTTCGCTGGGCTACGCTCTGCTGATTATGGCGGCCGGGGCTCTGGCCATCGTCGGCATCTGGGCGGCGGCCGAAGCCATGCGACGCGGGCCGGTGGGGCCGACCTTCCTGATGCAGAACTTCAGCCTGCTCATCCCGGTGACCGGCTCAATCATCTTCTACGGCGAGGCCGTGAGCCATGCCAAAGTCAGCGGATTGATTGTTATTGCCATTGCTGCCGCGCTGCTGAGCCTGGGCCGCGGCCGCTCCGCCAACCGCTCCGTCGACACCGGCGGCTTCAGCCCTACCTGGCTGCTGTATGCCCTGATGGTATTTCTTTTTGTGGGGCTGACCGGCCTGGTTTTCCGCGACGCTACCTTCCGCAGCAACGATAAAGAGTTTTATATGGGCGTGGTGCTGCTGGCCTACATGGGCAACATGGTGGGCGTAATTGGCGGACTGACCCTGAGCCGCCACCGGCCTACGCGCGACGACCTGGTTTTCGGCTCGGCCACGGGTTTTGCCAATTTAGCGGCCTTCATTATCACGCTGTTTCTGCTGCGGAACGTGGGCGGGGTGGTGGCCTTTCCAACACGATACGTGATAAGCACACTGGTGGTCGTGGTGCTGGCCTCCATGATATTCCGCGAACGTCCGGACGCCCGGACCATCATCGGCCTGGCTATCGGCTTCGCCGGTGTTATTCTGCTGGGGTTATGATGTTGTATAGAAGCAATGAAGGCACCCACAAACAAGTTTGTGGGTGGCACCCGGCGGCAAGGTGTTCTGAAAGGCTATTAAGTGAAAAAGAAGCTGATGTACGTGATCCTGGGTGTGGCGATTCTGTACCTGCTTTATGGGATGGTGGAATTTCTCTTTGTTACTGAGCGTTACCAGCCATCCAAAGGCGATACCATTTCGGTGGTTGCCAGCAACGTGACTATAACCGCAGCATATGAAGTAACAAGCGAAGGTAAGACCTTTACTCTTCTTTTCGGCGAAATAACCAAGGCTTATGCTTCGGGGCCTCCGGTCTATGTCGTCAATGAAGAGGGTATTCTCGTTGATTGGACCAGTGATTCGGGAGAGTCTCCAAGCTTCAATGCGCAATGGCTTTCGCTTCCTCGGAAGCAGGTGGAGTTGGAGTCGCTGGGTCTGAAGGCTCAGCTTACACGCTGATCATGCCCGCGTGGCTTTTCAAATCCAGTTGGCTGAACCAGAACAAGGTTTTAAGGCAGTGATGAGCCCATCAGCTTGCGTACGTGTCGCAGGTCGGCTCCGCTCACGCTGCCGCTGCCGTCAACGTCATAGCGCCAGCCGTCCGGCGACAGGGGCTGACCAACCATGGCCCGGGCCGCCAGAACGTCCCGCTCGTCAACCCGCCCCGATCCGTCAATGTCTCCCGCCAGCACTGCTATGGTCTGGCTGCTCGAGCCCGTCAGTTCCGTGCCGTCAACGCTGCGCAGACCCGCGGCCAGGCTGAAGCTGTAACGGTCGGCGTCGGGCAGGGGGCCGCTCAACTGCACAATCAGCGTACGCCCGTCCGCGCTCAGCGTTACGCTGTCGATCATCTGGCTCATGTCGCCGCCGTTCTGGCCGATTATGTCGACAGGCGCAGAGCCTATGGTATCGGCGTCAACTTCCTGCGTAAAGCTGATGCGGAGCTCCCGCAGGCCCGCCAGGCTGGCCAGAGTCTGCTCGGCACCGATGGCAAAGTAACCCGTTCCGCTCGGAACCTGCCACTGCGTCACCGCAAGCTCGATGCTCCGCTGAACCTCGACCCGGATATTGTCGTAGGTGAGCCGATGGTATTGGGCTGCAGTATCGCCGTGGAAACCCACGCCGCCGCTGGTGAATTTGGCCACGGCCGCGGCATTGGTCTCGCGATAAGTGAAATCGACGCTGCCATTGTTGTCGGCATCCACGGCAAAGACAATCGCGCCCGGCTCGTGAGTGACTGAAATTTTGTACTGACGCCGCCCATTGTGCGGCATCTCGATTGTGCTGTTGCGAGCCAGTTCGACCACGGTCATGGTGCCGCCGGAATCGGTCATGTAGCGCAGCAACCGGCCAGTGTCGCGGGAAATGTCCAGCCAGTAATAGTTCTGCTGATCGATGGCCAGCAGCATCGGCCCGCCGCCAATAGTCAGGTAGGCGTTGTAGGCGTCGAAGATGAAATTGTAGTCGGCCCAGCTGCGGCCCTGGTCGCTGAAGATGAAACCAATGCGTTGCTCGCCGACCCGCCCTATCGGCTCCGACAAAGCGTTGCGGTCCAGCGTGGCATTGCTGACCGAGTAACGATCCGGGAGGTCGGGCTGCCACCAGCTGAGGCCCTGCTGGTTCGGCCCCTGCAGCCAGGGGTCGACATCCATGTAATGGCCGTCCTCGAAGTCATCCACGAAGATTGTCTTGTGATCGTCAAAGACCGGCGGCGGCTCCTCGGCCACCGGCGACAGGCCGGGCTTTTCGACCGCGCCGATGTCGGGGCGCAGGTCGCGCAATGTGCCGTGATAATCCGTCTCGTGAACGGGTGACGGGGCGAAAAGGGCAGTGCCGGCGTTAATGGCCGGACTGTCGGCCTGCAGTCGTCCGTCCAATGCCTCGACGTTGACGAATTTCGGATCGACGCCAATAAGCGTAAAGCGGCCGAAGGCGCGCTTTTCGTCCACGCCGGTGGCCGTGACGTGCGTTTGCAGCAGGTTCCAGTCGTAGAGGTCGACCTGGGCGGCGCCGTCTATGCCGATGGTCACGAAAATGTTGTTGTATATCTCCACGGCGGTGGAAGGGCCGATGCGGAAGTTATGATTCGTCAGAGTCCAGCGGCCCAGCGTCCGCCCCTGCGGAAAATAGAGCACCGTGTTGTTGCGGATAATGAGGCCATCGCAGCGCTCGGCATTGTTGAAAAGGTTGGCCTTCGTGGGCCCGAAGATATTGTTCTCGAAGACGATCAACTCATTGCGGGCGGGTCCGGCATAGTAGTTGTTGAACTGCACGCCCTGGGCCTCGGCATCGTACAGCAGGTTGTTGCGGAACACGACGTCGTGGTTCTGCATGCCCTCGACGCCGTTGCCGGGGATGAAGATGTGGATCAGGTCGCAGTGGCGGCTCCAGTCGGCCTCGGCATCAGTCACGCCGTCGTCGAAGGTGTGTATGCGGTTGCCCTCCACCAGCGAGTGCCACATGCCCGTGCAGCGAATGCCATCGTGCGTGCCATCGTGAATGTTATTGTTCAGTATGCGCACGTTATGGCCCGAGCCTGCAATGCCCGTGCCGGTGCGGGTGATTTCGCAGTTCTGGATGAGGATGTTGGAGCCCGAACGGAAGGCCACGGCCGTCTTCTCGATATCCGCGACCGATCCGGTCCAGGGCGGGGCACGCTCGATCAGGCAATCTATCAGCTCCCAGTTTTTGGCTCCGTAGGATTGCAGGCCGTCGCGAATTTGCAGCCCCTGGAATCGCAGATAAACGTTGTAAGTTCCGCGCGTTCCGTTGGTGGTGACGTCGCCTGTGTACTGGCCACCGTTTGCGCCGAAGAGAATACGATCCAGGGCCGGGCTCGTCCCCTCGGCCGCCCGGAAGGTTACCCAGTTGTTGAAGACGTTGATCGGGCCGGACTGTGCCTCGCTGATCGACCCGTACTCGCCATCGTAGAGCACGACGGTGTCGCCCGAATGCACCAACGGCCTTACGCGGGCGATGGTCTTGAATGGAGCGGCCTCCGATCCGTTGCCCGTGGTGTCGTTGCCGGTTTCGGCATCGACGTGCCAGGTTGCCGCCGCAGCACTGCCACAGAAAACCAGCACGGCAATGGCCAGTGCGGCGACGCATGGAATACTTTTTATTTTCGCCATCGTTTCAGCTCCGGGACCCGGTGAAGTGAGTGCAGTTCTGCTCTGATCAATTATAGCACAAGATGCCGCGTTGTGCACACGCTGCCGCCTATCCTGCTCAGTATCGGTGTCGCCCTCTTGCGCGGCCAAAGCTCACCCTCATCCGGCCCTGCGGGCCACCTTCTCCCGTCAAGCCCTTCGACGGGCTCAGGGCAGGTGAGAAGGGTAAAAAAGCCTTTGCCGTTAAAGCCCCCGGCACTGCCGGGGGATGCTGTTTTTTCTGCCGTTGCCGTGGGCGATGGACTGCCGGGAGTCGCCCGCCCGCGCCGTCAGCCATCACGATGAGCCGGGTGACCGTACACCTTCTCATACGCCCGGCACCAGGGGCAGAGGCGGCGCTCGATGCGTTTGACCATCCAGAAGGTCAGGCCGCGTTGGCGTCGCCGGGCGTGCCGGCAGAGCGGGCACTTCAGGCAGCGTTTTGCCCGTTGCCTGTCGCGGGGAGTTATGGAGTCCGGTGTCGCGGCGATCTGGTCGGGAATGTTGGTCATCTTGTTCTCTCCGGCGGAGTAATGGGCACCCACAAACGAGTTTGTGGGTGGCACCCAAGAGGCGGTTGGATACGTCACGAAGCCCCGGCGGCGGTTGATAAATCAGGTCAGTCTGGCGTCGGTGCCTGCGTCGGTGTCGGTGTCCCAGCGCATGTAGTAGTGCGTTTCGATCTGGTAATCGTGTTTGAATCCGAGTCGTTCGTAGAGTCGCCGAGCCGGGTTGACCTTGAGCACGCGGAGGGTTACCGGGCGGCGTTCGTCGCGGCCGCGCTGAATGAGTTGGTTAATCAGCTGGCGGCCTATGCCGTGGCCCTGGGCTTCGGGGAGCAGGTAGATGTTGGCCAGGTAGAGGTCGGCGGGTCGGTCGTGGATTTCGATCCAGCCGACGTCGCGGCCGCCGAGGGAGATGATTTGCGTGTCCTGCGGGCGGAAGCCCTGCATGTGCATGAATCGCTGGGTGGTCTCGTCCCAGGGGCCGTAGGTCAACTCGAGATACTTGCGGAAGGCGAGCTTGCGGACGTGGAAGACGAACTCGTCGTCGGACGGTCGGCACGGTCGCAACTGAAGCTGAAGATGGTCCATTGAAGTCATTCCTTCGCCTGAATGCTGCTGCTGTTGCCGTTGCGCTCGGTGGCCAGCTTGGGGTTTATGTTTCCTCTTCATTGTGCTTCGGTTCCTCATCGGGCTCAACCTTTTTTGTGCGTCGTTTAAGCGAAGAGCGGCGACGATCCTTCAGCAGTTTCTGGTCGGCTTCTGCTCCGAGCATGCTTTTGCGTCGCAGGATGTGATGATAGTGCTGGGCGAAGCGGTGAGCTTCGTCGCGCACGTACTGGAGAATCTTCAGTGCTTCGCTGCGTCGCGGCAGGCGGATCGGCTCCTCGCGCCCGGGCAGATAAATCTCCTCGGCCCGCTTGGCCAGCCCCAGGGCCGAAACATCGGTGACGCTGATGGCGGCCAGGGCTTCCAGCCCGCTCTTGAGTTGGCCGGGGCCACCGTCGATCATCAGCAGGTCGGGGCGGGCGGCCTGGCTCTCGGCAATGCGGCGGAAGTGTCGGAATATGACTTCGCCGATGGCGGCGTAGTCGTCGCCGGGGTCGGCCGTGCGTATTTTGAAGCGGCGATAACCGTTCTTCAGCGGGCGGCCGTCGATGAACTGGACCAGGCTGCCGACGGTTTCGCGTCCGCCGAGATGGGCTATATCGACGCCTTCGATGATGCGGACATTGTCGCGGCCGACGAGGCGGGCCAGTTCCCTGAGGCCCTCGGACATGTCGCGGCGGAAGACCTCGGGCTGGACGTGCACGGAGAGGTCGCCGCGATCACCGAGACTTTCGATGGCCCGGATCTGGTCGCGCACGCGGGCGGCTTCCTCGTAGGCCTGGCTGGAGGAGAGAGTCTGCATTTCGCGCTTCATGGCTCGCAGCAGCGGGGCCCGTTTGCCTTCGAGGAACCGTTGCAGGCGCTTGATCATGCGGCGATAGTCTTCCGGGGCAATGAGGTCGGCACAGGGTCCATAGCAGCGGTCGATGGCGTGCAGCAGGCAGGGTCGATTGTATCGGCGGCGTCGGTCATCGGCTCGGATTTCGAGCTCGCAGGTGCGAAAGCGGAAGATGCCCTGCAGTATGGGCAAGGCGTTTCGCAGGTCGACAGCACTGGTGAAGGGGCCGTAGAGTCGCGACTTTTCGTGAGGTTCGCGAGTGAAGTAGACGCCGGGAAAATCGTCCTGCAGGGTGATTTCCAGGTATGGGAAGGTTTTGTCGTCCATCAGGCGGACATTGTAGGGCGGGTGAATATCCTTGATGAGCCGGGCCTCGGTGAGCACGGCGTCAACTTCGTCGGCCGTCTCCAGGTAGTCTATGTCAACGATCTCCTCGACCATGCGGCGCTTGGCCGGGGTGAGGTCAGCGGAGTCGCTGAAGTAGCTGCCGACGCGGCTGCGGAGGTTGCGGGCCTTGCCGACGTAGAGCACAGCTCCGGCGGAGTCTTTCATCAGGTAGCAACCGGGGCCGGTGGGCAGGGTGCGCACCTTTTCGCGGAGTGAGTCGATGATGGACGGTTCGTCGGCCATGGTGCCTGTATCTTAGAATGGGCGGGGGCGAGAATCAACGTTGTGCAGCTTTATGATCCGCCGGGGGGAGGCGAAAAGGTTTGTAACGTACTTGACGGGTTGAGTGTGCTTGTACAAAATGCGCAATTATGAGATCATGCTGTGCACTGGCGGCCGCTGCGGAGCTGGCTTCTGGCCATTTACTCCGGGGCAGTTGGCCATTGTGCCGGGCGCTACGGTTGCATAGTCGTGGGGCCAGGTCGCTTGAATGTGTGCACTGACGGCAGGTGGCGGGGCCGGAAAAGGAGTTTAATTGAGGGCTATTGTCAACCAGATATCGCCGCTGCGTTACCTGCCTTTGCGGGCGCTGGGTCGCTTTTCGCGCAGCGTGTTCTGGGGTCCGCTGGCCCGGATGCGCTACAGCACCAGTTGGCCGTTGCCGCAATTGCCGGGGCCGGATTGGGTGCGTGTGCGTCCAGTGTTGAGCGGGATTTGCGGGAGCGACATCGGCTTGATTACCTTGCGTCCGCCGCCGGACAGCTTTGTGCGGGCGTTCATCAACGGGCCTTTTGTGATGGGCCACGAGTGCGTGGGGCGGATTACCGAGTTGGGTGGCAACGTGAGCGGTTTCAGCCTGGGTCAGCGGGTGAACGTTGAGCCGGCATTGTCGTGCTCGACGCGGGGGATTAATCCGCCGTGCCGCATGTGCGGGGAGGGGTTGATCAGCAGTTGCCAGAACATTGGCGACGGGCAGTTGCCTGCGGGGTCGGCGATCGGGTTCAATGGTTTTACTGGCGGGGCCTGGAGCGAGAGCTTCGTAGCTCATCAGTCGCAATTGTTTTCGGTGCCGGGAGATTTGAGCGACGACCAGGCGGTGCTGGTTGATCCTCTGGCGGT
>JAWLHX010000065.1:0-20269 GCA_041690105.1 Phycisphaerae bacterium
TGGAACTTTTCGACCCGACCGGCCGTGTCAACCAGCTTCTGCTGACCGGTGTAGATCGGGTGGCACTGCGAGCATATTTCGACCTTGATCTCCGGCTTGGTGCTGCGAGTCGTAAAGCTCGCCCCACAGCCGCAAGTAACCTTGCACTCCACGTAATTGGGATGAATGCCTTCTTTCACAGCTGATTCTCCAGACTCTCAGGGCCCTTGCTCAGGGCAGGATAATCGTCAACTGACACCATGCGAACGCGCTATTTTACCCATTGGGCCCAGCAAATGCAAATTATTTTAAGCAGTCGCGAAAAGCAGACTTCTGGTGCCATGGTCTGACGAAGTCAGGCCATGATAGTTCTCCCTCCGCCAGAATAATAAAGTCCGCGCCGAAGCCTTGGTGAAGGCCGTTGCCGTAAAACCCCTCTCCCGCTTGCGGGGGAGGATGTCTCCGGCGCATGCCGGAGACAGGTGGGGGTGTCGCCGCGCGGAAAACTCCTCGCCCTTCTGCAAGCCAAAGGCACCCTCATCCGGCCCTACGGGCCACCTTCTCCCGTCAAGGGAGAAGGGTGAGCAATGCCTCAAATGAACAAATTAACCGTCCCGCGCTCAGCATTATCCAAGTACATGGCCACCCCGCCCTCCTCAATTCCATCAATCAGCTCTTCCTGCTTGATGCCCATCAGGTCCATGCTCATCGTGCAGGCGACAAGCTTGACCCCCGCGGCCTGGGCGCTTTCGATCAGCTCGCTCAGTTGCGACACATTCTTGCGACGCATGATGCCCTTGATCATCCGCAAACCCATGCCGCCCATATTCATCCGCGACAGCCCCAGACGCTCCGCCCCGCGAGGCATCATGCGGCCAAACATCTTCTCGATAATGTTCTTACGCACCTTGACCGACTCCGGCCGACGCAGAATGTTCAGCCCCCAGAAGGTAAAGAACATGGTTACCTCGCTGCCCATGGCGGCTGCCCCGTTGGCTATGATAAACGCAGCCATGGCCTTGTCGAAGTCGCCGCTGAAGACCACCAGGCTCTTCTTCCGCGAACTGGCCTGCGACCCAGCCGCATCGCCGCCCGCAACCGACCCACAGGCCGACGCTCTCCCGCCTGCCGATGCCGCTCCCTGGCCACCGCCGGCACTGTTCGCCCCACCCTTGCGAACCACGGCCACAATGGCCTTGTCTTTGGCCGCAAGCTCCAGCAGGCTGTTACCGGTACTGTGGCACCAGCCTTTCACGTCCGACAGAAAACCCGCATCGCCCACCTTTATGCGCACCGCCTGGCCCGCGTCAATGTTTTTGATGGCCTGACTGAGCCGCATGATGGGCCCCGGACACTGCAGCGACATGGCGTCAATCTCTTCCACCACCTGCACCTGCTGCTCCGGGACTTCGCCTGCCGCCGCCTGCGGCGTTTCTCCGCAACAGCCCGACTGCGGCGCACCGGTTGCCGCCACAGGGGCCATTTCGCCGGTATCGGAGCGGGCCTCGTTCAGCGGCTGGTCGTTCATCTCGCCACTTGTGCTCATGAAGGCCTGCCAGGTCTTGTAGCCGCCCGAGAGGTTCCGGGCCTTAAAGCCGTGCTGCTCCAGAATCCGCGCCGCCAGGTAGCCGCGCATGCCAACCTGGCAGAAGACGACCATCTGCTCGTCCTTGCTCAGCTCGTTCAGCCTCTGGCGCAGATCATCCAGCGGAATGTTGATCGACCCCGGTATGGTGCCCGCCTGAACCTCCTGCGGCGTGCGGACGTCAATCAGCTTTACACCTTCAGGCAGATGTGCCAGCTCCGCCGCGTGGACGATTTCAGCATCACCGTCGATGACGTTGGCAGCCACGAAGCCGGCATAATTCACCGGATCTTTGGCCGATCCGTAAGGCGGCGCGTACGACAGTTCCTGATCACGCAGATCGTGCACCGTCAGCTTGCCGCGTATGGCCACCGCCAGCACGTCAATCCGCTTATCCACACCACTGGCGCCCACGGCCTGGGCTCCAAGAATCTCCCCGCTCGCGGGGTCAAACAGCAGCTTCAGACTCATCTGCGTGGCCCCGGGGTAATAGCCGGCGTGGCTCGATGGGTGCACGTATACCTTCTCGTAAGGCCGCCCGTTGCGCTGCAGAATTTTCTCGCTCATGCCCGTCATGCCGATGGCCAGGTCGAAAACCTTGCAGATGGCCGTGCCCTGACTGCCGCGGTATTGGCTGGGCCGACCAAAAATGTTATCCGCAGCAATCCGCCCCTGCCGATTAGCCGGCCCCGCCAGCGGCAGCATGACCCGCTGCCCGCCAACCAGGTGCGTAACCTCAGCCGCATCGCCCACGGCATAAATGTCGGCATCGCTGGTGCGCATGTGCTCGTCGGTCTGGATGCCGCCCGACTTGCCGATTTCCAGACCCGCCTGCCGGGCCAGAGTAACCTCCGGCCGCACCCCCACCGCCATTACCACCAGCGCCGCCTCAATGGTCTGACCATTGCTCAGGTGCAGCAGCATCGCCTGCCCGTCCCCAGCCGCCGGTCGCTCTATGCTGGTCAGGCTCTGCCCCAGCCGCAGGTCGACCCCGTGCAGCAGCAATTGCTGATGAATCGGAGCCACCATCTCGGCATCGGCGGCCACGAAAACCTGGTCGGCCAGTTCCACCAGCGAGACCTCCAGGCCCCGCTCGCGCAAGGCCTCGGTCATCTCCAGCCCGATGTAACCCCCGCCTATGACTACCGCCCGCCCCGCCGCACCGCCGGCGGCCGATGGCCCGCCCGAGGACGTCTGCTGATCGACCAGCCGCTTAATACGGTCCATGTCGTCCAGCGTGCGCAGAGCGAAGACGCCTGGACCCTCGGCCCCCGCAATCGGCGGGCGCACGGGTTCGGCCCCCGGCGACAACACCAGAGCATCGTACGGCTCGCGGTACTGCCGGCCGGTCGTCAGGTCGCGAACCACCACGGCCTTTGCGGCCCGGTCGATCTCGGTAACCTCGCTCCGCGTCCGCACATCTATCCGGTAGCGCCGCTGCAAGCCCTCGGGCGTCTGAACCAGCAGCCGCTGACGGTCGGCAATCGCCCCGCCAATGTGATACGGCATGCCGCAATTGGCGAAGGAGACATGCTCGCCCCGCTCCAGCAGGATGATCTCCGCCTGCTCGCTCAACCGCCGCAACCTTGTTGCCGCCGATGCTCCGCCAGCCACGCCGCCCACGACCACAATCCGTTTAGCACCCGCTGTCGCCATTATCTCAATCTCCATGCCAGCCTGTTTTCGTTTCAGACCTGTTTGTCCAAGTTCATTTGAGAGTTTAAAGCCCCGTACGCTGCCGGGGAATGCTTCCGTCTGTTGCCGCTGCCGTTACCGTTGCCGTTTGCCGTTGAAGCCCCCGGCACTGCCGGGGAATGCCGTTTTTGTTGCCGTTGCCGTTGCCGTTGCCGCTGCCGTTGAAGCCCCCGGCACCGCCGGGGGATGCCGTTATCTGTTGCCGTTGCCGTTGCCGTTGCCGTTGAAGCCCCCGGCACCGCCGGGGGATGCCGTTATCTGTTGCCGTTATCTGTTGCCGTTGCCGTTGGCCTTTGAAGCCCCCGGCACTGCCGGGGGACGCCGTTTTTGTTGCCGCTGCCGTTGGCAATTGCTTACGTCCTGCAGGTCGAGCGGACGCAATTCAACAAATTCGGCAATCGCGGGTGGTCTATCCGATAATACACGCTGCGGCCGCGCCGCTGGCTGGCCAACAACCCCCGCCCCATCAGCAGACGCAAATGTTCGCTGGTCTGGTGAGCGGGCAGATTGCACAACTCCGCAATCTTATGCACCGGCAACTCGGCCTGCATCAGGATGTCGACAATCCGCAGACGCACCGGGTGGGCCATTACCTTCAGGCACTCGCAGGCCTCGGCCAAGTCATCCATTGACATCAGATCAAGCTTTTCAGTCGTCTCTGCCATTGCCTTCAATCTCCTCTAAGCACGTCTCCGCCGGCCCGCCTGCCGCATAACAAGATCAATCATCCTACTCGCCCTGTAACTACTCGAAACCTTACGACTCTTCGAAGTATACCCGAAATTGCAGGCCTGTCAAGATATCCTGACCTGCCCGCCGGCCGTTGCCGTTAAACCCCTCTCCCTCTTGAGGGAGAGGATGTCTCCGGCGCATGCCGGAGACAGGTGAGGGTGCCGCCGCGCGGAAAACTCCTCGGTCTTGCGCACAAGCCAAGGCCTCACCCTCATCCGGCCCTGCGGGCCACCTTCTCCCGTCAAGCCCTTCGACGGGCTCAGGGCAGGTGAGAAGGGGAAAGACCCCGCCCGCTGCACAATAGGTATAAGCCGTTGTGTGTTGCCGTAAGCTGGTGGACTTCTGGTGTGTTGGCCCTGCCGCAAGCGCCCGGTTGGCTGATCCTCGCTCAGGGCACGTTTGGCAGAACGAAGAAGAAGGTCGTGCCCGAGCCGGCTTCCGACTCAATGCAGATCGTCCCGCCATGGCGCTCGATAATCTTTTTGACCACCGCCAGGCCGATGCCCGTGCCAGCGTATTCGCTGCGCGAGTGCAGCCGCTGGAAAATCAGGAAAATGCGCTCGTGGTGCCGCGGATTGATTCCAATCCCGTTATCGCGGACGTAGAAGGTGGTCATCCGCGGTCCGGGCGTGAACCCAACGTGAATGACGGGCTTTCGCTGATCGTGTCGGAATTTGATAGCGTTGCCGACCAGGTTTTGCAGAACCTGCGTCAATTGCGCCTGATCGCCGACAACATCGGGCAGCTCATCATAAGTCACCTCGGCCTCGGCCTCATGAATCGCCCCGGCCAAGCGAGCCAGAGCCTCCTCCAGAGCCTTCTGCATGCTGGCCGGCTTGAACTTCTGGCCACGCGTCGTAACCCGCGAAAATTCCAGCAGATCCAGTATCAGCCGCTGCATTCGGACCGCCCCGTCATGAGCCATCGACAGGTATTCCATGGCCTTGGCTTCAAACTGTTCGCCATATCGCGTGCGCAGTAAATCCAGGAAACCCGTCACCATCCGCAGCGGCTCCTGAAGGTCGTGGCTGGCCACGTAGGCGAACTGCTCCAGGTCTTCGTTCGAGCGCCGCAACTCGTCGGTCATCTGTTGCAGCGATTCGGCCCAGCGGCGGGCCTCGGTAACATCGCGCATGTAACCGGCCAGGCCGATAATGTTGCCATGCCAGTCGCGCCAAGGCTCAAGCCGGGCCTCAAACATCCGCTCCTGCCCGTCGATAGTCAGCGGCAGAACCGCGGTGATGGCCTCACCGTCATCAATTACCTGCTGCTTGACGCTCGTCAGCCTCTCGGCATCAGCTGGCGAAAACAGGTCCTCGTCGCGCTTTCCGGTCAGCTCCTCGCGCTCGGCCGGCGGAATGGGCTTACCCCACCAGAGGTAACACAAGTGGCGGTCCTGAATAAAGGTATGGTCGGGCGAGTTCTCCAGCACAAAACGCAGGCGAGCCTCGTTTTCGCGCAGGGCACCCTCGGCCTCCTTACGCTGCGTGATGTCGCGGATAACGCTCAGCAGCACCCGCTCGCCGCCAATATCAGCCCCACGCGAAGTAACCTCCACCGGAAAACGGCTGCCATCGCGCCGCCGGTGCACAGTCTCGAAACGAGTGCCGCTATCGCCGTCGGCCTGCTGCATCTGACGGGCCACCTCTTCCGGCAGGTCGGTACGAAGCTGGTGAATCTGCATACCCAGCAGCTCGTCGTGCGTATAGCCGTAAACCTCGCTGGCCGCGGCGTTGGCCTCCAGAATCTGCCCGTCATTCAGGCGAACGAACAGTATGACATCGCGGCTATGGGCGGCAAGCAGCTCGTAACGGCGAAGAATGGCCTCGCGTTTGCGCCGCTCCGTCACGTCGCGGGCAACCTGGGTAGCACCCACCACCTGGTTCTGTTCGTCATAAATCGGGGCATACGAAATCTCGTATTCCCTTCGCTCGCGGGACGGATCCCCGAACTCACCCGTGATTGTAAATGATTCACCCGTCAGGGCCCGGGCATAGGTCTTCTTCAGCACCTGCTGGTCGTCCGGCGTACCGCTCAGAGCGTCCAACATGTTTTCGCCAATAGTTACATCGCGGCCGAACAAACGCTGAAACTCGCGCCGATATCCATCATTAAAGGCCAGAAAATGGCAGCCCCGATCCACTGCTACAACAAAGTCCGGCGTCGATTCTATCACGTTGCGCAGAGTGTCGCGGGCCTCGCGCAGACGGTTCTCAGCATCCTGTCGCCGGCCTACAGCATCCTGCCAACTCTCAGCCAGTTCGTCCAACTCCCTCACCCGACGCACGGGAACCGGAGCGGGCATCGGCTGCCGAGGATCGAATCGCTCAACATATTCTTGCAAGCCGCGAAAGGCATGGCTCAGCCGGTTGGCCATCAGCAGGGCAACCAGCAGCGAAGCCAGCAGAACAAGCATGTTCAGCCCACCGGCAAACGCCAGGCTGCGCAGCATGGCCGCATCAAATCGCCGGACCGGGTAACCCGTGCCAACCACCCAGCCCCAGCGGGCAACCGGCACCCGCACCACCATCCGCTCCACCCCGTCGCCCGGCGACCGCCAGCGGGCCGCCCCCTCGATCCCGGCCAGAGCCTCGGACATGGCCGCGTTGTGCCACAACTCCGGGGCCCGCTCTTCCCACGAAAAACCCAGCCACGGGTCCCGGTGAACCAGCCGGCCCGTCCGATCAAAGAGCAGCACCAGGCCCGGATCCAACCGCCGAACCTCCAATGCCTGGCGGCCGAACTGAGTGGGATCCATGATGGCCACAAGCACCCCTCGCAGGCCACCCTGCCGGTCGAAAACTGGTTGGCTTATGGTGAAGGTGGGCAGACCATCGCTGCGGTCAATTATCAGATCGCTCAGCACCACCTCGTGGGGCGCAGCCTTAACTGCTTGCTGAAAATATTCGCGGTCAGAAACGTTGACGCCGAGCAGGGACTCGTCGCTGGCCGCCACGGCAAGGCCCTCCGGCGAGGCAAAGGCCATGCCCTTCATTGTCCGTTGCTGCTCGTTGGCCTGCCGCAAAAACCCCGTAATCAGTGGATCAGCAAGCTCATGATCCTCCATGGCCACGGCAACAAGCGATTGCTGACGGCCGACCGCCTCGATGTAATTACTGAAAATGGCCTGCACGGCCCGGGCTACTTCCAGATTGCTCTCGAAACGCTCCTGCCGCCGTTGCTCGTACGAACGATAAACCAGCAGACCCTGCACCACCAATGACGGTAGCAGAATAACCAGCAGAAGCATTACCAGTAACCCACGAACGGTGCGCGGCAATGGCAGATCGTAACCCTTCAGGCGCATCCACAGCCCCCCACACACAGCGACAGCCCAACGCGACGCCGGCCCTCATGGCCAGCAAACGATTGCAACCGCCGCACAATCGATTGTAACCAAGGCTCCGTCAGCGGGCACTTATACATTTTCCGGCTTCTTCACCGTGGCACGGCCATCCTGGCCGTGAGTGCCGGGGGCATCCTGCCCCTCGGCCCGTTTCTGCTGCTGTTGCCGTTGTGGTTTGCCGTTGCCGTTGCCGTTGCTGTTGCTTTTGAAGCCCCCGGCACTGCCGGGGGATCGAACTTCTCTTTAACTCCAACGCGCCAAAACAATAACATCAAAAGCAAAGCCATCCCCCGGCAGTGCCGGGGGCTTTAAACAACACACCGCAGCGCGGCTTCTTCACCACAGCACAAATGCTGGCAAGCCCGCACCAGCTTGCTATAATCAACCGCTGCAATGGCCGCTCGTTTTGAGCCCAAAAGCGACATTTTGAACCCGAACGAGGCAAAGCTGCCGGATAACCAACTGCCACCGAAGGAGGCCTGCCCCAAATGGCCGATGCACCGATGAACGTTCTTCTCATCACCAGCGACCAGCAGCACTGGCACACCTTGGGCATCAACAATCCGCTCATCCACACGCCCAACCTGGACCGCCTGGCGGCCGAGGGCATGGTCTTCAACCGGGCCTATTGCGTCAACCCCGTCTGCTCGCCATCCCGAGCCACCATGATTACCGGCCAGTTCCCCGCATGGCACCATTGCTGGACTATCGGCGTGAAGCTGCCCGAGGACGTGCCGACGGTCGGTGAGTATTATCAGCAGCACGGTTACGCCACGGCCCTGGTGGGCAAGGCTCATTTTCAGCCCCTGGCTTCCGAGCCCGATCAGACCTCGCTGGAGTGCCAGCCCATACTGCGCGATTTGGACTTCTGGCGCAAATTCCGCGGGCCATGGTACGGCTTCGAAGAGGTGGAGGTAGCCCGCAATCACGCCGACGAATCGCACGTCGGTCAGCACTACGCCATCTGGATGGAGGAGAATGGCCTCAAGAACTGGGCCGACTACTTCCAGCCCTGGCCCCGCCCCGCCGGCATGAAGCAGCGGCGCGGCTCGTGGGAACTGCCCGAGGAGTTCCACTACTCGACCTGGACGGCCGACCGCACCATCGCCCAGATGCAGCGAGCCCGTCAGCAGGAAAAGCCCTTCTTCATCTGGTCCAGCTTCCACGATCCGCACCCGCCCTACCTGGTGCCCGAGCCCTGGGCCTCGATGTACGACCCGCGGGAAATGCAGCCCGGACGTCGCCTGGAGGACGAGCTTGACCGCATGCCGCCGCACTTCGGCCTGACCCAGCAGCAGAAGCCGGACTTCTCGCCCTGGGCCGAAACCAGGCACGGGAACCACGGCTTCCACAGCCATCGCTGCCCGGATGCCGACCTGCGACAGAACATCGCCACCTACTACGGCATGATTTCGCTGATGGACAAGCACATTGGCCGCATTCTGGACGAACTCGACCGCACCGGCCAGGCCGAAAACACGCTGATCCTGTTTACCACCGACCATGGCCATTTTCTCGGTCAGCACGGCCTTATTGCCAAGGGACCGTTCCATTACGAAGACATGATCCGCCTGCCCATGCTGGCCCGCTGCCCGGGTCGCATACCGGCCGGGTCAACCTGCGACGCCCTGCAATCGCAGATCGACTTCTGCCCGACCATGCTGGCGGCCTGCGGCCTGCAGGTGCCCGGACAGATGCAGGGGCTGAGCCAATGGGACGTGTGGCGGGGCCGAAGCGACGCGGCCCGCGACCATGCCCTGGTGGAAAACCGGCATCAGCCGAGCGCCGTCCATCTGCGGACCCTGGTTACCCAGCGTTACAAGCTGACCGTCTACCGCGGCCACGATTACGGCGAATTGTTCGACCTGACGACCGACCCCGAAGAGCGGCGAAACCTCTGGAACGAGCCGCAGATGGCCGAGGTCAAGTCGCAGCTCCTGCACCGCTTTGTACAGGCCGAACTGGAGCGCGAACCGACCCGCCTGCAACGCATCGCCGGCGCCTGAGGTTCCCCGGCCCCGGTTTTTGTAAGAAAGCCCCGGGCATTGCCCGGGGATATGGTGGCCACGAAGAAATTGCAGCTGCCGAACTGCGTGTGAGGCAAGCGGAAACAATCCCCCGGCAGTGCCGGGGGCTTCAAAGGCAAAGGCAACAGCAGCACCAGCGTCACCCCCACCGCCCCGAGCAACGCTCGAGGCACCTCCCCCGTCAAGGGGGAGGGGTTGCAACGGCTGCGGCTAAGATGGCTTGGCCGCCATTTATAATCGCCCGCGCCCTGCCGTCGCCTCGCGGCCATCCTTTTGCTTGCATTGCCGGGGGCTGGGTGCCATACTTCTGGCTTGTTGTGGGGGCAAGAGACGCAATCTGCCGGCCTGGTGGGCTGGAGACGATTGACGGGAGCACAGATTGAGAAGCTTCTTCAGGGCTGTAAAGTACGCCTGGCCTTATCGTTATCGCATCCTGTTCTCGTGGTTCTGCGCGATCATGGTGGCCAGCCTCTACTTTGCCAGCTTTTCGGCCGTCATTCCCCTGGTAAACTTCCTGCTGGGCGGCAAATCCACCGCCGAGATCGACCAGCGTCAGGTTGTCAGCACTGATGACGGTAGGGAGGTCACCCGCGACGTCGTGGTCATTCCTCACGGTTACACCATTCGCCAGGTTGGCCCCGAGGAGCGACTGAGACTTGATAACGAGCGCCGCGAGGTGCTGCTGCCTCCCGGCTACGATACCGTTCGCGGTGGGCTGGAAGGCATGGTCGAGGATGCTCGCGGCACATGGTATTACGGGCCTGCCCGCTGGGCTTACGACCTGATGCCAAAAGATCGGGTGGACGCCCTGCTGGCGATCATGAGCTTCCTGGTCGTGGTCACGCTCGTCAAGTCATTCTTCCGCTACCTTAATACCTACTCGGCCAGCTACGTCGCCTGCCGCACGGTGCTGGATATCCGCCATCGGGCCTTCGACAAGGTAATCCGCCTGCCGCTGGAGTACTTCCACCGCGGCGGGGCGGCCGAAAGCTCCAGCCGGCTCATCCACGATGCCTTCGCTCTGCAGGAGGGCATACAGACGCTCTTCGGTAAGCTGGTCGTCGAGCCCTTGAAGATTGTCGCAATGAGCTTGCTGGCAATTATGGCTGCCACCCAGGTTGATACCCGGCTGCTGCTGCTGATGATGGTCATCGGACCGGTAACCGGTCTGGCCGTCTATACCTTCGCCCGCCGCATGCGCCGGGCCACACGTAAGCAGTTGCGCAGTGCCGCCAGCATTCTGGGAGTGCTGGAGGAGAGCCTGGCCGGCCTGCGGGTGGTCAAGGCCTATACCATGGAGGGCCGCGAACGCAAACGCTTCTTCCGCGAGTCGCGCCGCTACTTCCGCTATTCGCTGCGGGCCTTCCAGACGCAGGCGGCAAGCAGCCCCGTGCTGGAGACCATCGGCGTCTTCGGCGTCAGCGTGGCCGTGGTCATCGGAGCTTACCTGGTGGGCGAAGATGCCGCCCAGCAGCGCAGCCTGATGTTCTTCTTCGTGGCCATGGTCGGAGCAGTCGACCCGCTCCGCAAGCTTTCGAACGTGGGCAGCCGCCTGCAGATGGCCGCCAACGCCTCCGAACGCATCTTCGAACTGGTCGACGCCAAGGGCGAATCGCGCCGCGGTAATAAGGGCCTGATATTGCCGCGAATGCAGCAGAAAATCAGCTTCGAAGGCGTGAACTTCAGCTATACCGAGGAATCGGGCCCCGTCCTGCACGACATTCAGCTCCAGGTGCCCGCCGGCGAGGTGCTGGCAATTGTCGGACGCACCGGTTGCGGCAAGTCCACCCTGGTCAACCTGCTGCCGCGTTTTTACATGCCCACCAGCGGCCGCATTACCATTGATGGCACCGATATTCAGGACGTTACCCTGCGCTCTCTGCGCGATCAGATCGGTCTGGTCAGCCAGGACACGATTCTCTTCAGCGACAGCATCCTGAACAACGTGGCCTATGGGGCCCGGGCCGCACTGAGGCGCGAGGGACGCAGCGAAAGGTTCTCAAGAGACGAAATCGTCCGGGCCATACAACTGGCTCATGCTTCGGAGTTTGTGGAAAAACTGCCCCAGGGGTATGATACTGAAATAGGCACGCTGGGCGGCACGTTGTCCGGCGGACAGCGACAGCGACTGGCCCTGGCACGGGCCATATTGCGGAATCCGTCGATCCTGATTCTAGACGAACCCACCAGCGCCCTGGACGAAGAGACGCAGTCGCTGGTGCAGGATACGCTGGACAGTTTTGTCGAGGGACGCACCGTTTTCATCGTGGCCCACCGCCTCTCCACCATCAGCCTGGCCCACCGCATCGTGGTCATGGAGGGCGGGCGAATAGTGGACATTGGCAGTCACGATCAACTGGTCGAGCGCTGCGACATATACCGCCGACTGCGTGACACCGCCGAAGCGTAAACGAAAAAATGCCGAGGATAACAATGGCTGGAAACGACAAGCCGTGGATGAATGCCGTAATGCTCGACGTGGTCCGCATAACCGAGCGTCAAACCTATTACCGGGAGCTCATACCGCGGCTGGCCGGCTGGGGCGTCAACACCCTCTTCTGGCACTTTACCGATGACCAGGGCTGCGCCCTGGAGTTGCGCTCGCGGCCCGAGCTTGCCAGCCGCTTCGCCCTCACCCGAGGCGAGACCGAGCGGCTCATCAGACTTTGCCAGCGCCACGGAATCGAAGTCATACCCGAGGTCGAATCGCTCGGCCACACGCGATACATCACACACCTTGAGCAGTACAAGCACCTGTTCCGCGGCAGCGGCCACTTCAACGCCATAAAGCCCAACGATCCCGAATCGCTGGACATTCTGCGCGACGTGCTGACCGAGGTGGCGGAGATTTTCCCCAGTCGCTACCTGCACGTGGGCCTGGACGAGGTCCAGTTTACCGAGGCCCGCAGCGGAACCGACCAGGCCCGCCCCGACGCCGCCCCATTCATCGACCACATGTTGGCCATCTACCGCATGGTCACCCATCTGGACAAAACCATGATCATCTGGGGCGACCACGTGGTAAAGGACGAGGCCATTGCCGCTGCCGTGCCCCGCGACTGCCTGGTAGCTCATTGGGATTATTACACGCCCAGCTCGCCCATTGCCGAAGATCATGCCCGGCTGGCCGAAATGGGCTTCAGGCTTATCGGCTGCCCCAGCGCCGCCCGCTACATGACCACCGTCATGTCCGACGCCAGCAACCTGCGAAACCTCCGCGAGTTCGCCCGCATCAGCAACCTGTACCGCGACAAAGGCGAACTGGGCCTGATGAATACCGTCTGGTGCCCCGAACGACAACTGGGAGGCTCGACGCATTACGCCATCGCCTTGGCCGCGGCCCTCTTTCAGCACCCGGCAACCGACGAGCAGCGAGTGGCCGAGAAATTCCTGGCCGACAGTTACGGCCTGCTGAAGGCGCCGAAAATTGCCCGGGCACTGCGCGATCTGCACGAAGCTGCACCCGGTATGCAGATGTTCCGCAAGGTACTTGTGGAAGACGGCCCGGCCCACCAGCACAGCCTCAGTTCGGCCGATGTCGAACAGGCCGCCCAGTTGCGCTCGCGTATCGAGGCCGCTAGGCAGCAACTGGAGGCAGGTCGCAGCCGCATCAGCCTGCGAAAGCGCGAATACGATATGTGGATAGTGGCCGCCGCCATTCAGGAAGAACTGCTCGGACGATTCCACGTCTGGCAGGATGCCGCCGCTCTCAATGGCCTGCGGCAGGACGCACTGGCAAAGGGCGACGGACTATCCGCCCGCCACTTCGCCGAACAACTGGCCGGACTGCTCAAGGAGGCCGCCCGCGACGCCCGCCGCTCAGCCCGCATTGCCGAAACCGACTGGGGACGAGTCCGTCACAAAGAAGACCCCCGCAAATGGGGCCAGGACGATTACGTTATCCAACGCACCGCCCTGCCCGGCATGCTCGACCGCACCGCAAAGTTCATCGAGCAACTGGCCGAACTAACCGCCCGAATTGCCGAAAACGACGGCCAAGGCGAAGTACCACTACCAGCCGTCGGCTGATAACCCCTTTCACCCTCCCTGAGCCGGAAGGGCTTGAGGGAGAGGCTGTCTCCGCGAAGCGGAGACAGGTGAGGGTGACGCAGCACGGAAAACTCCTCGCCATTTCTGCAAGCCAAAGCCCACCCTCATCCGGCCCTGCGGGCCACCTTCCCCCGTCAAGGGGGAAGGGTAACGGCAAAAGCCGTTGCCGCTAACCCCTCTCCCTTGAGGGAGAGGATGTCTCCGCGAAGCGGAGACAGGTGAGGGTGTCGCCGTTGCCGTTTGCTTCTGCCGTTGCCGTTGAAGCCCCCGGCACTGCCGGGGGATCGAGCCGCCAGAAGATCAACAACTCGCCCTACCCGCACAGCCAGCCCCGGCACGCTCTCAAAAGCAACAAAAACAACAACTTATCCCCCGAGGCAGTGCCGGGCGCTTAAACTACCAAGGCAACTACCGTCAGGCCATAACCGCAAACCATAACCGCACCCCGCATGTGTTTTGGTTTGCAGACTGCTGGCGATAAGGTTACAACATCCCCGAACTACAAGCCGATGCTCAGAATTATCTCGCCCGGCTGATGTGCGGCGAAACAGAAAGGGACTGGCTCAGGTGAGCGAGCAAGAACAGACTGGCGGCCCATGGACTAGCGGTCGCCTGATTGAATGGACGCGTAAATTCTTCGAGTCGCGCGGCATAGACGATGCCCGGCTCGAGGCCGAATTGCTGCTGGCCCATGCTCTCGGCGTGGAGCGAATCCAGCTCTACGTGCGTTTTCAGGAAGAGGTCGCCGAACCGGCCCTCAGCCAGTTCCGCGAACTCGTCCGCCAGCGGGCCCGCCACGTGCCCACACAATACCTGCTCGGATATGCCCATTTTCGTCACCTCAAGCTGAAGGTTACGCCGGCCGTGCTGATACCGCGACCCGAGACCGAACTGGTGGTCGACGAGGCACTGGCCCTGCTGAAACCGCGTCGAAAGGCCGACTGGGCTTTCCAGCGCGGACAGTTCGTCGATCTCCGCGGCGGCCAGCCCGAGCCTTATGCCGACCAGGAACCGGCCCCCGACCAGGCCGCAGCCGCGCCCAGCGCCGAACCCAGTCCCGAGTCCGGCGACGATTCCGCCACACCGGGCGATTCCGCTGCAATTGGTGCCGACTCTGCTGGCCAGGCCGCCCCGCAGAATGAGCCGCCCGCTTTGCCTGCCGAGGCAAGGGTGCTCGATTTGTGTACCGGCAGCGGCTGCATAGCCATAGCCATAGCGGCCGAGTGCCCCTCGGTGCGGGTCTGGGCCACCGATATTTCGACCGAGGCCCTGGCCGTGGCCGGCGAGAACGCCGCCGCTGCAGACGTCAACGAGCGCCTCACCCTGCTGGCCGGCGACCTGTGGAGCGCCCTGGACAGCCTCCCGCCCGAGGAGCAAACCTTCGACCTCATCACCTGTAACCCGCCGTACATCAGCCAGGGCGAGCTTGGCGAGCTGATGCCCGAAGTCCGCGATCACGAGCCCCGCCAGGCCCTTATCTCCGGCGACAGCGGGCAGGAGATCATCGAGCAGATCCTCGCCGGCGCCCCCGGCCATCTGCGACGCGACGGCCACCTGCTGATGGAAATCGGCTACCAGCAGGGCCCAGCCGTACGCGATCTGGTGCAGAACACACCCGGCCTGGAGCTGGTCGAACTGCGCAAGGACCTCGGCGGCCACCCGCGCGTCGTCCACGCCCGCCGCTCCTCCAGCTGACTACAGCCACCCGTCATCCGCCCGCAAGCGCCTCCGCTGCGCGGGCGCCACTGGCCCGCCCTCACCCGGGCAACAAATTTTCTTTTGTTGTGATTCAAGGCACACGCCGCCACCCGGCACCATGGGTACACTTTAATCTGCGTACTGGTGTTTCTTCCTGTCACATCGGCCGCGGGCACAGGCCCGGCCCGATACGAACGATTCGCCGAACGGAGAGAGCCGCACATGAAGAGTGACCTTGAAATCGCCCGCGCTGCCACATGTCGCGACATCAGCGAAATTGCCGCCGAGGCTGGCATCGAGCCGCAGGAACTGGACAATTACGGCCGCTACAAGGCCAAGGTCAATCTGTCTATTCTCGACCGCCTGCGCGACCGTCCCGTCGGCAAGTACATTGACGTCACGGCCATCACACCCACGCCGCTCGGCGAGGGCAAGACGGTAACGACCATCGGCCTTTCGCAGGCCCTGTCGCACATTGGCCGCAAAGTTTTCACCTGCATCCGGCAACCTTCGCTGGGGCCGGTCTTCGGCATAAAAGGCGGGGCGGCCGGCGGCGGTTACAGCCAGGTCATTCCCATGGAAGACTTCAACCTGCACCTGACCGGCGACATGCACGCCGTGACCATGGCTCATAACCTGGCCGCCGCTTTCGTCGACGCTCACATACATCACGGCAACCAGCTGAACATCGACGCCAGCGTCCGCACCATCCGCCGCGTGCTGGACATAAACGACCGCTGGGGGCTGGAAGATATTATCGTCGGCCTCTCCACCAGCGGCGTCCGCCGGTCGGGCTTCGATATCTCGCCGGCCAGCGAGGTCATGGCTATTCTCGCCCTGGCCTCCGATTTGCAGGACATGCGGCAAAGGCTCGGACGCATGATCATCGCCCGCACCGCTTACGGCGCCCCGGTCACCTGCGACGACCTGAAAGTTGGCGGAGCCATGGCCGTCATCATGCGCGAGGCCATCAAGCCCACGCTCATGCAGACCCTGGCCGGCACGCCCGTTTTTGTCCACGCCGGCCCCTTTGCCAACATCGCCCACGGCAACAGTTCGATTATTGCCGACCAGATAGCCCTGCGGCTGGCCGATTACGTGGTGACCGAGAGCGGCTTCGGGGCCGACATCGGCATGGAGAAGTTCTTTAACATCAAGTGCCGCCTGAGTGGGCTGAGGCCCAGTTGCGTGGTGCTGGTGGCTACCATCCGGGCCCTTAAGATGCATTCGGGCCGCTTCAAAGTCGTGGCCGGCAAGCCGCTGGACCCGAAGCTGCTGGCCGAGGATCTGGAGTCGCTGGATATGGGCTGCGCCAACCTGGATAAGCAGATCGAGAACGCCCGCAAGCATGGCGTGCTGGTCGTAGTGGCACTGAACAGGTTCGACACCGACCACCCGGCCGAGGTCGAGCTTGTCAACCGGCGAGCCATGGCCGCCGGAGCCGAGGCGGCCGTGGTCAGCGATGTCTGGGCCCGGGGCGGCGAGGGCGGAGCCGAACTGGCCGAAGCCGTGGTGGCGGCCGCCGATAAATGCCAGCCGGACGATTTCCGCTTCCTCTACGAGCTCGACTGGCCCATCAGGCGGAAGATCGAAACCATCGCCCGCGAAATGTACGGAGCCGACGGCGTCACCTTTACCTCCCAGGCTCGCAACGAGATGGATCGCTACACCGAGCAGGGTCTCGACAAACTGCCCATCTGCATGGCCAAGACGCACCTCTCGCTGTCGCACGATCCGACTCTCAAGGGGCGGCCCAGCGGCTTCAAGGTCTCGGTCCGCGAAATCAGGGCCAGCGCCGGGGCCGGCTTCCTCTACCCACTGCTGGGCGAAATGCGCACCATGCCCGGCCTGCCAAGCAAGCCGGCCGGCCAGAACATCGACATCGACGCCGATGGAAATATCGTGGGATTATCCTGAAAAGGCCGCTCGCCGTCGCCCCGCCCTAACCGGCCATGTGACAACAAGACTGGTTGCAGCACGACAAAAAATAAGCGGGGAGCCGTTCCCGGTGACCCCCCGCTGTCCAGCCGAGCCGCTGCCGGTGCTGCGCCCGGGCACAGCGAACCTTGGCGACTCAGACGCTGCCCGACTCCACAGGAGCCGGGCTTTCTTTTTCCTCTTGCGGCCGATTATAGCCACCCTCAGGCCGACTGCAACATCTTCCCGCCTGCGGCGAGCAAGCGACCTGAAGGCCAGGTGCACCAGGGCTGCCGCCTGGCCTTCAGAACTCGCTCATTGATGACTGCTATCCTGCTGCCTCTTACAGTACGCCCTGGGCCAGCATGGCTTCGGAAACCTTCAGGAAACCGCCGATGTTGGCACCGGCCACCAGGTTGCCCTTCATGCCGTAAGCCTCGGCCGCACAGTTGCACTGCTCGAAAATGTTGCTCATGATGTCCTGCAGCTTCTGGTCAACTTCAGCAAAGCTCCAGTTCATTCGCATGCTGTTCTGGCTCATCTCCAGGGCACTGGTGGCTACGCCGCCGGCGTTGGCTGCCTTGGCCGGACCGAAGCTGACGTTGTTATCCAGGAAGACCTTGACCGCTTCCGGAGTCGACGGCATGTTGGCACCTTCGGCCACCGCAATGCAGCCATTACGCACCAGAGTTTCGGCCGCCTTGCCGTCAAGCTCGTTCTGCGTGGCGCTGGGCAGGGCGATGTCGCAGGGCACGTTCCAGATGTCGCGCCAGTTATCCACAAAGCTGGCCCGCGGATGCTCGTCAACGTAGCTGCGGATACGCTCGCGGCGAACTTCCTTCAGGTGCTGCAGCGAGGCCAGGTTAATGCCCTCTTCGTCAACCACGTAGCCGCTGGAATCGCTCATGGCAATTACCCGGGCACCGAGCTTGGTGGCCTTTTCGGCCGCGTAAATGGCAACGTTGCCCGAGCCGCTGATGACAACCTTCTTGCCTTCCCAGCTCTGGTTGCGAGCTTCGAGCATGCGGCTGGTGAAGTAAACCAGCCCGTAGCCGGTGGCCTGAGTACGCACCAGCGAGCCGCCCCAGCCAATGCCCTTGCCGGTCAGCACGCCGGTAAACTCGTTGGTGATCTTCTTGTACATGCCGTAAAGGTAGCCGATTTCGCGACCGCCCACGCCAATGTCGCCGGCCGGTACGTCAACGTCAGGGCCTATGTGGCGGAACAGCTCGCGCATGAAGCTCTGGCAGAAGTTCATGATCTCCAGGTCGCTCTTGCCCTTGGGGTCGAAGTCCGACCCGCCCTTGCCGCCACCGATGGGGGTAGTCGTCAGGGCGTTCTTGAAAATCTGCTCGAAGCCAAGAAATTTGATGATGCCGAGATTGACCGAGGGGTGAAAACGCAATCCGCCCTTGTACGGCCCGATGGCATTGTTGAACTGCACGCGGAAACCACGGTTGACATGGACCTCGCCCTTGTCATCAACCCACGGCACGCGGAACATGATCTGGCGGTCGGGTTCGACAATTCGCTGCGGAATGGCGGCCTTCATCAGGGCCGGCTCGCGCTCGACGACCGGCTCGATGCTCTCCATGACCTCGTGCACTGCCTGGTGGAATTCGGCCTCGCCGGGATTGCGAGCGACCACCTTCTCCATAATACTGTCTACAAATTGGCTGGACATTTTTTGCTCCGTTTCCTGTGATGCTGCTGCCTCATTATTTACCAGCGACGGTCCTGTGGGAACCAGGATTACGCTAACGACCGTCGCCACCCAAAACGCGCAGGCACATACCCAGGAACGAAACAAAGTGCTGCGAGCCGTTCAGTCGAACGGCACCGTCAGGACAGGCAGAAGAAGGCGTTGGACGCGAAATTCCGGTCAACCGGCTGGTTCATCGGGACATGAACCGCACAAGACCGAAAATCGGGAACGCATCCGTCTGGCACTGCTCTTTCAGGATCCTCCAATAGTTAGAGAAAGCTCCCGGGCAAGGCAAACATTCTAGCCGCCATTGCTGAAAATACAAGCACCAACTGCCGCCCAATGATGCAGCCCCAATTCCACCGCCCGCTGCCACTTCCCCGCCGAAGCCTCCTGCCGTTGCTGCTGTCGTTCTAAAGCCCCCGGCACTGCCGGGGATGCTGTTTCTTCTGCCGTTGCCGCTGCCGTTCTAAAGCCCCCGGCACTCAAGATTATGCGCCATCGTATTTAAATACTTGCGCTATAAGAAGTTCGCGCCCATACTGTACTCCGGTCACTTTCACCAGGAGAACAGATATGGAACGCGAACTGTACCGTGATGTTTGTCAGGTCTTGAAGGCCTTGCCGCCAACCGTCAACAGGCGATTCGCCTACGATGACAAATGCATCCTGGAGGTCTACCTCTGGGCTGTCATTCATGATCGTCCGACCTATTGGGCCTGTAAAGCCGACAACTGGCCCATCCACCTGCGACGCCGCCCACGGCCAAGCCAGTCGCAGATGAGCCGCAGACTGCGGACTGTTGCCGTCCAGCAACTGCTGGCCCGCCTCTACGCCGCCCTCCGCGATCAACTGCCCCGCAGTCTGCTGAAGTTCGTCGACGGTAAACCCTTGCCAGTCGGCGGCTGCAGCAAGGATCGCGATGCCAAGTTCGGCCATGGTGCCGGAACCGTCCTGCGCGGCTACAAACTCGTCTGCCTGGTAGATGAGAGCGGCGCCATCGATGATTGGCGACTGGGGCCGATGAATATCTGCGAACACCACCAAGCCGTTCTCCTTCTGCCTGCCGCCAAGGGAAGCTGTCTGCTGGGCGACGCCGAATACGATAAAAATCACCTCTATTATGCCGCAGCCGAACAGCAGGTCCAGCTCATCGCTCAGTCTAAACGCAAGGCCAAAAACCTAGGCCATCGCCGTCACGCTCCACAACGCTTAACTGCCTTTCGCCTGCTGCAGACCGAGGCCGGACAGCACCTGATGGCTGTCCGCACTACCATCGAACGCTCCTTCGGACAAGCCACCTGTTTCGCCGGTGGCCTTGGCCCACTGCCGGCCTGGGTCCGCCGACCTGCTCGCGTCGCTTCCTGGGTTGCCGCCAAGCTCTGCCTCGACGCCAGCAGACGAATCAGACTACTAAAGCAGAAACAAAAAACCGTTGGTGCATAATCTTGAGTGCCGGGGGCTTTAGAACGACAACGGCCAAGACAACGGCCACAACAACGGCAACGGCAACGGCGGCAGAGTTAGAGGTCAGC
>JAWLHX010000066.1:0-19766 GCA_041690105.1 Phycisphaerae bacterium
CGCGAACTGCTGCGCCCGCTGGCCGGCACGCAGTTTGCCGAGGGCATCCGCACCTGCATCGAGAAGGCCCGCAGCATGTTCAAGCCGTCGGCCCTGGCCTATTTTCAGCGCCTCACCGACGTGCTCTACGTGCACATGCCGCAACTTACCGACTACTCCTCCAAGGAGGAAATCATCGATTGCTGCAGCATAGCCTGCGAAGACGAGCGGGCACTACAGATTGGTTACCAGAGCGCCCTTGGCGAGGCCCGTCACTGGCTGCTGCACCCTTACGGGCTGGTCTATTTCCATAACTCGCTGTACCTGGTGGGCCACGTTCCGGAGGTCGACCAGCTGCGCACCTTCAAGGTGGACCGCATGCATTCGGCCGAGGTTCAGGCCGATGCCTTTGCCCGGCCCGACGAGTTCGATCTGGCCAGCCTGTACGAGCACAGCTTCGGCATTTTTCAGTCGGGCTCGCCCGTGCGCGTGCGCCTGCGGATCGGTCCGGAGGCGGCCAACAGCGTGCGCGAAAAGCGCTGGCACAGCAGTCAGAAGTTGGAGACGCAGGCGGACGGCTCGGTCATCGTCAGTTATGTGCTGGGCGATACCACCGAGCTGAAAAGTTGGGTGCTGTCGTTCGGGCGGCACGTGGAGGTTCTTGCCCCGGCCGATTTGCGTCAGCAGATCGGCGCGGAGTTGCAGGATATGGTCAGGAAATATCAGGCTTAGGAGCTTCGGGTAATGGCATACGACGTGTTTGAGCGGCGGCACGAGGTGGTTGTTGCGGGCGGCGGGCTTTGCGGCTGGGCTGCGGCCATGGCCGCCCGGCGGGCGGGGCGGCAGGTTCTGCTGGTCGATCGGCGGGCGACTATTGGCTGGGAGGTAAGCTGGGCCTTCCAGGCGCAGCTGGGGCAGGGGCCTCTGGCCGAGGAGCTTTACGGCCGCCTTGAAGCCAAAGGCGCCGCCCGCAACGGCTTTGTATCGCCGGCCGCGGCCGAGCTCGAGATTTTCCAGATGGCCGAGGAGGCGGGCGTTGAGCTGCTGCTGGGCGCGGTTCCGCTGGCTCCGGTGGCCGAAGACGGACGACTGTGCGGCCTGCTCGTTGGCGGCAAGAGCGGGCAGCACCTGCTGACCTGCGACCTGCTCGTCGATGCCACGGATAACATGCTGCTGGCGCGGGAGCTTGGCGCATCGGTGCAACAGGCCGCGAGCACCGGCGGCGAAATGTCGATCATGCTCAACTGCCTGCCACAATCGCCCGATGGGCCTTTGGAGCTTGGCAACGTCGGCCGGGCCAGTGGCGTCACCGTCTGGCCGGCGGTCTTTGGTGGCGAGGCTCGCATCAGCTTCCGTGTCGACAGCCTGAATATTACCGAAGCCTACCTGGCCGTGCCCGAGGTGCTCGAAGTCCTGCGCCGGCACGAGTCGCTGCGGCTGGCACTGGTCAGCGCCATCAGCCCGCAAATCATGCCCACCGCGCCCACGCATCAACTGGCAGCACCGCCGCAGGATATGGGCGGCAGATTCATGGTCGCTCATCCCGGAGCCGGCGCGGCCGATGGCCAGGGCGCGGCGAATTCAATCCCCGGACGGCTCGCACTCGGTGAGGCGGCTGGTCGTCGTGCGGCCGAAGCCTGGGCCCCGTCAACCGTCTGCACCAGGGCATCGGTCGGCTCGCTGCTGCCGAAGCCGCCGCACCGCGAGGCCGACGTGGTGGTCGTCGGCGGAGGCACGGCCGGACCGCTGGCAGCAATTGCTGCCGGTCGCCAGGGCGCCAGCGTCGTATTGTTGGAGACCATGACCTACCTGGGCGGCATGGGCACCGGTGGCGGCATCCATCATTACTATCACGGAATCTCCGGCGGAATGCAGGACGAGGTTGACCGGCGGACCGAAGAAATGGCCTCGCTCTTTGTGGGCCATGCCGACATTGTCGGCCGCTCCAGCGAAGGGTTGCTGGCCGGCTGGCATCCGGACGCCAAAAAAATCGTCCTGCTGCAGATGGCCCTGGAGGCCGGCGTACATCTGGTCTTCGACGCCATCATGACCGGTGCTATCAGCGAGAAGGTTGAGGACGAGGCTCTGAATCACGGCACTGTCGCCCGCAGGCACCCGGCCCGGCCGGCCAGCGCCGGGCAGCGACTGTCGGCGGTGCTGGCGGCTGATCCGGCAGGCATGCAGGTATTCCATGGCAAGGTGTTCATTGATGCCACGGGCGACGGCGACCTGGCAGCCATGGCCGGGGCACAGTTCAACATGGGGCGCGACGGCGATGGCCTGATGCACGCCTTCAGCCAGAGTTGC
Source organism: Phycisphaerae bacterium (assembly GCA_041690105.1). Classification (GTDB taxonomy): domain Bacteria; phylum Planctomycetota; class Phycisphaerae; order FEN-1346; family JAACEH01; genus JAWLHX01. Next base: position 2,287 of record JAWLHX010000066.1, read on the forward strand.
GGGCGGCTGGCCGCGGTGACGGAAGATTACCTGATCAACCGCGACGCGCCGGGCGCGGGCATCGACCGGCCGAAGATGGTCATCGTCAACTTCGACGCCGGCTTCTGCGACCCGGACGACATTACCGACCTGACCCGCGCCCGGCAACTCGGCCTCAAGCACCTGCGCAAGGACCGCTGGAGCGACGACAATCGCTGGACTTATATCGCCCCGCACCTGGGCCTCAGGCAGGGCCGGCAGATCATCGGCGATTATCAGATAACTCTGCTGGATCAGATTCGCGGGCAGACCTTTCCGGACGTCGTGGCCTATGCCGCGAGCAACTTCGACAACCACGCGCGGGATTACGAGAACGAGTCGGACCTGGGGGCCTTGTGGGTCTGGATGCTCGGGCAGTGGCACACCAAGTATGGCTGCGAGATACCATACCGGGCCCTGCTGCCGAAGGGCATTGAGGGGCTGCTGGTGCCCTGCCGGGCGCTGGCTGTCACGCAGGACGCCAGCTATCAGCTGCGCATGCAGCGCGATCTGCAGCGGACAGGCGAGGCGGCCGGCATTGCCGCGGCCATGGCTGCCAGGCAGGGCCTGGGGCTGCGCGAAATCGACATTGCCGCCGTGCAGGACGAGCTGCGCAAAACTGGCTCGCTGGAGGTGAGCCAGCGGCCGAAGCCTGCTCTGCTTAGTCGGCCGTCGCAGGAGCTTACCGAGGCAGGTCCGGCGGGCGACGGGCAGGCCCTGTGGCAACTGGTTTTTGATCATGGCGAGGCCCTGCCAGCAGTGCGTCAGAAGCTGGGCTCGAATCTGCCGGCCGAGCGTTACTGGTCGGCCGTGGCCCTGGCCATGACCGGCGATGCCTCGGGAGCCGCCGAGCTGCGGGCGGCAGTCATCGAGCGTCGCGACAACAAGAGCGAGGCCCGTGCAGCAGCGCCGCAATGGCATGGCGCCATCACCATGCTGGGCCGCATCGGCGATAAAGAGGCCGTGCCGGTCCTGAGCAAGGTGCTGGTGGATAAGGACGCTCCGCCGGCCGCTCTTGTGGCTTCGGCCCGGGCCTTGGGACGCATCGGCGAGGCCGCTGCCGCGGATGCCTTGCGAGCCCTGCTGGAGCGCGACGACATCGACCTCGAGCGGCCCATCGCTTCGCACCCGGCTCTTGGCAAAAAGTTTGTGACCGACGATTCGCGCTGGCAACTGGACCTGGCTGCCGCCGAGGCCCTGGCCCGCATTGGTCAACCGGCGCCGGAAGTGGCCGAAAAGTATCTTACTGATGAACGCGCCTATGTTCGCCGCTACGCACGCAGGGTGCTGGAGACCCGGCCCGCGACGGAATGAGCGTGCCAGTTGCGCATCAATCTCAAGGCAGCTTTGGGCGCATCAGCTGCGCGGACGGCTCGGGCATCAGCTGAAGCGTCATTCCACTATTTCGGCCTTGCCGGCTATCAACGGAATGCGGATGGTTCGCGCCGGGTGCTCCGGCCATTCCACGGTTACCATGGCCAGAGTATCGGCCTCGCGCAAGGTGAGGTCGGCTTGGACCGGTCGCGGCGGCGTGTTGCGGCCCGGTGTCAGCAGCCAGCCGAAGGTGACGTCGCCATCGACCGTGGCCCTGAAGCCCGCGCAAGTGCTGGGAGTCTTCAGGCCGTAGCAGCGGCTGTACCATCCCTGTATCTCCGGCTCCACCTGCCCGCGAATCAGCGACACCGCCCACTGCGGCCCGATGTGCCCGGCCATTACGCTGGTGCTGGCGGCGCTGCCGGCCACCAGTGCCGGGCGGGCCGTCTCGCCGGCCATTCGCAGCGGGGTTATCCTCAGGTTGCCCTTGCGGGCGTCAACACTGCTTACCTGCTGGCCATCGAGGGCCACCGTGCAATCCGGGTGGAAGTGCCAGAGCACCTCAATGGTCCGCTGCCGGTCGGTGCGGATGCGGTCCAGCACAATCCAGCCGCTGCCGCGCAGGTAGACCACCGCCCGCGTGTGGGCGGCAGTACCGTGCAGCCCCTGGTAACCGGCATCGAAGGTGGAGCGGATAAAGTCGAAGCCGCCGGCAAGCTGATAGTCGGCTTCGCTCAGCGGCTCGTCAACCTCCCTGGCCTCGGCCTGCTGCGGGCAACCATCCAGCAGAATGGTGTTGTGGCCGGCCGTGCCGATAAAGTAATCGCGCCACTGCCCCTGCACGTAGGTGTAGCGCCCGCTGTCAACCAGCACATCGCGTCCGCCACACCTGACCGACAGGTGCAGCTTGTCGTAGTGCCAATGGCCGATGCCCAGCGGCCCCGCGTCGAAGAAGGCCCAATGGTCGTTGCCTTGGGGGCCGCTGCGCATGATAAGTTGGCCGGCCCACGGAAAAATTGCCGAAGGCGATGGCCCCTGCGGGGGAGCACCCTGCCGACCCCGCGTAGCGTACCACAGCCAGTCGGGCCGCTCGTAGCGCTTGGCCGCGGCCACCACCCGGGTGCGATAGTCGCTGTAATCGCTGTCGTTGTTCAGCGGCCCGAAGCCGCCCGGCCGCATGCTGCGGGCCAGGTAATCCCACATCCGCACAAGGGCCTGCTGATAGGCCTCGCTGACGTTACTGCCCGAGGCCCGCACCACCTCGGCAAAACTCTCGAAGTTCATCAGGGCCACGTGATGGTAGCTGCTGGTCAGCTCCTTTTGAGTGCCGTCCGGATAGACCTGCAGATCGATTTGCGGCAACATCTGCTCTTCGGCGTATTCTATCCATTGCGGGGCCAGCAGGTATTGCGGCCAGGCCGTGGCGGCAATCGCCAGGCCGTTCATCTCCATGGTAATCCAGTTGCCGCCGGCGGCGTGAAAGTGCTCCAGGTAATCGGCGTGCTGCGGAATGCTGTAGAGCATCAAGGCCAGCGTGGAGGGGCTGAAATCCGGATGGCCGATGAGGCGGTGAAACAGCTCGGCCCATATGCGCAGCCGGGAGAAGACCTCCAGCCCGCGCCACATCGGCGAGTTCGACTTCTGGCCCGGATACGGGCAGTTCAGGATCCAGTCGCGCAATTGCTCGTCCAGGCGCCGCAAGTAGGCCCGCCGCCCGCTCCTTAGCCAGGCATTGTAGAGCGTGGCCAGATGGTAATGCCGATTAAGACCCCAGCCCCATTCGCGATCGCCCTCCGGACCGTTGTAGTCCCACTGCCATCCGCCATCGCTGCGGCGCGGAATGTGCCCGCGGACTTCGTACAGCGTCAGCTGATCGTCAAGAATGTCGTCAGCCTCCTCGGCGTGCGGGAAGGGCGCCGAGATCGGCCGCCGGCCCGAGAAAAAGGGCATCGGCCTCTGCCGGTAGAAATCCAGAAGCGACCGGCAGGCGGCCAGGTCGTCTCCGATTTCAAGGGCGGTGCGCAGCTCGTCCATTTCCGCATCCTCGGTGTCGATTGTGTCGATTATGTCGGAGACCATCTGCGGGTGAGTCATCACGAGCCATTCCAGCGTTCGCGTGTCGGTAGTCATAAGCGTAATCCTCAACCTGCGATAGCTTGCATGAATGCGGCCGACGGCCGAATTCCAGAATCGTCCGGCCCGTGGCCATGCCAACTGCCACTATAATGCAGATGATGGAGTGACGGTAGGGGGAAGATGGTCCCGGCAGTGGCAGAAGGTTCGGCCTTCATGGTACCGGCCGCCGAATTGATGATGCGCACTAAGCGAAGACCGCCACGCGGATCAGAAAAAGACCGTGCCATCGGCGGATTCTGCTCTCCGCGGCGGCACGGTCTGTTCAAGTTCTGCTGTCGGGTGTGCGGCAGGTGTTACACTTTGGTCGCGACTTCGGCGTCCCGCAAAGTGAGGCACTCCCACGCCAGACGCTATTGCTCCCAATCGTCCGCAGCCCCTGCCTCGCCCTTCGGCAGTGCCGAGATAACAATATTGGCAGCAATCTTCAGGGCGTCGTTACGCTGCGGACCCATGCAGTTGGCGCAATTGTGGCCGTCCATGCCGCAGGTCAGGTCGTACTTGCTGAAAACCATGACTCGCCGCCCGTCCTTCTGTACCTCCAGCAGCGACGGCCGATTCTCCTTCATCTGCAGCGATTGCTTGTAAGCCACCTGGGCTACGTCGAAGCCCGCTCGCGGCAGGCCCTTGCCGGTCACCAGCGAGTCGGTCTGCAACACCAGACGCGGCCGGTTGCCGGCGAACAGCTTACCAATGAGCTCGTCGAGCGACTTGCTGAACGCTTCCCGCCCGCACTGCGGGTCGGCCCAGATCAGCCCGCCACGGTCGACAAAAGCCTTCAGCAGGGCGATGTTCTCGTCGCTGACGACAAAGCCGCCATGCCCGCTCAAATGAATCACCTGCACCTCGTCTATCCGGTCAAGCTTGTTATCTTCGATGCTGACCAGTTCCATCTCGACATTGGCCGCCTCTTTCAGCGTCTCGCTCAAGTGCCGCATGGCCCTGATGTCAGTGTTGCGCTTGCTCGTCGGGAGCGACCAGTCGGCCACCGTAATCTTCGCCAGATCGACCGGGGTCTCGATTGTTTTGCCCTGGGCCGTCAACTCTTCCACCACCGTCGGCACGTAGACCAGCCGACTCCGCAGCGGCTGTTTGTCGCTGGCGTAGCGGGCCAGGTTAAGGCCAAACTGGAAGTACGCCTTGTAACGCATCTGCTGATTCTGGTGCCAGGCGCAGCTCATGTCCTCCATGGCCAGAAAAACAAAGCTGCGGCAACCGTTGTTCATGTGTTGAATGCGCGGCAGACGACCCCTGATCTCGTACTGGAAGCTGTGCACCGGGTGACGCCGGTCGAGCATCTGCAATTCCCACTCGGGCCATACTTCGCTGGCCAGGGCCTGAAAACCGCGGATGAAGTTGGCGTTCGAGCAGCAGGCTTCGGCCAGTACCGTGCCGCCCGAATCGGTATAAAGCCGCAGCTTCGCCTTCTGCTCATCGGTGAATTCCAGCGCCTCATGCCCGCTGATGTACAGCACCGGAGCGTCCAGCCACTCCTCAACCGGGTCCTCCATGCTGATGACCTGGTGGTTGATGCGCATCTCGAGCTCTTCGCCGATGAACTTCGAAAGGTTCGGAATGTCCATCGGGTCGTTATTCCAATCCGGCTTGCCATAGTCCAGCTTGTTGTAAAGGACGGGGGCCTGGCCCTTGCTCAGAAAGAGCAGAGCCCAGGAGCTGTTGACCTCGTTGCCATAGTAGCCGGCCAGGTGCCCGCGCTCCCCCATGGCGTTAATCAGGAACTTGGCACCATGCTGGAACCAGTTAAGCCCGCCGAAGGTCTTGCGCCCGCTGGCATGACCGCAACGTTCCAGGCCGTACAGGTAATATGTGTTCATGCCGTGGCCGCGATAGGTCTGTGCGTCGCCTTCTTCCTTCGGTTTAATGCCGAAGTCGACCGGCAGATTCCGATCCAGCCAGGCCAGGCCCTTGTCGACTGCTTCCGGCACAGCCACGCGCCCGCAACCACGAGCCACGCGACCATCAAATGCTGCCTCGTGCTGCTTGCTCAGCCGGTCCATCGTAATGTAAAGGTTGGCCAGGCAGCCGACGGTCATGTTGCCGTAGGTCTCGGACACCTTGGCGTCGCGACCGTAGCCCCAGCCGCCGTTGGTCTGCTGCTGCTTGATCATGTGTTCCTGAATCGCCAGCCAGTATTGTGGCGGCAGTTCAAGGCCGCGGATGTCGGCATCGCGCAGACCCAGTACGCCATATTGCGTGTTGGAATGGTCGAAGTAGCCAGGGTACGGCTTGGAGTACGCAAAGGCGCCTGAGATGTATTCCTTCTTCGTCGCCCGATCAGTGCCCGTGGTGGCCTCCACCAGCCATTCGGCATCGCGCTTGACCAGCGGACGCAGCTTCGGGTCGTTCATCTTGCTCCAGACGCTGGCCCGGATGCCCACGGCGTAGGTGCCTTTCAACTCGACCTCGGCCAGGAACTTGATCGCCTTCTGCAGCCGCTCGTCGTCTGGTTTCTCGCCGGCATACAGCAGAGCCAGCACCACCAGGGCCGTGCGGCCGCCATATTCCAGCCGCTTCTTCGCCCCGTGCTCGCCCTTCAGCAGGTCATCGGCTACGGCCACCTCTTCCCACTCGCCCCGGTCGTTCTGAATGCTGTAAAGGTAGGCCACCAGACCGTCCATGGCCTTCTGCACCTCTTCCTGCGACACCATCGGCTTCGGGATGTCAACGCCCTGGGCCGCCACCGGACGAGCCACGCCCGCCAGCACTATGACCAAAGCCAGCAACAGAGTAATGTACCTCATCTTGCTACCTCTCCTTTTTGCGCGGCAAAAACGTCCGAACCCGTCGGCCGACATTTGATGACCATGCCCTCCGGCGGAATGCTCAAGGGCGCGGCTGGCTGCTGGCCCAGATTACTATGTTGGCGGCAATGGCTTCGGCATCGGCCGGCATGTAGCCGCGGCTGTCGAAGGCCTTGGCCGAGGTCTGGGCGTACATCAGGTCGAACGGGCTGTAAACGCCCACCATCCTGTCGCCGCTGAAGATGCCCACCAGCACCGGCTGCGAATTGCGGATTCGCTCCCGCCGCAGGTTATAAGTGAATTCCACGTCGCCAATCTTGTAGCCTCGACCCTCGCCGAACTCGCCGCTCAGCAACGCATGATCCGCGCCAAGATTCCGCAGCACAAGCCCGGCCTTGGCAATCTCGGCCCGGAAGGCAGTATCAAAATCCTCGCCGCCCATGACCGCGTCGGCCACTATCAGGCCACCGTTATCGGTAAATTCCTTCAGCCATTTCTGGCCATCGCGCGGCAGGCCGAAGCCGCGCCGCCCGCTTATGTACACAACGTCAACATCGGCCGCAACATCCTTGCCCGCGGCCACCGCCTCATCGGCCATTGTCAACTGCACCTGGGCCTTTTCCTTCAGCCGCTCGCCAAGCACCTGCCACTGCCGATAATGCCGACCCAGCGTCCAGTCGCCGTTGTGTTTCAGCCTGACAACCTTAAGCTCCTGCCGCTCCCAGCCACGCTCCAGAAACTGGTCGGCGTACTGTTGACCATGCTCGATATTACGCCCGCTCAGCCGCGTCCGCAACTTGCCGCGGTCCGTCGTGTAGGCGTAAAGGTTGTTGCCCAGGTCGAAGAGTGGCTTGTTGCGGGTGCGCTGGTTCAGATGCAACTGGCAGGAGATATCGCTCGGCGAATAAAAGATGATGGTCCGCAGACCGTCGTTCATGCCCATCAGCACCGGAGTGCGGCCGGTTATCTGCAAGTCGGCCTTCCAGACCGGATGATCCTTACCAACGCGGCTCATCTCAAATTCGGGCCACACCTCTTTGAACAGCTCGTTCCACCACAGCTGCGCCGAGCGATTGCTGCACGAGGCTTCGACCAGAATCGTGCCGCCCGAATCGGTGTAGGCCCGCAGCTTCTGCTTCTGCTCGGCCGACAGCTCAATCGGTTGCTCGGTCGAAATGAATAGTACCGGCGCGTCGTGCCATTCCTCAACCGGCAGACCCAGATGAATCACCTGCCAGTTGAACTGCTGCTCCTTGGCCTCGCCCACGTACTGGCAAAGGTTGGCCATGTCGTGCGGGTGCTGGTCCCACGGCCCGTCGTACATCAGCTTGTTCATCAGAATTGGCCCGCGGCCCTTGACCAGAAAGAGCATACTGAACATGGTGTCGGCCATCGAGCCCCACGAGCCGTCGCTGCGCTGCTTGCTGAGGAGCTGTGCGGCGCCCTCGCCATACCAGTCGTGCTCGCCAAAGTACTTGATGCCCGTGGCAATGCCCACGCGCTCGGCGGCATACAGCCAGTAGGGCACGCCTGCATGCCCACTGCTGCCTTTGCCCGGATTGGTGCTGGCCCTGAACTCGTTGCCCAGCCACTCCATGCCACGCTGGATGGCCTGGTCCACCCGCGGGTCGCGCGATGGCCGCGAAGACGTGCCACTGCACGGGCAGCCCGCGCCGGGGTTCAGCATGTCGCGCGTCAGCAGCAGGCTGGCCACGCCGGCGGCAGTCATCGAGCCATAGCTGGGCTTGTTTTCCCAATTGGCTCCCGGCCGTCCGTAGTTCCAGCCACCATCGTCGCGCTGCTTGGCCAGGTAAAGCTCCTGAACTCTGCGGATCGGCTCGGCCGGCAGTTCAACTCCGCACGACACCGCCTGCTGCAGACCCAGAATGGCTATCTGAGTATTCGAAAAGCACCACACGTTCTGGTTCTTCGTCTCGTTGTAAAACCAGGCGCCATGCCTGAGTTGAATGCTCAGCAACTTCTGGGCGTCGCGCTGAAGCGACACGCGCATCAGGGCCCGCTGTCGCTCGTCCTTCTCGTGACGATAAAACTCCGCCACGGCAATCATCCGCACGCCAAGCGTGTAAGTCTTCTCCAGCGGAAGTTGAAGCAGGGCATCGAAACCCGCCTTGACCTTCGGATTCTTCAACGACCGCTCGGCATAAGCCAGGGCAGCCATGGCTACCACTTCGTCCTGGCCCGGATAGCGCACCGTATCCGGCAAAGGCTTGCTGTAATCGTGGCCCGACCACTGCCCGTTGTCGCGCTGACGCCCCAGCAGATATTCCACACCGCGATCAATGGCTGCATCAACCTGCTCGGCCGTTACGTCCTGCCCCGAGGCCGGAGCAACCGAACTCAGGACCATTACCATGGCGGCAACCATAACCAGTACCAGTCGCCTGCCGGGCCGGCAGAAAGTTGTGCGGAATGTACGTATCATAAGGGCTCCATTCTGTCGCGAGTCTGCATCTCCCGGATTCGGTCGCCTGGCCACAGCCTTTGCCTCGGCCACCTGAGCTGCGCAGCAAAAAGGGCGGATACCATGAGGGTCCGCTTGCGTCTGATTATCAAGGACTGCTCCGACTGACGGCTTTGCCGGCGCGGACCATCGGCTCTGATCATGCTTCCCCAAGCATGCCGCCGCACTGTAAGTATAACGCAGCACGCAGTTAATGGTTCCGAAAAAACCGATTCTTCACTCCGCCGGGCAGCTCGCCGGACGGCCCGTCAGAGCCAGCTTGTAGGATCGGTTTCGCGCCGACTTTGCCGCACGCGGACCTCTCGCGGCAAGGCCTTGCCCAGCAATTCAGCCAGCCCCTCGACCGCCAGATGCTCCGTGGCATAGTGCCCGGCAACAATCGCTGCAAAGCCGGCATCGGCGCATTCGGCCCGCTCGTTGTGCTTCATTTCGCCAGTCAAGAACAAGTCGGCACCCGTAGCCCGGGCCGCTCGCCACAGGCTGCCCCCGCCGCCGCACACCAGGGCCACACGCCTTATGCGCTTCTTCGGCTGGCCCACAACTTCAACCATCGGCAGGCCAAGGGCCTTCTTGATCCGGCCAACGAAGGTCGCCGGAGACACCGCCCGCGGCAAATCCCCCACCCGGCCAAGGCCCGCACGGTCGTGCACAATCCTCGTCGGAACCAACCCGTAAGCCGCCTCTTCGTATGAATGAGCAGCACGCAGAGCACGAATTACCGCCTCAACCCGCTCCGGCGGCACCACCGTCTCCAGCCGGATCTCCTCAACCTCTTCCTCCCGGCCGGCCTCGCCAACGGACGGATGGCTGCCCTCCTGCCCCACAAAGCTGCCCGTCCCCTTGCTGCGGAAGGCACAGTGGCAGTAATTGCCGATCTGGCCGGCCCCGGCCTCGAAAATCGCCCGTTCCACTTGCTCCAAGTCGCCCGGTGGCACAAAAACGCACAGCCGCAGGCCCTGCGAGGCTTCAGGATGATCGAATGGCTGGCAATCCTCCAGCCCCACCGTCCGGGCCAGCAGATCGTTCAGCCCGCCGGGGGCTGCATCGTAATTTGTGTGGGCGGAAATAAGGGCAGTGTTGCTGCGAATAAGGTCCATGGCCGCTCGACCAACCGCATTGTCGGCCGAAATCTGCTTCAGCGGCTGAAAAAGCAGGGGATGATGCGTGACCAGGCAGTCGGCCCCAACTTTGGCCGCCTCGGCAACGACGGCTGCCCGCGTATCCATGGCCACCAGCACCGTCGAGACCTTGGCCGCCGGGTCGCCAAGTTGCAGGCCGCAATTATCCCACGGTTGCTGAAGCTCCAGCGGAGCGGCCCTATGCAGGGCGGACAGAATATCGCGGACGGTGGTCATCGCGTAACCTCCTTTGAATGCGGCAGTTACCATCGATGTCGGTCGCGTTTGCCGGCCGAGACCGCGCTGCCGCGCATGGCCATCTTGCCGGCCGCTTCAGAACTTCAACGCATAAAGCAGGATGTTCTCGGCCAGGCGGCGGGCATCCTCATCGGCCACCGCCCTGCTTTGCCAGGAATGCACGCCATCAAGACCCGGCCCCAGGGCGTAGGGCGAATAAATGGCAGCATAGCGGTCGCCGATGCGGACCCCGTACAGCCGCGGCTCGTTCAGCCCCGGCTCCGAGCGGCGGACGGTCTCGCTGTAGGATACGCCCTCGATGCGATTACCAGTCGCGGCACTGAAAAGCGGATCGTCCAGCGGAATCGGCTCCAGTGGCGCGTCCGGCAGTACCTCGGCCAGCAGGGCATGCACGGCCTGGTCAAATTCTTTTCGTCCGCAACAGGCCTCGGCCAGCAGGAACCCGCCCCGCTGCAGATGACGACCAAGCGCCGCCTTCTCCTCCGCCGACAGCTTCGGGTCGCGATGCCCGCACATGACCAGCAGCGGATAGCGCCCCAGATTCTCATCTGTCAAACGCACCGGCGTGGCCCGGTCGGCCAGACGCAGCGGCATCTGCCTGCCGGCCAGCTTTAGCAACTCATCAACCGCGTGCGGCCGACTGTTCCAGTCGCCCTGGTGAATAATCTTGCCAACCAGCAGCGTTCCCCGATCAACCTGCGGGCGGCCCTGGGGGCCAATAAGCTCGACCGGTGCCAGCGGCGGCGGCAGAGACGCCCCGCCCGTGGCGTAGGCGGCAATGTTCAGACCCATCTTCAAGCCCGCAGCACTGTCCTCGCGGCGGGCCTGCTCCCAATAGCAGCCAAGGTCGTTCGGCGTCAGAAAAAAGACCGTCCGACAACCGTTGGTCACGCCTTCCAGCCGCCAGCTTGCCGGCAGCTCTTCCACCGTATGATACACGGGATGTTCCGCCGGCAGCCGCTCAAGCGGCGCCTCGGGCCACAAGTCAGCGGCCAGCTTGCGCATGGCGGCGGTAAAGTCGGCATTGCCGCAATTGGCGTCGGCAAGTATCGTTCCGCCCTGGTCAACGTAGCTCCGAAGCAAGGCCTTATCGGCCGACGTCAGCTTCGGCGCCTCCCGCCCGGCAAAGTAAAGCAGCGGCGTGCCACGCAGATCAACCAGGCTGTCCTGCAGCGTTACCACCCGCCAGCCCACCGGACTGCCGCTAAGCCGGTCGCCGATCCAGCGGGTAAAGTTCTCCGCCGCATAGCGGTCAACGTTCCACTGCCCGGCATCGTCGCTCCAGCGCAGCTTGCCCAGCAGGGCAGGCACATGGCCCTTGGCCAGAAACAGTATGGCCAGGGCAGTATCGTATTCGTGCAGCACCCCGCCCGAGGAATCGCCCCGGCCGAACGAGCCGTCAGCCCTCTGGCGGTTCACCAGCAGGGCCGCCCCCTCGCGGAACCAGTCGCGGCCACCGATTCTCTGCCGGCCGGTGATTATGCCCACCCGCTCGATAGCGTACAGGTAATAAAAATGCCAGTCGCCGGCCGGTCGGCCAGGGTGCCGGTCGATGGCAAAGCGCTCCTCCAGCCAGGCCAGGCCTCGGGCCACTGGCTCGCTCTGCAGATACTCGCCGGCCTGTCGCTCGCGGTCGGCCGATCCGCAGGCGTAGTCAGCACCCTCGTGCAGACGGGCACCGGTAATGTGCAAACTGGCGATGCCGGCCGCCGTCATGCTGCCGTAGCCGGGCATGCCCTGAATGTTGCCGATGCGCCAGCCGTAATTCCACGAGCCGTCCTTCAGTTGCGTCTTCAGGAACGACTCCTGGGCCCGCTTCCAGACCACATCCTGCACCTTGTAGCCGGCCCGCGAGGCCTCGTAAAGGGCCAGCAGGGCAAACTGACTGTTGGAATGGTCGGTGCTGGTGCGACCCTCGGGGTCGGCGGCCATCCAGCGATGGTCGTAGCCCCAGCTTCCCAGCTTCGACTGTCCGGCCTCCAGCCAGCGCACCGCAGCCGAAATCTGCCGGGCATAGCGCTGTCGGCCGGTTATCTCCTCCACCTTCAAAAGGGCCATCAGCCGCAGACTGGCCACGTAAGTCTCAACATCGGGCAGCTTTTCCAGCGCCGCCAGACCACGGGCCACAACAGGGTCATCCAGCGGCTCGCCGGCCTGCAGCAGAGCCAGTACGGCCAGGGCCGTCATGCCCCCGTAACGATTGCTGACCACCTGCCAGTGGCCGTCGGCCTTCTGTCCGGCCTTCAGTCGCTCCACCGCCAAGTCGATAGCCCGCCGCACCTGGGCATCGGTAACTTCAGGCGCAGCAACCTTTTGCGGCGCAGGAGAAGTCTGGGCCCGGGCCGGCAGGCCGAGCAGACCCAAGGCCAGTGGCATCGCCAGCAGAGCCAGGACCGTCAGAATCCGGCCCGCTGGCGGCAGAAGCAGGTGAGTGCGGGCGCCGCGAGTATGATTGTGCTTTAGGTAAGCCATTTCCTGCGTATTATATCGGACGCAATGCCGATGAGCATGATTCTTCTGCAAAAGTGGCCCCTCGGGTGCCAACGAAAGCGTGCACTGCCTGGGAAGGCCGCCGCTGTTGCCGTCGCCGTCGCCGTAGCCGTAGCCGTTGTCGTTGCCGTAGTTGTTGTTGATGATGATGCCGTTGAAGCCCCCGGCACTGCCGGGGGATATCGTTCATCAACCGACAAATCAAAGGAATATCATGGGCTGACGTGCCCCCCACCGCCGAACGTAGCTCGGGGGGCCGCCCCCGCAAGTGGGGAGAAAGGAGTTTACAGCAGCGGCAGAAAAAACGGTCCCCCGGCAGCGCCGGGGGCTTCAAAGGCAACAGCAACGGCGCCGCTACTTCAGCAGGCTGCTCCGCACCGCCCGCCAGATTCGCTCGCTGACGGCATCGGTATCGCCGCGGGCACTCACCAGACGGTATTGGGCCGAGCGGCAGCCAGGGGCACCGGCCTCGGCCGAGTTGTTGCCGGAGTGGTTGCTGTCGTCGGCCGGTTGTCGGGTCAGGCGGCGGAAGCCCTGGCGGACCTTGCGGTGGAATTCCAGCCCCTTCAGCTCCATGCGGTCGTGTTTTCGCTGAATGCGGGCGAAGCCCTCTTCGGCCGGCAGGTCAAGGATGATCGTCAGGTCGGGCCGTATGCCCTGGCAGGCCACCTGGGCAACCAGCTCTATCTCCGCCGGTTCCAGCCCGCCGGCGTAACCCTGGTAGGCAATTGTGCTGGAGACGAAGCGGTCGCTGACCACTGTCAGCCCGTTCTCCAGTGCAGGGCGGATAATTCGCTGAATCATCTCGGCCCGGCTGGCCATGTAGAGAAGCATCTCGGTAATCGGCAGAATGTCGCCCGTCTCGGTCGAAAGCAGCAGTTCGCGTATGTTCTCGCTGACGGCCGTGCCGCCAGGGTCGCGCACGCTGGTGGCCTCCAGCCCCTGCCGCCTGAGGCGCTCGACCAGCCGCTCGGCCTGGGTCGATTTGCCGCAACCTTCGGGGCCGTCCAGGACGATGAAAAATCCGCGAGATATGTGCTGGGTCATGTCCGGGCTCGTCTAATCACTGGTCTGCATGGTGCAGATGACTTGCCCCACGCCGACATCGTCGCCCTCGTCCACCAGCAGCTCGACAACCTGGCCGGCATAGGGGCTGGGCACGTCGAAGGTGGCCTTATCGGTCAGCATTTGCAGCAAACTGTCGCCGGCGGTAACGCTCTGGCCGGGTTCAACGTACCAGAAGCTTACTTCGGCATGGTCGGGAGCGGAATCGCCAAGAGGCGGCAAAGGAATGTCAATAAGGTCGGCCATGGTTGTAGCATCCTTCAGCAAAACAAGGTGACGTAAAGATTTCCGCGAAAAACGGGCCATGCAACAAGAGTTTCAGATCGACTCGAAAACGGCCTGAGCATTATAGCTCGAGCGCACGAAGGGGCCAGAGGCAACTGCCCGGAAACCGAGCCGACGGCCCTCGGCCTCGTACTGCTGAAACTCCTCCGGTGGCACAAAGCGCTCAACCGGCAGGTGGGCAGAACTGGGGGCCAGATACTGTCCGATAGTCAGAATGTCGCAGCCCACGCCACGCAAGTCGGCCATCACCTGCGATAACTCCCCACGCTCTTCCCCGCACCCGACCATCAGCCCGCTCTTGGTGAAGATGGGGCGAGCATCGCTCGCCGTTGCATCGGCGGGGGTAGAGACGGCAGAGCCACTGGCGGCCGATCCAGCACCTGCGGCAGAGGACCGGCGGACCTCGGCCAGGCGGCGGGCCGTGGCCAGAACGTCCAGGCTGCGCTCGTAAACCGCCTGCGGACGCACCGTCGCATACAGTCGCGGCACCGTCTCCACGTTATGGTTGAAAATGTCGGGCCCGGCCTCGATGACCGTGGCAATGTCCTCCTGGCAACCCTGAAAATCCGGCACCAGTACCTCCACCACGGCCTCTGGCAGCCTCTTTCGCAGGTTTGTTATGACCCTTGCGAAGTGCCCGGCACCGCCATCGGACAGGTCGTCGCGCGTTACACTGGTAACAACCACGTGGCGCAGCTTCATGCGCTCGGCGGCCTCGGCCAGAGCCTCGGGCTCGTCGGCCCGCGGAGGCTCGGGCGTGGCGCTGTCGACAGCACAGAAGCGGCAATTCCGCGTGCAGCGGGCTCCCAGAATCATGAAGGTGGCCGTGTGGCGGGCGTAACATTCCGGCAAATTGGGGCATTGGGCCGAGCGGCAAACGGTCTCCAGGCCCAGTTCGGTGAGTATGGCCCGCGTTTCGGCCACGGCGCTGCCGCTGGGCAGGCGCTTTTTGAGCCAGGGCGGCAGACGTCGCTTAAGGCCCGAAGTTGGCTGCTCATGGTCGTTCATGTCGCAGGCATTGTACGGTTTCAGGTGCCCACAGGCACGCAAAAATCAGCAGGACACACCGTCCAACTGCCGGCGCCCGATCGTTGCCGTTTATAAAGCCCCCGGCATAGCCGGGGGATGCCGCTTCTTCTCCGCCTTGCCTTTAAATGTCCACCACGGGGGCGATTTCCGCAGGCACTCAGCGGGCACGATGCTCATGCCATGAAAAACGGCAACGGCAAAACATCCCCGGCAGTGCCAGGGGCTTCATAACAGCAACGGCAACAATACTCCTCTGCACTCCGCATTCCGCATTCCGCGGGCTTCATAAAAAAGCACTGGCCCGTTCCAGCTTTGCGGCAAAAATTACCATTGCCTTTTCGGCACTGTAATAGTAATATTTAGTACGTAAGAAGAAGTAGGAGGCCAAAGGAGGCAGACAAGGTCGGACAAGGGGACGGGGGGGCGAGCAGAGTCGGACAGCCCCGAATAGCGCCATCATCGCTAGGTAATTTGTTGGGTGCCACCCACAAGCGGCCGTTGCTTGTGGGTGTCGAATAGGCCGAAAAGCGATACAGGCCGGAAAAAGGAGGCGACTGATGAAAACCGGGCAGGCCGAAATCAATCGCATGGTCGAGGATTTCCGGCAACACTGTCGGCAGCGGGGGATAAAGGTAACGCACCAGCGGACCGAGGTCTTCCGCGAGTTGGCCTCCAGCAGCGAGCATCCGGACGCCGAAACCGTCTACGGCCGCGTCCGCCGGCGCATTCCTTCCATCTCGCTCGATACGGTCTACCGCATCCTCAACTGGCTGGTTGATCAGGAACTGGTGCGGCCGGTCGGGGCGGGCACGGGCGCGGCCCGTTACGATGCCGACCTGCGAAAGCATCATCACTTCGTCTGCGTGCGGTGCGGCAGTGTTCAGGATTTCAGCAGCCAGGCGCTTGACGAGCTGCCCCTGCCGCGGACGGTTGACCGGCTGGGCCAGATTCAGTCGTCGCATGTGCAGGTGCTTGGCCGTTGCACGGCCTGTGACGGAAGCAGCGGCTAAGAGTGGAGCTGCAATAACTGTTGTGGAATTGTGCGCATTGGAGCGCATGGCGGGTGTTATAATAGCGTTCGCCCTCATAGTACAGGGCGAAGAAGAACGCAACCTGACGAAGCAGAACAGCGAAAGGAGATGTGCCATGTTGAACGAGAAGATACAGAAGGCCCTGAATGATCAGATCAATGCTGAGATGTACGCTTCGTACCTTTATCTCTCAATGGCGACCTACTTCGAGAGCAAGAATCTCAGCGGTTTCGCCCGCTGGATGGCCGCCCAGGCGGGCGAAGAGAATGGCCACGCCATGCGAATTTACAAGTTCGTCACCGAGCGTGGTGGCCGCGTGACGCTGCAGAAGATCGATGCACCGCCGAGCGACTGGGCTTCGCCGCTGGCGGTCTTCGAGGACGCCTACGCTCACGAGCGCAAGGTGACCGGCATGATCGACAAGCTGGTTGAGATGGCCGCCGCCGAAAAGGATCATGCCACCAGCGTGATGCTGCAGTGGTTCATCAACGAGCAGGTCGAGGAAGAATCGACCGCCGATGACATCGTGCAGAAGCTGAAGATGGTGGGCGAGTCGGCCAATGGCCTGTTCATGCTCGACCACGCCCTGGGCAAGCGTGGCCAGTAAGTCCGCGGCTGTGCCTGCAAAAGATGAATGCAAAAACAATACCGTGTGGAGCGCCCCGCAAAGGTGCTCCACACGGTTTTTCTATAAGATGCAACAGAAAGCTTGCTTCGATTCTTACACCACCTGCCGCGCCTTGATGCAGGCGGCATAGAATTGGGCGCTCAACTTCGGCGTGCGCTTCAGCGTTTTGTAATCAACATAGTGAATGCCGAAGCGGTGGTAATATCCTTCGCTCCACTCAAAGTTGTCCATCAGGCTCCAGGCAAAATAGCCCTTCAGCGGATATCCCTCGGCCGCCGCCCGCTGGGCGTTCTGCAGATACAGCCGATAGTACTGCAGCCGGTCAAGGTCCAGTATCTCGCCTTGCGGCGTAAGGTCGTCTTTGCCCACCGTCCCGTTCTCGGTGATGTAGATTTTCCGGTAGCCGAATTGCTCGTGCAGCATACGCACGCCCCAGTAAATGGCCTGCGGTACAAACAGCACCCATTCGGCATGGCCCTTGGGATAGCTGGGCGGGAAGGGCACCAGCTCGTAGTTTCCGCGCAGGATGTCGGCCGTCGTGGGCGTGGGCGTTGTGCCGACAGGTACATTCTCCACCGGACCGACGCCGGCCGTGTCGCCTTGGCTCTGCTGGCGGCTGGGTCTCACGTAAATGCCCCGGTAAACGTTCAGCCCGATAAAATCGCACGGCGTGCTTATCAGCTCCATGTCGCCGGGCTCAACATTCGGAGCATCGTCGCCGATGGCCGCAAGCCACTTCTCCGGATAGCGGCCCCAGGTCAGCGGTTCGAGCATCGGGCCGTTATGATCTACAAAAGCCTCGGCCGTGGCTCGTATGTTTTCCTCGGTCTCGAAGGTAGGCACGTAGACGCGGGCGTTATGGGCCGT
>JAWLHX010000067.1:0-19745 GCA_041690105.1 Phycisphaerae bacterium
GGTGGCCGGGTTGGTCGTCGGCGGGGTGGGCGATGCGTTTGAGGCGGGGGAAATGGGCGAGCATGGGCTCGGGGACCTGGACGGGCTGACCCTGCAGCTTTGACATTATCTCCAGGGCGTTGGCCGGGGCCTGGCCGCGGTAATGGTTGTTGGTGAAGACGTAGACCTCTCGCGACTGGCGGCTTATCTGCCTGATGCGCTCGACCCATTCGTCAAGCTCGTCGTCGCTGTACAGATAATTGTAACGCTCGTGCGAGCCCGTCTCCTGGTTCCACCAGTGACGGGCGTTGCGGCCGTGCAGGCGGACGTAGGACACGGGCGCCAGGGCGAGCGTGGTGGGCGGCACGCAATGCTCCAGTTGCGGCTGGTCGATGTCGGCCATGGCGAGTTCAAGTTCGCGGAGCAGATTGAGGGCCTTGGGATCGAGCCAACCGTCGTGGCGAAGTTCGGCCACCATCGGCAAAGGTCGGAAGGTATCGGCCAGGCGGCGCAGCCATTGTTCGTTCTCGGGCAGATAGCGGAAGGACCAGGGGACTTGCAGCAAGAGTGCCCCGAAGCGGCCCGACTCGACCACCGGGCGGATTCCCTCGCGGAACTCCGCAGCCTCGGCCGATGTCCAGAGGGCGGCCCGCTGGTGCGTGAATCGCTGGTGCAGCTTGAAGGTGAAGCGGAAGTCGGGCAGATCGGCCGTGCGTCGCACCCAGCTTTCGGTGGTCCGGGCGACGGGCGGGCGGTAGAAGCTGCTGTTGACCTCCAGTGCGTCGAGGTGGCCGGCCAGGTAACGCATTTCGTCGCGCGGACGCGGATGCTCCGGGTAGACGATGCCCCGCCAGTCCTCGTAGGACCAGCCGGAGGTACCGACACGGATGGCTGGAGCGTCGCTGGTTATCATGCCGCCAATCAGGCCTTAATTGCTCCGGACTGCATTCCGCGGATGAACAGGTTCATCATGAAGAAAAAGAGGATCATGAGAGGCAGGCTGGCCAGTACGGCTCCGGCCATCTGCAGGCCGTAGTCGCTGAGGTGCTGACCCTCGAGTTTGGCCAGGCCGGCGGTCACGGGCATCAGTCGCTCTTCCTTGATAACCAGCCATGGCCAGATGAAGTTGTTCCACTGGCTTAGCAGGACGAAAATTGCCAGTGTGCCCATGATGGGTTTGGAGAGCGGGACGGCAATGTGCCAGTAGGTCTGCCAGTTGCTGGCCCCGTCAATTTTGGCGGCGTCGAAAAGATCCTTGGCCAGGGTCTCGAGGTTGTTGCGCATGATGTACACGCTCATCACCTGGCCACCGGCGATGGCCGGCAGCACCAGCACCAGGGCGGCATGCAGGCGGGTTGATTCGAGCAGGCCGAGGTTCTTGACAATCACGTAGAGCGGCACCAGGTTCAGCACGCCGGGAATCATCAGCAGGACGATGATGGCGGTGTAGAGTATGGCCTTGCCGGGGAACTCGAAGCGGCTGAAGACGAAGGCCGACATGCTGGCGAATAGCAGGCTGAAGAAGACCGTGAGCAGCACGACGACGACCGTGTTCAGGATGAAGTCTTTGACGTAGCCCCAGGCCTCGCGGTAGTTCTCGAGGTCGAATCGCATGGGCGTAAAGAGCGAGAGCACGGTTGATCCGGCCGCGATTTGCTGACCGTCGCGGACCTTGACGATGCTGCGCACGGGCATTGGCAGTTGGTGCTCGAAGGAGACGCTGAGTCGTTGTCCGTCATCAACAAGCTGGGCCTGGGTGACGAGCGTGGCCGCATCGGCCGCGACCGACGGGTGCGGCGTCTCGGCCCGCAGGCGGGCCAGCACATCCCCGGGCTGGACAAGCGCCTGGCGACGGTTTTCGCTGAGCAATTCGCTGGCCTCATCAAGCGGCCTGAAACCTGCCGGCCAGGCAATGGGCAGACCATCGAGCAGCCACTGGCCGTCGTAGATCAGCAAAGCCGGCCGGGTGGCCACCAGCGTGGCAATGGTATCGGCCGGATGCTGCGTCTGGCGCAGTGCGGCGTACCGGTCTTCGGCCCGGGCAAGGTTGGCCAGAGCGGCCCGCTTCATGATGATGGGATCGGCTGGCGTCTGTTCGGCGATCTGTCGCAGGCGTGCGATTTCGGCCCTTAACTGGCTGGTCTCGGCCGTCTCGTACGGCTGGTTGTCGGGACTGTACTCTCTGGAAGCTGCGGCGTCGGCCCGTTTGCTATCCTGCAACAAGGCCCGCACCGCCAATGTGTGCTGATTGCCCAGCGGGTATTGCCATTGGCCGCCAGTGGTGAAGTCGGCCCCATCGAGCCGCACGGTGAGGTAGTGCTGGTCCATATGGATGCGGACGCCGGGCATGTTCAGGCGGCCGAGGACGGTGTCGTGGGCGAAGAGTTTGGATTCGGGCGTGGTGGTAGCTTGCGGCGACGGCACCAGCGAGCGGAAGCCAGCAGGCAGGGATAGAAATACGTTGGCCGATTGTTCGGCCCAGCCGACATCCTTCAGGCCAAGCAGATTGCGATCGCGGTGGACCACCATCTCGGCCAGCAGAGAGCCTGCAGCCACATCGACCGGCCGGGCGGCGGGCATGTCCTCAGGTCCGGCGTATTTGATGACAAAGGGTTCGTCGGCCCCGCCGTAAAGCGGGTACGACCATCGGCCGGCCCCCAATTCAATCCGCCACGGCATTTTGTCCGGTTTGTCTGCGGCGACATCGGCGGCAGAGTCAGGCACCGCCAGCCCCACGATGAGGCGACTGGTCTCGCGCCAGACCATGGCCTTGGGCACCACCGCGGTGGCCACAACCGTTTGGGCGGCAAGCGGCAGAGTGTGGCCCTCCGGCGTGTCGGCGGCAGGCGGTTCAATCAGCAATTTGAAGCCGGGGTAAAGATGGCTTTGCAGCGGAAGGCCCTGGTATCGCCAGGCGCCTTCGCTCCAGGTGAGAGTCATGTCTCGTGCGGCAACAAGTTCGGCCAGAGGCTGTCCGGGGTCGGCTTCGGCCAGTTGCTCGGCGCTCAGCAGCGGGCGGACGACGAAATCGCGCTCGGGCTGCAGATCGTAAGTCCAGGCGGTTTTGAGATTCACCTGCCCCGGCAGTCGCGTTACCGTCAGCGGGATGTCGGTGCGCAGCACGGCGATGGCCTCGCCCCTGTCGGCCACGAAGCCACTGGCCAGGTCGGCCGGCTGATCGACTATCTGCTGCACTGCCGGGCCGGCTTCGGCGGCATATTTTTCGGCCTCGTCGCCAAGAATGTTTGCCGCGGCAGCCAGGCGGCGGCGGGCCACCTGCATGCGGTTTTCGGCTTCGGCCATACGATCCTGGGCGGCAACGCCAAGCTGCTCGCTCAGCACGGCGCACTGGCGGGCACGCTCGAAGGCCGCCTCGGCAATCTGGAACCGGCGGGCAGCTACCTGATATTGTATCGCAGCCTCGCGGCGACGTTGCGTCTGCTGATCCAGATCATCAGTGCGTTCGATCCGCTGGGCAAGCTTCAGGACATCGGAGGCCTCTTTGCGGGCCTCCTCGGCAGCGCGCAGCTCGACCATCATCCGCGAGCGCTGCCTGAGCCCGGGCAGCAGACTTACGAAGCCATCCGGAATTTCGAGCGGCTGGTCGGTCTCGTCGCGTCGGCCGGCCACAACCACGCGGAACTCATTGGCTTCGGGCTCGCTGATCTGGCAGACGACGGCCGCCCGGTATTCGGCGATGACGGCCGGCTTGCCCTCCTCCGGGGCGACCTGCCATTGCATCTGGTCGACATCAACGCCAGGCAGGTGGACATAGAACCGCTCGTTGGTCGGGATGGCGATTTCCGCTTCTGCGGCCGCTCCGGCCAAGGTCGACAGAACCGACGCCTCGGCGCTTGCCTCCTGAATTTCAACCGTTGGTGTCGGACTGTTGCCGTTGACGGAATCGGCCGATTGCATCCGCTGCAGCCTGAGGCGAGCCGGCTTGACTTGCACCAGGGCCGGACGCGTGGCATTAACGTCGTGCGGCTCTTCGATCTGAGTTGGGAACCAGGGGAAGATTTCCAACTGTGCCGGGCTCATCAGGCTGATGACAATCATCATGTAGAGCGGAAATAGAATCAGGGCTCCGACCAGCAGCAGAAAGCTGATCTTGGGCGACTCTCGCGTCACGTAAAGCAGTTTTCGTTTCAGGTCCATCACTGATTCTCCTGGCGCGGCTGGACTGCCTGCTCGACTGTCACTGGAGCGGGCGCCGTGGGCGATTGCCCGAGTATGTACTCGACCTTGGCTTCAACGCGGCCGAACCAGGGACTGTCGGGCCAGCGCTTCTGCATGTTCCTCAATACAGCGATGCCTTCTTCTTTTCGGCCCAGCTCATCGGCCAGCACCGACCCAAGGCGATAGTAAACGTACTGGTAGCGGGGGAAGCGGGCTGATTCGAAAAAGACGTCGTCGGGCCGGCCATGTGCAGGCGGGGCTCCGGCCACCAGCCGACGATAATCCGAGGTAGCCCGCTGGAAAAAGCTTCGGGCCAGTTCCGGGGCTTCGGCCACGTCGCCCAGCTTTTCGAGCAAGCGGGCCCGGTTGAAAAGCGAACGTTCGACCGCCATTTTTACAACATCGGGCGCGGCGCTGTACTTTTCATCGGTCGGGCCAAAGGTCTCGATAGCGCGGCTGTAGGCCTCGATGGCACCGGAATAGTCGGGCTTGGCCAGGCTGAACTCGCGGACATGGCCAATCTGGTACATGGCTTCGGCCACCATGGGGTGGTTGCCGGCCCGATCGATGAAGGTTTCAAAGTCAGCAATGGCCTGCTCCGGATTCTGAAAATCCACGTCGTACATGTGGGCCACGCCGCGGAAGAATATTGCCAGCAAAGCATCGGGATGATCAGGATAGCGCTCGCTGAAAGCCGTCAGAGAGGCAATGGCAGCAGGGTAATCGGCCTTCTGCAGAAACTTCTCTTCGGTCATGAACCTGAGGGCATTAAGCCAGTCGACTTTAATCTTGAGCTCTTCAATCTGCTCCTGGGATCCGCCTTGGGCCTGAAGCTGCTCGAGGGCCTGGCTGTAGGCCTCCAGTGCTCCGCTGCGCGAGCCGACCTGGTAATAGACGCCGTCCTGCTCCAGTCGCGAGCCTTCCTCTATAAGGTCCGAGGCTGGCGGCAGCGCGGACTCATCGGAACATCCGCCGGCAACAATTGCCATGGTCAGCAACAGCACCGCCGGCAATAAGCTGCGGATGTTTGAAAGCTTGCGGCGGGCATATTTCATCATCGTGCTCCTTCTGAGCAATTCTGCGGTTGAAAACTCGTCACGCCCGCGGGCCGCCGTTAATCCTGCGGCCGCACTGTGCGGTTGGTCAGCAATGTCGCGCCCACAATGACAATAAACATCACCAGTCCTATGGCGCTGGCGTAGCCCATGCGGTTCATGTCAAAGGCTTCGCTGTACATCTGGTAACCGGGCACGGTGGTTGAGAAGGCCGGCCCGCCGCGAGTAAGGAAGAGGACAATGCCGAAGCCCTGGATTACGCTGATGAGACCAAGCACCAGGTTCAGTCTGATCTGTCGCATAAGCAGCGGCAGTTCGATGTACCAGAATTTGCGGAGGAAGCCGGCCCCGTCAATATCGGCGGCCTCGAAAAGGTTCGGGTCGATGTTCTCCAGGCCCGCCAGGTAAATCAGCACGCCCAAAGTGCCAACCCAGGGGAAGCCCAGGAAGATGACGGCGCCCAAGGCTGTCCGCGGATCGGCCAGCCAGTTGTAGGTGAGCGTGACGTCAAAGCCGATGCTTTGCAGGAAGTTCTGCACCGGCAACAGCAGCTGGTTGAAAATACCGGAGGGAGCAGGCTGATACAGCAACTTCCAGACCATCCAGTAAACAATACCCGGCACAATAAGGGGCAAGACAAACATGACGCGGAAGTAGTACCTGAGCCGCTCGCTGGCCACATGATACAGCACCACGGCACAGATGAGCGGGGGAACGATCTTTACGAAGAAGGCGGCCAGCATCCAGAGCAGGTTGACGATGCTGACGGCCAGTATCTGGTCGGAGAATAGCTCCTTCAAGTTGCTCAGACCGATGAACTCGTCGACGGCCACGCCATCCCAGCGGGTGAAGGCATGGTAGATGGCCGAAAAGGCCGGGTAATAGGAGAAGATGAAGATCATCAGCAGAGTTGGGGCCAGGAAGAGGTAAATGGATTTTTCCTGGAAACCAAAAATGCGGCGAATGCGATTCTTCCTTAGCAGCACGATGACCAGAACCACCAGGCTGGCCATTACAAGCATCGCCCCCAGGGTTCGCAGGGCTTGCTCGGTTTTGTCATCGATGAGCGGAATGTGACGGTATGCGGCCACCCCCTGCTCCGGCCATGCGGCGGGGATTAGCGTCTGGACGAAGACTTCATTTTCGGCCACCTTGTCCATTGTCGTGGCGAAAGTCTGCAGCAGAGCCTGCCGCCGCGATTCCAGATTTTCGACCGGGCGGCCCTCGGCCCTGCCCTGTTCAATCTGCCGGCGCAGGTCTTCCTGCTTGTACATGAAGTCCACGTAGAGCCGGGCACCCTTGAATATTCCGGCCCGGGTACTGTTTTTGACGTCCTGCAACTGCAAGTCGATAAACCTGTCGTGCAGGCGTTCCATCTTGTCTTTCAGCTCGTCGAGTTCCATTTCGCCCGACACATAAAGAGGAGCCATTTGCTGCATGGCGGTCCGCATCTGAACGCTGGTGGTAAAAAAGATAGGTCCGGCAGGCTGGCCGCCGATCTCCGGGGCAAATACCTGGATTTCGGGTGCAACCACCTCTTCCAGACCACTGGTCGAAGGCATTGCGCCCCGCTTGATGCCCAGGTTGCGGGCCACCTCGGGGCTGGTCATCCATTGCAGGAAGTCGATGGCTGCCCCCATGCGGCCGCGCTCCTGGCAGCGCCTGGTAATGGCCAGTTCGCTGCCGGAGCTGTTCATCAGTTCCAGGCTCTTGCCAAGGTCGAGACCGGCAAAGCCAGCATCAATGAGCGGCTCGGCCATGACGGCGAATTCAAAACGACCGGCGATGCGCTTGTCGAAGCCTTCCTTCATCCAGTAACCTTCGCGGATAATGGCGGCATTACCATTGATGAACAGGTTATCGCACTGGTTGGTGTCGAAACCGGTCCAGCCATCCTGGAACCAGCCTTCATCGTTCATCTTCTTCATCATTTTGTGGAAGGCGTACATCTCTTCGGTGCGTGCGTTCCACTTGCCTTGCAGGGCCCCGATCAGTTGCTCGTTGGAATCTACAATCCAGTCCTTACGGACCAGATCGTATTGCGGGATGAGGTGCCTGTTTTTTGCCGCCCCCAGATGGTCAAGCCAGGCGCCGGCCTGCCACATGGCGATGGGCGCGATGGTGCCGGCCGATTCCTGCCGGATGCGACGGCAGACCTCGCCCAGCTCCGAATAGGTTCGCGGGACTTCGAGCCCGTAGCGGTCGAAGATATCCTTGTTATAGAAGAACCGCTGGGTATTCAGGCTGATTGGAATAGTCCAGATTTCGCCGTAGTAGGGGTCGGCGTTCTGCTCCAGCAGTTCCTGGTAAAGCCCTTGGATCCAGGATGAGCCCTCGCCGTACCGTTTGTCGTATGGGCTGGGCTGATTCAGATAGCTCCGGATGGGCACCAGGTAGCCCTGCTCGGCGCCCCAGCGCCAGGCATCCCAGGGGAAGCTTTGCATGATGTCGGGGGTGGAATCGGCGTTCTTGAACTGAGCGGTGGCCCATGCTTTGTAGGTTCGGTTGGACTGGACTATGTGCCTGATGCGGACATTCGGGTGGACCCTCTGGTACTCGTTAATAAGCCAGGTCCAGGCGGCCCCTTCGGTCTCCTTGTCGGCCGTCCAGGTTACAATCTCCAGATCGTACTCTCGGTTGGGGTCGAATTTCTCCTCGGCCTGGGCCAGAAGCTGGCTGGCGGAGCCGAGAAGAATCACGATAGTCAGTGCGGTCAGCATCGTCCGCTTGAAGGAGAGGCTCATGCCAAGTGTCTCCGAGGCGATTGGGTGCATGCCAAAAAAAGGATGAAATGGAGCGACAAGGGAATTTTAGTCTCCAAGCATCCGAAAATGCAAGAGTTACATCGCGAAAAGCTTGCCGACTCTTGGAGTCGGCTGGAAATTTGTGAATCCCGATTTTTGACTTTCCCCGCAATCTGACGTAAATTGATGATGTACCGTCGGCTTTACCGGGGAACGGTCTGTCTTAACAATCGCGCTGGGATGAGCAAATAATAGTGACAGGAGGGGTTCCCGATGAAAAGGACTTTGCTGTGCTGCATGTTGTTGCTGGGTTTGACGGCCTCGATGGCCTCGGCACATCCGGCTGAATTTACTGAAAGCTTTGGCGATACCGGCTACGGTTCGGCGCTCTACAAGCCACACGAGGACAGCGATCCTTTCAAGGGTTGGGTAACCGTTACCGCCACCAACACCAGCGACACAGCCTGGGGAAGCTTTCACTTCTTTATCTTTTCCACCGGCCAGGACGTAAGTAATCTTGACTTCCTTGAGGGCGAAATTGAACTCATCAATTACGACCCGCAGAGCTCGCAGTCGCCGCTGACCTGGGTAATCGACAACACTCCGGCCACAGGTTCCACCGCAGTCCTGAACTTTTTCGATGATCCGGTCCTGCCAACAGAAACAGCAACGTTCCAGGTCTTTACGAACAACGTGGACCAGATAAACTTCGGCGTCGGATTTTATCCGGCACCGGTCCCCGAGCCCGCCACCATGGCTCTGCTGGGCACAGGTCTGGCCCTGGTTATTGTCCGCAGGCGTCGCAATACCGTAAAGTAAAGCCTCGGGCGTGTAACAAACAGCAGTCAAATTGATTTGATGTCAGGAGCGAGTCAATCAGCGGATGACTCGCTCCTTTTCTTTTCCAAAGCCTGATGACACGCGAGCAGAAACGGCGAAACAAATCAGGCTTGTCCTCGGTGGCGCTGAATCTCTTCACGCTCCAGTGCAGCGACATGATGCTCCAGCTGCTGGGCGAGCAATCGGCCTTCGTGCGTTTCTTCCAGCCCGAGGAATTTCAGGCCAACCTGCCATGGTCCTTCTCGGGTGGCTTTTGCGAATCGCACGACCGACTGCAGGCGGATAGGCTTATCCGGGTCTTCCAGCGGCATGGCGATAATGGCGTCCCGATCCAGCTTCAGATGTTTGGCGTACTGGCCCGGAACCAGAATCCGCGTGCCGCCGGCGCTGAGGTCAACCATCTGCACCTGCCCCATTGGCACGGCCTTCAGTTTACCCTCGGGCGGCTCCTGCTCTATTATCCACAGATGAGCCACTTTTTTGCGCACGCCCGAAAGTTTAACCCTGAAGTAATTCCGGCGCTGGATGCGCTGTATGGCCTCGGGCCCGGCGAGTACGATGGCTGACACATCTTTGCGGCCGCCAACAGTTGCCAGTTCCCGAGCAGTAACCAGGCCTTCAAACTGGTAGGCCTGCTGATGCAGGGTGAGGGCGACGAAGACCTGCTCTTCAGGCCTGACCATGACCGGCACGCTGCCGCGCGTGGGCGCCTCCAGGCAAATGCTGCCATCGGCGCGGTAATCCAGCAGCGCAGCCCGCAGAGTTTCCTGCTCCGGGTCGCTCTGGCGTTTCAGCTCGACAGCAAGATTCAGTTGGCATGCCTCCCGAAGGACCTCGCCCATCTGAATGCCATCTACTCGGATCAGCTCGTCAACCACAGGACCTCCCGAAGATCTTGTCAGTTATCGAGGTTCAGGTAAATTGGATTCGTCAGCACCCAGGCCCGTCTTCCCAGGTGGGCCTCGGCCCTATAGACACCGGGTTGCCTCAGGGGAAGATCAAAACCATCGCTGCCGCGGCGGAACTCCAGCAGACTGCCACTGTGCACGATGGCCAGATCCGCCGGTCTCGGCGAGCGGATGTGCAAAGTCATGTCGCCACTGAAGCATCGGCTCTCTCCCATGCCGGTTACGCTGCCATCGCCGCTGGTGGCATTAAACATGAAGCCGCAACTGTCGGCCCACAAATCCATGGCCAGCCAACTGTTGCCGGCACAGATGGCCCGCGTCAGCAGCAGTTCGGCCTCCGATGCATCCTGCGGCAATTGCTGGCAGATGACATGCGTTCGCAAAGCCCTGAAAGCCTTTCGATGCGGCACTATTGTGCCCAGGCGCGTGCGATGGGCGTGGTTATCCAGCGCTCCCACCGCGGCAACCGGCCTCTGCTGCAGAAGCCGGTCCCAGAGCTGCAATGTTTCGGCCCTGGGCCCGCGGATAAGCGTATTGGGGGCCCACAACAGCAGCGGGGCTGCCCACGGCACGGTCCGGTCGCAGACGTCGTGCAGGTACGACCAGAGTTCAATGCCGCAAAAGTCCTGCGTGTCCCAGTGTTTCCAATCAACCGGCACTCTTTTATAGAATGCAATCCGGGCCGAGTGGGGATGAGCTATGATGTTGCATCCCCCTGCCCTGGCCGCCAGGCTGAGAGCCTCGGCTGATTCTTTATCGGCCAGAGAGGCAATATCTTCCACACCAAAAGTGGTGAAGTGTGGATTACCCTTGGCCCCGATCTCCGGGGCGCTGATGCAAAGGACCTTGTCCTGCCAACCAGTGAAACCGTGCCGCCGAAAGCCGTCGCTGTCGTGGTCGCTGACCACCAGAAAATCGAGCCCGGCCTCGGCCGCGGCGGCTATCGTCTGCCGGGGCGAGTCACTGCCATCGCTGAAAGTTGTATGGACATGCAGCACGCCCACGTACTCTGTCATCGTCTGATCCACCCGTCAGGCTTTCGCAATTCAATCTCCGGTGTCAGTCTTGTCGCGGCGGGCGTTCTGCCGGCGGCGGTTTTCGACAAGCTCCAGAAAAGCTTCCAGCCGAGTCTTGCTGCGCCCGTCCAGCGGCCCCGGCCTGTCGTATTCCAAGGTCAGCACGGGCAGGCCAAGTCCTTCGCGCAACAACCGATCCTGAATATGGCGGTAACAGAAGCTCTGCACATAGTGGACGAGGCCGTCAATGCGTCGCAACTGCACCTGGCGGCGGATGTCGTTAATGCGCCCTTCGATGCCGTACGGATACGTGTAGTCCAGGTATTGTCCGACCAGGTCGGCACTCGGCTCAATCATGGCGAATTGCCGCTGGAACTCGTTGAAGACGATGCCCCCACCGAGTTCGTCCAGAAACTCATACAGCCCCTGGCAGATTGGCGGAATGCCCATGTAGCCCAGACGCAAGGGCGGATTGCGGGTCGGCCGCTGGCGGGCCTGCTGGAGGAAAGCCTCGGCCCCCTGCTGGTAATCATCCGGATTGCCACCAAAATCGCTGGCCCCGATCAGCCAGAGATGGTTCTCCCAGCCGCTGACCTGGCCTGAGCGCCAGGTAAGCTCGTCAATCTGCCCCAGCAGGTCGCGAATGGGCCGAAACTGCAGGCGCTTCTGTTCGGCGGCCTCGATGCTTGTGCCGAAAGCGCTGCAGAAGCTGTGAATGACACCCGCCAGGGCCTGTCGTGAGGGCGGATACGGGTATTCAAACCGACGGATGCGGATGCCCTCGCTGGCCCAGATTTCGAGCAGGGCGTGCGTGTTGGAACAGTCGCCCTGGGCCACGCCCACCACCTGGTTAAGGCCCAAACGTCGCACTGCACCGTACAGGCCCTTGATCCAGGCGCAGCAATTGACGGGAAATCCGGCCCCCTCGGCGCAACGGATATCGGCCTGGGCATCGCCGGTGATGAAAATGTTGTTCAGGTCCACAGGCTTCAGGCCGGCGGCGTAAAGCACTTCAACCGGAACTGTTCCGGTAATGCCTATGGCCGCCTGTGTCGGACCGGGTTCGGTAGTCATCTTCTGCTATCGCCTCTCCATTTGAACGGTTGCACTATACCATTGCCAAGCCTGCCGGACAAGCGCAGGGGCGGGTGCTTCTTTACAGTGGCACGGCCATCCTGGCCGTGAGTGCCGGGGGGCATCCTGCCCCTCGGCCCGTTTCTGTTGCCGTTGCTTCTGCCGTTGCCGTTGCTTTTGCCGTTAAAGCCCCCGGCACTGCCGGGGGATCGAACTTCCCTTACCTCCCCGCCAAACAACAACAGCAACGACAAAACAGCATCCCCCGGCAATGCCGGGGGATCGAACTTCCCTTGACTCCCCGCCAAACAACAACAGCAACGACAAAACAGCATCCCCCGGCAATGCCGGGGGCTTCAACAACACGTTGCCGCACGGAGCTTATTCACCGTGGCACGGCCATCCTGGCCGTGTGAGTGCCGGGGGACATCCTGCCCCTCGGCCAATCACCACGGGCAGGATGCCCATGCCACTGCAAAACGGCCGGACAAGCGCAGGGACTCGGCGGAACTGGTGCTTGCGTCAAGGGCGATATTCTGGATAATATCCTCCTTACATCGAAAGGAGATGACACCATGCAATTCGGAGCTTGTCTGGGTGGCGATTTCGCTTTTGCCGAGCTTTGCGCTAAGGCCGGTTGCGATTACGTGGAGATGGCCGCGGCGGCCGTGCTCGAACCGCAAAAGAGCGAAAGCGAATGGTCGGAGAATCGCGACAAGCTGCTCTCTCTGCCTTTGCCTCTGCCGGTCCTGAACCTGTTTTTCGCCCCCGACATTGTGCTGGTCGGTCCCGATCGGGACCTTGAGCGGGCCGCTGATTATGCCGAGGTTCTGCTGGAACGGGCAAAACTTGTGGGTGCCGGCATTCAGGTCTTCGGCAGCGGCAAGGCTCGCACGCCGCCGGAAGGCTACGACAAGCAGAAGGCCTTGGACGAGTTGATCGAGGTCGGGCGGCGAATCGGACCCATAGCCCGCAAGCACGGCATCATCATAGCAATGGAGCACTTGCGGCAGGTCGAGAGCACGCTGCTTTCGACTCCGGACGAAGGGCTGCAGTACGTGCGGGCGGTCGACGATCCGAACATCCGCCTGCTGATAGACAGCTATCACGTGGAGCAGATGAACGCGAACTACGAGGCAGCCGTGCGCGGGGCCGACGTGCTGGTGCATACTCATACCGCCGACGGTGCGACGCGGTCCGATCCGTTCAGCGCACAGAGCGATCTGCGGCCCTTCTTCAGTAAGCTTAAGGAGGGCGGTTACGATGGCCGCTGCAGCCTTGAGTGTCGTTATGAGGACCGCGATAAGGACCTGGCGGCTAACCTCGAGTTGCTCCGCAGGCAATGGCAGGAGGCCTGATCGGCTGGACGACGGGCCACGGGCAGGGCGTAAAAAAAGAACTTGATCATCAGCAATAGAAGAGAGGAAACGAGGACATGTTCAGGATTACGGGATTTGCCGACGAAATCGGGCCGGACCCCAAGTTGCAGATAGAGACGCTGCAGAGCGAGGACATCAAGTACCTGGAGTTCCGGGCGGTCTGGGGCAAGAATGTGCTGGCCCTGTCGAACGACGAGCTGAAAGAGTTCAAACGGATGCTGGACGATGGCGGCATTGGCGTCTCGGCCATCGGCTCGCCGGTGGGCAAAATCCGCATCGATCAGCCCTTCGAGCCTGAACTGGACCGCTTCCGCCACAGCCTTGACGTGGCCGCTGTGATGGGTGCCGAGTGGGTCCGCGTTTTCAGTTATTACCCCCCGGAGGGCGGCAAGCGCATCACCGACTTCCGCGACGAGGTGCTGGAACGCATGAGCCGCAAGGTGGAGGCGGCGGCAGGCTCGCCCTTCAAGATTTTCAACGAGAACGAGAGCGAGCTTTACGGCGAAGAGGCCGAACACAATCTTGAAATCATCGAGCATTGCGGCGGGACGGACAAGGTGGCCCAGTGCTTCGACCCGGCCAATTTCGTCTACAACAAGCTGGACCCGTGGCAGGCATGGCAGGTGCTCGGCCCGGTCACCAGGTACTTCCACATTAAGGACGTAACGTATCCGCCGAATCGGCAGTTCAAGCCGGCCGGCCTGGGCGATGGCCGCATTCCGGATATTCTGAAGGACGCCATGACGCGGTTTGATTACGATGGCTTCGTCTCGCTCGAACCTCACCTGAGCGCTGGCGGCAAAATGGCCGGCTTTACCGGACCGGAGTTGTACAAGCAGGCAGCCCAGGGACTGAAGAAGGTGCTCAGCGACATTGGGGCCCAGTACGAGTAGGCTCGACTACGGTTTACGTTGCTTGCAGACTGCGCCGCCGACTGCTACCATTGGAGCAGGGCGAGGGGCGTCAGTGGAGCACAAGGCAATGGTTCCCGGACAACAATTGTCGGCCGGCAAGGGTCGATTGAAGGCAATCTTGATGGTTGCAATCGTGGCGCTGGCAGCACTCGTACCTGGCTGGCAGGCCGCCGCCCAACCGGCGATGGGCATCGGCGTGCAGCGTCGCGAGGCATCGCCCGCTACGGTCCAGACTGCTCATTACGAGATCATCAGTGAAGATGGCCGGGAAATGGCCGAGTTTATCGGCCAGTACATGGAGCAGTTGTTTGCTGCCTATACGCAGCGCATCGGCCGCATGCGCAACAGCAACAGGCGGATGCCACGGCTGAAGGTGACCGTGGCATCGTCGGCCGCAAGCTTCAGGAAGTTGGTGGGCGAACGGCTGGCCAATTCGTCGGGGATATACGATCCGGTTCAACAGCGGATTGTCGTCCGCAGCGACGGCCCGCTCGAGCGTACACTGCGGGCCCTGAGGCACGAGGGCTCGCACCAGTTCGTCAGCCAGTATATCCGGCGGAATCCGCCAATCTGGATCGACGAAGGGCTGGCGGTCTTCTTTGAAGAGGCCGACCTTTGCGGCACGCGACTCGAGTTTGGCAATGCTCCGGCGGCCAGGGTGCAGCTTCTGCAGCAGGCACTAAAGGAAGATCGGCTGCACGGGCTTGAAGATCTGCTTGCCATGGACAACGGCAAGTGGACCGAGGCCGTTGCGACCGACGTCGAGCAGAGCCGCCTGCTGTACTGCGAAGTGTGGTCGATAGTGCATTTTCTGGTGCTTGCCGACGACGGCGCCTACAAAGCCGGGCTGGAAAAGTATCTTGCAGCCCTGGCTCGGGGGCAGGATGCTGCCACGGCTCAGCGCGAGGCTTTCGGTGCCGACCTGACCAGATTTTCGGAGAAGTGGCGGGCCTATATAGAGGTGATGAAGCCGAGCGAGGCGGCCCTGTGCAGGCGTAACATGCAACTGCTGGCGGAACTGCTGATGCAGGTCTGCAGCGAGTTGCCGGAGCACCCGACGGCCGCGCAGTTTCGTGATCATCTGCTGAATCGGCCAGCCGGCCCCCTGATTTATGCCGACCCGCGTTTGGGCCGCGTTTCGACCCGCGAGCCTGAAGTGATACGCGGGCTGTTCCGCTGTCCGGACGACAAGGCGACTGGCGAGGCGGCAAGTTACAGCTTTGTTTATGGGGAAAATGGCTCCAGCGGCGATACATCTTTGAGCAGCGGAGCGGCGATGGCCCGCGCTTTGCCTCAAATCGAGTGCCGCCATCACCATCGGCAATGGCATCGTCTGGCCTTCGGCTACGACAGTCGGGTGCGGCAGGTGCGTTACGAGATTCGCATCGAGACAACAGGTTCCAGGTAACTGCGAGAAAGGCACATGTTATGAAGGGCGTAATTCTGGCCGGCGGCACTGGCAGTCGTCTGCGGCCACTTACCAACGTGACCAACAAGCACCTGCTGCCCGTCGGTCGTTTTCCGATGATTTACCACCCGATTTACAAATTGGTGCATGGCGGAATCCACGACATCCTGATTGTCACGGGCCGCGAGCACATGGGCGACATTGTCGGCCTGCTTGGCTCGGGTGTGCGCTTCGGTTGCCGCTTTACCTACAAGGTGCAGGACGAAGCCGGCGGCATTGCCCAGGCTCTTGGTCTGGCGGCCGATTTTGCCGGCGGCGAGTCAATCTGCGTGATACTGGGCGACCAGGTTTTCGAGGACTCAATCGAACCTTTTGTCCAGAACTTCGCCCAGCAGACGCGCGGGGCGAAGATTCTGCTGAAAGAGGTCAGCGACGCTCAGCGCTTCGGCGTGGTGGAACTGAGCCCGGACCGCAAGCGAGTGATGGACATCGAAGAAAAACCCGTCCGCCCCAAAACCAACCTGGCGGTCACCGGCATTTACTTCTACGATGCCGCCGTCTTCGAACTTATCCCCACGCTGAAGCCTTCGGGTCGCGGCGAGTTGGAGATCACCGACGTCAACAATCACTACATAGCCGCGGGGACAATGTCCTGGGACCTGCTCCAGGGGCAATGGACCGATGCCGGAACTTTCAGCTCGTTGCTGAAGGCCAATAATCTGATGAAAGACGTTGATGTTACACGGGCTGACGGCGGACCGCTGGCCCCGGATGAAGATGACTGATCGGCACCGGATGCGATTTTTTTGCTGGCCCGATGACCAGCAGGCCTTGCCAGTAGAAGAGGAGAATTATCAGCGATGATTGACGGCGTAAAGGTAACCCGGCTGAAGGTTATGCCCGATGAGCGCGGCCGGCTTATGGAAATGTTCCGCAGCGATGAAGAGGATTTCGAGCAGTTCGGCCAGGTTTACATGACCACGGCTTACCCCGGCGTGGTCAAGGCCTGGCATTATCATAAAAAGCAGACCGACAACTTCGTCTGCGTTGTCGGCATGATGAAGGTGGCCCTGTACGATGCCCGCGACGGCAGCCCCACGCGCGGCGAAGTCAACGTCTTCCACATTGGCGTGCATAATCCGGTCAGGTTGCGTATACCCAAGGGCGTGTATCATGGCTTCAAGTGCATCAGCGAGAGCGAGGCCATGGTCATAAATACTCCGACTGAGGTCTACAATTACCAGGAGCCGGACGAATATCGCCTGCCGCCGAGCGATCCGAGCATTCCCTACGACTGGTCGCGCAAGGATGGCTGAGACGATGGCATCAGGCACAAACTTTCGGCCGTGGGCGTGTATGCGGCGGGTAAGCCAGACTGCCGCTGCCCTGCTGGCGCTGCTGGTCATCGGCACTGCCGTGGCCCTGGCCGGCGAATGGTTGCCGGGCGATACGCACAGCCACATTAGCCCGCCGGATGTTCCGCCGGCCTACGATCATGCGAAAAATGATCTGGAGGGAGCTATCAAGGCGGGCCGCGAGGCCGGCCTGAAGTGGCTGATCATAACGCCGCACGCCATGCATCAGAAAGATCCGCAAACCGGCCAACCTCTGCACGAGATGATGGCCCGCAAGTTGCGCGAGCGAAAGCCCACCGAGGGCGATCCGCTGGTGGTGCTTGGCTGGGAACATACCCGCAACTGGCCGGGCCACATGACGGTCAGCTTCATGGATCTGGCCCAGGCGACCAAACTCGGGGACTATGACCTGTTCAAGCTGGCCCGACGGGCTCGCGGCCTGCTGATTGTCGCTCATCCGTACCAGTTGCCCAGCATTGTCGACAAGGCCAACCGCAGTTGGAAACCATGGACCGCCGGCCCGCGCGGCCAGGAGATGGACAGCGGGCTGACAGGACTGGAAATCCGCCATAGCGCCAGCCCGGCCGAGACAGCCGCAGCCAAGTGGGACGAGTGGATCGGCCGGCAGAAGCGGCGGATAATCGGAGTCGGGGCTACGGACGATCACGAGGGAGTGCTGTTCGCCACGACCTGGGTTTACATCGATGGCCAGCTTACCAGCCAATCGCTGCACGAGGCCCTGCTCGGTGGTCGAATTATTGCCGGGGGCAGTGCCGAGGCCGGCAGCTTTACTGTCACCAGCGACCTGAGAGACGAGGCCGGCAATCCTGTTGTCGGGCGGATCGGCGATGCCATCGACGCCGATAGACGCATCACGGTCAATTGGGAGGGCGAAGGCCGGTTGTTCATCAATGGGCAGCGCGGCACGGCCACCCGCGGCCCGGTCAGCTTCACCCTTCCGGAAAAAGGCAGCTTCTGCTGGGTGCGGCTGGAGGTGGGAGACGATTCCTACGCCAACCCGGTCTACGTGAATCTGCCGCAACAAGAGCCGGAACAGGCCGAAGCCCCTGCTGCCGCGCCGGCCGCAAATCGAGAGCCGACCGAAAAGGCTGCCGCTGGGTCGGAAGAGTCGCGGGCGGAGAAGTAAGCGCCCCCCTATCCGGCAGCAACCAGAGTAGTCTGACCATCTTACGCCTGCCCTGCCCGTCCGGGCGGCCCCCAACGGGGGCGTCAGTTTCCGCCGCAATTTGCTCGCCACCTTTTGCGCATTTCTACCTGCACGTGTCGCGTTGATGCCGCCTGAAGACGGCGCACACTGCCTTAACTGCTCACATCATCAGTTTAGGCCTGAAGGCAAACGATTCTGCGGTTATACTGGTTCTAATAGAAGTTGCCGCAGCAGGCGGTATGCGCTCAGTTGCTGGGGGGGCGGGGCGCAAGAATAACAGGCATTCCAGGAGGAATCAGCAAGCATGTCATCGGAGACCATACAGGAAAGCATCGCCCCTGTTGTCAAGAGGTGGAAGAATCGTCGCGGCTCTTTGGTCATGATGCTGCACGACATTCAGGATACGCGCGGCTTTGTTCCTCGGGAGGTGGCCCTCGAACTGGCCCAGGCCGTCGGCGTGCCGCTGGCTAAGATCTACGAGGTCCTGACCTTCTACAACTATTTCAAGCTGAAGGCTCCCGGGCGGGCGGTTATCAGCGTTTGTACCGGCACGGCCTGCTACTTGAAGGGCGCGAGCGATGTTCTC
This sequence comes from Phycisphaerae bacterium, assembly GCA_041690105.1. Lineage (GTDB taxonomy): Bacteria > Planctomycetota > Phycisphaerae > FEN-1346 > JAACEH01 > JAWLHX01. The sequence continues at coordinate 18,606 of JAWLHX010000067.1, forward strand.
GCAGCTTTCAAGGAAGAGCTGAAGATAGGCGAAGGCGAGACCACTGCCGATGGCAACTTCCACCTGCAGTGCGTGCGCTGCGTTGGCTGCTGCGGACTGGCTCCGGCGGTGGTCATAAATGGGCGTACGCACGGCAAGCTCAAGCCGGCCGACGTCCGCAGCGTAATAGGACAATGGTGCGATCAACTGGACCTGCAATGCAACGAGGCGCAAAATGGCCAAAAGTAGTCTGAACGAAATTGTCGCGGCTGAATTGCAGAAGCAGTCGCAATACAAGTGCCGCCTCTTCTGCTGCGCCAGCACGGCCTGCATGTCATCGGGTTGCCAGAGCGTGATGGACGCTGTCAGCACCGCGGTAAAAATGCATAACCTGGCCGAAGTGGTGCAGATAGTGCCCACCGGATGCATGGGACTGTGCAGCATGGGTCCGCTGGTCCGAGTTGAAGTTACTGGCCAGGCTCCGGTGCTCTACAAGGAAGTTGAACCGATGCTGGCCCGGCTTATCGTGGCCGAGCATGTCGCCCCCGGTGTCGCCGCCGTGCTGACTGACAATGAAGCGGGCAACGGGGCATCCGGGACAGAAGCCGACTCGCGGCCCGATTCCCCCGCCGAAGGCACCAACGTCAATGCCGGCCATGGCACCCCCGGCGACAAGCCCTTGAAGGCAGGCGATGGCGGCAAACCCTCATCCGCCGACCCGCAGAAAATCGGCCGGATGGTGTCGTCCAGTGTTCCGCCATTTCTGGCCGAGCATTCACTGGCCCTTGATCTACCCTTCTTCCAGCGACAGACCCGCGTGGTGCTGGCCAACACCGGCCACATTAATCCGGAAGCCATTGAAGAATATATCGCCCGAGGCGGTTACGAGCAGTTGCGCCGCATTCTGCACGAGATGACGCCCGAACAGGTTATCGAGCAGATCGGCATCAGCGGCCTGCGTGGTCGCGGTGGTGGCGGCTACCCGACCAACCTCAAGTGGAGCAATGGCCGCAAGGCCAAGGGGGACGAAAAGTTCATTGTCTGCAATGGCGATGAGGGCGACCCCGGAGCCTACATGGACCGCTCGGTGCTGGAGGGCGACCCGCACGCGGTTATCGAGGGCATGATGATAGCCGCCTATGCCGTCGGAGCGACATGGGG
>JAWLHX010000068.1:0-19705 GCA_041690105.1 Phycisphaerae bacterium
GACCAGCCCGGCCGTGCCGCCATATTCGTCAAGCACGATGGCCATGTGTACGCCCGCGTGCTGGAAGTCCTTCAGCAGGTCGGTCACCTTTTTGGTCTCGGGCACAAACAGCGGGCTGCGCATGATGTCGCTGACGGTCCGCGAGCCGAAGCCCTCCTGCCGTGTAGCGGCCAGTACATCCTTGGCGTAAAGCACACCCACGATTACGTCCATCGTCTCTTCGAAGATGGGAATGCGGCTATGGCCTTCGGCCAGAACGAACTCGCGGGCCTCCTCCAGCGTGGCCAGGCGGGGCAGGCAGGCCATGTCGGTACGCGGAGTCATAATGCCAGCCACGTCGGCATCGCGGAAGTGGATGATGCTCTCGATCATCTCCTTCTCGTCTTCTTCCAGCGTGCCTTCCAGCTCGCCTTCCTTGACCACCGCCATGAGTTCATCTTCCAGCGTATTTTCGCTGCCGTTGCCTTCCGGCACGCCGCTGAGGCGACGCACCAGCAGGTCGAAGACCTCCAGCATGCCCAGCAGGGGCCAGGAGAGAGTCTGCATGACGAACATCAGACGCATGGTGCGGGCGATCGTCCGCTCGGGATTGTAGCGGCCCCAGGGGATGGGAATGGCCGTGCTGAAGATTATGATCAGGGCCGCGGTCAGAATAATCGACCCGCCAATCTGCCAGGGGTCGGTCATCGTGGCTATCCACAGGCTGACCAGCAACACGTAACCCATGCTGCACAGGACCGACCAGGCCGAGACCATCATCAGCAGCGAATGTTCGTTCTGCAGAAACCTTTCGAGCGTCTTCAGCCTGTCCAGCTCGGCCAGTTCGTCCTCCAGCTTGGCCGCCGAATAGCTGCGTATGCTGCTGCGCAGAAGAACGAAAAACATGTTCAGGCCCAAAAGCAGCAGGGCGGGCCACCACAGATGATGACTCACGCTGATTCTCCCTTGCGGGCCTTGGAGGAATTGCGGCCACTGTAGGTCCGGCCGTAGCCCAGCGACTCCATAATCTGGTCTTCCAGCCGGTGCATGCGGCCCGCGGCGGCAGAGGTTGTATCGTCATGGCCCAGCAGATGCAGCACGCCGTGTACCACGTACAGCAGAAGCTCGGCCTCGGCCTCGTGGCCCTGCTCGGCAGCGGCCGCTACCGCCCGCTCGGCCGAGACGATAATCTCGCCGCTCGGACCGGTCAGTCGGTCCACCTGCTGACCCGTGCCACTGGCATCCGCCTCGGCCGACAGGTCGAAGCTGATTACATCGGTCGGATAATCGTGGTCGAGATACTGGCGATTGACTTCCCTGATCTGGGCATCGTCCACAAGTGCAACAGATAGCTCGCACGACTGCGAATCAGTTGCATCGAGCGCCGCCCTGACAGCCTGGCGGATTTTGCGAACGCCAACCCGCAGGTGCTTCTGGCGGCTGCTTACGTCAATAATTCTCATCTTCACTTACCGCAATTCCTTCGTAAATATTGGTTTTGTGGCGGGCACAGCTACCTGCCGCCCGACTCCGGACGCACAGCGGCAGCGCCGCCATTCTGGCTTTCGCCCGGAGGCTGCTCGCGGCCCGCTGCGGGCTCCTTCCGCACCTCACTCGAGGGGTAAGCAATGCGCCCATGATATACGCTGATCAACGATTTCTTCAGGCTCTGCTCAATGGTCCAGACTTCGTTCAAGGTCAGCCCGCTCTCGTTTAACTGCCCGTCGAGCAGGCGTTTCATGATGATGTCGTGCACCCGGTCTTCAATTTTCGAAGGTGTCGGCTCCTTGATGCTGCGCACCGCCCCTTCGCAGCCGTCGGCCATCATGAGAATTGCGGTTTCCTTGCTTTGCGGCTTGGGGCCGGCATAGCGGAACTCGGAATCAGGAATATCCGCGCCGCCGCCTTTGCGGGCCTCGTGGTAGAAGTATTCGATGACCGTTGTGCCATGATGCTCGGCGATAAAGCTCTGCACAACCTTCGGCAGACCATAGTAACGGGCCATGTCCAGACCGTCCTTGATGTGGCCCGTGATGACAATCTTGCTCATTTGCGGCGTCAGGCGGTCGTGGTCCGGTGCGTCGATAAGCTGGTCGCGGTTCTCCACGAAATAGTGCGGCTTGTTGGCCTTGCCGATGTCGTGGAAGTAAGCCCCCACCCGGGCCAGCAGCCCGTTGGCCCCGATGCTCTCGGCGGCCGGTTCAACCAGCGTACCCAGCAGCAGGCTGTGCGAATAGCTGCCCGGGGCCTCGATGGCCAGCTTGCGCAGGGCAGGCTGGTTCACATCACACAGTTCCAGCAGAGAAATGCTGGTGACAATGTTGAAAATGCGCTCGATAAAGGGCAGCACGCCCAGCACAATAAAGCCCGACAGCAGGCCCGAGAGGAAAGCCCACACGCTGCGCCACCAGACACTTTGCAGCAGCACTTCGCGGCCCTCGAACTCGCCCGACCACAGGGCCACTGCCCAGACCAGCAGAAAATAGACGATACCGGTAACAAAGCCGACGCGAATCAGCTTGCCCCGACTGCGAATTTCGCCCAGTTGCATGATGGCTACGCTCGTGCCGACAATCATGATCAGCGTTTCGTCGAACGAAAGCCGGGTTACCAGCACCACCAGCAAGACCAGCACCCAGGTGCAGGCGATGGCAAATTGCCGGCCGTAAGCGATGGTCACGACCAGGGCGGCGGTCGTCAGCGGGAAAAGTTCCATCGGCGGATTGGTGCGAAGAATGCGGGCCACCACCAGCACCAGCAGAAACAGTGCCCCCAGCACGAAGGCCCGGGCAGCCCTGCCGGCAATGCGCGGTTCGCTGATAACCGTATAGCCGCTTAGTACGAACAGCAGCGACGAAATCAGCAGAGCGCTGGCCAGAAAGCTGAGCACATGCCTCCACCAGGGCACCTGCTCATTCATCGCCTGCCGATGAGCCTGCAGAATTTCCTGATGCGCGGGCGTCAGTTCCGTGCCTGCCTCAACAAGTCGTTCGCCGTGCGAAACGCTGACCACAACAGGGGGTGTCTGTGCAGCGCGTGCTTCCTGGGCCTCTCGCGTGCGTTCGCGGCTGAAGCGCAGCGTGGGGCCGATGTTATCGGCAACGTGAGCAAGCAAGCCGGTGCGCATTTCGCTGCCGAAGATCGAGCCGGCAAATTCCTGCCTGAAATCGGGCGAAAGGGCGGAGCGAACGTTGTCCGCATTTTCGGCATTAAGAAGCAAGCCCCGGTCGCGACGCTCGATGGCGCTTTCCGACCAGATGACGATTGAACTTCGAGCCATCTCACGCAGAAGGTCGTTCTCCGATAGAATCGGCACTAACTCAGCCCGGGACATGAACTGGTTGAACTTGTGCACCGCGGCTTCCCGCAGGTCGGCATTGGACGAGACCCGCTTCAACTCCTTCCAAAGCTGGGCATCGATCTGCCAATCGCGCAGCAGCTGCGACAGGCGCTCCTGGCTTACCATCGGCGCAGGTGGCGGCGCTGGCAGGTCAGGGGGGGTAGGCGCTTCGTCGGCCTCGGTTTCGGCAACCGGAGGCGTAACTGGTGCTATGCCTGTAGATTCTGCACCGCCATCGGGCGGGGTCGTGGTCGGGGCAGGGGAGTCGGCGTCATCCTCGGCCGGGTCGTCGGTCGCCTCGGGGCGCCGGCCCGGTTCCGCCTCGGACGCCTCGGCGGGCGAGACTGCCCGGCCATCTGCAGCGTCGCCAGGAGGCACGGCCGGCTGGTCACCATTGGCAGGTAACTGTTCACTTTGCGGTCGTGGAGCAGAGTTGCCGGCACCGGGCGATTCGGCGGCAGGAGGAGTTTCGGCCGCCGCTGCTGCCTCGCGACGGGCGGCTTCGCGGGCCGCTGTCACCAAGGTCACAAATTCGTCGCGCAGACGACTGGCGTTGGTCGTGTCCCGCTCGTAAACATGCGGCGTTTCGCTGGCCGCCTGCTCGCGAGCCTGGCGGGTGGCCTGGCTGTTAATGTACGAAAAATCGACTTGGGCATGAATGTCCTGCGTAACAACCGCCCCCACCGTATATTCGGTCGACTCAATCGGAGCGTGCATCACCAGCAGGGCGCCAGCCAGAATCATGACCAGCACCGCCAGGCGCAGCAGATTCCGCGGTTGCACCGCCCGCAGCAACTCGCCGCGTATGCCTTCGCCACGCAACTTGCGCGGGTCGACGCGACGCTGCTTTGTCTTCTGACGCTCGAATACAGCCATGGGCTCTCTTCTACGTGGTCACTTCGGGTGGCTGAGGCCGATCATCCGGAACGTCCGGCCGATCCGAAACGCTGAGGCGCTCGTAAGCATTAACAATCTCCTGCACCAGGGCGTGTCGAACAATATCCGACTTGCTCAGCTCAACAAAGGCAATCTCATCGATGCCCGACAGCTTTCGGCGGGCGTCCACCAGTCCGCTCTGGCCCGGAGTGGCCAGGTCGGTCTGTGTGATGTCGCCGGTGACAACCATCTTGCTCCGCATGCCCATGCGCGTCAGGAACATCTTCATCTGGCTGGCGGTGGTGTTCTGGGCCTCGTCAAGTATGATGAAGGAATCGTTCAGCGTGCGACCGCGCATGAAGGCCAGCGGGATAATCTCGATCATGTCATTTTCCATGTACAGCTTAACCTGCTCGAATTCCATCATGTCGTGCAGGCTGTCCAGCAGGGGCCGCAAGTACGGGTTGACCTTGGCCAGCATGTCGCCGGGCAGAAAACCCAGCCGCTCGCCGGCCTCAACCGCCGGACGGGTCAGAACAACCTTCTTGACCTCACGATTCTTCAGCGACTCAACGGCCATGGCCACGGCAAGGTATGTTTTGCCGGTGCCTGCCGGACCGATGCAGAAGGTCAGGTCATGATCGCGCACGGCGGCAGCGTAGCGAGCCTGACCGCTGGTCTTCGGACGCACGTGCTGGCCGCGGGCAAATACGCTGATTTCCCCACTCTCGGGCTGCGAACCATCACGCCTGACCTCGTTGATCAGGTCGCCGACCTCGCGCGGCAACAGACGTTGGCCACGCTCTATCCGATCCAGCATCTGCAGCAGCACGGTCGATGCCTGGCTGACGGCCTCGTCCTCGCCCATCATCATGAGCTGGTCGCCACGGGCCACAAGCTCAATCCCGAAACCATCGCGCACCATCTTCAGATTACGATCCTGGCTGCCGAACAGCATCAGCCGCTCATCATTCTCTGGTATTGTAATCTGCCTTTGCATGTATTGTGTTTGACCTCTATCCTGTTATGGCTTCCGGGCCCGAAAGGGCCGCATACTACTCTGCTTGCGCCTCCGCATCAGCATCCTGTTCCGCGAGGCCGGCGCTTCAGTGGCTCCCGCCGAACCACAGCAGCAGCAGATAAGCCACCGGAGCGCTAACGAGAATACTATCCACTATGTCAAGTACCCCACCGAATTCCGGTACCATGCTGCCCGAATCCTTCGTCCCGCAGGAACGCTTCAGCAGACTTTCGGCCAGATCGCCCATTATCGACGCCAGGGCCACCGCCACGGCGAATATAAGCGCCTCGTACCACAGCAGGCCAAGCAGCGGCAAGCCGATAGCCAGGCCCGCAACAATACTCAAGGCCAGCCCCCCGGCCGTGCCCTCCCAGGTCTTGCCGGGGCTGAGCTTAGGCACCATCTTGTTGCGGCCAAAAGACTTGCCGGTCACGTAGGCCCCAACGTCGCTCAATTTGCACACCGCCAGAAACAGCACCAGGCTGAGCAGGCCACTCCGTGGTTCGTCCAGAAAACGTATGGCCACCACCGGCAACATCAGCATGCCCGAATACAGCGGCACAAGCATTGTGCCACAGACAGTGCCCAGTGTCGTCTCGAAATCTCCAGTGCGCCCTGCCCGCACGGTTTCCAGAATAAGCACCGCCACAATCAGCAGTACCAGAATGGCCAGCAGCCCACCCATCGGCACCGGGCCAGCCAGCCAGACACCTGATGAACCGCGCCAAGCCCCGGCGGCCACCACCGCAACTATGCCGGCCGAGGCAGGCACCGTCAGCCAATACCGCACCCGCCAACCGTACTGGCGCAGCATTCTGGTCAGCTCGTAGGCCCCGCCGGCAGCCAGCAGAAACACGATGCCGAAAAACAGGGGCGCCCACTGCACGTTGTAACTGGCAGAAAGATGCTGATCGCCCCAGAACATCCCGAGGAGCGCCAGAATCATCAATATTCCGAAGCCCAGACGAGCTTTGGTCATCGGTAAATCCCCGCTGTCGCTGCCACTTCAGGCCTCATGCGGCCCGCCTTCTTTGTCCAACCCGCCGAATCGCCGCCGGCGTCCGGCATAGTCGGCAATGGCCAGGTGCAGATCGGAGGCCGAAAAATCTGGCCACAGCACCTGTGTTACGTGCAGTTCGGCATACCAGCTTTGCCATAGCAAAAAGTTGCTGATGCGCATTTCGCCGGCCGTGCGGATGATCAGGTCAACGTCCGGCAGGCCCTTAGTATACATCATATCATCCAAAACGTGCTCGTCGATGCTCTCGGGCGATAATCTGCCCGCAGCAGCTTGGCGCGCAACTTCGCGGGCGGCATCCACAATTTCCTGACGACCGCCATAATTCACCGCCAGCGACAGAGTCATGCCCTTCATCTCGGCGCTAACCCGCTCGCTCTCCTCAATTTCGCGCAGAACACCCTGCGGCAGGTCGCTTCTGCGGCCGATGTTACGGAAACGGATCTGCTGCGCCAGCAGGCGCGGACGCTCCTGCCGCAAATAGTCCTCGTAAAGGGCCATCAGGGCTTCGACCTCATCGGCCGGCCGCTGCCAGTTTTCGTTGCTGAAGGCATACAGCGTAAGGCAGGATACTTGCAGGCGGGCGCACTCTTCAACAATTCTCTGTACGGCTTCGGCCCCCTGGCGATGCCCCATCACCCGGGGCTGACCACGCAAACCGGCCCAGCGGCCATTGCCATCCATTATTACTGCAATGTGCCGCGGCCAGCGCCGACGCGGAATTTTTGCCAGAACTTCAGGCACATCCATATCTTCGTCCGCGCTCATCAGGGCGTTCAAATCTCCGATTCACGAATCAGCGTCTGCTGACGGTCCGGGCCTACGCTGACAATGGCAATCGGAGCACCAAGCAGGACCTCCAGCCGTTTGACGTACAGTTGGGCATTTTCCGGCAGATCCTCGAAGCGCTTCACACCGTCAATCTCTTCCTGCCAGCCAGGGTGCTCTTCGAAAACCGGCTCAACTTCGTTCATCACCCGGCAATCGGTCGGGAAGCTCTTCAGCATCTTGCCCTTATAGCGGTAACCGGTGCAGATTTTCAGCGTCTCGAAGCCGCTCAGCACGTCCAGCAGCATCAGCGCCACTTTGTCCACGCCGCAAAGCTTCACGCTGTAGGACGTGGCGAAGGCATCGAACCAGCCGCAGCGCCGCGGCCGACCGGTCGTGGTGCCGAACTCTTTGCCGCGCGTGCGGATGCGCTCGCCGACTTCGTTGTCCTGCTCTGTGGGGAAGGGGCCGGTGCCAACTCGCGTGGTATAGGCCTTGCTCACGCCCACGAAGGTGCGAATTACCTTGGCCGGCACGCCGGCACCCGCCGACACGCCGCAAGCCGATGCGTTACTGCTGGTTACGAAGGGGAAGGTGCCATGGTCAATATCCAGCAGCGTACCCTGGGCACCCTCAAACAGCAGGCGGCGACCGGCAGCCAACGCCTCCTGCAGCAACTCGGTCGTATCGCAGACAAACGGCCTGAGAATCTCGGCATACTGGCCGGCCTTGGCCACCATCTCGTCGGCATCCAGGCCGGCGTTATCGTACATGGCCTTGAACAGGCGGTTCTTGTACTCCACAATTTTGCGAACCTGGTCTTCAATCGTGTCGTCGTGGAACAAATCGCCCACGCGCACGGCCAGGCTGCGACCAGCCTTATCGGCATAGCAGGGCCCGATACCGCGGGCAGTGGTGCCTATTTTGCCGGCACCCAGGCTGTCTTCCTTCAACTGGTCTTCCAGCTTGTGCCAGGGGAATACAACGTGAGCCGTCTGGCTGATCTTCAGCCGCCCGTCGGGCGTTACCCCCGTGCCGTCCAGGGCCTTAAGCTCCATCTGGAATACTTCGGGGTCCAGCACAACGCCGCCGGCGATGACGCATTCCACCTTCTGGTGAACAATGCCGCTGGGTATGAGGTGCAGTTTGAACTTGCGACCATTGGCCACAACTGTATGGCCGGCATTGGCTCCGCCGAGGAAGCGCACCACGACGTCGCATTCCTCGCTCAGCAGATCAGTTATCTTGCCCTTGGCCTCGTCGCCCCACTGCAAGCCAATTACGCACGCATTACCACTCAACCTGGTCATGACTTACCCCTGATGGTCGAAATAAAATCTTCGACGCCATGCTCTTGCTCTGTTCTGTTAACGGTTCGTTTTCGGCCGACAAATGGCCCCCGGGCACATCAGGGAACACCGAGGCAGCACGCTCCCCGCCCGACTCCTCCAGCAGCCATCGGTCCGCCAAAGCGCACATTGTACTCATCCAGCCCCGGAAAGCAAGCCATTGCCCCCGGCGTAGCCGATGGCCGAACGTTCTGGGCCAGGGCGGGCCGATGGTGGCTGGCTGGCCGGCAGGGCGGGTGAATAAACTTGCAGCCACGGGACAGTCAGGTACACTCTTGGGGTCCTGTTAATGCCTTTCGCACGGCTCTCTGCCATAAGATGGCGCGAGTTGCGGCCCAGGCGCGGGATGTCTGGCAGAGATGCCTGGACGGTTTATCATCCATCATGGTGAGGTCGACAAAAAAGGAGTTCGCGATGAAGTCAATGAAGCTGGCTTACACTCTGGCGTTTATTGGGTTATTAGCCCTTGCCTCGTGCAGCCCGAATTCAGGTGACCAGGCAGCCCTCGATCCGGCGGCCGGCTACGACTTTTACGATGATTTTTCCGACGGTATAGACCCCGAAGTCTGGGAAGTTGCAGGCTGGCGCGAGCATGGCGGCCAGACCAGCCCCGAGCGCGTCTACGTCGACGATCAGGGCCATCTCAACATGGTCTTCATCAACGATTCCGAGCAGGGCTACCTCAGCGCCGCCCTGCAGACCCGCAAGGAAGATTTTTCGTATGGGCGGTGGGAAGCCCGGCTGAAGCCTTCGAGCGTCCCCGGTGTGCTTAACTCCATGTATACCATTGACTGGCGCAAGGGGCAGGGCACCAAGCAGGAAATCGACATCGAACTGCTCACCCACACCTTTGGCGACAAGCATCCTGGCGAAATGTGGATCGCCCTGCACGCGGCCGGCAAAAAGACGACCGATTTCTCCCAGCCGCTGCCCTTCAACCCGTCCGATGACTTCCACGTCTACAGCTTCGACATTACGCCCGAATACGTTGAGTATAGCGTGGATGACAAGGTGCTCTACCGCTACGTGTACGCCGAGAACGATATCGCCTTCGACGCTCCGTACATGCTCAAGTTCAACGTCTGGTCGAGCGATAACGCCTGGATCAAGGGCCCGCCGCCGAAGGACGTCAAGACCGTCTACCAGATCGACTGGGTCCGCTTCAAGGCCCATCGGGGAAATTAAAGCGGCTTACTCATACTCCGCCGACAGCATGGCCAGCGCCTCCAGTTGCGGCACCGTTGCCCGCAACTGGCCATTGTCGTCGGTGACAAAATCCAGCTCGCCCCCGGCCGGCAGCAGGCGCAGCCTGGCAAACTTCCGGCCCGCGGGCGGGCGCAGGCTGAAACGCACCTCCCGTAGCGGCACGGGCGGCAATTGCGTCTGATAATTCAGCAGCGCCACTATCATCCGCTGCCGATCATCCTGCCCCGTCACCGTCATCCAGACGCACGGATGGGCGTCGGCCGATGCACTCTGCCGCCCCTCCAGCAGATCGGTTATGAGCTTCACGAACAGCTTCTGATTCGCCGCTCCGTCTGTGCTTTCAATGTCAATGGCCGAATAAATCGTCCGTCCACCACCGAAAGAATGCTCCACCAGCACCGGCGATCCCGTGTCGCACCATGGCGGGTTACTGTGAATGCTAGACCATGTCTGATCGTGCACCGTGCCAAGGTTCTGGTCATACGGCAGACTGAGAGTCGCCAGCACCTGCCCCTCAACCCGCTCCGCCAGTTGCAGCGAACCGTTCCACTGATTACCCACCGGAGGCGAGCCCGGCGTCGTCCGCGGCCGCAGGCAGCTCATGTAATCCTGCGGCGAAAGTGCCGACACAACGCGCTCGTCCCGTGGCTTCAGATACACCACACTCCCCACATCATCCGCGGCCACATGGCAACCGAAGACGTCGGCCAGCATGCAGTCATTGTGCCGCCGACCGACCGTCTCCGTCAGCGACGTAAACCGGCTGCCATACAACCTGCCGCCACGCTCAACATACCCGCGGAATGCCGCCACCTCGCGCTCATCCATGCGCAGCACATTCGGCAGAATCACCACCTTGTAGCGGTCCAGCTCGTCCAACTGCTTCCGCGTGATTATGCCGAATGGAATATGTGCCTGCTGAAGCGCCTGGCTGGCCCCGCGCACCGCACGCTTGTGCGGATAATCACTGCCCCACAGCCGGGCCTCAGACATCGGCGAGCCGTTCTCGGCAAAGTCCACCTTCGAATCGCTGCTGTAATAGATGGCCACATCCTCAACCGCTTCGCCACCCAGAAACGGCTCGTACTGGCTCATCTCGTCGTACACCTCGCGGATCATCTCGTACGTTCCCGCGTTGGCCGTGCCGTCAGGGTTGATGGCATCAATAAACAGCATGGCCCCGCTGAACAACGTCGACCCCAGAGCCTGCATGCGGATCAGGTCCGGGCTCTTGTTCGCCTCATGATCGTTCAGCGTAATGCAGCGGCTGGTCATGAACTCCATCGGACGGTTCGCCGACAGATTGTTCATCAGTTTGCTCACCACCAACTGCTCGAGCTGATCGCCATAGAAGTCCGCCCCCAGGAAGTCGTTCGCCGACGCCGCCTCCAGCGACAGGCCCAGCGTCCAGTTGAAGGCTGCCGTGGCAAAATTGTGGTACACCGAAAGCTCGCCATCCGCGGCGGATTTAGCCGTCCGGTTGATCTCGTCGGCAAACTCGATAATCCAGCGCTCCCGTGCCGACTGGAACTGGCACCAGTCCGGAGAAAACCAGTCAATGGTCTGCGGGATCGCCTTGCCGCTCTCGCTCTCATATTTCGACCGGCAATGCTCGCACACGCAGATGCGCGGCCAGAAGGTCATGTCGATGAACAGACCGTCCATCCGATAACCGCCGGCAAGCTCGTTCAGCTGATCACGCACAAACTGCCGATACTCGCTATTGTTCGGACAGCACACACCATAGCGCGTGCCGCTGAATTCCGCCCCCGACGCCCCGCTCTTCTTTTCGTCCTGGCGGTCCGCCGGAACCATTCGCCACTCGGGGCGCTCCAGGTACGCCCAGTTATTGTAGACCACGCTGTAGTAGCCACACGCGCCCATCTCCGCCTCGCGCAGATGCTTCAGCGTCTCGGCCACAATGTCGCGCCCACGCAGACCCTCATGCATCTTGCCGCTGCGCGTAGGCCAGTTGCAGAGCCCCACGTGCGACTGAGCGTAAAACATCACCGACGTCAGCCCGGCCACCTTATACAACCGCACCATCTCCGCCGGATCGAACTTCGACAGAAACGCCGGATCCCAGTCCGGAATGTGCATGTCCACCAGCATCCGCCGGTAACCGCGCTGAAACCATTTGCCTTCGGCCATTATTTCACCTCTGCCACAAACCGATCCAGTTCCGGGTTGCCCGGCCCGAAGTGCTTCAGCATCACAATCGGATCACTCTGCGACAGGTTGCTGATCTTCACGCCCTCGGCCGCCGCCGCTGCCGAGACAAAATACTCGTCATGCGTCAACTGCCCGAAACGTATCAGGGCCGGCGTCTCAACCGGCCACGCCCCGAAGGTCCCATGGCCCTGCATCATGATCATGCCGTAGGCCCCCTCGTCGCGAATGGTCACCGTCCGCCCCGGCAGCACCGTCAACTCCTTGGCGCTGAAGTCCGACGAACGATAGCAGATCCATTTCTCAACGTATCCATCCGCCTCCATCTCGGCCAGCGGACGCACCGGTCGCGGCTCCATGAAATTGTGCTGCACGAATTCCGGATCAACATTCTTTTCCCAGTCCAGCACCTCCAGCAGATAATCCAGATCGCCAACCTTCTCCGGGGGCGTGTTCTTCCACAGGAACTGCTCCTCCATAATCTGATCGTTGACCAGAGACTGGTACATGGCGAAGACGTCCGACGCCTTCTGAGGCTCGTACGTGCAAAGGCTGCCGGGAGCATGCAGCACGCCCGGAGGAACATTCCAGCCCGTGCCCGGCTGAAGCCGATAGGCCCGCGAAAGGTTCGTCAGTTTGTTGTCGCCCTGGGTAAAATCGGCCAGGCACTGACGCACCTGCTCGCGCGTCGTCCCCGGCTCCAGCCCGAAGAACGTATAGGGGAAATCGCCGCCATGGTTATTCGCCTGCGGCGGGAAAAAGTAAGCCTCGGGCTTGCCAAGCTGACCAACCTTTGCCGCATGATGATCGCCATGGTGCACATGGTGCGGCAGCGGGCCCTTGTTATCGAAGAACTTGCTGTACATCGGCCAGCGGCCATGATCCTGCCACAGTCGCTCGCCAATCAACTGACCCTTCAATTCGTCTATCGCCTCGCGCAGCAGCACCAGCTGAGTCTCACCGCCATCCTCCAGCGCCACGTGGCTCAGCCCTTCGTTCACACTGGTCAGCGGACCGTTATCAGCAGGCGTCGTCGAGGCAAACCACCTCTCGTCAATGCCGCCACGATTGCCGCCCAGGGCATAGTAATCATCCGGATGCAGCTTGATGCGACGCCCTGGCACGCAGAACGAGCGCGGCACCCAGGTCGGCGTCAGCCTGACAATCCCGCGGCCCTGATCAATTGCTCGCCCCGCCACCGATGCCGCCGATCCCTTCGCCATACGCCCTGAAGCCCTGTCTGCCATAGTTGCTCGCCTTTCAATAGCCGGATCGTCTGGTCCATGCCCTGTGCTCGTGGCACTAAGATGACTGTGTGCCAACTCCGCCGGCCCACTTCCGCGGTCAGTTCGCACCGTACGGGCCACATTCTGCCATGCCACGGCCCTGGCTGCAATATGCGATGGAAATTCCTTGCACAAAAATGGCGCTCGTTCAGCCGGCCAGACCGGTTGCAAGTTCCTCGGCCAGCCACAGCCGCTCTACCGTCAGAGTCAGCGCACCGTGCTGCGACTCGACAATCCCCCGGGCGACATAAGGACCGCGATGAATCAGAAGATGCCCATAGCGATGGTAAACGTCCGGGAAAAGCACGCACTCCACCAGCCCGTGCTCGTCTTCCAGCGAAACAAATTTCATGAACTCCCCGCTCTGAGTCCGCGCCCGACGGGCAGCCATCACAATCCCCGCAATCGAAACCCGTCGCCCGACGTGCTCGGCCAGTTGGTCTCCGCCGATTCGGTCCGGCGGCAACTTCAGCTCCGCACCCAGCACCGCAAGCGGATGCCCCATCGGTGTCAGCCCCAGAATATGAGCCTCGTGATGCAGGCGAAGGGCAGGGGGATAATCAGGCAGTTGCGGACAGTTGCGCATCGACTCCGCGGCACCAGCCTTGCCGCCCCCGCCGGCCCGCGGACCTTCGGTCGCCCCGGCATCCACAAACAGCGAAGACGCCTGACGCGACTGTTTTGGCCTGGCCCGCCTGCTCGCCGCACCAAGCCGGTCAAGTTGCCAGAGCAACTCCGGACGACTCCGCCCGAAACAGTCCATCGCCCCGCACAAAATAAGATTCTCCGCTTCCTCACGCGACAGAGCCACACGCGACATCAGGTCAAGAAGATGTCCGTAAGCCCCGCCACGCTCACGCTCCGCCCTCAGTGCCTCCAGGTGAACATGCGTCAGGTTACGCACATGGCGCAGCCCCACGCGCAGCACCACCTTCCGATCATCCCCGCCCGCCGCCGTCGGCCTCACCTCGCGCAGCGCCTCGCACTCAATCCGGCTCCGGTTTAAGTCCGCACCCCGGATCTCCACGCCAAGCCGACGGGCTTCCTCAAGATATTCGCGCGGCTCGTAATAGCCCGCCTGGTTGGCCAGAACCGCCGCCATATATTCCGCTGGCCAATGGCTCTTCAGATAAACGCACTGGTAGCTTATGTGACCGTAAGTGCAGGCATGAGCCTTGCAGTACGAATAACCCGCAAAGCTGCCTATCTGATCCCATAAAACGTCCGCCAGTTCGCGCGATCCTCCGCGCTGCAGCACCCCGCGCAGAAAATCCTCACGCAGCGACTGCATCTGCTCCGACGAACGCTTCTTGGTCATCGCCTTGCGCAGGGCGTCAGCCTTCTCCAGGCTGAAGCCAGCCATCACGTGTGCTACCCGCAGCACATCTTCCTGGTACAGCATCACACCGTACGTCTCCCCCAGCACGTCACGCAACCGCCTGTCGGCAAAGCTGGCGGGCTCCTCGCCCTGGCAACGCCTGATAAAACGCTCCTTCATCCCGCTCGACGACGGACCCGGTCGAATCAGCGACAGGGCATGGATAACATCCCGCCGGCAATTCGCACTCATCATCTTCAGCAGATTTCGCATCCCCGGCGATTCTATCTGAAAGCAGCCGATGGTCCGACCCTCGCGCAAGGTCGCCGCCGCCGACGGATCGCCGTCCGGTATCTCCTCAACCTTTATCCGCAGCCCATGGTTCTGCTCTATCATCCGGCACGTGTCTTCAATAATCGACAGCGAACGCTGAGCCAGAATATCCATCTTGACCAGCCCCAGACGCTCAACCGGACCCATGTCGTACTGCGTTATGATCACGCCGTTGGTCGACGGCTCGACAGGCGCGTAATCAGTCAGCGGCCGGTCGGCAATCACTACCCCGCCAACGTGCACGCTCAGGTGACGCGGAAAACCATCCAGCGCCTCGCTCACCGCCAGAATCTCGCTCATGCCCGGCTCATCCAGCGGGAACGAGCGACTCTCGGGAAAACTGGCGATGGCCTCGCGCAAATGTTCCGCCCCATAATAAGGAAGCATGTGCGACAGCCGGTTGATCTCTTTTATCGGATAACCCGCCACGCGGGCCACGTCGCGGAAGGCACTGCGGGCCTGGTACGTTGTATGAGTGGATAGCATGGCCACGTGGCCGTTGCCATAACGCTGGTAGATGTAATCGATCACCTGTTGCCGCCGACGCCAGCAGATGTCCAGGTCGATGTCCGGACAATCGCTTCGCGACAGGTTCAGGAATCGCTCAAAATAAAGATCGTAGGCCAGCGGATCCACGTTCGACAGTCCAAGAGCGTAAACCACCAGGCTGTTGGCCGCCGAACCTCGGGCGACCACCGGAATATTCTGGCTGCGGGCATAGCCGGCAATTTCCCAGACAATCAGAAAGTACGCCGAAAAACCCAGCCGCTCTATGATCAAAAGTTCACGCTCCAGCCGATGCAGAGCCTCCGGGCGCAGCCGCCCGTGTCGCCGCGACAGCCCATCGAACGCCAGCTTGGCCAGGTGCGAATACGCGCTCTCGCCCTCAGGCAGCGGAAAGCTCGGAAAAACCGGCCGACCAAGCTCCAGCGTCAGGTTGCAATCCTCGGCAATCATCCGGGCGTTTGCCAGCGCCTGCGGCCACTCGCCGTAATCTGCCGCCACCGAATCCCACCCCCGAAGATACGCTCCACGCGGAGCCAACTCCGTCTGCGGAACCTGGTCGATGATCAACCCCAGGTCGATAGCCCGCAGCACGCGGTGCAGGCGGTAGCGGTCCGGCCGATGGAACGCCACCAGTGGCGCCGCCACAACCGGAATCTTCAGCCGCGAGGCCGCTCTGGCCAGACCCTCCTGACGCAGACGCTCGCTGCGAGCACCATGAAAATCGATGCCCACGAAAAATCGCCCCGCGGTCATCCGACCCTCCAGTCGAGCCGCAAGTTCTGCCGTCAGCGAAATCCAGTAACAGCTATCCCCGCGACCATTCTCGGCCACCGCCGCCTCGGCCAGGTCAAAATTCGGATCAAGATGCCGTCCGCTGACCAGTCGGCACAGCGCCCGAT
The DNA here is from genome assembly GCA_041690105.1 of Phycisphaerae bacterium. Taxonomy (GTDB): domain Bacteria; phylum Planctomycetota; class Phycisphaerae; order FEN-1346; family JAACEH01; genus JAWLHX01. The sequence continues at coordinate 16,070 of JAWLHX010000068.1, forward strand.
AGCCCTCCAGGTGCCTCGCCAGAACCAGCAGACGCTCGCGCTGGGCCGCCCGTCCGCAGGTCAACTCCACACCCAGAATCGGCTGCAGCCCCGCCTCCTGCGCAGCGGTGTAGAAGGGAATGGCGCCATACATGCCGTCCCGGTCGGCCAGGGCCAGACGACGATAACCCATCGACCGGGCAGTCTCGATCAACTCCTCGATCCGGCTGCCACCATACAACAGGCTGTAATTGCTTCGAACATTGATTAACGAGCACATGCTCAGGAATTCCGAAAAGTTCCAGACCCGGCCAGAGCTACCAATGCTGGCAACCGCAACGAAGAGAGGCTGCCAACGCCGATCTCATTATGCCTAACATCGTGCTAATATTCAAGCCAAGGTTAGCAAAAAATAAGGTATGGAGCGCAAAAAAAGAGCGGCGCTCGGGACTCAACCGAACACGCCGCTCAAAAAGGCTACTTTTAAGTGTCTGCTGCTTCAATCAATCAGCGACAAGGCCGCAAGCATCATCCACCTTCAAGGTCGCAAACATCTGGCCCACGATGCCGAATGTCAAGATTACAAACCGCCGCCCATCAACCAAGGCTCAGCACATGGCGATGAAGGTGGCAATCGTCAGGACGATAATCTTGAAGCGCCGCCGATCGATGCTAATCATGATGAACTCCCTCCGTGTGGACTTCTTCCCGACCATATACTGATGCAAGTGACGTGCCATAAGCTGCAAATGATGCGTTTGGCTCCCCAGCCAAAATCGCAACCACCGACAAAACAAAAACTTATGAATCGCAACTAAGGCTTTTGATAAACTGGTGAAGCTGTGCGGCCTTTAGGGCCAATGTTGCCAGAAAACAGCAGGTCACCTGGCCGGCAAATGTCAAATCTCGTAAAGCCGTGATTTGACAAGCTTTCCGGGCCTGTAATCCAAGGCAACATGTGTTGGCTCAAAGCAACAAAAACACTTGCCCAGATTATCCAACCCGCAGGGGCTGCAAAGTCAGGTTCTCCCCAGAACCAGAATGCAGCCATCCGACCCCCGCTGGCAAATACCCACCACGAGGCCGCTTACAGCCATCAAGAATCGATATTACCACACTCCCAGCCAACTTCGCAACAGGTCGTAAGGTAAAATTTTATTCACTCTTCGGCTTCAGTCCCATCGCCCAGAATCAGTTCGGCCGCCTGCCACAGATCTTCCGCTACCGTCGACCCCGCGGCCAGGCCGTCAAGGTGCCGCCGGCCGTGCCCCGTAAGCAGGTAAATACCCCGGGCCCCACCGCGACGGGCAAATTCCACATCGTGCGGATGATCGCCAATAACGTACGAGGCCGCAAGATCGATGCCGTATTCCCGCCGGGCCTGCTCCAGAAAGTAAGGCTCCGGCTTGATGCACTCGCAGCCCTCGTCCCGACAGTGCGGGCAGTGGTATATCCGCTCGATGTGGACGCCATGAGCGGCCAGTTCAGCAAGCAGGCAACCGTGCACCTCGGTCAACTCCGCAGCCGTAATGGCTCCTTGGGCCATGCCCGGCTGGTTGGTCACTATAAACAGGATAAACCTTTGCTGCAGCCGCTGCAATGCCTCGATGGCCCGCGGCAGATACAGCAACTCCTCCGCGTGACGTATGAAGCCAACGTCCTCGACGATCGTGCCGTCGCGATCCAGAAATATTGCCGCTCTCATCGGTCCTTCCGCCCAGCTTGGGGTGCCAGTGGTCGTTATAAGAGTCTGTCGGCGCCGGGCAGAATCTGCTCGAAGTCGTGCAGGCTGCCTCCATCACGGAAGCACTCCAGTACCCGTCGGCCCAAGGGGTCAAGGTGCGGAGTGTCGTAAAGCGCCGTCTCCTGCAGGAAAAAGTCGGTCAGCTGCTCGGCGCCCTGATCGTATGCCTCGGCACCCAGCTCCGGCTGAAGTTCGGTCCGCAGCAACTCGGTCGGTACCTCCACCTCTTCCACTCGCAGCGATCGCAGGGCCCAGCCCAGCAGCACGCAACGGGCTGGCACAAGATGATCGGCCGTGAACGGGGCCGCACCGCGTCGGCCAAGATACTCCCGGGCAATCCATTGCGGCATGAAACTCGTCTCCCAGCAGCCCACGTGCTGGTTCGGTGTCAGTGTGTATTTTACGCGCGGAGTGCTCTGTATCTGCTGCAGCAGCAGGTTGGCATGATCCACCCGCCGCCCGGTAGCAAATGGCCAGTACGAGCCTACGCCCTCGCTGCTCAACCCGGCACCGGCCGTTATGCTTGGATTGGCATGCCCACGGGGGGCCACCAGTCGCCACAGCCAGGCGATGGCCGGCGGCAACAGGTGCAGATAGCCGGCAATTCCGTAGGTCGGATTTTCACGAGTCGACGCCGGGGCACGAAGACCAAAGTTACGCACGCCCACCTGCACCGAGCGGTCGACCACGTGCGGCACGCTGCGCCGCGGCAGAATGACGCGCGGATTCGGGCACGGAGTGTCCGGCGTGTCCATGGCATGTTCCCAGATCAGGCAGGTCGATTTGGGCACACCCTGCACATTGAGGAAAATCAGCGGTTGCGGCGGATGTACCGTCAGCCTTTCAAGGAAGGGGTCGGTGCCGTAATGACCGATATGGTCCAGACGCACAAACCAGCCCTGTTCGGCGTCGCTGACGGCCAGGTAATCGGAATCCTGAATACCCGGGTGGCACATGGCCATGTCGTCGGTCACCGGCTGAAGTTCGCACGATTGCGGCAAACCAGCCAGTTTCCGGTCGCCAGTCACCGTGTTGCGGCCGAGCAGCACGCGGCCATCTTCTTCGCGGTGGATATTCTCCAGCATTTCGCTCTTGCCGGCCCCGCTGGCGCCTTCGTGCATGATGACCGTTACGTTGTCGTAGGGCGTCACCAGCCGAACGGTGCTGCCGTGCAGCGTCAGCCAGTTTTCCTGCTCGCCAATCGACAGCAACACGCCGTAGATGCCCTTTTTGGCGCTGGGGCCGGGGTAAAGGTTGTACGAAAACACCTCGTGCAATCCGGCATGACGATTATGCACCACCACCTGCCGACCCTCAAAGTGGGTCTGCCGGAAGGGCGGGGCCACGTAGATGACACAGCGAGGCGAAAAGCCCTCATTCACCTCATCCGGCGTAAGCATTGTCTGCAGGTCGGCCATGCCACCGACGAAGAAGCCGGCATTGGCCGGGGCCACCATTACGGCATCGTAACAGCACTCTCCGGCGGCGGCGCCAATGCGCATTGGCAGAACCAGGAGCGACTGCTGAGAAAGCCATTCCAGCGTCTCCTGCCGCGTCGACTCGAAATTCTGGCCGAAACGCTCCTTATAGCGGGTTTTATCAGTCGGCAGGTCGTCGCCTATGACCATACATTCCGGATCCCGGCGTCGCATGTAAGGGTCGGTGTAGTTGATGGCCAGGCCATTGGTGCAGCGGGCCACAGTTGCCTCAACCACCCGACCAGTGCCGGGAACGTCGTAGGCCACCTCAAATTCGTCTTTTCCGTCCGTTGCCAGTTGCAGCAATGCATCCCTACTGGTGGGAATGGTTACCGCGGCAGCCTTGCCCAGCAGCGTTCGCAGATCGGTCGGCAGCCCCCGAAGCTGAAGAAAAGCGTCGCCGGGAGAAGAGGCTGGTTTTCCGTTCGAGGTCTT
>JAWLHX010000069.1:0-19670 GCA_041690105.1 Phycisphaerae bacterium
GGGGAGGATGTCTCCGGCGCATGCCGGAGACAGGTGGGGGTGTGGCGGCGCGGGAAACTCATCGGTCTCGCGCACCGGCAACGGCCTCACCCCCATCGGCCCTGCGGGCCACTTCCCCCTTAAAAGGGAGAAGAGTTACGGCAACAGCATCCCCCGGCAGTGCCGGGGGCTATGGAACAGCAACAACAACGACAACGGCCACCAAGCTGTTGCCGTTTCAACCCCTCCCCCGTTGGCGGGGGAGGATGTCTCCGGCGCATGCCGGAGACAGGTGGGGGTGACGCCGCGAGGAAAACTCCTCGCTCTTGAGCACAAGCTACAGCTTCACCCTCATCCGGCCCTGCGGGCCACCTTCTCCCTTAAAAGGGAGAAGAGTTACGGCAACAGCATTCCGCGGCGGTGCCGGGGGCTAAATTGAAGAAGCAACAACTCCTTCGCGCATCAAGCCACGGCGTCGGTTGCCGACAACGATACTTTTTGCCCGCTGCTGGCACTGCGCAGGACGGCCTCGGCCACCAGCGCCGCTCGCAGGCCATCGCTCACGGGAATCGAAACCTCGGCCCCCTGGCGAATGGACGCAGCAAATGCACGCAAGTATTCAAGGCCCATTTCGCCGCAATAGCCCGGCACCTTCAGCGTGGGCTGGCGGATGGCCTGCACCTTGTCGCTGCCCACGCTCTCGTGCTCCGAGACCAGCAGCACTTCATGATCATCGCCGCCCCAACTCGGGTACCAGTTGACTACGCCCTTTGTGCCGCGGATGGAAACGAACAGATCGCGACCCTGCGGGAAACTCGGCGGCACGCTGTAGCTGATGTCAAGCACCGCCGTGGCCCCATTCTCGTATTCCAGCAGGGCATAGGCATTATCTTCGATGGTCCGCTCAGGCTCGCCGCCAACGCTGGTCGTGCGACCCGTGGCCGCCGTAACCTCCAGCCCCGTCCACCAATGAAAGAGGTCGACCCAGTGCACGCCGAGGTTGAACATCGGCCCGCCGCCCTCCTGCTCGTGCAGCATCCACGGTGCATTGTCGCGAATGTAACGCCAGGCGCCGCCGGCCGACATACGACCTTCAAAATGGAACACCTCGCCCAGCAGGCCATCGGCTATCCATTTCCTGATGCGAGCGGCCATGGGGTCGTGCCGCCAGCAATAGCCGGTGGTGACTACCTGCGAAGCTGAATCGGCAAGCTGGATAATTGTGCGGACATCGGCGACGGTTGCGCCCATCGGTTTTTCGACCAGCACGTGCTTGCCCGCCTTGAGAGCCTTTTCGACGGCGGCCGGCATCTGGCTGTGCGGCAGAAATATCATCACGGCCTCAACATCGCTGCGGGCCAGCATGGCATCGGCGTCAATTGTAGCGTCGAGATTGAAGAATTCGCGCTCCTGGGCCAGGAACGGCTCGTCGGCATCGCAGATGACCAGCGGCTTGAATTCAGGCAGATTCTGAAAGAGCGGCCAGTACCAGCGCGGGTGCTGATGATGAAGCCCCCAGATGCCCATTCCGATAGGTTGCATGGCGTCCGAAAATCCTTTCGCATTATGGCGGACACAAATTCTCTGCTGCGGTCCGTAAGAATTGCCCATGGGCCAAGTTCGACATGTTACGATGGCCGCTTCGGAGCGTCAAGGCGAAACGGCAGGCACAAAAAAGCAAATGCCTGAATCGCGTGTAATTTGACTTAACGTGGTCGGCAAAAAATGTCGGCAGAAGCACCAGGCGGGATTTTGCCGGGCAAAGGGCAAATAAAAAGAGCCGAATGTCCACCGCTTTCGCAGCAGCCACTCGGCTTCCCCCCAACTTTCCCCCCTCAAAATCAACTCACAGCTCCGCGGCAGCTTGCGGCTCGGTATCACCGGATGGCGTCCGGGAGCAAATCGATACCCGGTAGGCCATCAGCCCTGGGTTTCAAATTGCGTCCCGGACAGCACTTCCGGTGAATTCCCCCCTAACCAATGCTGCTACAGAAAAAGGAGTGCGGGCGGCTGGCTAGCGATGCCAGGGGTGTCATGCCGGCCGCCCGATGATGCGGCTCATTGAATATTGTTATTCGCTCAGATAGTCGCGGACCTCGTTGCCTATGCTGTAAATGGGAGCATCGTAAACCTCGTTGTTGTGACGCCGACATTTGCGGCACATACGGTGGGCGGCATCGGTGTACATGGTCTTGCCGCAACGCAGACAACGTAAATGCTTCTTTTCCAACGGCTTCAGTCTCAGTCTCATCACTCTGGCTCCCCTTGCTGGTGTTCACTCTGATCTGTCCCATTTACTGCATGTGCATCTTTTTTCTGCCGACAACCTGCCGCTCCCTTGCTTCCAGCAACTTTTACTTCACGGCAGTTGTCCACGGTAAATTCTCAAGTTCCATCAGAATACTCGTGTGCGTGGCCTGTTCCACCGGCAACAGCCAGGCCGCCCGACAGTTGAAGTCCGAACAACGCCACCACCGGCTTCGGCGGCTTCCACTTTTCACTGTTTCGCAAGGCTCCAATACTGTCCCGCAGTCCGGACATCTGGTTGAATTTCGGTCCATTCCCATCCTTTCTTCCTCCGCTTCGCAGCGGTTAAAGAGCACAAAAAAACGGAGCCTTCCCTAGCCGCGCTTTCGCGCTGCCAAGAAAGGCTCCGTCGCCTTTCACCACTATAGTGTCCCGACCCTCACTGGCCGGTCACGAGTCTCATCAGTTGGCCTTCGGCGGCCAACGTTACACTTTCAAATGTAGCCCGCGATTTCAGGTTTGCCAAGCGGAAAATCAGAAACATTTTTCACTTTCGTCTAAGCCCCGAATGTCACGTGAGTTGTACGATTAAAAAAAACGCAACCAAAAGCCGCAGAAGAGGAAACTGCTAGAGAAAGTCGGCCGCCTGAATGATGTTGGCAGCAATTTCGCGCATCGATCGGCTCTGTTTCTGGCTCTGCGAGCGAATGGCATCGTAGGCCTCTTTTTCCGAGACATTCTTACGATCCATCAGAATACCCTTGGCCCGCTCAACAACCTTGCGAGTCTCCAGAGCGTCGCGCAGGTCGGTATTTTCTTCGTGCAGACGCTGGAACTCCTCAAAACGGCTCTGGGCCAGGGCTATTGTGCTGCTGAGCTGCCGCGGGCTGACCGGCTTGACCAGGTAGCCGAAGACGTGGGCCTGCACGGCCTGCTGGATATACTTTTCCTCGGCATAGGCCGTTGTGATGACCACCGGACACGGGTGCCGCTGAATGATTTCGCTGGCCGCAGCCAAGCCATCCATTCCGCTGCCCAGCTTGATATCCATCATGACGAGTTGGGGCTTCAATTCGCGCAGCTTTTCCAGTGCCGCCTCGGCCGAATTGAAAACATGAATCGGGCCTTCCCACAGTCGCGACAGCATCTCGCTAAGACCTTGGGCGACCAGCGCTTCATCATCAACAACAAAGGCCGCCTGATCGGGCGAAATCGAATGTTCAGCCTGTTTCGCCTTGCTCGGCATGAGCTAAGCACCTCCCATAATACATGTCTGATCTGCAGTAAACATAATCGCTGCCGAAGTCACAGGATAATCAACAAGGCCACGTAAGGCACCACGTTGAAAACCAGCACCAGTATTTTGAACAGCCCGAGAAAACAATAGGCGACCAGGTTGAACGTATCGCGCGGAATGGGGAACCAGAGGCTGTGTATGCGGTGCAGCCAGTCGCCGGCGAGCGTAATAAAAAGAAACGCTATCGCCAGCAGTCCAATGTTGACAATACTGCACCACATTAAAAAAGACCGTATTACCAGCAGGTCGACCATTTGCCCCTCCTCGCACATTGGCGTCTCCGGCACAAACACTGTGCTCACAAGACCAATGATGCAAATCTCGCCAGCAACGGATGTTATAGTGGATGCTCTTTTTCTGCAATCAGAAATCGGGCCCAGCAACAACTTTCAGGCATAACAGGCATGGTACAACTTGTTACAGATGACTGTCGAGCACAGATTACACCCCCGCTGCTCATGCTCAATGCTGGCATTATTCAGCCGGGAATACAATTTCGCAGATACATCCGGATTCACCATCAGTCATCGTCAGCCGACCATTCAGGTCGTGCTCCACAATCATTCTGGACAGATTCAGACCGGTGCCGGAATCGATCTTCGGCGGACAACCGACGCCATCATCGATTACCAGCAACTGCAACTGGCCTTCAGCAAGAGGCGTAATCTTGATATCAATTCGCCCTTTATCCCGACCAACAAATGCATGCTGCACGGCGTTGGTAATCAGCTCATTGACGACAATGGCCAAGCTTGTCGCCCGTTGGCTGGAGATGGGTTTGTTGGGGCCGCGTACGCTCATGCTTATCTCGCGCTGCGAATCGTGATCAAGGTACGTTGAACGAGCCAACTCGCTCAAGGCCTCCAGCAGCGTCAGCAGAGGCACATCGCTGGTGGCCCTGGTGGTCAGCAGTTTATGAACCGTGGCAATAGCCTTGACCCGACCCACGCAGCGCTCGATGACACAGCCCTCGCTCTCGCTCATGCGGCCACGCTCAAGCTCCAGCAACGTCACAACGCTCTGCAGGTTGTTGCGGATGCGGTGGTGAGCCTCGCGGATCAGCGTCTCCAACTGCTCGGCCCGGCGGGAAAGCTCGGCCCGGAAACTGTGCTGGCGGCTGATATCCTGCACAATCAGCACGCCGCCGCTGATGCGGCCCTTGCCATCGTGGATAGGACCGCTGTTGGCCAGAAGCTCGCGCCGCTCGCCATTCGGCCACGCCAGCACCACCTCGACATTGGTATGCGTAATGCCATCGCGGACGCTGCTGGTCAGGGGCAGCTCGCGCTGGCAGTATTCATTACCATTGCTGTGGCAGAAGCGCGGCTCGGCCCCCGCCCCAGCAGGGCCGTTGGGAGCTGTAAACAGGGCCTTGGCCGCCGGATTACTCAGAACCACCGTGCCGTCAGCATCGGCCACCATAATGCCTTCGGGTGCACTTTCGATTATCACCTTCAGCCTGGATTGCTCGGTCTCGAAGGCATTCAGCAGGCGTTCGCGCTCGGTAACATCAAGCCAGGTGGCCACCTCGCCTATCTGCATGTCGCCCATCACAATGGGGGCCACGTTGCTCATGGCGATACGCTCCTGCCTCTTGGCATTAACGTACCTGATGCGCCTGCCCCTGCCGACCTTGCCATCCGCTGCCTGGTTTTTGGGTGAGCCTGGCTCCGATATTGGCCGCATACCGGCCCGCTCCATGAAAACCTGGCGACTCAGCCCTGCCGGATCGAAGCCCAGATCACTGATGGCTGCCGGATTGGCACGCCTTACTGTGCCGTCAACGTCGTAGAGAATCAGCGGCTCGACAAGTGACGAAATAATGGCGTCCATCTCAGCCGCCTCACGCTGCCGAATCGCGGCCAGCTTTTCGGCCCGCTCGCGTTCCTGCTGAAGGCTGATCAGCAACCGGCCCCGATGCTCTTCGGCCCGCCGCCGTTCGGTTACATCGCGAAGAACAAGCTGCACGGCCGGCTGACCCTGGTAATTCATGGTCGCCGCCGTGGCCTCAACCTCGGCAATGTCGCCATTCTTCTGGCTGATGCGAATATCGCGCAGCGTAACCTGCCCGCGGTAGTGCCTCAGATGATCTACCTGCTCCTGGTAAACCTCGCGACTGCTGGGGTGAATAAAGCTGATCAGTTCGCTGCCGACAAGTTCGCTGCTGGCGCGAGCACCAAACAGATGCACGGCGGCCGGATTGGCATAGATGATGGTGCCGTCACGCTGTACCAGCAGCGGGTCGGGCGACTGCTCAACCAGCAACCTGTGTCGCTCCTCGCTTTCGGCCAGGGCCTGCTCGTTCTCTTTGATGCTGCGAAAGAGGATGCTGTAAGGCTGTCGCAGTCCGACATCGACCATGACCTTGTAAATGAGCAGAAAAGCCAGAAACTTGGCCAGGTGGGCGGCAACGTTGATGGCTCGGTCGGGGCTGGTATACAGGGTGAACATGAAATCGGTGCCAATCATCAGCACCAGGGCTACCGTCAGGCCTATCAGCAATTCGCTGCTGAACTGCCGACGGTTGCGCCAGAGCAGAACAATGCCAATGGCAAACAGGGCCATGATGGCAATTTCGACGGTTATTTTGAAGGTGGTAAGCTGACCCTGGCCACCGGGACCATAAACGAAGGCCTGAGGCATCAGATTGTAATCGTACAGGACCAGCAGCAGGGCTGAGATGCCGACAAACAGGCCCAGAGCGATTCTGTAGTTGAACCGCCGGCCGATGAAAAACGGCCCTACCACGAATGGCAGAACCTGCATGAAGCGACTGGCCAGCCAGAGTTGAGCTGCCCCATCCACCGGGTTCGGGTGCTGAAAGAGGTTAATGCCATCGTAGGCCAGGGTGTGCAGCAGGTCGAAAACCGCCACTGCCCCCATTGATATGCCTATCAGGCCCAGATAATTATTGGCCAGGAACCGCCGGGAGTTCCAGACAATCATAAAAACAGCCGCGGCGACGGCCACGGTGAACATTTCCACCAGCGTGTGGAACAGCACAAATCGCGGGTTCGGCCTGGCCTGCGGGTCATCAACAGCCATCAGCGACAGAAGCCACAGCCCCAGGGCTGAAGCGATGAGGAGCAGTATGATGTTACGATATTGTTTCAATAATATGCTTCCGTCAATGTGCCGGCGCTGCACAGGCAGAGACTTATTAAAGGCAAATGGCGCTTTATCTGCTCACCACGAGCTTTTTCTGATTGATTGAGGCACGGGCGCGGCGGTCCCGCCCGATCCGCGTCCGACTGGTGCCTTGTCAGCATTTTGAAGGCATGTCCGTTCAAAGGCAAGTGATCGGACAAAATTTATCTACAAACTCGCCAGAGCTGCAAAATTCTCCTTCAGGGCAGGATACAGGCCGACATAAACGTCGTATAGCCGATTGTATCTGCCTTTGCTGGCTGCCCTGGGACGCACGGTCTGGTTCACTTCAACCACGGCATCCGAGGCCTCGGGCACGGTTGACCAGACGCCCGTGCCCACGCCGGCCAGCAGGGCCGCACCGTAAGCCGGCCCTTCGCTGGCGTTTATGGTCGAGACCGGCTGGCCGTAGATGTCGGCCTGCATCTGCCGCCAGAAGTTGCTGCGGGCACCGCCACCGGTGGCAATGATGCTCTTGACCGGCACCTTCATCTCGCGGATGATCTCCAGGCTGTCGCGCATGGCCATGGTAATGCCTTCCATGATGCTGCGGGCCAGTTCCGGCCGGCCGTGCATGTTGCTCAGCCCTATCCAGCAGCCCCGGGCGTGGGGGTCGCCGTGCGGCGTCCGTTCGCCATTTAAGTAGGGCAGAAAAACCAGACCGTGCGAGCCGATGGGGGCTTTTTGAGCATCGGCTGTTATCAGGTCGTAAGCCTCGACCGCCTGCTTCGCGGCCCGCGCCTGGTAGACCTCTCCCAACTGATTACGATACCACTGCAGGCTGCCTCCCGCCGCCAGCACCACGCCCATCACATGCCACTGGCCCGGCACGGTAGTGCAGAAGGTGTGCACGCGGCCCAGCGGATCGGTCTGCACCTCGTCGCTGTGAGCGAAGACCACCCCGCTGGTGCCGAGGCTGGCACTGACCACGCCTTTGCGGACAATACCGTTACCGACCGCCCCGGCGGCGTTGTCGCCTCCTCCGCCCACCACCGGAATGCCCGCCGGCAGGCCGAGAAGTTCGGCCCCCGACTTGCTCAGCACGCCGGTAACTTCCGGCGACTCGTAACAGCGGGGCAGAAGCTCCGGGTCAATCTGCAGCTTAGACAGCAGAGGCTTGCACCAACGGCGCCGAGCCACGTCGAGCAGCAGCGTGCCGCTGGCGTCGCTTACTTCGGTGGCGAATTCGCCGGTCAGCACATAGCGGACGTAATCCTTCGGCAGCAGTATCTGGGCCGTGCGATCGTAGATGCGCTTCTGGTGCTTGCGGACCCAGAGAATCTTCGGGGCAGTAAAACCGGCCAAGGCCGGGTTGGAGACCATCTTGAGCAGCGCCTTGCGACCGCCGGCCAGATCGGTAATTTCCTGACACTCCTGGCCCGTGCGCTGATCGTTCCAGAGAATTGCCGAGCGAAGCACCTTACCGCCGCGGTCCACAAAGACCGAGCCATGCATCTGGCCCGACAATCCGATGGCCCCGATGGTGGTGCCCGCGGGCATGCCCACCATCACCTGCCGCACGGTCTGGGCAGCGGCATCGATCCACAGTTGCGGGTCCTGCTCGCTCCAGGCCGGCCGCGGGGCGACAGTGTCGTAGGCTGCGTTGGCCGAGGCCACAATTTTGCCGCCCTCGTCAATCAGCAGTGTTTTGGTGCCGCTGGTGCCGATATCGATGCCGATAAGATGCGCCATGATGCCCGCCTTTCGATGGTGCAGAACATGCTGAGTGAGTTGTCTCGGCTGGTGCGAAATGGATGCTCGAAATGCGTCGCGGGTGGTACGCCTCGCGATGGCGTATCCACCCGCTTTAAGTTACCTGGCGCCACTGCAACCGATGCTGCAATGGCCATAGCTTCTGCCATGCCTGGAATCAAAAGTCGCTCTCTTCATCTTCGAAGTCGTCGAGGTCTTCAATTTCGTCGGCATCGTCGTCGTAATCGTCGTCGTAGTCGTCGAAGTCGAGGTAGTCATCATCGTCTTCGTCGTCATCATCCCAATCGTCGTCGTCAATATCTTCGTCTTCTTCAATCTCATCGCCGTCACTCATGGCCGCGTCGGCCAGAATTTCGGCCGCTTCGGCAGCCATGTCTTCGGGCACCAGAATAGGAATGCCGCCGCGACGGCCGCGACTGGCGGTCTCCGCAGCATCTTCGTCGGTTCCCAAAAAGGCCGGAATTTCAGCGGATTCCAGAATGCTTTTCATGTTTTTGGCCTCAATCGTGTTCTTGGCTTCCACAACCGTCACAAGCTCGGTCGTCTCCTCAACTTCGAGCGGCTCCGATTCGCCGTCCTCGTCTTCCAGTTCGTCCAGATCGTCAACTTCTTCTTCTATTTCTTCTATCTCTTCTAACTCAACATCTTCCTCCGGACCTTCTTCCGGAACCTCGTCGAGCTCATCCTCGGGACGAGGCTCTTCTTTGCGCGGCTCCTGGTCCTTCTTGCGCTTCGCCATCCCAACCTCCCAATCCTGTTCATTCTTCGGCGCCGCGAAGAATATCAGGGCACTACGGCCAGTCAAGAACAATTTCCCGCAACATTACTTTTTGAGCGGGGCGACGGCACCGGCTTCAAAGCCCTCGGCCAGATATTCATTCATACCCTCGCTGCTGAACATCAGCAAGCCATCTTCTCCGCTGAGCATAAGAAGCCCCTCGGCCCCAACGTCTTCCAGCAACCGCAAACCTTCCTCCAGACCAAGCACTATGCAAGCCGTTGCCAGGCCATCGGCCGAGGCGCCATCGGCAGCAATAACCGTGGCGCTGATTACCTCCCCCTCGACCGGCCAACCCGTCCGCGGATCGATTATATGGTTGTATCGCCGACCGCCAATGCTGAACCAGCGCTCGTAATTGCCGCTGGTGACAATGGCCAGATTCCGCCCGCTGACCAGCAGCAGCGGAACCCGCCGCCCGCCCTGACGCGGATCCTGAATGCCAACCCGCCACGGCCGGGGCCAATCATCGGCATTCCAGCCGAAGCCGTCGCCGCCAATCATGACCAACGCCCCGCGCACACCCGAGACCTCGCGGGCCACTTTCAGCGCCTCATCGGCCGCCCAACCCTTGCCAATGCCGCCAAGATCCAGCGACATGCCCGCTCGCGGCAGGCGGCAATGCCACACGTCCCCCCTCTTTCGAAGCTCGACCGACGAAACATCGAGCAACTCCAGGGCTGCCGCAATCTCGGACTCGCTCGGCAACCGATCCTCCGAGGCCGCCCGCCGCCACAACGACACCAGGCTGCCCACCAGAGGGTTGAAGGCCCCGCCCGTCTGCCGCGAAAGTAGCAGCGCCTGCTCGATGGCCCGGCCGGCAGCGTCGCTTATCTCCACCGCGGCGCTCTCGCCGGCCGCTGCGTTTATACGCGAAATATCGCTTGCGGCAACGTATCGGCTCAATAACCGCTCACTGTTCAGCAAATCGGCCACAATCCGCCGCTCGGCCTCGGCCACAGCTTCGGCCGAATGGCCAAAAACGACGATCTGGGCCTCGGTGTTCATCACGCTCAACTCGCTTCGTTTCTCGGCCACCTCACTGCTGTCCGATGAACAACCGCCGCTGCCAAGGGCCAATGCAACGCCAGCAATCAGAAGCAAGGCCAACCTGGTCGCCGGCCATGGCCGCGACGAGGCTCTTTTCAACAAAATGGCGATGGGCATGAAGGGGCCGCACTTTCTTTCTTCGGCAATTGGTATCACTGTGTCGCGAACTCCGTTTAATGTCAATCGATGCAGCAACTTTTACTTTGCCTTTTTGTGATGCTGCTTTAGCATATCGCCATGCCGCCGATGCAATGAGTGTCGGACACTTGCCCCCCGGAACTGAAAATAGATTACGCATGAACCTGCCGCAAGACAAGATCAGGATTCTTTCGTTACTTCTTCTCTGGCTTGCCGCGGCCGTCGCCCTGGTAGCCCTGGCCGAACAGCCCGACCCATCGCTGAACAACGGCATGGACCTCTACCTCTCAACAGAGTACGAGAGCCAGGCGGCGCAGGTGGCTCTGCGGGAAGTTTTTCCGGAATATCGCTTCTCGTACGCAGCCATTATTTTTCATCAGCCCGACGGTCTCCGCGGCGAAGATTGGCGAAAAATTAACCAACTGCTGGCCTGGCTCAATCCCAACGACCGGCAGATCGCAATAGAAGAATCAAAAAACCAATTCGCCCGTCAGGATCTCATTGACGCTCCGGTCATAAGCTACCGCACCACGCCGCAACTTACCAGCAGGCTCAACTCGGCCTCGGGCAAATCCACCCTGGTGGTCATCGGCATGCCCGACATCTTTACCGCCAAGCGCACGCAGAATTGCGTTCAGGAGCTGGGCCGATACATCGACAGCGTCGAGTGGGGCAGCCTGCAGGTGGAGCTTGGCGGCGATGCCGGCTTTTATGCCGATTATGCCAGCGCCGCCCGCGAGAGCGTCGACCGTTCGACCCTCATAACCGTGGCCCTGGTCGTGGGCATTCTGCTGCTGGTCTACCGCAGTCCGGCCGGCGTGCTGGTGCCCCTGATTACCATCGGCACGGCGGTCATTGTGGCCGTGCGACTGCTTTACCTGGGCACCAGCTTCGGGCTGACAGCCGACCCGATGATCGAAATGTTCATCGTGGTGCTGCTGTTTGGCTCCGGCACCGACTATTGCCTGTTCATTTTCGCCCGCTATCGTGAGGAGTTGGAGCACGAAACCCGTCCGGCAGCAGCCATGTGGCGGGCCTGGAAAGCCGTGGCCTCTTCCATTGCAGCCAGCGCCCTGACCACCATGGTCGGCCTTTCGCTGATGGTGCTGGCCGAGTTTCGCGCCTTCCAGAAGGCCGGCCCAAGCATCAGCCTGGCCCTGGGTATCGGCTGCCTGGCCTCGCTTACACTGGCCCCCGCCCTGTATGTGCTGGCCGGCCGCTACCTCTCCTGGCCCATAACCAGTTGCCGCATGGCAAAGCCCCTGAGCGGCCGACTATGGCCTGCCCTGACAAACCTGGTTACGCGGCGACCGGGGCTTATTACCATCGCCGTGGTGACCATACTGCTGCTGCCGAGCATGCACGCCATGCGCAGCCGCACCAGCTACAATATTTTCGAAGAGCTCAGCGACGACTGGTCCAGCTTCAGGGCCTTCCACATTATCAACCGCGAATACAAGGGCG
Organism: Phycisphaerae bacterium; assembly: GCA_041690105.1. Taxonomy (GTDB): domain Bacteria; phylum Planctomycetota; class Phycisphaerae; order FEN-1346; family JAACEH01; genus JAWLHX01. Next base: position 11,814 of record JAWLHX010000069.1, read on the forward strand.
GCATGATGGGCCCGATGACCCTTCTGGTGCGCGGCAACCAGTCGTTGCACGCCGGCGACGGCTGGAAAGCCATGGCCGACCTCAGCGCCCGGCTGGCCGAGCAGCCGGTGGTGGCCGAGGTCATAGCACCGAACCGCCCGCAGGGCCTTGAGGGCATGGTGTACGACAAGCCGCAGGACATGCACCTCTTCTGGCAGCTTGGCGTGCAATCGTACTTTTACAGCGAGAGCTACCGGGCGGCCCGCATCGAGATTCTCTTCCACGAGGGCCCTTATACCGATAACAGCCTGGCCGGGGCCGAACTGGTGCGATCCGTCGCCCACAGTTTTGCCGACCAGTCGCCGGTTATCGAGCAAACGTTGCTGGCCGGACCATCGTCCACCCTGGCCGATATCCGCCGTGTTTCGCGCCGCGACCTGACGGTTGTCACCCTGGCCGTGCTTCTGGCCACCTACGTTATTCTGCTGATTCTGCTGCGCCGGCCCCTGCTGTCGCTTATTCTGATTGCCGGCACCATGCTCAGCTTCGGCACGGCCCTGGGCGCCGCCGACCTGCTTTTTGTCCGCATTCTGGGCCAGGCCGGGCTGGACTGGAAAATTCACTTCTTCCTGCTGGTGCTGCTGGTGGTGGTCGGGGTGGACTACAACATTTACATCTGCAGCCGCATTCGCGAAGAAAATCGCAAAATGCCGATGCAGGACGCCGTCCGCGTAGCCCTCAGCCGGACCGGCAGCATTATCAGCGCTTGCGGCATAATTGTGGCCGGCACCTTCGCCAGCATGATGTTCGGACGCCTCAGCCTGGCCGTGCAGTTGGGCTTTGCCCTGGCCGTGGGCATACTGGCCGATACCTTCCTGGTCCGCCCGCTGCTGGTTCCGGCTCTTATTCTGCTGCTGGATAGGCTCAAACAGCGGAAGACGCCGCCCGGCCCTCCCGGCGATAGTCATCCTCGGCAGGCAACTGGCGCGGCGACGACGGGCGCAAAAACTGCTCCGACCGACGGATAAGTATCCAATCGGCCGGAGCATTTGTTCCCAGCCACTGCTGACGTCTGTTCAGCAAGGCCGAGAAACAAGCCACGTTACTACTTTTGTCGCCCGCCCAGCACTTACGACCGCACGTCGCGACGCACGTCTTCCCGATACTCGGGCACGGTGTGCGGCGGCGTGCCGAGCATTCCGCCAAGCACGCCCGCTGCTCCACTAAGCAGCAGCATGACGAACATGGCGAAACCAGTCGCCGTGCCTATGTCGGCCGCCCGTCCGGCAATTTCCGGGGCCCGCTCCCGAGCCTCGACCGCCATCTGCCGGGCCTCAGTTTGCAGCCCTCTCAACTGCCCAACCCAGCCCTGCACGCGCTGCTGGGCCTGCTGCTCCGCGGTCTGCGTCTGGGCCGCAAGCAATTGGGCCGCTGCCTGCTGATCGGCCTGCCTCTGCTGATCTTCCGTCGCCTGAGAGGCCCGCAGCAACAGGGCCATCATCTGCGGGTAAGCCTGCGCCGCCGGCTGCTGCCCGGCCTGCTCGGCCTGCTGCCGCCCCTGCTGAGCAAGCTCATCCATCCGCTGCTCGACCTGCTCGCGCGTCAGTTGCGGAGCAGCAGTGGCCTGCAGCGTCTGGCGGACCTGCTGATTCACCTGGTCCCACTCGCCGGTGGTATCGACATCGGGCATGCGGCCCTGGCCGAGGACCTCTCCGGCAGCCGGACCAACGGCCTGCCCTGCCACCTGGGCTGTCTGCCCCAGAATGTTGAACGCCCCGCCAATTACCAGGCCAACGGCCGAGCCCGCCATGTAAATAGCAAACAAGGTCGCCAGGGCCCAGACAACCGCTCCGTGCACCGCCCCATCCATTTTGCGAGGCACTCCGGCCAGTCGTCCAGCAACCCAGCCACCAACGAAGATGGCAATCAGCATCGTCAGCACCCACCAGATGATTGCCCCGACAGCCATGCCGGTACCGGGATTATCGCCCTCCCGCGGGCTGATAATTGCCAGGCCGATGGCCAGCCCCAGAACCCCGAGAGTCAGAGCAACCACCAGGGCAATTGCCGCTCCTGCGAAAATGGCTCCCCACGATGTGCGGCGCATATGCTCGCCGCCGCCCCAGTTTTCTCTGCTTGTGACTACGCCCGCCGTCGGCGTTCCTACGACTCTGTCTGCCATGCCTGATCTCCTTTCACCAAGACTGTTATGGGAGACAGACACAATGATAATTCAAGCCTTGATGCCGAGCTGCCTGCCGCCACTTGTGGCGCCTCCCTCCAATGCGCTGCTTCTAAAGTACATATTAGGGCCTATTCGGCGCGCACAGGCCCTTCAGGCCCTGCAGCCAACCTTGAAAACAGGCTACGACGGAGGCGGGTAATGGAGTGAGGGGTTTATCGAGGCCGCAGGTTTATCACCTGAAGCAGATTCTGCTCATTGGGGTCGGGTTTGACAACGTTGGCCAGAATAAGTGTGATGGCCACGGCCGCACCAAACAACATGCCGCCTATGTGAGCTACATGAGCAACGCCACCTTCGCTTTGGGCGAAGCCGGCAAAATCCAGCACCAGGTACAGCAGAATAATCCAGATGGACGAGACTGCAAAGGAACCGAACCTGAAAAATATGCAATAGCCGACGCGGACATCGTTACGCGGATAGAGAATGCCGAAAAGCCCGACCATGCCCATAATGGCTCCGGATGCCCCGAGCAGGTATTCTCCTGGACCGAAAGCCACCCAGGCCAGAGCCGAAACCATGCCGCAGGCAATATATGCGCCAGCGTATTGCAGTTGCCCAAGGCGGGCATTGATCGCATTACCGAAGACAAACAGGAAGAGAAGGTTGAAGATCAGGTGCTCCAGGTTGGCATGAAGAAACATGCTGCTGATAATCTGCAGGAAATTGAAGCCGGTGCGCGGCATCACCAGTTTTATCAATTCCGACGCCGGCATATCCATACTGACGACAAAGACCGCAATATTGACGCCAATAATGCCGAAGTTGACCAACGGCCAGCGGCGCATGGGCACGTCCACATGATATGGGATAAACATCCGGCTGCTCCTTTGGCAACAGTAATCAGGCCTTTTCGATTTTTACCGCGGCGCCGCTGCGCACGGCCCCGAATTGCGTGGCATCGCCCACAACTTTGCCCAGCACGTTAACAGGGCTGGCGGCCATCGGGGCATCGCCGGTGGAGGCCGGAGTGCGGCCCCAGAAGATGCAGAAGGCGCTGCCGGGAGGCCAGTAGGCTATGCTGCCCACCTCAACCTCCTGCCGGGCATCGGGTGCTTCGCTATCGCTTACCGGAATGCAGAAATAAATCTCGTCGCCCCAGCGCGAGCCGGAAGCGCTTATCGGCAGAGCGCCGAGCAGCTTGGCGGCAGTCGGCGAATCGTTAAGCTCGGCCTCCATAACCACATTGCCGGCGGTAATCTTTATGCGCGCCATTATTCGTATCCTTTCGATCTGGCTGTAATGCTGATTAAGCAACCGCAACCGTCAGACATGTATCCGCATGATTTTGAGCCCCCCCCGCCCCAACTGCAAGCGAAAAATGAGACTTTCGCCCGCTGCTGCTTTGCAGATTCAGTGCTCCGGCCCTATAATGCAATGTCTCTTGTGAAGCATCGGGAGTCACTTGTGGCCGGTTTTGCTGAGTATTGAGGAGCGACACCTTATCATGATGCTATATTCAAACAGTAGCAGCGGCAGCAGCAACCTTATCGAGCGAATAAACGACTTGCGCCGCAAGCGCAAGGCCATCATTCTGGCCCACAACTACCAGCCCGGCGAAGTGCAGGACATTGCCGACATAGTGGGCGATTCTCTGGCCCTGGCCCAGGAAGCGGCCAAAGTGCGCGAGGCCGAAATCATCGTCCTCTGCGGCGTCAGCTTCATGGCCGAGACCGCCAAGTTGGTCAACCCGCAGCGTATGGTGCTCATGCCGGACGCAAATGCCGGCTGCCCCATGGCCAACATGATTACCGGCTGGCAACTGGCCGAGGCCCGACGCAAGCATCCCGATGCCGCGGTGGTCTGCTATGTGAACTCGACCGCCGAGGTTAAGGCCCTCAGCGACATCTGCTGCACCAGCAGTAACGCGGTCAAGATAGTGGGCAGCTTTCCACCGGAAAAGCCGATTATCTTCGTCCCCGACCAGAGCCTGGGCGATTACGTGGCCCGCCAGCTTCATCGCGAGCTGATCCTCTGGCCCGGCTACTGCCCGACGCATCATCGCATTCTGCCCGAAGATATTCAGCGGCAGCGAAAGGCGCACCCTGGCGCCGTTGTGCTGGCCCATCCGGAATGTACTGAAGACGTGCGACGACTGGCCGATTTTGTCGGCTCGACCGCCCAGATTATAGCCGAGGTCGGCCGCAGCGAGGCCCGCACCTTCATCATCGGCACCGAGGCCGGAATCTGCCACACCTTACGCAAGAAGTACCCGGACAAGGAGATTGTGCACGTTTCGCGGGTAGCCGATTGCCCGAACATGAAGCTGACCACGCTGGAGAAGATTCTCTGGAGCCTGGAAGAGTTGAAGACCGAGATTACCGTGCCCGAGCAGGTGGCCGAAGGCGCTCGTCGGGCCATCGACCGCATGCTCGAACTGTCTTAGCCAAGCCGCCAGGAAGCGCATGGCTGCAACGGCGGCGGCCGGGCTCAGTCGGTCTCGCTGTAGCTGACCATCGGCACCGGCACGATCATCTGCGATACCGGCTTCACTGCGGTGCGGTCCAGGCGGTAGTTCAGGTTGATGTGCCCATTCATGTTGCTGGCAAAGCCGCCAAACTGCTCGAAAACCAGCGGCCCGTTATGCGTCCACTGTGCGCTGGAGGCCTTGTTTTTGCCAGTGCCGCAAACAATCCCCCTGATCACCACCAGGCCGTGCGTCGTCAATTTACAGTTGTTCGAAAGAATCAGGTCGCCCTCGATAATCATTGCCGGCATGCCCGGACGGGCTTCAATTTCCACCTGGCCACTCATGCGGACCTCGCCGCGGGCCAGCAGCGTGCCCTGCAATTTGGCCTTGTTAAGGGTAATTGAGCTGCTGTCGGAATAGTAGATATTGTCCGGGTTGCCAGGCAGGGCGCCGGGCAGGTCGCCGTTTATGGAGTTGTAGACGCGAGTAGGCGTCCCGCTCAGGCCCTCGTAGCTGTAGGTCGGCCAGTAATGCTCCATTTTGACCGCCGGAATCGACACTTGTCCCGCCCTGTTGCTGCGCGTGCCGGTGATGGAGCCGAAGTTGACGATCATGCCCACACTGCTGGCGTTGCCATCAATCCGCCCGCCAAACCAGAGCCACAAATCGCCGTTGCTGTGCACGTTGCCGCTGACGGTAACTTTGCTGGGCAGCAGCATCAGGCTGTTGCTGTAAGCGGCGTAAGGTATTTCCAGCTTTGGCCGCTGGAGGGTAGCAGTCACCTTGCTGCGGGCCTTTATGTCGCTGTCGCGGCCGGGCGAACCGCCGACCGCTACGGCCAGCCCCGTGCTGGTAACGTAAAAGTATTCGTCATCCTGCGTTACACTTACCTTGTAGTAGACATCGCAGCGTCCGCCCCGACCATCGCTGGTGGCCGGCATGGCTACGAAGCCTTCGGTGCCGGGCCACAGATCGCCCCAGGCCAGGCCAACGTCCCACGGATGCGACAATCGCCGCCCGGCTACCTCCACGCCGCTCTGGGCCGCCTGAAGCGCCGCCGCGTGAGCAGCGAAATTTTCGCCCGCCTGGGTCGTAAGAGTAGCCGTGGCAATGGCCGCCAGGCTGACAATGGTCAGCACCGAGACGATAATTAGCACCATCAGCAGAGCCACACCGCGGCGCGCGCCCGGCCGCCGGTTATCTTCCGCCAGCGCACGACGGGCCGCCGCCAGGCTGTCGCCTCCGCTCATCATCAGCTTGTCGGCTCGGTTACGGGTCAAGTCCGTCCCCCTTGTACGGCACACGCATGGTTGCACTGCCGTAAAAACTGACCGCAATGTCGCGCCCTGACGATTCGATCCGATTCTCTTGCCGCGACAATTGCAACATGTACTCCACCGCCAGCGTTTGCGGATAGAGCCGGTTGGGCCGAAAGAGCAGCAGGTCGGCATGCCTGCAGATGACCATCTCCTCCTTGCCATGACCGGCCGGAGCCCCGCTGGTCAGGCTGCCACTGTCAAAAGCGGCCACCACCTGCGACATATAAATGTCGCCAATGCCGGCCAGCATCGGCCCGCCCTGAAAGGCTACCCGCCGCACCGTCCGGCTGGCCGGATCGTGATAAATAATGATGAACTCGCGCAGTGCCATGCGACGGTCGCCGTCCAGATCGCCCATCCATATTACCAGGCCGCCGTTGTTGCTGACGGCCAGGGCCTGCCCCGCCCGCACCTCCCGCTGCACGCTGAACCTGGATCCGCTGAGGGCGAAGCGGGCGTGGGTCGATAGCTCAACCGCCGCCTCGCCTTCGTGATTGTAATTGGCCAGCGACTGGCTGAGCATTACCACGGCCGATAGAATGACGCCCACAACCATCATGGCCATAAGCATTTCTATCAGCGTGAAGGCCGAGGGACAGGCCGGCTGGCAATTCCCGCCGCCCCTGTCGCCACAGGCCAACGAAGATGTCCTGCTCAACTTACGGATATTCGTGCTCCTCGTTCCTGATGAACCGCCGCAAAGTCACCAGTTCCTCATCGCCATCGAAGACGCGGACCGTCAGCATCATGAAATCGGGCGGATGCGCGCTGTCCTGCCCCGGCAGGTAGAGCATCTGTAACCACATGGTGCGCTTGAGGTTCGGGAATTCGCTGAAAAACTCCGGCCCGTTGACCATGCCAAACTGGTCGGCCATCTCGGTCACATTATGATAGTCGCTCTGTTCGTCGTAGCTGTCGCGCCAGCTTTCTCCGGCCGAAGGCCCGAGCACCGGCCACTCGTCGTGGCTGAAAATGGGCTGGCTGAGACATTCTTCAATGGCCTGTTCGGCAAGCATTGTGGCCACGGTCATCTTCGCCGCCCGCCGCTGCTGGTCGATGGCAATGGTGATTGGGGTCAGAATGGCCCCCACAGCCACCCCCAGCACGGCCAGGGCCACCAGCGATTCCACCAGCGTAAAGCCTTGCCTGGACTTGTGATGCGGCCGATTGGATGACGTCGGGCAGGTTGCAGAGCGCAGGCCCGGCCGCTGGTGGCGCGGGCGAAAAGCGGGGCGACAATTGTCGGGCGTCCTGCCGGTACTCATTTTCCGAAATCCCTTTCGGCGCAGCACAGTCGACGACCGGCGGCGATTCCGGTAGGCTGCTCAGCAGTAATATCGGCAGGAAGCCACAGAAACCTTAAGCCAACCGCCAGCGACAGCCAGTCAGGCAGCCATCTGTCACGGCGAATCGGCCAGATCTTCCAGAATCCGCCGACCGCCGGCCGCCAGAACGCGGTCGGCCAGTTCGCGGCCCAGTTCTTCGCCGGCATCGGCACGGCCGACCAGCATCTGTCGCACCATCTGCCTGCCGTCAGGCGAGGCTATCAGGCCCTCCAGCATCAGGCCGTCGCCCACCTCCTCAAACTGGCCAAGAGCGGCCACCGGAGCATGACATCCGCCGCCAATGCGAGCCAGGAAAGCCCGCTCGGCCGTCACCGCCAGCCGCGTGGGCGGATGGTCCAGCACGGCGATAAGCTCGGCCAGCCAGGCGTCATCGCTGCGCACCTCCAGCCCCAACGCCCCCTGCCCCGGAGCCGGCAACAGTCGCTGCAGAGAAATCGGTTCCATCCACTGCTGAAGCAGGCCGCTGCGATTAAGTCCGGCCATGGCCAGCACCGTGGCATCAAACTGCCCCTCGGCCACCTTGCGAAGGCGGGTTTCGACGTTGCCGCGAATGGGCTCGAA
>JAWLHX010000070.1:0-6343 GCA_041690105.1 Phycisphaerae bacterium
GACACAAACAACTTGACGCAGATTGACGACGGGGCCATGATGTCTATATGGCACGGACACTGCGACACACGTTGAAGCGGTACGAATACCAAGGTCAGGTCAGCTACCTGACGCACTCCTGCTATCATCGGTTGCCGCTGTTTTGCAACGTCGAAAGGGGCTACCGATGGCCCCGTGGCCGGTGCAGAGGTGGCAGCCATCACAGCACACTTTGGCGCCGGCTCCGCCGTCGCTCCAAAGTGTGGCACCCTACTCTGCGAAGCAGCACGTCGCTGCGCAGCACGGGTTGGGGGGGGGTGAGGGGTTAAAAAGATATCCCCATCACCTCAGAAGGCCAACGGCCTTCATGCGCGCGTCGACTTCCGCCTTCTCCTTGTCGGACATCTGCCAGTTCTTCACCTTGCCGTCCTCGCGAGAGAGACGATTGCGGAAAATGCCGAGACGTTCGAAAACGTAGAGGTGCGGACCGCGCATCTCGTCATCGCCCCACTCGCTGAAGATGTCCCCGAGATTGGCCATGTAAAGATAAGCCGTGTAAGCCTGGGCCAACTCCGGATCGGACGCATCCGCGCCCGCCTTGAGGCGCTTCCATATCTTCACAAAAATCGGCGCGTACTCCGCGCGCTGCGAAATTACGCCGCAGGTGCCGATGCGCGAGCCCTGGTAGACCCAGCCCTTTCCGCCCCAGCCGCTGAACACGCCCTTGATCTCCTTGTGCTTCAGTAGCTCCTCCATGCGTCCGTTCACCTGCAAACCCGGCGATTCCTCCTTGACATAGCCATAGACGTTGGGGAATTCCTTCGCGAGCGAGACGAGCAGTTCGACGTCAGGCTGCGGACTCTTGCCGTTGTGGGTCTGGATGATGACGGGCTGCGTCGTCACCTTCGCCAGCGCACGGTAGTAGTCGGCCATCATCGCCTGGTTCGTGGCGTCTTCCGGCGGACGCGCCAGGATCGCCATCTTCGCGCCGGTCTTCTTTGCGACCGACTCGATCAGCGCCGCGCGGCGCACGCCATCCGCGGCCACATCGCCACTGCACACCGCCGTGAAGCGCGCGGTGAATTCCTCGCCCTTCTTCACGGACCGCTCCGCCAGCGCCATCAGTCCCGCCGAGTATTCGTCCGTCTTCTCCAGTTCGTTGATTTCCGGCGAGGACGGCCAGATGAGTCCGCCGGTACCCGCGGCGTTCACGTACTCGGCTTCCTTGATGAGGACGGGGATGTCGAGCTTCGCATCCTCGGTCCAGGGCGTCACCAACAGCGGAAACGGTCCCTCCAAAACGGCGCTGGCAATCAATGTGCAGATGGTCATGTTCATTTCTCCAGCTCTTTTGTGAAATTCACGACACGCTTGCCGTTCGCCTTAAAGGCGTCGACGAGCACTTGGGTCAGTTGGGAAATTCATCCGTCCGTGCGGCAGGACGAGCGCATTGGCGTGCTCGAGTCATGTAGCGTGGGCTCGCCAACAGCCTGGTGCCATGGTCTGACGAAGTCAGGCCATGATAATCCGTCCTAAATCAAATTGGCACCCTGCGGCGTCGGGTGGCGCGAATGGCTGTCAGAGTCACCCACAAAACAAGTTTGTGGGTGGCACCCAACAAGCCGCTGGAGCGCTAGATGCGCTTGCGCAGGTCCAGGCTTTGCGGCCTCTCAGCTTCATCCCATAGCCGGCGCAGCCACTGCAGGGTGTGGGGTCCGGCCATCTGCACTCGCGGCAAATCCTGGAACCAGATGCGCAGATATTCCACACATAGCCAGCCGTCGTAGCCCGTTTCCCGAAGCAGGCGCAGGGCCTCGCCAACCGGCACCACTCCCTCGCCCGGCAAACATGGCGGATGACGGCCGTCCTCATGATGCAGGACATCCTTGACGTGCACGTAAACAAGCAGGTCCGAAAGGTTCTCGATGCTCTCGGCGGGTGCCTCGTCGCGGAGCCAGGTGTTGGTCACATCCCACAGAACACGCACCCGATCGTGATCGGCTTGCCGCACCAGCGGCCCAAGCTCGCTGCCGCGACCATAATCGTTGTGCGTCTCGATGGCCAGGGTCACGCCCAAGGCCCGCCCCAGTTCGCCCAGGCGTCGCCAGCCGTCCACCATGCGCATGGCCACCTCGTCGCGGTCGCCGCCTGGCGGAACGAATTCATCCATCAGCCTGAGCGATTGAGCCCCGATATCGGCCGCCAGACGCATGTCGCGTTCCACAGCGGCAAAGGCATCGTCGAAGCTCCAGCCATCGGCAAAAAAGCGATGATAGCTGGTCAGGCCGATGATTTCCAGCTTTCGCTCCTCAAAACTCCGGCGGATGGCGTGCCGCTGAACGTACGAAAGCTCCGGCGTTACCCCAAGTTTTTCAAAGCCGCAGATTTCGACCCCATCGTAGCCCATGTGCGACAATTGCGATGGAACGTCGGAAATCGGCATCTCCGGCATGCCGACCGTACTCCAGGCTATCTTCATGTTCCTCTATCCTCCCCCCGAATCCCTCGGGCAGCTTCCCCTCACTCTTTAGACGATAATCCACTATCAAACCGGCGGCAATGGCTTTTCGTCCAGCAAAGTAATGTTATAATCTTCCCCTATGGCAGATTCATCCACAACCTCAGGCAAAAACAAGCCATCCATCAGCCTGCTCATGGTCAGCTACAACCGCCGGGCCATGATCGAGCTGTCGCTGCTGGCTTTGGATCATCAGAGCTACCGCGATTTCGAGGTCATTGTCTGCGACGATGGCTCCAGCGATGGCACCGTCGAACTGGTCCAGCGAATGACGCACCGCGTCAGCTATCCGCTACGGCTCTTTACCTGGGAAGATCGCGGATTCCGACGAGCGGGCGTTATTAATGCCGGCATCGCCATGGCCCGCAACGATCTGGTCGTCTGCACCGACGAAGACTGCGTGCCGCACAGCCGATTTCTGGAAGGCCATGCCTGCCGCGCCCGGCCCGGGTGCTTTAATCTGGCTAAGGTCATAAAGGTGCCCCAGCAGAAGATGGTACTGGCCACGCCCGATGATGCCCAAGCTGGCCGCATGGATACCCTGCTCGGCCCGCTGCAGAAGGCCGACCTGTGGATCTGGAGCCTGAAGTACCGGCAATGGATGCTGACCGGCCGCCGCGACCGGCCGAAGCTCAACGGGGCCAACTTTGCCGTCTGGCGCAAGGATCTCTGGGAAATTAACGGCCTGGACAACCGCTTTGTGGGCTACGGCTACGAGGATAACGACCTCCGCCGCCGACTGCTGCTGGCCGGCAAACGCATCCGCGTGGCCGTGCGACAGGCAGTCACCTTTCATCTCTGGGAAAAAAAGAAGGTTTACGATGTCGGCACCTCGGGCGTTCGCAACAAGGCTTATGCCGAGCGCGAGAAGACGCAGGTCATCTGCGCCGATGGGCTCAGGCAAACGGCCCGCCGCCTGCGGCTGGAAATCCCGAAGCAATATCATCAGTCGTCGCAGCCGAGGTGAAAGTTGACGAATGTATGGCGCGTGGTTAGACTACGCCGACCGCCGGCGGCATGAGCAACACCTTGCCTCGCCCGGGACGGCGGCACGGCAAACATCTGCGATTCTTCAGCTGGAGAGCGGAAACATGAGCAATGCAAGCAGTGGTGGACAAAAAGCGGCAGCCGGCAGCGGCACGGCCATCATGGCTGATCCGCCGCGAGGGTTGGTCTTTGTCACCGGAGCAACAGGCATGGTTGGCGGCCACCTGGTCGAAAAACTGGTCGAACAGGGTCGCCCCGTGCGCTGCCTGGTCCGCCAGACGAGCGACCTGTCTCTGCTGAAGCCGCTGGGCGTCGAAATTGTTTACGGCGATATAACTGACGATCCGCAGAAACTGTCCGAGCTTATTGGCGAGGCCCAGACCGTCTTCCACTGCGCAGCCATGGTGGATGACTGGGCCGACCGCGAGGTCATGATGCGGGCCAATGTGACCGGCACCGAACACATGCTCAAGGCCTGCGTCGGCAAACAGTCGCTGGTCAGGTTCAGCATGGTGGGCAGCATGGTCGTGCATGGCATGGGCGAGCAGAACTACATTGATGAGAGCGCCCCGCTGATTCATACCGGCGACAATTACAACTACACTAAAATCCTGACCTACGAAGTGGCCGAGCGCTACGCCAAAGAGCACGGCGTGCCGGTAGTGGTTTGCCGCCCGCCATATATTTATGGCCCGCGCGACAAGCAGTTCTTCCCGCGACTTTTCGAGAACCTCAAGAGCGGCACCTTCAAGTTCATAGGCGATGGCAATCAGCCATTTACCATAGTTTATGTAATGAACCTGGTGCGGGCCCTGATGCTGGCCGCCGATGCCGACGTGCCCGCCGGCGAAACCTTCCTTATTACCGATGGCGAATCGATCACCCGCCGCGAGTTGCTGCAACTTATCTGCGACGAGACCGGCTACCCCATGCCCACGGCCAAGGTGCCCGTGGGAGTGGCCAAAATGGCCCGCCCGCTGATTGAGTGGATGGCCAAACGCAAGGGCGAGCGGCCAATTCTGAACAAGTTCAAGCTGAAGTTCATGGCTACACCCATGACCTATAACGTGGACAAAGCTCGCCGCGTATTGGGCTGGAGCCCGGTGGCCCCTCCGCGGCAGACGCTGCGCGAAACAATCCGCTGGTATCGCGATCATCACCCGGAAATGATGCCCGAGCAGCCGGCCAAGGCATAAAAGGCTTGGGCGACACAAGATGCGCTGCGGAAAAAGTGCGACGAACCGGGCCTCGGCCGCGGCAGTTCGCCCATCCCCCAGTTATTCACATTCTGCCGACAAAGCCGAATGGCGGCCCTGCGGGTATAGTCTGGGCAATAAAGCAATGGCCCTTGCGAGCGTGGCGCACAGCCCCGCATTTCATGTATAAAGTCATGCTCTGCAATAACTTGCGCCATCCAAACGAGCCCCGCTGCAGGGTCTGAGGGTTTTTCCGCAGCAGCCCTTCCCGTCTTTGTCAACTGTTTCTCGTAAAGATTCTGTGCACAGGTTATCCACAAAGCCTGTGAAGCGCCGCTTTCTTCTTGTGCAGCAAGCGCTTACGTTATTTTCAGGTTTTCCCCGATGCCATTTTCGCGACTCGTTACTGCCGGATAGGCATCGTCTTCTTGCCTGTCGCCGCAAAATGTGGTAAAGCTGCCCGGCATGGAAAAGGTTACCCTCGGAAGCACACAACTGGCCGTAACATCTCTCGGGCTGGGCGGAATTCCCCTGACCCGCCTCACCTTCGATGAGGCCGTCGAGCTGGTCAAGGCGGCCATTGCCGCGGGAATTAATTTTATCGATACCGCTCATGGCTATCCGGACAGCGAACCGCGCATAGGGGCCGCCATCGCCGCGGCCGACCGCAGCAGCCTGATCATCGCCACCAAAAGCCCGGCCACCTCGGCCGAGGCCTTCAGCAAGCAGGTGCACGAAAGCCTCGGGCGGCTGGGCACTGATTATATCGATCTCGTGCAATTCCATAACATCTCCGACAGCGACAAGTTCGACCAGGTCATGGCCCCCGGCGGCGCATACGAAGCGGCCATGGAACTCCGCTCCCAGGGCCTGGTGCGGCACGTCGGCGTAACGTCGCACTCGGTCGACCTCTCGCGCCGGCTGGTGGCCAGCGGCAAATTCGAGACCCTGCAGATTCCGCTTAACTTTCTGGCCGACGATGCCGCCAGCCTCATCGACCCCTGCCAACAGGCCGCAGTCGGCTTTATCGCCATGAAACCCTTTGCCGGCGGAATGATTGACGATGCTACGCTGGCCACCGCCTACTTGCGGCAATTCCCGACCGTGGCGGCCATTCCCGGCATCGAGACCCAAGCCGAACTCCAACAGTTGCTGGCCCTTTACAACCGGCCGGCCAGCGACCTGTCGCCCGCCCAGAAGGAGCAGATCGCCCAGCTTCGCCGCACCGTCGGCAGCGTCTTCTGCCGGGCCTGCGGCTACTGCCAGCCCTGCCCCGAGAGCATACCAATCGCCATGGTCCTGCGGGCCGAGAGCTTCGCCCGGCGCATGCCTCTGGAGATGACCAAGCGGGCCCTGGATCGGAATATGAAGCGGGTTGACGATTGCCTCGAGTGCGGCCAGTGCCTGCCCCGCTGCCCTTACAAACTCGACATTCCACAGCTGCTGCGCCGCAACAGAGACTGGTACACCCAGTGGCGCGACCAGCAGAAGGCGTGAGCCCTTCTCACCTGCCCTGAGCCCGCCGAAGGGCTTGACGGGAGAAGGTGGCCCGAAGGGCCGGATGAGGGTGAGGCCGCTGCTTGTGCACCAGGTCGAGGAGTTTTCCGCGCGACGTGGCGCACCCCCACCTGGCGCCCGCAGGCGCGGGAGCCCACCGCCCCCT
>JAWLHX010000070.1:6353-19227 GCA_041690105.1 Phycisphaerae bacterium
AGTTTTCCGCGCGACGTCACCCCCACCTGTCTCCGGCATGCGCCGGAGACATCCTCCCCCTCAAGGGGGAGGGGTTTAACGGCAACCAGCGACAATAATAATGCTTGCCACCCCCGCATCTCAGCTCAAATGGTCATAGCCGGTTGCGTTTTGCGGCACCTCGGATTAAAATGGTTGACGGTTGGCGGAGTGGCACGAGCGTTGTCTGGCCATTTGTCTTGCCGACAGACAGGGAAGCCGGTGAAAGTCCGGCGCGAGGCCGTCACTGTAAGCGGCGACTGCCGTCGCAATGGAATCTGCCCCGAGCCCGAGGCTGGCCTGACCGCCAGCGACACGGTCCGGGGGGAAGGTTCCAAGCCACTGCTCCTCGATGCTCCGGAGTGGGAAGGCGCGACCGGCGGGTTGACCCGCAAGCCAGGATACCTGTCGCACCGTGAACCCCTTTGCCTCCCCGCGACCCGGGAGAGCTGGGAGATGCACCAATGAAGCGTTCATTCCGTTGCTGCCGTTTCAGCCTGTGCCGCTACCTGCCATCGGGCAATTGTTCTGCCACCGGCCGCGCCTTTACCCTGATCGAGTTATTGGTGACGGTAGCCATCATCGGCGTGCTGCTGGCGGTGGTTCTGCCGGCCTTGGCCGGAGCCTTTCGCACCAGCGAAGACATAGTCTGCAAGAACAACCTGCGGACAATCGGTTTTGCCGCTCGCAGCTATGCCGAGAGCAATCACGGCCTGTTGCCACCACTGGCCGACTGGAGCACGTGGCCGGTCACCTATTTCTGGGGCACAAACGAGCAACAGCCCGACTTCGCCGCCGGCCTGCTGACCAAGCACCTGGGCTACCAGGCGGGCAAAGACGGCAGCGTTTACGAGTGCCCCGCCCAGCCTCGCGGGTCGTACATCCCCCAAGGCGCCAGTGGCGGTCAGACAACCACCTACGGCTACAATGGCTATTACCTCTGCCCGGCGGCCACGCCAGGCTGGTCCTGGACCATCGGCCATCGCCCCTGGCAAAGGCTGTCGACCGTGCAAAACCCCGACAAGGTGATAATGTTCGCCGACACCCTTATGAGCTGGGGGCCGGGAGCTGTCACGAATAATTGCCTGCTCGACCCGCCCTGGATTCTCGAGGGTTCGCAATGGGTCGAGAACAAGAGCACCACCATGTGCTTCAGGCACAATGGCCGAGCCAACGTTTGCTACGTCAGCGGATCGGTGGACAGCTTGGCCCCGACTGAGATCATCGACCGCGAGGCCATGATTGGCTACGTGGGCGAAAGCAACGCTCCGCACTATGTTCCGGACTACGAGGCCTGGCGGCGATGAACCCGCGCGACTACAAGCTGATGGCCCTGACCATGGTGGTCGTGCTGCTGACCGTAGCCGTCCTCTACTGGCGTTATGGCCGAGGCGACCACACAGCTTCCGGCGACTGGCAGCCGACCAGCGACAGCCAGCGCCTGCAAATGGAGCTGGGCGACTGGATAAGCGGGCTGCAGAAGCTGTCCGGCCGCGAGCTTTCGGACGCCATCAGCCGGCGGTTTGACGTCTCGATTCAACCCGCCGAGCGGCCGGCCATGGTTCGCCAGACGGTAATGCTGCTCCGGCGGCTGCAAAGTCCGGAGCCGCGCGAGGTGGTCCGCTATCGCCAGGGCGACATTGTCCGGGCCACCTGGACTGCCCGCGACGGCAGCGACGTGATACTGCTCTTCCGTAGCCGCCCCGGCGATCTGCCACGCCTGCTGCGCACCGCCACCATGTAAACATATTGCCGACGGCGTTGGCTGCCGTTGCCAATGTTGTCGTTTGCCGTAGCATTGTCGTTGTCGTTGAAGCCCCCGGCACTGCCGGGGGATATCGTTTGATTGTTCATGGTCATGCCCCTCGACAGGTTATCATGGCCCGACTTCGTCAGACCATGGCACCGCGGAACACACCGACAAACAAGTTTGTCGGTGGCACCCGGCATGGCCGATGTTTTGGTGCAAAAGACATGCCGTTGTTGCCGTTGTGGTTTTTCGATCACCGGAGGTATGGTTAGCCCTCTGCCGATAGACGTGCTATAATGCTTCTCACTGTACATTATTTCTGCCGGCCTGCTCAGGGCTTGCAGGCCCCCTGAACTGTGAATGGAATCTGCCATGGCTTTACCTGTTGTCGCTATTGTCGGTCGTCCGAATGTGGGCAAATCGAGCCTCTTCAACGCCATTGCCCGCAAGCGTATCGCTATTGTCGATCCGACTGCCGGCGTCACCCGCGACCGTATCGGCACGCTGGTGGAATACAATGACCGCTATTTCGAGCTGATCGACACCGGCGGCATGGGCATTGAGGATGCCGACCGACTGACGGCCGAGGTCGAGGAGCAGATCGCCCTGGCCATTGCCGAGGCCGACCTGCTGCTGATGGTGGTCGATGTCCGCGACGGCCTGATGCCGCTCGATGAGCTGGTCGTGCAACGCTTGCGACGGCAGAACAGGCCCATATTGCTGGTGGCCAACAAGGCCGACGATGAGTCGATGGAGCCCGGTGCCGGCAACTTCTACCGCCTGGGGCTGGGCGATCCGCTGCCGGTATCGGCCGAACATCATCGCCACCTGGACGTGTTGCGGCAGGAGATCGTCAAGCGTCTGCCGCCGGCCGATGCCGATGAGCAGATGCCCGCCGAGGCCGACATGCACGTTGCCATAGTCGGCAAGCGCAACGCCGGCAAGAGTACGTTCATCAATTCGCTGGCCGAGGAAGAGCGGGTCATCGTCAGTGAGGTGCCCGGCACCACGCGCGATTCGGTCGACATCCGAATCGAGAAGGACAGCATGATCTACACGATCATCGACACGGCCGGCCTGCGGAAGAAACGCAGGCAGAAGGACGACGTCGAGTTCTACAGCCGCGTCAGGGCCGAGGAGGCTATCCGCCGGGCCGACGTGGTCATGCTCTTCATCGATGCCATGGTGCCGGTAGGCTCGGTCGATAAGCACCTGGGCCGCTTCATACAGGAGAATCGCAAGCCGGTCGTGCTGGTCATAAACAAGTGGGACCTGGCGGCCGACATGACCACCACCGGCGATTTTGCCGATTACCTGACCACCGAACTGCCCGGCCTGGAGCACGCTCCGATCAGTTTCATAAGCGCCATTGATACCCGCAACACTCACAGCGCCCTGGACATTGCCCGGGCCCTGTTCAAGCAGGCCCATACCCGAGTGAGCACCGGCGAGTTGAACCGGGCCCTGGATTACGCACTGAAGAAGTCGAACCCGCCCAGCGGCAACGCCGGTCGCTTCATCCGCGTTTACTACGCCACGCAGGTGGCCGTTGATCCGCCGACAATTACGCTTTTTGTGAACAATCCGCAGAACGTGACCACCGATTACGCCCGCTTTCTGGTCAACCGCTTCCGCGAGATATTGCCCTTCGGCGAGGTGCCCATTCGGCTCATATTCCGCCGCTCCGCCGGACAGGAGGCAGCCGAGGCCGTGCCCGGCCGGCGGTCCATCAGGCAGAAATCCGGGCCCCTGCCGCGACAGACTCCACAGGAAGAGATTCGCCAGCGGCGGGCCAGACGCGAGGCCGCACAGGGCGAAGGCCAGGACCAACCCGTTGGCGAGGTGCAGGCAGAGGAAGACGCTCGACCCGCGGCCGGCCTCTCGCGGGCCGATGCCGGGCGCAGGGGACAACCCGGCGGCCAAGGGCGGAAGGGACCATCTGACGGCGGCCGCAAAGGCCCCGGCGGCCCCAGCCGCAAGCCAACCGGCGGTAACCGTGGTGGCGGAAAATCGGGCGCAGGCGCAGCAAAGCGCGGTGGCAAGCCGGGCGGCAAAGGTGGGCCTGCAAAGCGTGGCGGCAAGCCCGGCGGAGGAGGCTCGAGGGCGGGTGGCGGCGGACGCGGGCGGCGGTAATCGGCAAGCGCACCCTTTGGGGTGCCCGGGGTGATTGTGACGGCGCCCGCACAATCTTTAATCAGCTGCGGCTAGTTTTTCTTGAAGCTTGACGGCGGCAATCTATAATCTTTCTCTTTCGTTGTCGTCATAGTTCTTAAGTCTGGTAGGCCAGAGGAAGGCAGGACCATGGTCCCCAAGCAAATGTTCATGACCAAGGGCGTCGGGGTGCACCGCGAAAAGCTTCAGAGCTTCGAGTTGGCGCTGAGGCAGGCAGGTATAGAAAAGCAGAACCTTGTCCGGGTCAGCAGTATTTATCCGCCCAAGTGCAAGATAATCAGCAAAGATAAGGGCGTCAAGCTGCTCCAGCCGGGTGGCATAACCTTCTGCGTGCTGGCCGAGGCCGCCACAAACGAAGCCAGCCGACTGGTGGCCGCAAGCCTGGGCCTGGCCGTGCCCGCCAGCGGCGAGCAGTACGGCTACCTGAGCGAATTCCACGGTTACGGCATATCGCAGCGCAAGGCCGGCGATTACGCCGAAGACCTGGCCGCCACCATGCTGGCTACCACTCTGGGTGTCGACTTTGACCCGGAAAAGGCCTACGATGAGCGCAAGGAAATTTACCGCATGAGCGGCAAGATTGTCCGCACCCAGAACATCACGCAGACCTCGCAGGGCCGGCCCGATGGCGTCTGGACCACGGTGGTGGCCGTGGCCGTGTTCATGCTGTAACTGCTTTGCCCGGCGCAGCCCTGGCGGCTTGTTCCGGAGGAGTTGAGGATTCTGGCTATAACCATGGCGACACCGGCTGCACTTCTGGCGTCGCCATGATTACGTATGGACCAGGTTGACTTGCCCCGTGCGGACTTGTGCGAGGAAGATCGCCAGCGCCTGTCGGAGAGTGCATGATGAATCACGACTATCTGCTGCCCTTCAACTTTCTGGGTTTGCCACTGGAGTGCAGCCAGTACGACACCAGCCGGGTGGTCATCTTTCCCGTGCCTTACGACAGCACGGTAAGTTTTCGCAGCGGCACGCGCGAAGGTCCGCAGGCCATCATATCGGCCAGCCGGCAGGTGGAGCTTTACGACGCCATCGCCGGCTGCGAAGTGGCCATGGAACTTGGCGTGCACACGCTGGGCGAGCTGATTTTCGATTCGCGCGGCCCCGAGCCGACCATGCAGCGCATCGGCGAAATCGCCCGTAGCGTGCTGGCCGACGACAAGTTTCTGCTGACCCTCGGCGGCGAACACAGTATCAGCAGTCCGCTGGTCGAGGCCTGCCTGGAGCGCAGCAAGGGGCTCAGCGTGCTGCAGATAGACGCCCACCTGGACCTCCGCGACGCTTACCTGGGCTCGCCCTACAGCCACGCCAGCGTCATGCGGCGCCTGGTGGCCCGCGGCGTGCCGGTGCAGGCCGTCGGCATACGCAACATCAGCCTGGAAGAGTCGGAATTTCTGGCCGGCGAGCCCGATGCCCTGCAGCCCATACTGGGCCGACAGGTCTACAGCGACCCGCAATGGATCGAGCGGGCCCTGGAGGGCTTGACCGATGAGGTCTACGTGTCGATCGACCTGGACGGACTGGATCCGTCGGTGGTTCCCGGTGTCGGCACACCCGAGCCGGGCGGCCTGACCTGGTTCGATATTGTCGATCTGCTTGAAGCCCTGGCCGAGCGGAAGAAAATTGTCGGGGCCGATGTTGTCGAACTCTGCCCGCAGCCTGGCGAAAACGGCAGCCCCTTCGTGGCCGCCCTGCTGGCCTACAAGCTGATCAGCCTGGCTCATTACGCCCGCCAGGAGTAGCCTCCCAGACCCGCCGCGGGGCTTGATCCAGACCTCAAACAATCGTTCGCCAGACGCCGCCGGCACGCAACCTGCGGCGCCGCGCGGCAAAGGCTCAGTGCCTGACGATCAGCTCTTCGGTCATCCTGACGGACAGGGCTTCGACCGCCATGACCACGCGCGGATCGTAAAAGCGGCCGCTGCCGCTGCGGATTTCGCTGATGGCGTATTCCCAGGTGCAAGCCGCACGATAGCTGCGATTGCTGAGCATGGCGTCAAGGCTGTCGGCCACGCGCATAATCCTGGCTCCCAGCGGAATTGTGGCCTGGCTCAGGCCGGCCGGATAGCCGGAGCCATCCCAGTTTTCATGATGATGCTGAATAATCGGCACTTCGCGCCGCATGCAGGTCACGTTGCTGACGATGTTGGCCCCGATGCTCGGGTGCTGCTTGATAAGCTCGTATTCCTCGGCCGACAGCTTGCCGGGCCGCGCGAGAATTTCATCGGGTATGCCGATCTTGCCGACATCGTGCAGTCCGGCGGCATAACGCAAAGTGCGGCGGAAGGCCTCGGGCAGGTCCATTTCGCGGGCGATTCGCTCGGCATAGAAGGCCACCGCCTCGCTGTGCCGCCGGGTGTACGGATCCTTGGCCTCCACTGCGGCCACCAGGGCCCGGGCGCTTTCGGCATAGGCCGCCTTCAGCTTCTCGTTGGCATGGGCGAATTGCCGCGTCAGTCGCTCTATGCGCTCCTGGTCGACTACCGGGCCGTCGTTGGCCTCGGCCATCTCGCTGCGGTAGAGCACCACGCGACCCTTGCCGTTCTGGCGACCCCAGTGGACGGCCAGATGGGCCTGCTCGGCCAGTTCGCGGTTATCGACCGTGAAACCCGCCGGGCATTCCACCACGCCAATGGTTATGCTGATCGGGGCCACGGCCGAAGTCGACTGCCAGCCCTCGCCACCAAGAGCCGCCTCCAGCCTGTTGGCTGCGGCCATGGCTTCGGCGGCATTGGTCTCGCGCAGGGCAATAACAAACTCGTCGCCACCGTAGCGGCCCACAATGTCGTCATCGCGCACCACGCGACGAATCTCCTCGGCCAGGTCGCCCAGCACCCGGTCGCCCACCTCGTAGCTCTGGTTACGGTTTATGCTCTTGAAGTCGTCAATGTCCACCACCATCAGGCTGACCGGCGTGCTCTGCCTCAGGGCCTGCTGCCGCAAATTGGACAATGCCTCGAAGAACCGCCGGTGGTTCAGGCATCCGGTCAGCGGATCGTTCACGTAGGCGACCTCGGCCTCCTCGACCACCGGCTGCAAGGTCAGCAGAAAACCGCCAGGCTGGTCGCGACGCTCGTTGACCGGCATGGCTGTCAGATTCATGGCCAGCGGCCCTTCGGTGGTCACTATGCTCACCTCGGCCTTGACAGTGTCGGAGCCTTCCAGCCCTGCAAGCAGATCGTGAATCGCAATTTTGCTCTCGGCGGCCACGTGCCTGTTAATGTCACAGTCCGAGCAGCTGCCATTGCAGTTGACCAGTTGCTGCCAACGCATGTTGCTGCACAGCACGCGGTGGCTGCGGTCGATGTATGCCGCCGGCTGGTCCAGCATGGTCAGCGATTCGCGCAGGGCGTTACCCTGTTGCTGCCGCAGGGCGAAGGCCTCGCTGACAATGCTGACCAGGCTGTGAATATCGAACGGCTTCTCCACCAGGTCGAAGGCACCCAGGCGAAGAGCCTCTTCAACCACGTGAATGGACGGAAAACCGGTCGTGATGATAACCGGCAAACTGGGGCGCACGCAGCGAATGTACTTCAGCAGGTCGATACCCGAGCCATCCGGCAGGGCCAGATCGGTCACGACCAGCTCGACATCCTTCTGCTCGACAAGTATCTTGGCCTCCTGCAAACCGCCTGCCACCATCACTCTGAAGTGATGCTCCGACAGGGTCTCGGCCAGCATCCGCTGGATTTCGGGCTCGTCTTCAACCAGTATTATCAGCGGCTCGTTCACGGCAGGCCCTTTCATGGCACGACCGATTGTTGGCACATTCAGCCCTGCTGGCAATCAGTCGACACCTGCATCCCCCCATCTTGCAGCCTTGTACGTATCGGGAATTGAGCAGGTCAAACTTGAATTGTTCGCGCGTTTAATACACCATAGGTGTCAAAGGTATGTCACGGGACATGCAATGCGAAGGGCGGATTTTACATTTTGTAGGCTGTTGCGGCGGGTTACATGAGGCGACGGCGAGGCCAAGCTGCCCCTGCAAAAGCAGCTTTCGGCCGGAAAATCAGTCCGCCATGGCAGCT
Source organism: Phycisphaerae bacterium (assembly GCA_041690105.1). Lineage (GTDB taxonomy): Bacteria > Planctomycetota > Phycisphaerae > FEN-1346 > JAACEH01 > JAWLHX01. The sequence continues at coordinate 14,328 of JAWLHX010000070.1, forward strand.
TGCCCGGCGGCGACGGGAGCATCGACCCGCTCGACCAGATACACCTGCAGATAGGGCCCCGATGGCCGCGGGGCAACAACCTGTCCGGCAGCGCTGGCCGGCGGTTTTACCGAGACAAGCGGCAGTTCGACCGCCTCGCCGCGCCACAGCGAATCAACCAGCGGCGACTTCCGCCCGGTGTCTTCCAGATTATAGACCCGAAACCTTGCCCCCTCGGGCAGAACGCTGGACAGGTCAACCTGCACTGTCGCCTTTGGCGCCCCCGCGTCGCCCTGCTCGCCTTCAGGCCGCTGACCCTCGGCGGCCACCGCAGCCACGTAGGCCCAGCGTCCGTCGTCGCCCATGCTTCTAATCTGGATGTGCTCCTGGCCCAGGTTGCCTTCAGAGAGGTCGCTGTCGTCGTCGAACCCGTTCTGCTTGCGCCACTGGCTCCAGGAAACTCCGCCACCCTCCTGCTCGGCATAGCTGGCGAACGATTCCATATCGCCGCCAAGCAGAAAGTAACGGTTCTTGTTCCAAGTGTAACTTCCTTCCTTCACCCGGGCCGGCAGATGCAACGACACCAGCGGGGCCCGGCCGATAAACGTGTTGCCTCTGACCTCGGCCGAGCGCCACAGGCGAAACTGCATCTTGCCGCGGAAAAGATTGTCGCGGACCCTGATTTCGCTCTCCAGACTTGTGCTGCCGAAGGAAGCCGTGAGGCCCGAGAATTGCCAGAAGATGTTCTCGCTGATGTTCACTTTGCCGGCCTCGCTGCTCTCGGAGCCGACGATAATGTTCGGCTGCAGCAAGCCTGCGCCGCCACCGCTGCCGAAGACCACGTTGCCCGAGACGTCGATGCTGCTCACCTCGGCAATGTCGCTGAAGGCCTGGATGCCCGGCCCGAACTGGTTGAATATTATGTTGTCGCGGATAATTTTCGTGCCGCGGCGATTGCTCAGGCGGATACCCGCACCGCGAGGCCCGGGGAGCTGAAAGTGCCCGTTATTGTAAATGATGCAGCCGCGGACCTCGACCGGGGCGGCATTGACAGAAAGCACAATTCCGTCGCCGCAATCGTGAATGCGCAGGCCCTGCAGCCTCACGTTGCCGCCCGCCACGGCCACGCCGGCTCCGCGCAGATTCTCGAAAGTCGACTGGTCGTCGGAATCGGATACTATGTCGCCGGGATAATCGGCTGCCTCCGCAGGCATGGCCCGCGGACTGCTGTTGGTCAACTCCAGATTCTGCACGTCGATCCACCGGCCGCGAATTACCAGGGTCGACAGGCGGTTTTCGACACTGACCAGAGTGACCGGCTCGTCACCGGCCGGGCGAATGGTAATGGGCTTGCCTTCGCTGCCCGAAACACTGCACTTGAACCAGCCTTCGTAGCGGCCACCCATCAGCAGAATGCTCTCACCGGGCTGCACCGGACTGCTTATGCCGATGGCCTGGGCCAGCGGCAGCGGATGCCGCGGCGAACCGTTGCCATCGCCCTGGCCATGCGGGCTGACATACCAACTGCCCTGCGGACGCTGGTCGCTCAAACTCATGTCCACCGGCGGCAACGGCTTCCCATCATCGGCCGCACTTGCCTCGCCCGCCTGATCATCTGCCGCAGCGTCGCCAGCAGCAGCATCGCCGGCGTCATCATCCGTTGCGGGCGCAGATTCAGCCTCGGCCTTGCTGTCAAAAACCTCGGCCACCACCCTTATGGCAAAGTCAGCACCCTTGATCAACCCGGCGGCGTCGGCCGCGCTGACGCCCTCCTGTTGACGGGCGGGCACCTTGCCGTCAACTGCCACCAGCAGCACAACTCGCTTGGGCCCCGCAAGTTGGCCCTCGGGCGGCTTGACCGCAACAAACGTCAGCCGCGTCGCATCGGTCGGCGGCGACACATCTGCCGAGCCCCGGACCACCGCCCGACCAAGCTTGCGCGCCCAGATAATATTGATTCGCGGCTCCTGGTCCGGCTCCAGCAGATCGGCACGGTGAACATCCAGGCCCCATTGCTCAACATGGGCCCCGGCGGCACCGCCATCGGCGGCCGGCTGGGTACGCAAAACATGCTCGCTGATCAGCTTCGCCTGCTGCCACACCTCAACCCGCACGACCACGGCAAAACGCTCATCGGCAGGTGGCTGATAAGTGGTCAACAGTTGAGCGGCATTTACCGGCGGAATCGTTCTCAACCGCGGCTCGCCCAGCACAAACTCCTCCGGAGCAAGCGACAGAGGCACGTCCGCGGTCCCGGCCTGGCCCAGCACCGGCGCGGACGGACCCGCGCCTGCATCCGCCGCAGAGTCAGCCGGCTGCTCATCAACCACATCGACCGGCGGCGGATCAGCAGCATCCTCCCCCGCAGGATCATCTATCTGCGATGGGTCTATGGTCGGCGTGGCAGGTTGCCCCTCATCGTCGGATTCGGGCGAATCGGTGGTGGCCGATTGAGCGGGACGGTCGGCGCCGGGTTCCTCATCGGCGGCCGGCTTATCGGAGGCGACAGTAAATATAAGCCAGGTGATAAGCACCGCCAGCAAGACCGCCAGCACAAATTTCAGACCTGTCGACGCCATCGGTATCTGCTCCCCCTGCAAAAGCTTCTGCCTCTCAGCTCCACCACTGGTCCATCATGGCCAGGTAATTGTCCACCTTGCAATAGTTGGCCACGGTGTTGGCCGAGCTAAGCAGAATGCCGCCGCGATTGGCAACCTCCTGCACCTGGCGGACCGCCTGACGAGTATCCTCGGCGCTGCCCATGCCCAGAATATTCAGGTCGATGTTACCGGCAAAGCTCAGCTTGTCGCCCCAGCGGTCCTTGATGGCCGACAGGTCGTAAAGGTTCGGCGGCAACGAGTGCAGACAGTTTACGCCGCAGGCAATCAGGTCGTCCATCACATCGTGCAGCCGACCGCAACTGTGCAGTATAAACGGGATGTCGCGGGCCCGGCACATGCTGCCAAGCTCCGACAGAACCGGAAAAACGAATTCGCGCAGGTCCGTGGGCGAAAAGAAGGGGCCACTGTTGAAGCCAAGGTCGTCGCTCAGCCAGTAGGCCGCCACATCAGGCTTGTCCATGGCCGCCCGGCTGACTTCGATTGTCACCTGGCCCCACTTCTCAAACAGGGCCTTGACCAGCGGCCGGTCATCTACCAGCGTATAGCACAGGGTCTCGATGCCCATGCTCCAGGAGACGTCCTCGAAAAATCCGCCGCGCCAGGCAATTAGCTGCATGCCCGCCGGTAACAGCCGACTGTATTCCTCGAACAGGCTCCAGTTGTGCTCCTCGACCGTCGGCCACTGGAAGTCGTGAAAATCGTCCCAGTTCTGAATCGGGCCGTTGTGCTCGTCCTGGAAAGACCGCTGCGATGCCAGCGACTCGGCATTCTCCTCGGGCACCACGTCGCGATTGAACAGTTGCCGCTCCATCAGTGGCTGAGCGTTCAGATAATCGTAGCCCATCACCTGCTGGAAGGTCACGTAATCCTTCGGCTGCCACTCCTGGTCCTGTGTGCCCAGCACGGCCTGCATGATTTCCCGATCGCAGAACAGTTCCATGGCCGGTGGCTGGTCGTAAACCTTCTGCAAAAGCAGCGTGTCGCGCAGACGCTGGAAATCGGGGTGCGGATTACTCATTGGTACGCGCATTAGTTCGACTCCTGTTTTTCCTCAGCAGTATTCCCAGGCTTCTCGTCGCCGCTCTGCTCCACCTGTTGGAGATCTTGGGCGGCCATGGCCGAGGTCAGTTGTATTGGCATCGGGGTTGTTACCGAGCCGGTGTAAATGGTCCGGTGCGGGAACGGAATCTCGATATCCTCTTCGTCGAAGGTCCGCTTGATGTCATCCATAATGGTGTTTCGCAGCACCAGAAAATCGGTCTTCACGCACCACACGCCGAAGAGAAAATTGAGGCTCGAATCGCCGAAATCAGTAAACAGGATGAGCGGTTCCGGCTCGTCCAGGCAGTACGGATTGTTGCGGGCAATACGGGCCAGAACTTCGCGCACGCGGGCCACGTCCTCCCTGTAGGCCACGCCAACTTTAATGTCAATTCGCCGGAGCGGAAAGCGGGTTATGTTCACCACCTCGGTACGGATGAGAGTCTCGTTCGGAATGCGTACGAACTGGTTATCGAAGGTCCGCATCTTGACCGACAGAAAATCAATCGACAAAATAATGCCCGTCTTGCCACTGACCTGCACAAGGTCGCCCACCTCGAACGGCTTCTCGCCAATCAGAAAAAGCCCGCTGATAATCTGGCTGACACTCGTCTGGCTGGCAAAACCAATGGCAATACCAAGCACGCCGGCAGCACCAAGCAGAGCGGTGAACTGAAAACCAAGCTGATAAAGCACCGTCAGCAGCAGCACCGTTCCGCCGCCGTACATGACCACCTTGCGGACAATCATGGCCGACTGCGGGCTTACCCGCCGCCTGGTAGCCCGGCTGGCGGCAATGGTGGCAATTACGAGCAGCGGAATGCCTATCAGCAGAAGCACCGCCGCCCGCGAGGCATCTGCAATCCGCTCCGGGGTTGCTATCTCGCTCCAGTTAATGCCGAGAAAAGCTGAATTGAAAATCATGACCTCTGCTCCTGGCTGTTATCTCAGCCCCACGGGAAAATCTTGATGCTGCCGAAGGTGCGCTTGAACAGGCTGCGACCAGGCACGTTGCGCGGCTCGCTCAGACGCTCGCTCACCGCCTCGTGCTCGGGCGGCTGATCATCGAACGAAACCTGGGCCACCTGCTCGTCGCCCCGGAAGCGCACCTGCACGCCACCCGTCCACAACTGCCGCGGCGAATCGTAAACCGGCAGATGCTCAACGTGCAGCGACAAACGCTCCACGTCCAGTTGAATGTTCGACTCGTTGTGCACCCACAGCGGGCAGACGGCCCGGTGCGGGCGGATGTCCTGATC
>JAWLHX010000071.1:0-17220 GCA_041690105.1 Phycisphaerae bacterium
ACTTGCGGCTGTGGGGCGAGCTTTACGACTCGCAGCACGAAGCCGGAGATCAAGGTCGAAATATGCTCGCAGTGCCACCCGATCTACACCGGTCAGCAGAAGCTGGTTGACACGGCCGGTCGGGTCGAAAAGTTCCAGCGGAAGTACAACTGGGGCAAGCGTAAGGAAGCCGCGAGCGGCAAGTAGCTGCACCGTTTTAATCAGGGCGGAGGCGTCGGATTCTCTCGCAGCAGCGGGGGTCGATGCGTCCGCCCTCGGTCTTTTAATGGCGCTCAGCTGGACTTGAAATAAGGCGATTCCATGGCCAGAGACGGCAACAATCAAAAGGGCGGTTACATTGAAGTCGTGGCCGACATGAGCCGCAGGCTGGAAGAGATTGACCACCAGTTGTCCAGCCCGGAGGTAGGCTCGGAGGCGGGCCGGCTGCAGTCGCTGATGCGCGAGCGCGGGCGACTGGTGCGTTACGTTGAGCCCTATCGTCGATACACAGAGATTGTGCGTCAGCGGCAGGAGGCCGAGCAGATGGCCTCGGAGGCCGAGGACGCCGAGATGCGTACCATGGCGGCCGATGAGGCCGAGACACTTGCCGCCCAGGAAGAGGCTGAGCTTGAGCGGCTGCGCGACATGGTTCTGGAGAGCCAGGATCGGCTCGACGCCTCGAGTCTGCTGCTGGAGATTCGGGCCGGCACGGGCGGCGACGAAGCGGCCCTGTTTGCCGGCGACCTGGTGGAGATGTACCGCAAGTTCTGCGACCGGCGAGGCTGGAAGTTCGAGATCCTGAGCGCCAGCCCGACACCGCTTGGCGGTTTTCGCGAAGCAATTCTGAGCGTCGAGGGCGAGGGCGCCTTCAAGGAGCTGGCTTTCGAGTCGGGCGGCCACCGGGTGCAGCGCGTTCCGGAGACCGAGGCCCAGGGGCGTATTCATACGTCGGCAGCAACCGTTGCCGTGATGGCCGAGCCGGAAGAAGTGGATATGGACCTGAAGGATTCGGACCTGAAGATCGAGACGATGCGCTCCGGCGGTCCCGGCGGGCAGAACGTCAACAAGGTTTCCTCGGCCGTGCGGCTCACGCACATTCCCACTGGCATTGTGGTTATGATGCAGGAATCGGCCAGCCAGCACCAGAACCGCGACCGGGCCATGCGGCTGATGCGAAGCCGCGTCTTCGACCATTACGAAACGCTGCGACGGGCCGAGCGCGAGGCCGAGCGGCGGCTGAAGGTCGGCTCCGGCGATCGCTCCGCCCGCATCCGCACCTACAACTTTCCGCAGAACCGCGTGACCGATCATCGCATAGGCTTTACAGCTCATAATCTTGATGCCGTCATGCAGGGCGAACTCGACGAGCTGATTGGCGCCCTGCTGCTGACCGACCGCGAAGACCGTCTCTCCCGCATGAACAATCAGGAATAATTCCGACCCGGCGGCTCCGCTTCAGAGGGCGGGCTGGCGATGGTTGGACACAGAAAAAACGCGCCTCTCCAGATGGTGGAGAGGCGCTTTCTTCACGCAACACAACGGAGAGCATCCTGTCCGCGCGGTGTCAGCGGAGTCGGTTAAGCATTTCGATTACCTGGCGATGGCCCATGTCGGTCTGCTTGACGATGAGGTTTCCGTCAAAGTATTCGATGGTGGCGGATCCGCCGAAGCTTTCCCAGTCGGCAACTCGAGCGTCGGGCGTGCCCCGGACGAAGCGAGTGACCAGGTCGATGAGCTTCTGCTCGGGCTCGGTTTTTTCCTCGGTGGTAATTGTACTGGTCCAGATTGAACTGCCGCTGGTGCCGGTGGTGGGGCTGTCTCCGCCTTCCATGGGGCGGGTGATGTTGAACTTAGGCACGCTGGAGCCGAAGTCGGGGACCTCGGCAATCATGTGGCGGATGGGGTAGACCATGACTCGCAGGGGGTTGGCCTTTTCGCGGCTGGAGACGATAAGCTGATCGCCCTGCACTCTGTAACCGTATTCGGTAGGCAGCACCATATCCAGGGCCTGCCGCAAGGTGAGGTTGCGGGCGTTGATGGTAACCGGCACCTGCTGCGGGTCCAGACCGGTGTCGTCGGCAATCCGCGGATCGAAGGCGATGGGCACCTGGCTGGCGTCGCTGATGTAGCTGATGACGTTATCGAGCGTGACGCCGTCGAGAGTCATGTCGAGCCGCTTCATCAGGTGGCCCATGGCCGGTTGCGGCGGGTTGAGTACGCGGGCTTCGCGGGCGAGTTGGGCACTGCGGCGAGCGCTCAACTCGTGCCAGTTCGACGGATAGGTGAGGCCATCTCGCGGAATGGCGGTGGCCTCGACATCGACCAGGGCGGCCTTGGTCTGGGTCAGACGATTGGTGCGGATTTCCAGCTGGTCTTTCTGCTCGGCGTAGAACTGCAGCCGGTCGCGGGTGCGCCGGGCCTGCTGGTCGGCGGGGTCTTCGCGCACAATGACGTCGGCGGCATCGGCGGCCCGGGCGTACTCGTTCACCTGCTCGTAATCGCGAACGCGGGCCCACTGCGAACTCAGTTGCCGCTGGCGCAAGGCCCGCTGGCTCTCGGCCTGCAGCCGCTCGCGCTCGGCAATTGCGGCCCGGGTCTGTTCGGTCTGCCGCTGTTGGGCCTGGGCATAGGTTGCGCTGAGTTCGGCCGAGAGTCTCTGGACGCGGGCGAGCAGGGCCTGTTGGTCGGCTTGCGGCAGGTTGGCGGCCGAGTAGACGGCGCGTTCTGCGGCCCGCAGTTCGAGGTCGGCCCGGGTCAGCAGTTGCTGATCCAGAAGTTGCCGGGCGTTGGCCAGGTGCTGGTTGACCAGGGCCACGGTGCGCTGCTGATCGACGGCGGCATCGGCGGCCGAGCGGTCGAGCAGAGATGGTTGTGCGATAGCGAGTGTCGGCAGCAAGAGTATAACGGCTACGGTAAGGATGAGTTTCATGAGCATGCCTCCCAATCCTGTTACGCCCCCAGGCGAGTGCGAGCCAATTAAATTTACAACATCGATGTTGCTTCCTGACAGTGTGAATGCACGAGACTGCCGGAAGTTTTAGAAAAACGAAAACAATTGTGCCCGCACTGATATTGTACCCCGGCGTCAACCATGGCCACAGCCTTTTCGGCGATGGAAGATTGATGATTGCTGCGGCGGCGGCTAATATGGGAGTCATGGATTGCAAGGCACTGGAGTTGTTGCACCTGGTTGAGCAGCCTGACGGCGCGGGCACGGCGTTGCCGGTGAAGGTTGTGCCGGGCGCTTCGCGCGACCGTCTGGCCGGGCTGCTGGGCGACCGCCTGAAGGTGACGGTCAGTCGTCCGCCGGAGAAAGGCGCGGCCAACAGGGCGGTGGCTGCTTTGCTGGCGGGCGCTTTGGGCCTGCGTCCGCGCGAGGTTGAGTTGATGGCCGGCGCCTCCAGTGCCGAGAAGACGTTTCTGGTGCGGGGGCTTTCGGCCGCAGAGGTTCGCGGTCGCCTGGCCGGCAAGGGCAGGCGGCGCGGCGCATGACGATGGAATTATCCAAGCGTACGGTGGAATGCTGAGATGAGTGAGATCGATCAGACAGGCGGTTCAGGCGGTCACGATCCGATGCGCGAGACGCTTGTAGTCTCGGAGCATCGGCTGCACCCGGGCGGCATGCGCGAGGTGCTGCATCTGGCCGCCCCGAGCATGATCGGCTTTGCCTCCATTGTGCTGATGAGCTTTGTCGACACGATAATGGTTGCCTTTGTGGGCGAGGGGGCCGTGGGGGCGGTGGTTGGCTCCAGCCTCATGTTTCATGTCGTGAATGCGCTGATGGGCGGCTTTCTGGCGGCCATAATTCCCTTTACCAGCCAGAGCCTCAGTCGCGGCGACAAGGTGGACGGTGCCCGCTACACCTGGCAGGGCATTTATGTCAGCCTGGCCATGGGTGTGCTGGGGGCGGCCATTATCCCGTTGCTGCCGGCCTTGTTCGCAGCCATCGGCCACGGCCCGGAAGTGCAGGCCATGGAGGTCAGCTATACCACTTACCGTATGCTGTCGCTGGTGTTTGTCTTGCTGGGTCACGCCGGTATGTTCTTCTTTCAGGGCGTGGGCCGGGCGCGGCTGGTAATGGTTGTGATGATTGTCAGCAACCTGTCCAACATTCTGATGAATTACCTGTTCATTTTCGGCCCGGGGCCATTTCCGCAGATGGGTGTGGCCGGAGCGGGCCTGGCGACGTTTTTGTCCAGCATGATGTCGGGGCTGCTCTTCATGGGGGCTTTTCTGCTGGGCAGGCCCGGACGTTCGCACGGCTCGCGGATTGCCTGGCGGCCAAGCTGGTCGCGGCTGAAGGGCCTGGTGCGCATCGGCATACCGAGCTCGCTGCAGCAGTCGCTGGAAATATCGGCCTGGGCCGTCTGGCACATGCTGATGGTGGGACGATTGGGCACAAACCAGTTGGACGCCAACGGGGCCGTCATGGAGATAACCAGCATGGCCTGGTTCCCGGTGATGGGCATAGGCCAGGCGGCCAGCAGCCTGAGCGGCTGGTACACAGGTCGCAAGCGGATTGACCTGGCCCGCCGGGCCACGCGCAACGCTGTTCTGCTGAGCGTCATTTACATGGGCACCATGGCACTGGTCATGTTTTTCGGAGCCGGCCACCTGATGCAGCTCTTCTTCTGGCTGCGCCCCGAGGTCCAGAGTGGCAACGGCGGCGAGGCTATTCAACTGGCAACTGATGTCAGCGAGATTATCCGCCTGGGCACGGTGGCCCTGATGATTGCGGCCAGCTTCCAGATATTCGATGGCATCAACATTACGCTGATGGGGGCAATGCGCGGGGCCGGCGACACGCTGTGGCCGGCCCTTGTGCAACAGGGGCATGCCTGGCTGCTCTTCATGCCTCTGGCCTATCTGTTCAGCAACTATCTGGGCTGGGGCATGAGCGGGGCCTGGTTCGCCTCGGCAATTTACATTACTGTTCTCAGTGGGGTAATGGCCCTGCGCTATCGTGGCGGCCGATGGTCGTCCATCGACATTTTCCGCGATCGCCATAGCCGCGGGGAGGATGCTCCCGCCCGGTAGTTGGTTGCTGCGCTGGCAGGCGGTGATGGACGTTGCCGTTTGTAGTTGTTGTCGTTATAGCCCCCTGCACTGCAGGGGGATAGGCTGTTTTCGTTTGCGTTTGCCTTAACGTTCCCCCGGCAGTGCCGGGGGCTATAAACAGCAACGGCAACGGCCTCACCCTCATCCGGCCCTGCGGGCCACCTTCTCCCGTCAAGCCCTTCGACGGGCTCAGGGCGGGGGAGAAGGGGAACGGCTTCGCAAGACGCGCCGCTCGGATCGGCAAAGACAGAGGCGAAGCTCCAACTGCACCCAACCCATCAGGCAACTCGCGACAGATCGCTAATCCGGCAAGTCGGGAATGTCGAGCGGATAAGACACGTCGATATTCTGTCGCTCGGCCTCCCTGGCTTGCTGCTCGGCCTGGCGGAGGGCCAGATACGAGCCGTGCGACAGTCGGTCTTCGTTGCCGGGACCGGCCTGGACCACGATTGCGCTGGCCTTCAGCAATCGCAACTCGCGGCGGTTGACCTGGTGGCAGATGGCCTGGCATTGGCCGCACCCGACACATTTTTCCGGCAGCACCAGCGGGGCCTGGAAACCCGTGCCCTCCACGGGCATGTCGTATTCGTCCAATTCCACGTGCACCTGCCGAAATTCAATTGCATCGTAGCCGGCTTGCGCGCATCGGGTAACACAGAGGCCGCATTCCTGCCGTCCGGAGGCGGGCAGACAGGTGGCCTCATCGACCACCGCCCGGCCCATGCGGGCGGCCCGCTTTTCTTCCAGCGGCAAGTTACGGATAGCTCCGGTGGGGCAGGCCTGGCCGCAGTTGTTACAGTCCTGACGACAGCCGGCCCAGTTGGCCACTGCCTGCGGCGTCCAGGCCGATTCCAGACCGGCCGAGGCTCCGATAGGCCGCAAAACCTTGCTCGGGCATGCTTGCACGCAATTGCCGCATCGCACGCACAGGGCCAGGAATTCCGATTCGGGCAGGCTGCCCGGCGGGCGTACCAGGTGGATGTCGCCCGACTGGCCGATCCTCCATCCCAGCACGGGCACCCCGCGCAGGGCCACGGCTGCTATGCCGGCGGCGGTTCCGGCCAGCATGCTGCGCCGCGATAGCTGCAGGTCGGCCCGGGTATTATTGGCCGCGACCGGCTCCCGGAGTTGCTTCTGATCGGCATTGTCCCAGCGACCGACGAAAGCGATGGCCCCAACGGGGCACACTCCGCCGCAATCCTGGCAGAAAGTGCAGGCGGCCGGGCGGGTTGAATAATCATTATTAATAGCGCCGAAGCTGCATGTCCGACGGCACTTGTCGCAGTTGATGCAGGATGAGCTGACCTTGCGGTCGCTTATGCGCAGCCAGCTGGCGGCCAGTCCCATCAGTGCTCCGGTCGGACACAGGCAGCGGCACCAGAAGCGGCGGCCCAGCAGGCCAAGCAGCAGCACGCCCAGCATCAGAGCGGCCGCCGCCCATTGGCTGGCAGTCATTGGCGGCACCGATTCCCAGCCATGGAGCAGGCCCAACTGCACCGGACCAACAGCGTACACCAGCCCGCGTGTTACCAGTGGCATGGCGGCAACAAGCCCCGCCAGCGACAGGCCAACGACCGCGCCAACCGCCACGGATGCCAGAATGGCGTAGCGCAGGTGAGTCCACCATTGGCCCTGCCTGAGATGATGTCGCCTGGTCCAGCGACCGAGCGAGGCGTCGAACAGGTCGATCATGGTGCCCAGCGGGCAGATGTGACTGCAGAAGACGCGTGGCATTATCAGCCCGGCCAGCATTACAACGACGCCGATGGCCAGGGCCACCGTCCAGGTGCGGGCACTCAGGGCCGAGGCTAAACTGGCCAGCGGGTCCATCTGCAAGAATCGCTCTACGCCGATGGTCTCGCGGCCTTCCAGCAGGCGGGTGCTGCCAGAAGAGTCCAATGGCCAGGCCAGGTGGAAGAGGAGGATCAGGAACAGGCCGAGGGTCAGCAGTTGGGCCACGCGCCGGAGCGGCGCTGCCCGCCAACCGGGGCCAAGCCAGCCCACCGCCCGACGCATAGTCGAGGCCAGGCGCGCAGGGGGCCGCTCATTTTGTTGGGCTGCGGGTAAAAACAGATTGAGTTTCATGCTTAATCATCGACTGCGCCGGGGCCGGATGAGTCCACACGGTATGCGGGCCGTGCAGGCTTCTTCCGGCATGGCATTCAGTCGCCCTTGCTGCCAGAGGCCAGGGCCTCGGCCGTGGCGTTAATAATGGCATCGCTGGTAATTGTTGCTCCGGTTACTGCATCGACGCCCTTGAAGCCCTGATTGGCCACGATGGCGGCGGGGATGTCGGTCGGAGCAGTAAAGCACATGTCTTCGCGATGCGAGGTAACCTTGCAATCCTCCAGCTTGCCATCGCTGATTTTGACCTCAACCTTGACGTCGCTGCGGTATCCGCGGCTGGAGCCGGTATAGGTTCCATTCGAGATTTTGCTCAGGTCCACGCGGGCCAGGGCCTGCATGGCATTAAGGCCATTTTGTGCGCGTTCCTTGTTTCGCTTCAGGTCGCGCCCGCCCCTGGTCACTGTAGCCACCTTGGCGTAGTATTTTGCTGCCTCGGCATACTTGCCGTGCTGGCGGCAGGCGATGGCTGCCGACAGGTAAGCAACGTCGGGGAGTCCCACGCCGGTCATGGCCTCGGCTGTCCTCAGCGCCCGCGGCAAATCACCCATGGCCGCGTACAGTTGGACCATTCGCCCCTCGCGGGAGGTGTCGCGACCCAGCCTGCCGAGCATTGCCATGGCCATGGGTTTGCTTCCAAGACGCCAATAGCATTCGGCCAGCATAACCCGGGCATCGAGAAAGGTTGGCTTTGCCTTCTGCAGCCAGAATGCCGCCCTGGCATAGTCGCGCTCGTAATTGAAGTAGGCCTGCCCCAGGGCCTGCATCGACCGCTGCAGGTTGATCGCATTGCCCTTGTTCACCGTCAGGGTGTGGGTAAGCAGCTTGATGCCACCGCGCCACTTGCTGGGATTCGGATTCAACACCGAGGTGATATAGTGGCCAATGTACTTGTTCGGCTTCCAGCCTTCGTTGGATTTTGCCCAGGTGAGGTCCATGCCGTTGGGATAGTTCAGTTCAACGTCGTCCCACCATTCGGGAGCCGAGGAACCGGCAGCGGCTATTAGTCGGTTGACTTCGGCGGTGCTCCGGACGACCGGCTTCTCGTCCTCGTCCTCTTTGGCCGGCTCGTCGGTCGCGGCTGCCCCGGCGGAGTCGCCAGCGGAGGTTGCCTGGCCACTGGCCATTGTGGCACAAAAAGCGACCAGCAGGCAGGCGGCCATTGCCAGCCAGAAAACTACCTGCCACTTCGGCCAATGGTTGGTCCCAACGGCAACACGGGGGGCACAATCGCGTCTGGAAAATCGGGTCACAGCACTTCTCCTGCCCTGGGGAGGGTCGTATTCTACGGTAGCGCGAAGAGCATCTCGGTCCGGCACGTGCGCAAGTTGCAGTAGCACTTGAAGATGCGACTGCACCGGATCGCTATTAATTAAACGCCGCAAAGCCTCGAACGATTGCCAAGAACATGATTTTTTTGTCCTGACCAAACCGTTTTCGTCGCAACACTGCCCGGCTGGCATCTGCTGCTGCCGAGCACACGGCTGTCGGTATCACTTTTCCAGACCTTCGCAGACAATGTGATTAACCTGGTGAATGGGCTCGGTCAGAGCCATCAGGTCAGCCAGTGACGAAGCGGCCAGCATTGCCTGGCGGATGTTCCGCAAATCGTCCAGGCCCGGCGTCCCGTCCAGACCGTTGGCCGTCATGACAAGCAAGGCATAATCGAGGCGGGCCACCAGGCGCTGGCGGACGTGCTCGAGGGCCGAGTCGTCCAGCAGGCCGGCCCGGAAGGCCGGTTCGAATTCGTGAACGGCTGTGCAGAACTTCTGCACGTAAACCAGGGCCATGCTCCGGCGGGGGTCGCCGCCGGAGAGCAGGCGAGCCCACTGCAATTCCTCGTCTACCAGATGGGTGTCGGATGAGGGAGAGCGATAGTCCATAAGCGAGAAATCCTTCGGGTGCTTAAAAGGTCGTCAATGCATGACCCCGTCAATCGGCGTGCGGGCTACCTTTGGCCATCGTATGGAGAATCACGGTACGAAGGCCGAGGGCTGCGATGGCCGGGTGCTGACATCGGGGCTGATTATTCTACGCTGCGGCCCAGGCCCTGGTCCAGAATTATGTCGGTGAGCAGTCCCTGCCGGCCCGACGAGGCGTTGTCCTGTCGTCCGGCAATCACATCTTCAATGTGCTGCGCCAGGCCCAGGTGCGGGCCCGCCGGCGGATCGAACTTAAACTCTTCGACTGTCTCACCTACGGTCAGGCTGAAGGTCTGGCCGTCCAGGCGCGGCGACTCGATGACGCCCTCGGTGCCGGCAATCAGGAAACGGTCGGACCAGAGCGGCGAGGCAAAGTTGCCCGAGACCGAGCAGAGCGCGCCGCTGGCGAAGCGGACGGCCAGCGAGGCTGTCTGCTCGACCAGGCTCCCCGGCTCAACTGTGGCGGTCAGGCCCTGGACCTCGGCCGGCTCGCCCAGCAGGTGGACCATCAGGTCGATGCGGTGCGAGACGACATCGACGAACAAACCGCCGCCACTGGTCTCGGGCTGCACGCGCCAGCCGCCGCCCCAGTTGGTGCCTGGAGCGGGGGGCTGGGCGTAATCGATACGAGCCATGACCGGGCGGCCGATGCGTCCGGCCTCGATCAGCTCTTTCATCTTCAGGGCATGCGGGTGGAAGCGCCGATAGTAGGCGACAAACAGTTGCACACCGGCCTGGCGGCAGGCATCGATCATCTGCCGATCTTCGGCCGCCGAGAGGCCCATGGGCTTTTCGACCAGCACGTGTTTGCCGGCCTGCGCCGCGGCCAGCACATACTGCTTGTGCTGGGCCGGCGGCGTGGCCACGTAGACAATTTCAACCTGCGGATCGTTCAGAACTTCTTCGGCCTTGTCGGTGCAAAGCTCGATGCCGTTGGCCTCGGCAAACGGGCGGGCCTTCTCGGCATTGCGACGCATGACAGCCACAATGCGGCTACCACCGGTCGTGAGGATTGACGGCCCGCTCTTTTTTTCCACCACATCACCACAACCTATGACGCCCCAGCCAAGCAAGTCGCCGCTCATTTATCTGTCCCTTCCTCGGCGGCGGCCTCTGCGCCATCTTCCGTCGGCTTCATCTCGTAGCAGCCCACATCGTAAGCCTTGCCCTGCGGCCGCTTGACTCCGCGAAGGTCGGCCCCGATGGCCTCGATGGTCGTACCGGCGTCAATGCCGGGAGAGCCGGGCTTCAGGCGGTAATCGCCGTTTGAGGGATCGATGAACTGCGGCTCGGCGACAAAGTCGTTCTTGCCATACTCGCGGTTGAGGGTGCCGTGGAACATGTTGTAATCGACGTTCGCCTTGTGCTCTTTGCTGTCAATACGGATGCCGGACTCGGACTCCTTCCAGCCGAACTCCTTCACCACTCGGTCGCGACCAATGTAAGCGATAAGGTTATTGCGGACAACCGAGGTGGCGACCTGCTCGCCCTGCAGCCAGATTGGATAGGCGCCGCAATTGATGAAGGTGTTGTTCTCGACCGTGACATGGCTGAAATTCTTCGGCATTACGCCGACATAAACCGTGTTGACGAACAGGTTATTGCGGTAGGTAATGTGCGATGATTCCTTCTTCACAGTGGCTGTGGGCTCGCTGGCGTGGGTGGCGTTGAAGCAGCGATTGTTTTCGATCAGGATGCGATGGCTGGAGGGGAATATCCAGGCATCCCAACTGGCGAAAAAGCAGACGCCCATACCCGTAATCAGATGCTCTTCGGGAGCCCCGTGCAGGTAGTTGCCGCGGAAGGTAATGTCGTCGCCCGAGAAGAATGTGTACTGCGTTTTCTTGGGCTTCCGCTCGCCATTCTTCTCCAGCATTAGCGGCACCAGCGTGTCGACCTCGTTATTCTCGACCAGCGTGCCGCTATTGGCGAAAACTCCGCGACCGACATTCTTCATCAGGTTATCGCGAACGATGGCCTTTTCGCCGCTGAAGATGGCGGTGCCGGCCACATCGTGAATAAAGTTGTCGATCATGCGGCAACCGGTGCGACCGGTCTTGCGATGGGCCTCGCCGGCGTTGATGCCATTGGCGTTATCGTCCTTGTTGCTGATTTCAAAGCCTTCAATGCTGATGTAGTCGGCTTCGAGCACCACACCCTTCAGGCGAGCCTGACGCGAAGGCTCGGCGCGGAAGGTGATCAGCTTGTCCTCAGTGCCCGACTGCTTGACCGTGACCATCTCGTCGTACTGCCCCGGCTTGACGATGATCACATCGCCGGCGGTGGCCTTGTCGGCGGCCGCCTGAACGCTCTTCAGCGGCGCCGCCTCGGTGCCGGCATTATCATCCTTGGCGGCCTCATTTCCGGCATCAACATAATAAGTTGCTGCAACAGACTGCCCTGCGATTCCCAGCGCAAGGGCCAGCACCAGAACCAGTCTCGTCAACAGCTGCTTTCGCTCTGCGATCATTATTTGATCCTTCCTTCCTCTATAGCCTTTTCGACGTCCTTTAACTCTGCTTTATTCGCCACCACTTTTCGGATCGCCTCAGCAACGTGTCGCATTTCGGTCGGTCCACTGGTGGGTTGTACCCTTATTTCGACATTAATCCGGTCGCAGACGTCGTCGGCCACGGGCGTCGAAACCTTGCTGTAATCCACCGGTCCGCCTTCGTGCAAGGGGCACGAGAAGGGGCAACCGCGGCCGAAGAAGTCGGCCTCCGGGAAGGTCGGCCAGCGCTGGATGGGCATGTAGAACATCATCACCGGAATGCCTTCGGCGTTGAGGGCCTTGACGAACGTCTTCCGCGACACGCCCATGACCGATTCGTCATATTGCAGAATCAGGTTATAGTAGACGGGCGATGTCTCGGGCTGTCCCGGCAACGGGTTAAGGCCCGGCACTGCGCCAAGTTCCTCAAGCAGCGTGGCCACGTTTGCCCGCCGGCGCTTGTTCTGCTCATCCAGCAGTTTTATCTGCTCCTGCCCGATGGCCCCGTAAAATTCGCCCATTCGCCAGTTGCGAGTCACGTTGGTCCAGGCGAAGGCCAGCATCTCGCGGATGCGCCCGGCGGCCTCGCCGTCGTTAGTAATTACAATGCCGCCCTCGCCAACGGTCATGTTCTTCTTGTGCTGCAGACTGAAACAGCCGAAGTGGCCGATAGTACCGACTTTTCGCCCCTTGTACTCGGCCCCGTGGGCGTGCGAGCAGTCTTCGATCACCACCAGGTTGTGCTCCCGGGCGATGGCCATGATGGCATCCATGTCGCACGGGTAGCCGTTAATGTGCACCGGCATGATGGCCCGCGTTTGCGGCGTGATTTTGCGACGCACATCCTCGGGGTCGAGGCCCTGGCTCAGGGGCTCGCAGTCGACGAAAACGGGTATGGAGTTATTCTCGACGGCCGCGGTGGCGGTGGCCACAAAAGTGTAGGCCGGAACGATGACCTCGTCACCGCAACCAATGCCTGCCGCGGCCAGTGCGGCCTGCAGAGCTATGGTGCCGTTGGCCACGCCTACTGCATGATCGGAGCCATGATAGGCGGCGAAGGCCTGCTCGAACGCCTTGACCTCCTGGCCCACCTGCGAACAGTATACCTCGCTCTCGACGACCCGCGCAAGCGCCTCTTTGATTGTTCGACCATATTGCGGCCACACCGGCCACGGCTCGGTGCGAACAGGTGTTCCGCCCAGAATTGCCAACTGACTGCCCATGCCTCAAACCTCGCTTTCACTGTTTATCTACGTGCTGTCCCGGCCACGGTTGCGGCCGCTTACGATTACACCATAACAGTACGCCACCGTGGCCGTAATTACAATTGACGGTTCTTATCAAACGCTATGCGCATCTTAAGGTGGGGGCGCAGCGGGATTAAAATTAAATCGTCCGCCTCACTCCTCGTCCGGCTGGTCGTGGTGGTGCGGGCGGCAGGCGGCAGGCGTCTCCCCCGTAACCTGTTTGAACACCCGGTTGAAATGGCTGACATCGCTGTAGCCGACGCTCCAGGCCACTACCTTAATCGGGTGATTTGTCCTCTCCAGCAGCAGTCGGGCCTGCTCCAGGCGGCGGTCTCGCACGTAAGTCATGGGCGGCAGGCCAACAATGTCGCGAAAGCGGGCTGCAAAGTAAGTCGGGGCCAGGTGAGCCATGCGGGCCAGCCCTTCCACCCCGCAATCCTCAGCAAAGTGGCGATCAATCCAGCTCTGCACCGTAAGTATGCGCCGGGTACTCTCGTCGGACTGCTCGGCCGTCTGCTCCAGCAGCATGAGTCGCAGAAAGAGCACGGCCGCCTGCGTGGCCAGCCCCTCCATCATCGAGAGCCGCGAGGGCGCCTGCCGGTTCTGCTCCACCACGGCCTCCTCGGCCAGTCGCTCCAGGGTGGAATATGCGTCGGGGGCGATGACCTTCCGCCAGGGCAAGGGCTGTTGCCAGGCTCTGAGGCGTTTCAGCATCTGCCCAGGCGGGCCCTTGCGGGCTGCGACCGAATTGAAGACCTGGGGATGAATATGAATGGCCGCCATGCGAAGTTCGTGCTGCACTTCGACGGCATGAATGGTGCCGGCCGGCATGAGCAGAATCTCGCCGGCCGAAAGTCGCGTCGGCTCGCCATCGCCCAGCTGATACAAAGCATCGCCGCTCAGGGCCAGGTTAATCTCGTGCTCCTGGTGCCGGGCTTCGGGCCGGTAGAACTCGCTCTTGCGGTGGCTGACAATTGCCAGCAGAGGCGCCTCCGGCCGCGTCCATCGTCTCATCGGTGGCTTCATACAGAGTGTCCTTCAGTTCCTTCAGCGCCGCCTGTTATGCGCTTTCGCAACATGACTGATGCCATAAATAGCATTATGAAGCCCCCGGCACAAGCCGCCGTCGCCAGCTTTCTGCTGTCGGGCCGTCGCCAAAAGCAGCTATCATGGCAGAATAGCATTGGGGGTGGCGCTGATGGAAAAGGTCTTCTTCGACGGCTGGTTCAATGCCTTTCGTCCGCTGCTGGTGGGCCTGCTGGCATACGTCGTACTGGTGGTGTTTTTGCGCGTCTCGGGCAAGCGAACATTGTCAAAAATGAACGCCTTCGACCTGGTTGTCACCGTGGCCCTCGGCTCCACGCTGGCCACCGTTCTGCTCAGCAAAGATGTCGCCCTGGCCGAAGGGGCCGCCGCCTTCCTGCTGCTGGTGGGGCTGCAATTTGTGGTAACCTGGCTGAGCGTGCGAAGCACATGGGTGCGACGGCTGGTTAAAAGCGAGCCCACGTTGCTGCTCTACAAGGGGCAGTTTATTGCCCATGCCTTGCGACGGCAGCGCGTAACCCGGAACGAGGTCCAGGCAGCAATCCGGGCCACGGGCCTGGCCAATATCGAAGACGCCGAGGCGGTTGTGCTGGAGACCGACGCATCCTTCAGCGTCGTCAGCCGCACCGGCAGTGGCCTGCCATCCAGTCTTGAGGGGCTGAGGATTCCGGACCGATCCGAGGAGCAATCCACCACCCGAGGGGCCGAGTGACTGAACTGTCTGCGGCCATGCCAAGGGCTGCAGGTGTTGCGGCCTGCGTGCCGGTGCATTATATTGGCACGCCTTGAGCCGGTGCTGTGGGCGCCCCAACGGCCGGCTGATCCTGTTTGCTTGACACTTGGAGGCTGAGTAATGAATCGCAATGCCGCAGATGCAAGCTCCCCCGCCCGCGGTCCGCATCGACCGGCCGAAGGCCGGGACCCTCGGCGGCCGAATCTGCTCCTTATCATGACCGATCAGCAATCGGCCTCGGCCATGAGCTGCGCTGGCAACGAGTACCTGCACACGCCGGCCATGGATTCGCTGGCCGCCAGCGGTGTCCTCTTCGATAATTCCTATTGCACCAATCCGCTCTGCGTGCCCTCGCGGGCCGGAATGTTCAGCGGGCGCATGCCGCACCAGGCCGGGGCCCCGTACAATGTCTCAGCCAGCGACGACCTGACCGACCTGCCGCTCATGGGTCGCCTGCTGGCCGATGCCGGCTACCAGTGCTCGTACGTCGGCAAGTGGCATCTGCCCGTGCCGCAGAAGAATGTCGACCAGCACGGTTTCGAGCTGCTGCCCGGTGCGCCCGATGCCGGCGTGCCGCCCACCTGCGATGAGTTCTTTCGCCGCCGCCACGAGCGTCCGTTTCTGCTGGTCGCTTCGCTGGTCAATCCGCACAACATCTGCGAATGGGCTCGCGGCCAGCACCTGCCGCATGGAGACATCGGCCCACTGCCGCCGCCGGAAGACTGCCCGCCGCTGATGCCCAATGCAGCCATTCCGGCCGAGGAGCCCGAGGTGTTGCGGCAGATAAATGACGGCACCACAAAGCAGTATCCGACGCAGGGCTGGCCGGCCGACAAGTGGCGGCAATATCGCTGGGCGTACCATCGAATGGTTGAGCTGGTGGATGCTCACGTGGGGACGATTCTTGATTCGCTGCGCCGATCCGGGCTGGAGGAAGAGACGGTGGTCATCTTCACCAGCGACCACGGCGACGGCCAGGGGGCCCATGACTGGAACCAGAAACAGGTGCTGTACGAAGAGCCGGTGCGCGTGCCGCTGATTATCAGCCGCAAGGGCTCCGGCCGCCCGCCAATGGTCGACCGCTCGCACCTGGTGAGCACGGGGCTGGACCTGCTGCCGACCGTCTGCGATTATGCCGGGGCGGCCGTGCCGCATTACGCCCTGGGGGCCAGTCTGCGGCCACTGGTGGAAGGGCGCCAGTCGGCGCGGCCATGGCGAGATTGCGTCTTCGCCGAGACCGCGTTCTGCGAATTCGACAAGCCCACCGGCATTCGCGGCCGCATGGCTCGCACCGCGCGGTACAAGTACATCGTCTACAGCGCGGGGCAGCGGCGCGAGCAGCTTTTCGACCTGGAAGAGGACCCCGGCGAAATGCGGAATCTTGCCTCCAGTCCCGCTCATGTCGGAGTTCTGCAGGATCACAGGCAGCGACTGCAGGAATGGTTGCTGGCGATAGGCGACCCGTTTGCGGCGGAACTGGATGACTGGCTGACGGCGCACAAATTGGCAGTGCCAAAGCGTTGCCCTTAAGCCCCCGGCATTGCCGGGGGATGCTGTTGTGCGATAATGAATGACGAGCGATCCCCCGGCAATGCCGGGGGCTTCAACAGCGAAAGCAGCAACAGCGAGAAACAGCAGCACAGGAAACAGCAGCACAGGAAACAGCGTCAGAAGCAATGGTGGCCATCGTGCCAGGCAGTTTAAGGTCGCCGGTAAATCGGACGGATACATTGCCATGGAACCGATTGAAGTCATAGTCAACGACCGCATGCAGAAGGATTACCGCTACTTCCTGACGGTTCCGGTCGGCAAGCACTTTCACCCGGGCTTCCGCCCTCAGCTCACGCCAACCGAGATGCTGGCCCTGGGCGTCTTTGGCGGCAAGTACATGACCGACTGCCGGGCGGAGTTCCCGGTCTCCTGGTTCCGCGGCGCCAAGCTATCGCCCGAGCGTCACGATGCGTCGCTTAATTTCTTCGGCATATCGGCCTCCAAGCCCCTGTCGTACTGGCGGTCCAAGGGCTGGATCTGGCACGAAGACCCGCGCGGCTGGTTCCAATGGTATTGCCGATACTACATGGGCCGCCGCTGCCCGGACGACCAGCGGCAGATCATGCGCTGGCGAGCCATGCGTCGGCACATCGCCCAGCTTCAGAAGAATTGCCGCCGCGGCGACCACACCTGCCGCCCCCGCCAGCGCCAGGCCCTGCTGCACTGGGCCTACGACAGCCGGAAGATGTGAAGGCGTTGTTTACAGCCTCCGGCACGGGCTGGGGATGCTGCTGTTGTGCTGTTGCGTTTCTTCGGTTGTTGCCGTTGTCGTTGCCGTTGAAGCCCCCGGCACTGCCGGGGGATGTCGTTGCCGTTGTTTTAGTTGTTTTGCGTTTGCGTTTTGGCTGGCCGTGCGATTAGTCCGATTCCCAACCCTTGTTGCCATTCGATCCCCCGGCAGTGCCGGGGGCTTTCTAAACAACAAGCCGACTGCCGTCGTTGCCGTTTCTTCCGCTGTTGCGTTTCCTCTGCTGTTGCTGTTGTTGTTGCCGTTGTCGTTGCCGTTGAAGCCCCCGGCACTGCCGGGGGATGTCGTTGCCGTTGTTTTAGTTGTTTTGCGTTTGCGTTTTG
>JAWLHX010000071.1:17230-19174 GCA_041690105.1 Phycisphaerae bacterium
GCAGTGCCGGGGGCTTTCTAAACAACAAGCCGACTGCCGTCGTTGCCGTTTCTTCATTTGTTACCGCGGCCCATCAGTTTCAGCCACCGATAATGAGCGGCGAGGCCGGCGCTGAATGAGCGGTGGGTATGATATGGCAGGCCGAAGTCGCTGCAGGTCTGCTCCACCACTTTGCTCAGGGCCGGATAGTTCAGGTGGCAGATGGTCGGGAAGAGGTGGTGCTCCTTATGATAGTTCAGGCCGCCAAGCAGCCAGGTCAGCAGCCGGTTATTGCGGGCAAAGTCGACTGTCACCCGGGCCTGGTGCACGGCAAAGGGTGCCTCCAGGCGGGCTGCGGGCCCCTTTGACGGTGGACGGGCGACGGGCTTGGTGGCCGGTGGGCGTGAATCATCTTTGGAACCATCATCCGCAGGATTGCTGTCGCTCGCGGCCTCAGCCAGCGGAAAGTCGGCCTTGTCCACCAGGTGCGGCAGAATGAAGACCAGCACCATGGCCATGCCCAGCACTACGGCCGCCACGGCATAGTAGAACAGGACGGTCAGCACCGGGTGCAGCATCATCGGCAGTATGAAGGCCCAGGTAAAAAACACCGCCTTGCCGCCAATGAATATCGCCAACTCCCGCCCCCGCGGCCTGGGCACCGTGTGCGGCCCGATGCGGCCGGTGATGGCATAGGCAAAATCGTTGTAAAGCTGCAGCTTGACTGCCAGCAGACCGTAAAACAGCCACATGTAAAGGTGCTGCCAGCGGTGGTGCCAGTAACGTGGCTGGTGGGGCGAGAAGCGGGCCAGCGGGGTAATGGCGATATCGTGATCGTAGCCGGTAATATTGACGTACATGTGGTGTATGATGGTGTGCTTCCAGTGCCAGCGGTGACTGCTGCTGCCAACCAGATCCAGCGAACAGGCGGCCAGTCGGTTGACCCAGCGGCGATCGGAGTACGAGAGGTGGCCGCCATCGTGCTGAATGTTAAAGCCGATGGCTGCCGTCGACAGGGCCAGCACGACCGCCAGCAGCAGGCCCTGCCAGAGGGTCTGGGCCACGAAGACCAGCAGCAGGTACGAAGAGGCGCAAATTGCCAGAATAATGACCGACTTCAGGTACATCGGCCACAGGTCGCGCTGCCGCCGGCCGGTGGTGCGGAAATACTCGTCCGCCCGCCGCCACAGTTCGGCCTGAAAGCTGAGATCTTTTCCGAATTCAACTTTGCGCACCCCACCATGCGATCGTCCTGATGAGTTGCCCGCATGGGCCGTTGTACTTGCTGCCATACGAATTAGGTCTCCTGATAATTTCCCCCGCCGGCCTGTCTTGCACTGTGCGATGCCACTGGTATTCTGCCCGGCCTGCCAGCCAACGCCAATATGTCAGCCGATTTGTCGATTGTAATCCCATCTCCGTGCGCCTCCAAGCCACTGAAGCAAACTCGCCGCGGTGGCAAATCGGCCGCACTCTATCCGAATATGGCTTGATCAAAGCTCCCTGCGCTGGCATATTGGTAAACCCTTCGCTGATATTGAAGAGTCCGCTTTGCCTTTCGCTGCCAGACCCGAAGAATGAGGGGGATCAACGGTGCCGCGTAACAACCAGATTATCCGCCAGTGGCAGATGCTCCAGGCCCTGGAGACCAACCGATTCGGCCTGACGCTGGACGAGCTTGGCCAGCAGTTTGAAGTGACCACGATGACCGTCCGCCGCGACCTCGAGGCCCTGAGCGACGCCGGCTTTCCTATCTTCAGCGAGACGGCCGACACCGGCCATAAGCGCTGGCGGATCAACTTCGACATCAGCCACGCCCCTCACATCGCCTTCCACCTGACCGAGGTGCTGGCTCTGTACCTGAGCCGCGAACTGCTGCGCCCGCTGGCCGGCACGCAGTTTGCCGAGGGCATCCGCACCTGCATCGAGAAGGCCCGCAGCATGTTCAAGCCGTCGGCCCTGGCC
>JAWLHX010000072.1:0-18825 GCA_041690105.1 Phycisphaerae bacterium
CTGTCCCTGATCGCAGTGACACTAGTGCTGCTGTCGGGGTGCGACACAAGCATTAAGGCAGTTGAGGCTGACGGCGAGCCGGAGCACGTTTACCAGTGGCGCGGCGCCGGAGGCGGCCTTGCCAGCTGGATGGCCGGCGGCAGGTACATGCTCGGCATTTCGGTGGATCCGGTGGTAGACGTATGGGCATGGGCGGAAGATGGCACTATGCGACGCCTGCTGGAGAGGCAGCCGTTTGCCAAGGCCCCCGGACAGGGCTATGCCGTATGGGAGGACAGGCTCGTGCTGTTTAACAAGCGGCACCAGACAGAACATATGTCGCTTGAATCCCTTGATGATGAAAAATTGGCACAAGTGCAGGTGGGACAATTCTGGTATCTCAGCAAGACGTTCGCCAGCAGCAACGGGCGATATATCGGCATGGTGTTTGGACTTCAACGTCATAACAATCCTGGTTGGCGGCAGCAGACCATGGTCGCCGTGTATGACATGCAGGACGGTTCTTTCCGGCCGGTTGTGCTTAAGGGCGGCGAAGGGCCCCGATACGATTTCAGCATAGACACAATCAGGCCCTCTAACTGCGGTGGCTATCTTGCTCTGGCGGGCTGGGCGGCCGCAGCCTGCGTGGTGGACGTGGAGGCGGGCCGCATGCTTTGGGAAGGCGAGCAGACCCTCGTTACAGATGTATGCTGGTCTGCTGACGACAAGGTGTTGTATTCGGTCGATGTTCTCGGTCAGTTTTCAAGGTTCGATGCGCTGACCGGGCAGTTGCAGGCCCGATTACATGCTACGACTACGGGTGAGCCCAGTAGGTTCGCTCACCGCATGTCGGCCATTGCGGTTAGTCCGGATGGTCGTTATCTTGCGGGAGGCACGGGGCCGATGGGGCTGATTTTCGTGTGGGATGCTGCGACGCGGCAGAGACTTACTGTATTCGATCACGAGTCATCAACCATCATGCTGCTTTCGTTTTCTCCGGATTCCAAGCGTCTGGCATCGTACGAAGGCGGTAGCATAAAGGTCTGGACTCTGCCAGACCTGGAGACACCTGGGGCAGAAGCAGCAGTCGAAGAGGAATGAGGCCCAGAGTGGCCGGTGTCACTGGACAGACGCGGGATCTTCCAGGAGATTAAATGACATATTACACACTTGTCTTGGCTGCGACGGCCATTCTATTTGCCGGCTGCAGCAGCGGTCCTGCCGTTACTCTGGACGAACTAATTCTGGAAAACTGGAATAGAGATCTTCCGCACGTCAGGTATGTCGCCACTTTTTCGACAAGCAAGTTGTCAGGAATTCCATCAATACAAGAGAATTGCAGGGTTGTCGAATGGTTAGGTGAGGGCGACGCGGAATCCGCAGGGCAGCAAAGCCGCGAGACTCGATCTGAGCGGCTTGGCCCCGCCATGTCGGCGGAAGAGCATTGGTACGACGGGAAGTTGTCTGGAGTTACCGTCATTGGCTATGGCGAATCCGTGCCTTGGACGGCTCTGACTGCCGCGGCACAGAACTACCAGCCACTGGCTTATGTTGTCAAATGGTACCCCAAGGGTGGGGGCTATGAGGTCTGGCAGTCGTCGTGTCAACCCGGGGAGCAGATTACGTTTCCCGCAGAGGACCGCATAACTGTTATCTACCAGCGGCACCGTCCCGACGGCCTCATCCTGGAAAGTAAGGAATTCCTGGCTCCGCAGGATTGGCCAGGTCCAGAAAGGGCGGACCTGCTGGAGGAGCAGGTGCAGACAACGTATCTCTACAATAAACAGGGCGATCTTGAAACCATGACAACGCAACGAACTGGCAAGACGCTGACGATGGTGCAAATTGAATATCTTTATGACCACAGGGGTAATTGGGTAAGAAAACGCGCTATTCACTATGGGCCTGTGCAACTTCCCTCAGGAAAGCAGGGCGAAGGCCTTGAGCCAGATTCGGAGACCACTCAATGGCGAGTGATCTTGTACGACTGATCGGGTACAACTGTTACGTGCTTAGACATTGCGCCCCTATGCCATGGTCTGTTTGACCTCAGCGGCGGGCAAACGCCCATTCCCATGATTGCGGGCCTGAGACATCCCAGGGGCGCTCGCCTGTTTAAACATGCCCGCCTCTATGGTGCCGGGGCGGATGCCTTTGGGTGGGCGGCCCACCATTGGAGGGTCAGCGGCAGGTATTCCAGCGTACGGTAGTCGTGGCCGTTGGCTGGGAAGATCTTCATCTCGTAGACTGCCCCGAGCTCTTCGAGCCGCTGCGCCGTGTTCTCGGCAACGCTTGGCGGCACCACCGTGTCGGTTCCGCCGTGAATAATCAGCGTGGGCACCGTCTTCAGCCTGGCCACTTCCGGCGCCTCCGGATTGCGCGTCGTGCCCGAGACGCAGGCGATTCCAGCAAACATGTCCGGATGAGCTACGCCCAAGGCGAACGAGTGAAACCCGCCGGAGGAAACGCCCGTGGCATAGACGCTCTTGCGGTCCAGCTTCGGATATTCCTTGAGCGTCAACTCGATGAGCTGCATGTAATCTTTGACATTAAGCATGCGGTCGCGGACATACGTAGGCGGCGTAATCTGCATGTATCCCCGCTCGGCGAGCATCCGCGGAATCAGCCCTTTGTCATGATCGAACATGATGTTTTCGCTGGCCCCACTGCCGCCCAGCACCATTACCAGCGGCATCTTATCCTGCGTACCGTACGACTCCGGCACCATGATGCGGTAGGGCACAAGCTGGCCCGTGGCTTTGGAAATGAACCCGCGCCGCAAGGGTCCGGTCCGCCCGGCGTATAGGGCCTGACCGGCCTGCAACCGACGCAGGGTCTCCTCGCCCTGATCGATGGTCTCCCTTAGGCTCGCGATCATCATCTCGGGATCTCTGGCGGCCGGCAATTTGTCCAGGCCCGAGTCCAGAAAATCGACCGCCGCCCGGAAGTCCGGCACGCACTCCGCCAGCGCACCGTCGTCGCCGCCACTCTTCGCGCCCTCGGCCACGGCCAGCTTGTCCTTCAGCCGGTTGACGTGAAGCGGCAGCGCCGAGGCCAATTCGCCCGCCAGCAGGACCGGCACCGTAAGCTTGAGCCTGGGCCTTGTCGCTTCGATTATGAGCGTGCACGGGCCGTCCTCGCTCCTGGTCAGTTGCTGAACGCAGAGCCGGCGGCCGCAGGCCTCTGTCGTGCAGAGCGGCGAATCATCCGACGGGGCCACGCCCTCGGCGCGCCAGCCTACCTCGGCCTGCCGCCCGTCAAACGACCTGGCCACCACGGAAATCGTCGGCCGCAACTCCGTGTACACGGTGCTCGGGTTAACCAGGCCGCAGTAACCATCGCCGCTGATGACCATACGCACCAGGTCGCTGGCCTCGTCGCTCTCCATCCGCAAGGTCGGCGGGGCAACGAGGAAACCGTCCAGAACAATGCTGTTGTCGTCCTTGAGCGAATGCAGCACCACCTCCGTCTGCCCGGCCGGCAGGTCGCCCACCGCTAACGCCAGCCAGCGGTAATGGGCCGACTTAGTGCCCCACCCTCCTGTATCGCCAAACTGCATCTCGTGCGTCCGCGACTCACCGTTGGCATTTATTGTGATCAGGAACCTGGCCGGGACCTCCGGCTGAAGGTTTCGCCAGTTTAGGCGGGCATGACGAAAAATGATTTGAGCGTCCTTAATCGAGGCCGGCACATCGACAATGTAGCGGACCGTGCTGCCCTTGAACTCCACCGACGGCCCGCCCAAGGCTTTGCCGCCCGAGGCCGGCAGCTTGACAGTCGCAGCGTCGCCACGGCCTTCCGCCTCGGTCTTCGCCAGCCCGGCTCGGGACGAATCGGCGTAATCCTCGCCCTCCTGCCAGACCATGGTCATCGACCCGCTGCCGTGCGTGTCGCTTGGTCCGTCAACCGCCTCTGCAATCGCGTCACCCTCTTGCCCGCCGTTTGCGGGTGCATGCGACATCGCCGGCCGAGGCTGCGGCGTGCACGAGACGAGCATGATCGAGACAGCGATAATGGCGGTGGCCACATGTAGCTTCATCTGGTTCCCTTTCTTCCATGGAGTCCGCTTCTGCGCAGAGGGCGGGTTGCGGCAACTCAAAGCACTATACCAAGTATGCGGATTCTACTAGCGCACCGCACTGAACACAAGCTGTGCCTCGTCGTGCATTGCATGCTGCGTCTGTCTTTCCGGGTCGAGTCACGGCTGCACGCACTCGGCGACGATGATCCAGTTTGCATCGGACTTGTTGAGGTGAGGGTTGAAGAAGCTGACCTCGTGTTCCTTAACTGACGAAAAGACCACTTGGAGCAGGTCGATAAACTCCGCCGCCGGCTTCCACGCCGACCACAAGGCGAATACGCCTCCGGGCCGAAGGCAGCGAGCCATGCGTTGCAGACCATCGGTGCCGTAAAAGCCCGCGTGCCGCTCGTGGAGCAGACAGTCCGGCGCATGATCGATGTCCAGCAGAATAGCGTCATAGAGCGGCTGTGCAGCGGCTTGGCCGATGTGCTCAAAAAAGTCGCCGGTGAGCAGCAGGCAGCGCGGATCGTCGACCAGCGCCCCCGCCAGCGGAACCAGCCGTCGACGGTGCCAGGCAACGACCGGGGCCAGCAGTTCAACCACCACCAGGCTGCGGACATTGGCGTGCTCCAGCACGGCAGCCGCCGTGTAGCCCAGGCCCAGTCCACCGACAAGCACATTGAGCGGCCGATCTTCCCGGCCCTCCAAAGCCAGATGGGCCAGGGCCCGCTCGCTGGCGTTGACCGTGCTGGACATCAGCATCTCACTGTCGATGGTCACCTCGTAAATAACCTCATCCGGCCGGGCCGGCGCAGTGCGGCGGCGAAGGACAATATCGCCAATGGGCGTCTTCTGATAGTCGAGCTCTTCGAACAGTGTCGCCATGCGTTCCTTTCGTTGCCGGCAAGTATGGGTGTGTCGCAAATGGGGCGTTATTGCGCCTCAGCACCACGTTTGATGCAGGAGTCTCGCAGTTGTTCGCCCTGATGCCTCTCCGTCGGCGACAACCGTCACTGCCTGCTGCTGGTCAGCGGCCGGCTGGTGGCCACCGCAATGCCGCGACGGTCTTTGGCGTCAACTTCGTCCACATCGTCGGAGCCCTTGGCCCGCGATGCCCCGTAGAAGTGGTACAGCACGCCGTCGCGTGCAATTACGCCGGGCTTGTGAGCGTACTGCGAGTCGATACTGCCTTCAGGTCCCACGTCGATGAGCACTTCGTCGGCTTTGCGCCAGGTCAGCAGGTCGTCGCTGAAGGCCACCAGTTCGCGGGCATGATGGTCGGCCGCCAGGCCGTAGTAGAACATCACCCAGGTTTGACCGCAGCGCAGCACGCAGGGGTCGGCGGCGAACAGTTCATCCGGCGTCCCGGCCGGACCGTTGGGTACGATGGGATTTGCATCGTGGCGCGTCCAGTGCAGCAGGTCGTCCGACCAGGCCACGCCGATCTGCTCGCGCCATGGCCAGTGCAGAGTCTCTTTTGCGTTGTAGAAAATGTAATAGCGACCATCGTGTTCGACAAGGCAGGGCTTATATAGCCCGCCTCGTTCCCACGGCGAGCCGTCTTCGGGACGCATACACGCGGGGTCCAGTTGCCACTGTGTGAGCCCGTTGCCCCGGGCAATGCCGAAGTAACCCTTGCCCTGCTCCTGACCGCTCTCGGGATAGGCATGCCACACGCCAAGCAGCTTGCCGTCGACCAGGCGGGCATCTCCGCGGCCCATCAGGGCATTGTCTCTCAGCACACTGGTAATTCCAACGTTGAACTCGGTGTCGCTGCCCGGCGCACCCCGCTCGTGGACGAGGCCTTCTCTCTGCCAGGTCAGCAGGTTATCGCTGGAGGCCAGCACCGTCTGATAGCCGATGCCATCATAGCAGTTGAGAAACGCGCGGTAGCGCCCCTGGTGCCAGAACAGGAACGGAGCGTCGACAGAATGGCTGTCGACGTCGCCACGGCGATACGTCGGGGCAATCAGCAGACGGGGGATCTTGTGTGGCGTGCGGACCAGTTCGATGGGATCGTTCTTCAACAACATTCTCCAACCTGATGACTCGGATGTGATTCTTCAGATAGCCCTTGGCCAGCCACCGCCGACGACATTTATGAAGATTCTACCGCTGATCGCAAGATTGGCAAAGCACTTCTCTTCGTCACCGGAGAACAAGCCTTAATCGCCAACGTTGCTGCAATGCAGATTGACCGCGCCGCCCCGGCGATTGTTCCGGCCAGGCCTCGCCACCGGCAATATGGTTGCCCGCGGAGCCGAAGGCTCCTAGAATGGCGGCCAGGCAGCAATTGAGGCAACTTTATCCGGTAAGGGGATGGACATGAAGGTCGGCATCGTCGGCGGCACCGGCAACATCAGTACCAGCATCGCCCGCCTGCTGTTGGAGAAGGGGCACGAAGTAGTCTGTTTCAATCGCGGACAGCGCGGCACGCCGGCGCAAGGTACACGCACGGTGCACTGCGACCGCAAACAGCGGGCCGAATTCGAGGCCACCGTGCAGGCCGAGCAACTCGACGCCGGCATCGACATGATCTGCTTTAACCGTGAGGACGCCGAGAGCAGCATTCGGGCTTTCCGCGGGGTGAAGCAGTTTATCCAATGCTCGACGGTCTGCACATACGGTGTGCAGTACGACTGGCTGCCGGTATCCGAGGATCACCCCCTGCGGCCCATTACGGACTACGGTCGCAACAAGGCCTCCGCCGACGCCGCTTACATGGAGGCCTGGCACAAGAGCGGCTTCCCCGTGACCATCATCAAGCCGTCAACGACTTACGGCCCCCAGCTTGGGGCCTTCAGGCAGATAGCCTGGGACTTTTCCTGGATCGACCGCATCCGCAAGGGCAAGCCGATACTGATTTGCGGCGACGGCATGGCCATCCACCAGTTTCTGCATGTTGATGACGCCGCGGTCGGCTTTGTGGGCGCGCTTGACAACGCCCGCTGCCTTGGCCAGACATACAACCTTGTGCCGACGGGATTCACCAACTGGGCAACGCACCACCGCACTGTAATGAGCCTGCTGGGGCGAGAGGTGGAGCTGGTGGGCATCCCACTGGAGGATCTGCTGGCAGCCGATCCGCCGGTTCAGAATGTCAACATCTGCCGGACAATTTTCGCACACAACTGCTACTATGACAATGCCCGGCTGCGGCGCGACGTGCCGGAGTTTCGGCCCGTAATGTCGCTTGCCGACGGCTTGCGACATGTGATTGCGACAATGGATGAGTCGGGATTGATTCCGAACTCTGATGAACTGCCGTGGGAAGATCGGCTGATCGAAGCCCAGCGCCGGGTCCGGACGGCACTGTCGTAAGGTTTGCGCGTCAGGCGCAGCTGTGACCGAGGCAATTGCGCCGTACTACCGGTGGCGCCGGAGGTTATTATGATTGCCGGCTATCCGCGAACCTGAGATTCGCAGTCTTTACACATTTCACGAAAGGCGGTGTTAATATGGCGTTTACACTCGAGATCGGCCAGCAGGCCCCCGACTTCAACTTGCCCGGCGTTGACGGCAAAAACTGGAGCCTCAGCGACTTTCGCAACGACAAGCTCCTCCTCGTCGTCTTCAGTTGCAACCATTGCCCCTTCGTCATCGGGTCCGAAGAACGGATGAAGCAGCTTTTCGCCGATTACTCGCCCCGCGGGCTGGCCATGATTGCCATCAACTCCAACGAGCAGCAGAACCACCCGACCGACGACTTTGCCAACATGGTCGTGCGGGCGAAGGAACAGGGCTTCCGCTTCCCCTACGTTCGGGACGAGTCGCAGACGGTGGCCCTGGCTTACGGAGCCCTGCGAACGCCCCACTTCTATCTCTTCGACGAGACCCGCAAACTTCGTTACACCGGACGCATGGACGACAATCCCCGCAATCCCGGCCAGGAGAAAACCCGCGATTTGCGCGATGCCATCGAAGCACTGCTCAGCAACCAGCAGCCCAAAGTGCCGGTGACCAACCCCATTGGCTGCAACGTGAAATGGAAAGACCAGGACGCCCACTGGATGCCAGCCGATGCCTGCGATCTGGTCTGAGCTGAGTGCAACGAAGATTGCAATCAGTTGCAGCAGGAGTAAATAGCAGGAAGGCGACTTGAACTGCTTCAGCATGAAGGCGCGCACAATGGCGCCGCCAGTTCTGGTCAGCCGTAGATAGCGACGACAACCGCTCTTGCCATAACGCAGATTAGCCTATGTGTTCTAGCGGGACAGACAAGGAGCGATCATTATGGAAACTGCTCTTGTAGTGGTACTACTCATGGCCTTCATTGCTGCGGTGTTCTTCTGGCGCCGTGGAATGATTCGACCTAGTCAGAGCGATCTTACGGTCGGCTTTCTTGTCATAGTCGCAACATGTGCAGGCTTAGCCATCGCACATTTTTCTTTGAGCCTGATCGGACTCGTCATATTCGGTTTCGGTGTCGCGACATTAGTACTGAACCGTTGGGCGAAAGCCTCCTGCTCACTCTCCAGAATTGGCCGAATCAGTTTTGGCAGCCTTGCCGTTATCTCAGGCCTGTTTCTGCAAATCATCTTATGATCACCGCGCTGCGATGCAGTACCACATGAAGGTTCCCCACAAGTCTCCTTTCAGCGTCTTCGGCCCGCGCACGAGCTTGGAGTCGTCTGCGACGAGATCAACCTAGGCGCGACCGGTCCGATCATCTCCTGTTCGATGCAAAACCTTCCCACAAGCCAAAACCTTTCCACAAGCGGTGATTTATGCTCTAATGCTTACCGCCAACAAATCGCTGCCGGCGAAAGACTGGTTTGGCCGTCAGAGCCAGGAGCACATCGAGGGCGTCCCACCGGCCTGGCCGTGCGAACTATTTCGCAGTCCTGAGTCTATTGAGGAAGCCTCGCATGGCCAAAAAGAGTCGCGCAGCAACCAATGATGAAGACCATCCTGACAGCAATCGCGGCGATGATACGGCCTCGCAGCAAGCTCCGTCCGGCGGGGAGCCGGGGCAGAATACCAGCGGTCCACACAGCCCCCCGGTCATGTCTTTGGGCAGTTCGGCGGGCGGGTTGAAAGCCCTGCAGGAGTTTCTGAAACAATTGCCCGCCGACAGCGGTGCGGCCCTGGTCAGTCGCCACGGGCAGCAGGTGCTCGGCAGCCCCCACGATGGCCTGACCACCGGCCAGGTCGCAGCCCAATGGACAATCTACCATGCTGACGGCGTGACGCTGATGGCCGATGCCGACCTGCCCCCGGTGCGGGCCGTAACGACCGGCGAGACCGTCCGGGATGCGGAACTCGTCCAGATCAATGCCGCGGGGCAGCGGCGGCAGCTCCTGTGCAGCGCGGCCCCCATCCGCGACAGCCACGGCAGCATCACCGGCGCCATTGTCGCCTGGCGGGACATTACGGACCACGAGCGGGCCGAGGAGAAGCTCCGCAAGGAAAACGCCGAAATCGAGATGGCCAACCGCATTGTGCAGTTGTTCGTCGAGCACGACGAGGGCGAGGAGTTGTTCGACCGCGCTCTAGCCGTCGTGCAGGAGGGCATGGCCAGCCGGCACGGAGTATTCGGCTACATCAGCGAGCCGGGCCATCTGCTCTGCCTGAGCCTTTCGAAGATGCTTGACCAATGCGAGATCGAAGGCAAGTGCATTCACTATCCGCCCGAGAAATGGAAGGGCCTGTGGGCCCGCGCCTTGAAGGAGAAGCGGTCGCTCTACACCAACGAGGCGTCGCGGGTACCGCCGGGGCACCCCATCATCCACAATAATCTGGCTGCCCCGATCCTCTTTCACGGCCAGGTGATCGGCCTTCTGAATCTGGCCAACAAAGACGGCGGTTACACCGACGAGGACCGGGAAACGCTGGATGGCATCGCTGAGCGTGTCGCACCGGTCCTCTATGCCTGGATTCAGCGGAAGCTGCGCGAAGATGATCGCCAGGCTGCCGAGGCGGCGCTACACGAAAGCGAGCATCGTTATCGCACGTTGTTTGAAACGATGACCGAAGGATTCGCTCTCCACGAGATCATCACCGACCAAAGCGGCCAGCCATGCGATTACCGGTTCCTGGACGTCAACCCGGCCTTCGAACAGCTCACCGGGCTGAAACGCGCCAACTTGGTCGGCAAGCGGGTGTTGGAGGTTTTGCCGGCAACCGAAGACCACTGGATCGACGGCTTCGGCCGCGTGGCTCTTACCGGCGAGCCGCTGCACCTGGAGAATTACTCCGCGGCCCTGGGCCGCTGGTACGATGTCATGGCCTACCAGGTGGCACCGAAACGGTTTGCCGTTGTTTTTACCGACATCACCGAGCGCAAGCAGGCCGAGGAGGCCCTGCGGCGGGCTCGCGATGAGTTGGAGCAGCGGGTCCAGGAGCGTACGGTGGAATTGGCCCGGACGGGTGAAGCGCTGAACGTGGAGCGCCAGCGACTGTATGACGTCCTGGAGGCCTTGCCGGCGTATATAGTGCTATTGGATGCGGACTACCACGTGCCGTTTGCCAACCGTTACTTCGAGGAGCGTTTCGGCAAGGCCGAAGGCCGGCGATGCTACGAGCACCTGTTTCAGCGCACCCAACCGTGTGACACCTGTGAGACTTACAAGGCGCTGAACGCGAGCGCCCCGCACCAATGGGAATGGACCGGGCCGGACGGGCGGGTTTACGGCGTCACGGACACTCCGTTCCGGGATGCCGACGGGGCGCCGATGATCATGGAGATGGGCATTGACATCACCGAGCACAAGAGGGCTGAGGAGGGCCTTCGCCAGCGTTCCGTCCAGTTGGCTCAGCTGGCCTCGCAGTTGACCACCGCCGAGCAGCGCGAGCGGCAGCATCTGGCCCAGGTGCTGCACGACGGACTGCAGCAGCTGCTGGTGGCGGCGCGGTTCCGCCTGAGTTTTCTGGAGATGTCCGCTGACGAGATTGTGAAGCAGGAAGCGGATGAACTGAGCGAACTGCTCGCCGACGCCATTGAGACCTCGCGCTCGCTCACCGCCGAACTCAGCCCCCCGGTCCTCAAGAGAGGCCTGTTGCCGGCGCTCAAATGGCTGGCCCGCTGGGAGCAGAATAAGTACGGACTCGAAGTGATCCTCACGGTCCATGACAACCGTCTGCTTCTGGCCGAGGAGGTCACGGTGTTGCTCTTCCAGTCTGTGCGTGAGCTGCTCTTTAACGTCGTCAAGCATGCTGGTGTCCAAGAGGCGCGGGTTGAAGTCACGCCTGTGGATTCGCAGGTGTTTATCGTGGTCGCCGACGACGGCGCGGGGTTCGAGATATCGCGTTCGCCCGCCGCCAATGAAGGTTGCCGTGGCGGTTTCGGGCTTTTCGCCATCCGCGAGAGGCTCGACCTGATCGGCGGATGTCTTGAAATCGACAGCGCCCCCGGCCGCGGAAGCCGCTTCACGCTCAGAGCGCCGCTTGATCTGGCGGCGAAAAGCCCGACGCCGGAAGAGGCCGAGCTGTCCTTGGCCTCCGCCTCTCCAGAGGCTTCGGATAAGACCGACGAGCGCCTGCGCATCGCCTTGGTGGACGATCATGCCGTGGTTCGCCAAGGATTGGCCACGGTGCTGCGGCAGGAGAAGTGCTTCCGGGTGGTCGGCGAAGCAGCCGACGGAGCATCTGCCATAGAACTGGTCCGCCGACTCCAACCGGACGTGGTCCTGATGGACATCAGCATGCCAGGCATGAACGGCATCGAGGCGACGAAGATCATCCACAAGGAATTCCCGGACATCTGCGTCATCGGCCTGTCGATGCACGATGATGCCCATGCAGGCGAACAGATATGTCAGGCAGGTGCTACGGCCTACCTGAACAAGGACGGCCCAGTCGAGGTTATCGTCCAGGCCATTCTGGCTTACCGGGGCCAAGCCGGGCACTGAAGATAATCGACATCCAAAAGCAATTCCTGGAGACTCTGACCAGTTCGCATCCATTGACCATTTGCGCAGCCACTGCACGGGTCAGGCCATTTTCGAGACCGGAAGCCGGTTGCCCGCGTGCGGAAGTTCTGTGAGAATGGAGAAGACAGCTCCACCGGCGAGCGGCCTGCAGTCAGGCCTGGGCAGGCGCGGCGGGCTGCGGAAAGGACATTGCTGTGGAACAATCATCCGAAGGTTACCCTTGGGCGATTGACGGCCTGATCTTTGAGCAGGATTTCACCAAGATTGGCAGGATTGTCGCCCAGGATGCCGAAGAGATTTTGTGCAAGTGGTACGAGCGCGCCCAGCACCAGCAGGTGCATGCCGGCAGCACGGATATGGAAGAAATGAAGGACGAACTGGTCGCCGGCCTGCGAGTACTGGGCGAAAAGTTGCAGGGCGAAACCGAGGAGACTGACGTTGAAGGCGGCGCGGCAGCTGAGCATGGTATTTTCCGCTGGCAGGCTGGGTGGGACGTTGCCGAGGTCGTCAGGGACTACGTTATTCTGCAGCAGGTCACAATCCTGCACATAGCCGAAAAGCTGGAGCACCGTCTCACATATCAGGAGGCCATGGCCTTGGCAGTGGTCTTCGACCTGGCCATCGAGAAGGCCGTCAGGGCCCACGCCGCCGAAGTCGAGAAGCGCAACGCCGAGATCAACGACCTGCGGCGCTCGAACCGCGATCTGGAGCAGTTCGTCTATATTGCCAGCCACGATCTGCAGGAACCGCTGCGGATGGTCACAAGCTACGGCGAGCTTCTGCAGAGCCGACGCCGGGATAAACTTGATGATAAAACCAATCAGTTTGTTGGATTTATGGTAGATGGCGCGACCCGGATGCGGCACTTGGTTGACGACCTGCTGGCCTACAGCCAAGTCTCAATGGGCGACCACCACATGGCACCCGTATCGGCCGAGGCAGCACTTGAGCGGTCTCTCAAGAATCTGCAGACAAGCCTGCAGCAGACCGCTGCCGTGGTCACACATGATCCGCTGCCGACCGTC
This sequence comes from Phycisphaerae bacterium, assembly GCA_041690105.1. Taxonomy (GTDB): domain Bacteria; phylum Planctomycetota; class Phycisphaerae; order FEN-1346; family JAACEH01; genus JAWLHX01. Next base: position 12,897 of record JAWLHX010000072.1, read on the forward strand.
ATGGCCCATGACGTGCAACTGGCTCAACTGCTCCAGAACCTCATCAGCAACGCTATAAAGTTCCACCGTCCAGGCGAAAAGCCCATGGTGCACGTCTCGGCCTGCGAGAATGGCGAGCAGTACGTCTTCTCCGTCCGCGACAACGGCATCGGCATCGCCCCAGCGCATCAGGAGCAGGTCTTCGTCATCTTCAGACGGCTGCACACCCGCCAGGAGTACCCCGGCACCGGCATCGGTCTGGCCATCTGCAAGCGGATTGTCGAGCGACACGGCGGACGCATCTGGGTCGATTCAGCACCCGGCCAGGGCTCAACCTTCTACTTCACCATACCGGCGGCAACTGCCGCGCAATCCTGATCACAAGCTGTTCACCCCCCCCGCCGTCTCAGGAAGCCCGCCCATCGGGTAACTTCCGACAGAGCACCAGTGTCAGGCGGGAGCGCTGTCAGTTTGCAGCAATTGACGCAGGAGGTTGAAGAATGGGCGGCGGGCCTGTCGCTCTTTCCACGGGTCGTGTCCGCAGGCAGCGATTTGGTGGTATCGCAGGTGCGGGATGAAGGGCAGCAGGCCGTCGCGGATGAGCGGGCCGGGATGTGGGTCGTAATCGCCGTGGACCATGTCGACCGGGTTGGCAATTGAGGCGAAGGCCGCCGGGTAGACGCCCTCGGCCTGCAGGCGGAGCATGTCCTGCCAGGATTGCTCGTGAGCGGTTTTGTCGAACGGGCCGATGAGCTGGCCGTGGTCGACGTTGTGTTCGGCATCGTCGGCGCGATCCAGCAGGTCGAAGGCGTAAAGCTGGTCGATGAGCTGAATCTGGCGTTCGAAGCGTTGCGAGTCGGACAGGTTGGGCGCGCGGTCGACCTCGGCCAGCTGCTGCTGCCATTGGATGGTCTGGCGTTCGGCCAGGCGCTTGCGGAACTCTTCGCGGGCGGCGGTATCGAAAGTGCCGCAACCTATCAGGATGAGCTTGCCCAGTTTGTCGCCATGCTCGGCGGCGCAGGCCAGGGCCAGCATTGCTCCCCAGGAATGGCCGACCAGGGCCGGCGGTTGGTCGTTGGTGCGGGGGATGCTGACGGCAAGGTCGTACAGGTCGGCAATGTGCTCTTCGACGGTGAGCGGCCGGTCGGGGCTGCTGCCTCGCTGGAAGGCCTCGATGATGCGGAATTCGCCGGCCAGTTCGCGGGCCAGCGGCGACAGACTGCCGGGTGCTGCCGGGCCGCCGTGGACCAGAATGACGGTCGGCCCGCTGGTGCCCCAGGTGCGATGGCTCGGTTCATTCATTTGCGTTGCTCAACTCCCTTGACTGAAAAAAAGACGGCCGGAGGATAGCCGGCCGCCTGTGAATCACGATCATTATGCCCATCGAGGCTATTGCGGCGGAAGATCAGCCGATGGTGTGAATGGCTTTGCCCAGCCAAAGTTCGGCGGCTTCGCCCACTGCCTCGCTGAAGGTGGGGTGGGCGTGAATGGTCTCGGCCAGTTCGTCAATGGTCAGCTCGTGCTTCATGGCCAGGACAATTTCGTGCACAACATCGGTCGAGTGCGGGCCGATGCAGGTGGCGCCGAGGATTTCACCGGTTTTCTCCAGGGCGATAATTTTGATCATGCCCTGCGTATCGCCGAAGGCCCGGGCCATGCCGCTGGCCGTCAGGGGGAACTTGGCCACCTTGACGGCATCGCCATGCTGCTCGCGGGCTTCGCTCTCGCTCAGGCCGCAGGAGCCCACCTCCGGATGCGTGTAGACGGCCGCGGGGAAGACCCGCAGGTCATCGGAGGCCTTGTGTCCGGCGGCGTTTTCGGCAGCCACGATGCCCATGCGGCTGGCAACGTGAGCATACTGATAGCGACAGGCGCAGTCGCCGATGGCGTAGATGCCGGGGGCGCTGGTCTGGCAGCGGGCGTCGACCTTGATGATCTGCTTGTCCATGGCGATGCCGAGGGCTTCGAGGCCGATATCTTCGACCACCGGGGCCCGGCCGATAGCCACCAGGGCCATACCGGCCTTGACCGTGGGCTTGCCTTCGACCTCGGCCACGACCGTCTCGCCGTCTACCTTCATGCTGGTGATTTTCGAGCCGGTGAGCACTTCGACGCCGCGTTTTTTGAGGCTGCGGGCGATTTGCGAGGCGATCTCTTTATCCAGCCCGGGGCACAGCGAGGGCATCATTTCGACAATTGTCACCTTGCGGCCCAGTTCGCTGTAGATGGTGGCGAATTCGCAGCCGATGATGCCGCCGCCGACAATCAGGATGTCGTTGGGCAGATAATCGCTGGTGGTGGTCTCGTTGGTTGTGACGACGTACTTGCCGTCGAAGGGGAATGCCTTTGGCTGCACCACTCGCGAGCCTGTGGCGATGATGATATTCTGGGCGGCGACGGTCTGGGTGGCGCCATCGGCGGCGGTCACTTCAATCTGGCCGGCCTGCTTGAGGCGACCGGTGCCCATGATGATATCGACCTTGCGGGCCTTGAGCAGTTGCTCGACGCCGCCGGTGAGCTGCTTGACGACCGTGCGTGTGCGGGCCATGACCTTGGTGTAATCGAGCTTTGGCGTGGTGCAGGCGATGCCGAAGTCGGCCGACTCGGTCATCTGGTGGAACATTTCGCTGGTGTGCAGCAGGGCCTTGGAGGGTATGCATCCGACATTGAGGCATGTGCCGCCAATGTACTTGTTCTCGATGATGCAAGTTTTGGCGCCCAGCGTTGCGGCTCTGATTGCAGCCACGTATCCGCCGGGACCTGCGCCCAGGACGGCAACGTCGTATTTGCTCACGGGGTATTCTCCTTGTATGGTCTGTATTCTGGCAACAACGGCAGGCTGGCCCGGGTGTGCGGCACGGTGTCGAACAGGCGGCTTACGTCAGTCGCCATGGCAGAGAAGCGACATATGCCGAGGCACGCAGAACCAGCATGAAAAGGGCGAGTTTACCGCTCATTGGGCCGGAAGTCAACAGTTGGAGCATGGCTGATATTGCCTCGGGCGGTTGCGCCAGGTTGATGAGTGGCATGTCGCCATGTTTTGGCAGGGGCGGGGGTCGTCTGTTTACCCTTCCCCCTTGACGGGGAAAGGTGGCCCGCAGGGCCGGATGAGGGTGAGGCCTTGGTTGCGCAGAAGAGCGAAGAGTTTGCCGCGCGGCGACACCCCCACCTGTCTCCGGCATATGCCGGAGACATCCTCCCCCGTCAAGGGGGAGGAGTGAAGCAGCCATTCGCGCCTTCGTCACGGTTTCGGGGGGCAAGCGGCGATTCGCTCTCGCCATTTAAATCTGGCCCGCCCGTTGCTGCCATTGTCACCGTGGCATTGCTGTGGTTCTCGCTTTCGGCAATATCGGCGCTTGACGGCTGGGGCCGCTCGGACAACAATGTACACATTACATTAGAAGGAGCGGACGATGAGCGAAGAAGGCGAAGTTTTGAGCCAGGTGGGCATAGACAGCGAGGAGCCCTGGTTAGCGCCGGTCATGCCGTGCGTATTCTGCGGGCGCGTTATTGAGCGCAGCAGCCAGCGATGCCCGCACTGCAAGACGAGTTATTCTCCAGCGGTGCGCAAGGCGAGCCGCGAGATTGAGGGCGATTGGTTCTACCTTGAGCTGCGCAATCCGAGCAATCGCGGGGTCGATTTCCGGACCATGCTGAAGCTGATCGAGAAGGGCCGTTTGAAGGCCGACAGCATCGTGCGCGGCCCGACCACTCATCAGGATTGGATGTTTGCGGCCGAGACGCCGATGCTCAGCAAATACCTCGGTAATTGTCCGCACTGCTTTGCCCAGGTTGCGGCGGCCGAGGAGTTCTGCCCTACCTGTTCGCGGAGCCTGAACGAATTTCCGGGGCGGCTGAGGCCGGGCGTAACCACGCCGACGGCCGGTGTGCGATTCCCCGAGCGCGAGGCCCTGGAGCAGCAACTGGCCGAGGCCCTGAAGACGCATGATCTGGCACGTTCGGCGGCCATGGCCACGGCGGCGACGGCGACGTCGGCCGCGCCCGTTCAGCAGGCGCCGCAGGTGGGGCCTGCCGATAGTCAGCGCGAAGCCTCGGGCCTTCATGCTCCCTCGTCGTCGGACGAGCGGTCGCGCCATACAGCCCAGACTCGCCGGGCCAAGCCGGCGGTGGTCGTCCTGCTGACAGTCATCACGCTTATTCCGCTGGCCCTGGCAGCCATTTATCTGCCGTGGTACAAAGCGCTGGCCTGGAGCGATGCCGATTCGCCGGGCACGGTGGCTCACAACGTGCGGAGCAATCAGGAGAAGCTGCAGGGTAGCCTGGCCTCGATTTTTGGCGGTTCGTCAGGCGGGGGCGAGACGGCCGGTGGGGGCGGCGGCGATGTGGTAGATGATTCGCTGAGCAGGGCGCTTTTGGCCGAGGCCGAGCGGGCGGCCGAGGAGGGCGAGTACCAGCGGGCCATGCTGCTGACCGATCCGCTGCGGGATAAGCATGAGGGGACTTCGTTTGCGGCCGACCTTGCCGCACGCAGGGCCGAATGGCAGGCACGGATTAACGAGCGGAGGCAGGCCGAGCGGGCCGCTGCCGTCCTGAATGGGGTGCGCAATCTGCTGAACGCCGATAAGCCGAGCGAGGCCCAGGAGATGCTCAAGGGCATGGATGCCGCCCAGCGGAGCCTGGTAAGCGCCGAGGCCGATGAGTTGGAGCAGCAGATTGCCCAGGCGGTGCGTGCGGCGGAGCTTGAGGCCCTGCAGGAGCAGCAGCGTCGGGAGGTTCTGCAACTGGTTCAGAAGGCCACCAAATTTGACCGGGAGAACAAGCTGCAGGAGGCAGTGGATACGTACAAGGACATTGCCAACCGGTACAACAAACGGCTTTGGCCTACGGGTGTCAACGTTACGGCTCGCATTGCCGGGCTCGAGCAGCGGATTGCGGCCCGCAATCGCCCGCCGGATAAGCCACCTGTTCAGCCGCAGGTCGATCAGCAGAAAGTTAAGGCGGATAACTTGTGGAGCGAGGTGCAGAAGCTTGAGCGGGAGAAGAATTACGAGGAGTCGCTGAAGAAGGCCGAGGAGCTTAAGGCGATGGCGGAGCAGTATCGGCCGGCCGCTCTTGATGAGAAAATCGAGAGCTTAAAGAAGAGTATTGAGACCAAGCGCAAGCTCGAGTTTTTTGGTGTGGACTAAGCAACAGTTAAGGTTGATCGGCGGTGTTGCGATTTGTGGTTCAATGTCATAATCTGCCCGATGGCGACCAGCACTGGGACCTGATGCTGGAGGGGCCGCGCGGACTTTACACCTGGAGCATGCCGGCTCCGTTGGACGAGGCCCAGGCCCTGCCGATGACGGTTCAGCAACTTGCGGACCATCGGCCAATGTATCTTGATTATGAGGGCGAAATCAGCGGCGGTCGCGGCCGGGTGGATATTCACGACAGCGGGGAGTATCGCTGGTGCAGCCAGGAGCAGTCGGCGGGGGGATTGAGCGGGCCGCCTGACAGCGTTGGAGAAGCAACGGCATCCCCCGGCAATGCCGGGGGCCTCAACGGCAGGGGCAGGGGGGCAACTTTTCAGCCTGATATTGCCGATGAGCTTGTTTTCGATCTCCTGGGGCAGCGAGTTAGCGGACGATATCGGCTGAGTCGGGAGACGCAGTCGGGTAAGGATATATGGCGCTTGTCGCGGGTGAGTGGGTGATGTTGCAAGGGCACCCACAAACAAGTTTGTGGGTGGCACCCGCGGGGCCGCCGTCACCCTCACCTGTCTCCGGCATGCGCCAGAGACATCCTCTCCCTCAAGGGAGAGGGGTTAACAGCTTCTTCTTTACCCTTCCCCCTTGACGGGGGAAGGTGGCCCGCAGGGCCGGATGAGGGTGAGGTTGTTGCTTGTGCGCAAGAGCGGGGAGTTTTCCGCGCGGCGACACCCTCACCTGTCTCCGGCATGCGCCAGAGACATCCTCTCCCTCAAGGGAGAGGGGTTAGCAGCAACGGC
>JAWLHX010000073.1:0-18275 GCA_041690105.1 Phycisphaerae bacterium
CCACCCGCCCTTCGACTGAGCTCAGGACAGGTGAGAAGGGTAACGGCCACGGCGATCCCCGGGCAGTGCCCGGGGCTTTTTGAGAAGAAGCAGCAACAGCAACAGCAACACCCTCATCCGGCCCTGCGGGCCACCTTCCCGTCAAGCCCTTCGACGGGCTCAGGGCAGGTGAGAAGGGTGAAGAAACAGGCAACTCCTCGGCCCTTTCTGCGCGGCCAATAGCCAGAGTGCCAGAATTTGAGAAAGTCCCCCGCACTGTGCGGAGGGGCTTTCTTTTTCAATGAACACCCACAAACAAGTTTGTGGGTGGCACGCGGCCTTTAACGTGGATTGAGGGAGTGCTGATCCCCCGGCAGTGCCGGGGGCTTTAACGGCAACGGCCGGTTTTCAAGTTTGGATGGTCTTGCCGGGTGGGGCAGGGTATAATTACTGATCCGATTTTTCTGCGGCAGGTTTCCCGGTTATGATGCCCCGGCGCTTGCGGGGCTTTAACGGCAAAGGCGGCATGCAATATGACGAGTGAAGGCTTTTCGACCATCGATCAGGCGCTGGAGGCTTTGCGTCGTGGCGAGATGATTGTGCTGGTTGATGACGAGCACCGCGAGAACGAGGGCGATCTTGTTTGCGCCGCCGAGAAGGTGACGCCCGAGATCATCAACTTTATGGCCTCGCGCGGGCGCGGGCTGATTTGCGTGGCAGTTACCAACGAACTGGCCGACCGGCTCAACCTGCCGCCGCAGGCCATGGAAAACACGGCCACTTACGGCACTGCCTTCACCGTCAGCGTCGATGCCGCCACGGGCATCAGCACCGGCATCAGCGCCGCCGACCGCGCTCGCACGGTTCAGGTGATGATGGAGGCCGATTGCCGCCCGTCCGACCTGGCCCGTCCGGGGCACGTATTTCCGCTGCGGGCTCGCGATGGCGGGGTGCTGGTCCGCACCGGCCAGACCGAGGGAGCGGTGGACCTGGCCCGGCTGGCGGGGCTGAAGCCGGCGGGAGTAATCTGCGAAATCATGAACGACGACGGTTCCATGGCCCGGGTGCCGGAACTGAAGCAGTTCTGCCGCCAGCACAACATGCCCATGATCAGCGTGGCCGAGCTGATAAGCTATCGTCGGCACAAGGAGAAGCTGGTCCGCCGGGTGGCCTCAACGCCGCTGGCCACGGCTTATGGTCAGTGGGAGATGGTGGTTTACGAGAGTGCCGTCGACCCGCTGCCTCACGTGGCCCTGGTGATGGGCGACATCAAGTCGGATGATCCGTCCGATGCTGGGCCGCTGGTGCGGATGCATTCGGAATGCCTGACGGGCGATGTTTTTCACAGCTCGCGGTGCGATTGCGGACAGCAGATCGACATGGCCATGCAGATGATAGCCGAGGAGGGCCGCGGGGCCATCATTTACATGCGGCAGGAGGGCCGGGGCATCGGCCTGGTTAACAAGGTGCACGCTTATCGGCTGCAGCAGGAGCGCGGGCTGGATACGGTCGAGGCCAACGAGGCTCTGGGTTTCGGGGCCGATTTGCGCGATTACGGTATCGGGGCCCAGATTCTGCTCGACCTCGGCCTGCGGCGGTTGCAACTGCTGACCAACAACGACCTGAAGGTGGTCGGCCTGACCGGCTACGGCCTGGAGATTGTCCGCCGCGTTCCGGTGATTGCCAAGCCGACAGAGCACAACATAGAGTATCTGCGGACCAAGCAGGTCAAGATGGGCCACCATCTGGAAAATTTGTAGTGTTGCGCTTTCGCCGCCGATGACTGTCCGGTCGGTCGGTGTGGCTGTTACGGGAATCTCCCCAGGGGCGACATTGCGCTTCCCCCGTCATCTCCACAGGCAAAGATTGCCTGCCGAATTGCCATTTTTCGCAGAACTTTAAGACATAAGCGTGGTCTAAACTGTTGTAAGATGACTGTTGAGAGGACTGAGGGCGTAGCCTTTGGGCCATGGTACTTCGCGGCCACAAAAAGGCGGGAAGAATCTAAAGTCGGGCCTGACTATGGGCCGATGCAAGCAAGGCACTGTTTCTATAAGAGCCAGCTGACTGATTAATTCGATATGTTTTTGTCGTGGCTGCCAAAGGCTGCGATGTCTGGAACGGAGGCCACCCGTGAAACGGGTAAATATCCTGCTGACGGCAATTCTGTTTTTGCTGTTGGCCACCAACATCTCCTGGAGCCAGAGCGGCGGCCCATCGGGCGAGGCGGACGATGTCTCGGTCCATACCACCACGGGTCTGCGTTTTGTGGGCAGGTTGATCAGCGAGGATGACGACAAGCTGACCCTGCAGACCCGCAGTGGCGAAATTGACATTCCCAGGCGCATCATCAGCCGCATCGACCGGGCCAAAGAAGATCGGCGTCCGGCCAGCGAACGCATTGCAGCGACTGAAGTTCCGCCGGGCCAGGAGGCCGAGTTTCTGCAGAAGGCCGGCGAGGCTTTCAAGGCCAACGAGCACGAGACGGTCGTAAGCATCTGCAAAGGGTTGCGGGCTCGCAGTTCGGATTTGGAGGCCGAGCAGCGCGAGACCATGCACAAGCTGGCATCGGCATCCTACTTTACTCTGAAGGACTGGCGGGCCACAGCCCTGCACATGCGATTTGCCTCGAAGACGGTTGAGAGTGACATTGACCGCCAGCGACTGGAGGCTATCGCCGAGGCTGTCGAGGCCTCGAATATGCCCGACGTGGGCGGCAAGGCGGTGGCCACTTTCGATGAGCTTAAGCAGGTGGCCATGAAGTGGAAGGCCGACCAGATTGTCAAGCAGTCAATCGATTACATGCTCGGCCAGCGCGACTTGCACCGCCAGGAGAGCCTGGCCAAAGCACTTGAAGTTGCCAAGCAAACCCTTGCAGGGGTTGAGGTCTATGTTCCGGGTTATTCGCTGGAGCAATGGCCCCAGGTGGTGAAGGCCACGGCGGACTTCATGCTGACGGCCGTCGAGCGGGCCGTGCCCCGGATGGAAGACGAGCGCGAAGAGCTTGTCCGCACTTATGTTGTGGCCATCGGGTCGCCGCGTCATGCCGCCAGTCGCAACGAGCTTGTGATAGCGTACCTGACCAAGCGCATCGCCTCGGCGAGCACGCTGGAAAATCTTACCTGGCTGGAAGAAACGCACGAGGACGTACCGGAGCTTTACAACAAGGAGACAGCCGGCAACCTGGCTAAAAAGGTCGAAGAGCTGCGCTTCTATCACAAAGAACCGATAAACGCTTCGCGTTTTCGAATTCAGATCAAGGGTCTGGAAATCAAGCCCATGCAGATTGGCGGCTGAGCGAGTCGCTTACAACAGGCTGAAATCAAAAAAGAAGGCGGGCCATTGGGCTCGCCTTCTTTCGTATGTTATGGAATTGCATGGTTGAACAGTTTGTGGCGACCGCCTGAGCAGTTGCTGCCGTGGTGCCGCAAGGGCCTGCCTTCAGGCCTGCAGGAACTGGTCGATAAGCTTTTTGAAGTCGGGCTCGGTTTCGGACTGCCAGAGGCCGACGATTTTGCGTTCTCGCTCGGCACTTTCGACGCTGTCGGAGGCATGAGCGGCGTTGCGCATCAGGTCGCGTCCGAAATCGCTTCGTACTGTGCCGAAGTCGGCCTTGGAGGGGTCGGTGGCGCCCAGCCATCGGCGGATTTTCTCGATGGCGTCTTCGCCCCTGTAAAGCAGGGCCAGGCTCTGGACCGTGCCGGGCAGGTCCTTCTGATCATCCGGCATTTTACGCGGGTCGATGCCGGTCATGTATTCGACGATTTTGGCGAACTCGGTCTCGGCGTTAATGTCGCGGAGCATGTCGCCGATCTTAATGTAAGCATCTTCAGGAATCTCGAAGTCGAAAGCATCCTGCAGGCGCTCGCGGGCCACATCGACCACCTTGCCCACCAGTTTGCGGCGGAAGATGTCCTTCAGCGGGCCGTAGAACTGCTCACCCTGGCTGACGGTCATTCGCTGCAGCTTGGCTCCGACGATGAACAGGCCGGTTTTGGAGAAGATGTCGATAATGTTGCCGGCCCGGCGGCTGCGGGTGTAGAAGTTGTCGGGCTTCAGGATGACCAGGCTGGTCTCGACGTTGGTCCCGCTATCGGGGAAGCTGACGGCATTTTCGATGACGCCGCCATCGCTGACGCAATACTTGCTGATCAGGCCGAGCTGCTCGCGGGTCGATTCTTCGCTCAGGCCGCAGATGACGGCTGGCTCGAAGTAGCGGACACGTCCATCGGGATAGGCCAGAAAATCGCCAAAGCTGCCGCGGACGGTATCGCCGGCCACATCGGCCTTGGCCGTGCCGACGATGTCGTGCCTGAGATGCTCGATGACATCGTCGCCGCGGAACAGCAGCACCATTACCCGGTTGCTGATGCCCATGCTGTTGCGGCTGCGCAGGTTTTCGTCAATATAGCTGAGCAGGGCCTGGTGGCTGTTGGAGCGGTACTCCTCGGGCGTGTTGCTGAACGACTCCAGGAACTGATCGAGGAACTGGTCGGAGGGTTTCATCATGTGAATGCCGACCAACTCGGCCTGAACCACACTCAGCACGCGGGCGATAATCGCCCCGGTGCGACTTTTGGCCAGGCTGTAAGGGGTTATCATCAGGTAAGCTAACTGATCCGCCATTAACGGAGGTCTCCTCTGAAGACGTTCTTGCGTAGCACCGGCCATGAGGCGACTGGTACTGAGTGCCCGCCGGGTCAAAATCAAGGCGACATTGTAACAATTCCCGGCGGCTATGCAAGCGCCGGAGGCATGGATGCGATCTGCGGGATTGTCAAGCAAGGGCTTGTCGGCGGCACTGTAATCTGATAGAAGTTATTTACCCTGATTTACTACTTGGAGGTGCATCATGAAACTTGGCCTGATGACAGTATCGGCAGCCGATCTGGAACTCGATGGCGTAATGGAGCTTGCCGCTCGCGAGAAGCTGGACGGCGTGGAGCTGGCGGCGGCGTACCTGGGCAAATTCCGGGGCGACAGCGGCGAGCGCACCTGGCACATCGACACGACCAACCTGCTGCAAAGCGCCGAGCACGCCGCCCTGCTGGCCCGCAAGCTGGGGCTGGAGATTTTCAGCTTCGCCTCGCGCTGCGGCCTGGAGGATCTGGAACTGTTCGAAAGCCTCTGCCGTGCCGCACAGAGCATCGGCTGCCCGCAGGTTCGCATCGGCAGCGGCAGTTACGACCGGGCCCTTGGCTACATGGGTAGCGTCGAAAGGAGCCGGGCCGGCCTGAGCAGGGCGGTGGACATTGCCGAGCGTTACGGCATCAAGGCGGTTTTCGAGCTCCACGAGAACACCATGGCCGACGGCGTGCTGGCCTCCTGGTTGTTGCTGCGCGACTTCGATCCGAATTCCCTGGGCGTCATTTTCGATGCTGCCAACACCCGTGGCGTGGGCTTTCAGCCGTGGCCCGAGGCCCTTGATATTCTGCAGGATTACGTGGCCCACGTGCATTGCAAGAATCTCTACCTCGAGCGCGAAGGCGACGCCCTGAAGTACGTGCACGCCGGCCCCGAGGAAGGCTTGTGCGACTGGCCGCCGCTGCTGGAGGAGCTCAAGCGCCGCGGTTACGAGGGCTGGCTGAGCATCGAGGACTATCGCGGCGGATGGTGCCAGAAGAACCCCGATTGGCCGACCGAGCGAAAAGTGCGGGAGTGGCGCGATTATCTGCGGCCGCTGATGGACTGACCCATTTCCGGGCGGGCTGCACACCAGCCGGCCGATTGACGCGTGGTAAGGCGGGGCGGCTTGTCAGGAACCCGCGCACAGCAAAACAAATATTGCCTGCCCAAGGGCATGCGCGCGAGGAGGCGCAACATCACGATGAGCAGCCTGATTGAAAACCTGTATGGCGAGATCGAGAAAATCCAGGCCATCGATATTCACAGTCACGTGCGACAGTTGGAGCCCGGGGCGAAGAGCCTGCGCGAATTGCTCAGCTATCATTACTATACCGAGCTTGCTTACTCCTGTGGCCTGCCCAAGGAGAAGATGGCCGACGAGCTGAGCGACGAGGAGATGGTGCCGGCCCTGCTGCAGACGGTAGCCGACAATTATTCCAACACTGTGCAGTATGGCTGGATGACCGAATTGTGCCACAAGCTGTTCGGCCTGAAGGATCGGCACCTGACGGTGGACAACTGGAAGGTGGTGGCCGCAGCGGCTGCCGGCAAGCAGGCCGGAAAGGACTGGACGCAGGAGGTTCTGCGTCGCGGCAACATCGAAAAGGTCTTCCTGACCAACCATTTCTCGGAGCGTCTGGATGGTTTCGACCGCAAGACTCTGGTGCCTTGCCTGCGCTGCGACGACCTGGTTTTCGCCATCGGGCAGAAGAAGACGCTGGACCTGCTGAGCGATCGCAGCGGAGTCAGTGTGAGCGACACGCGCTCGCTGAAGAAGGCCGTATCGGCGATTTTCGAGTATTTTGTCAACCACGATGCCGGCAGCGCCGCCATCAGTCTGACGCCGGAATTCGCCTTCCAGGCGGTCAGCGATGCCGCCGCCGAACCGATTCTCTCGGCCGCTCTGGCCGGCGAAACACTGACCCACGAGCAGCAGACAACGCTTGGGGCCTACGGCTTTACGCTGCTGGCCGAGAATTGCCGCCAGTTCCAGCTGCCCATGCAGTTGATGATCGGCGTGGTCCGCGACGCCTATCAGCACGGTGTCGATAAGGGCACCGACGTGGTCTCCAACCGGGCCTCGCTCAACCAGTATGCCCGGCTGTTCAACCGCTTTGCCGATGTGACTTTTACCGTTAGCTACCTGTCGCCGACCATGCAGCACGAATTGCTGACCTTCACCTGGATATTCCAGAACGTGCGGGCCTCGGGGCACTGGTGGTACACCAACGTGCCGGGCTACATCGAGCAGGACCTGCGGACGCGGGTCGAGGCCCTGCCGCGAACGAAAATGCTGGGCTACTACAGCGATGCCTATTACATCGAGTTTACGCTGCCGAAGTTCAACATGTACCGCTGGTGCCTGGCCCGCGTGCTGGCCGACCAGGTGCAAATGAAGCGGCTGACGGAAGAGGAGTCGATGCAAGTAGCTCGCAACCTGCTGCGCGATAACGCCTTCGCCACCTTCCGCATCTGAGGGCGGCTTCTTCACCAGTGGCACGGCCATCCTGGCCGTGAGTGCCGGGGGGCATCTTGCCCCTCGGCCTGTTTCTGTTGCTGTTGCTGTTGCCGTTGCCGTTGCTGTTGCCGTTGCTGTTGCTTTTGCCGTTGCTTTGCTTTTGCCGTTGCCGTTGAAGCCCCCGGCACTGCCGGGGGATCGAACTTCTCTTTAACTCCAACGTGCCAAAACAATAACATCAAAAGCAACACCATCCCCCGGCAGTGCCGGGGGCTTTAAACAACTCGCCGCAGCGGGGCTTCTTCACCGTGGCACGGCCATCCTGGCTGTGAGTGCCGGGGGGCATCTTGCCCCTCGGCCCGTTTCTGCTGCATTTTCTCTTTATTAGTATCGTGGCCAGAGCCAAGGCCGTGGTAGCGCAGATGACCGCTTAACCCACCGTCCACGCAATGCCAACCAACCACGGGCAGGATGCCCGTGGAACTCATGGGCAGGATGCCCATGCCACTGTAAAACGGCCGCACCACGGCAGGCGCTGATGCCTGCGGGCGCCTGTCGCGTTCAACAAATGCCTAGTATGCTTTTGCGAAAATTACCCGCCTGGGGCTAGGCTTTCCACTTATCACGCAGGTGCCGGGCTCTTCCTCGCAGCCGAACTCGCCGGCCTGCGGAATGCAGCGAATGGTTACCTGCAAGTCGCGCTTTATCTGCTCCTCGACCGCCTCATCGCCACTCCAGTGGCTGAGGGCGAATCCGCCGTGAATCTCGGGCTTATCCGCATTCTGCGCTGTGAAAAACTCGTAGAACTCGTCCTTGCTGTCGATACGCCGGGAGTGCTCCTGGCGGAATTGCCTGGCCCGCTCCAGCATGCCATCCTGTATCTCGTCCAGCAGGTTGCCGACGTTGGCCAGGAAAGCTGCCCGCGGCACGCTCTCGCGCTCCTTGGCCCCGCGGTCGCGCCGGCCGACAAAGAGCGAATCCGAGGCAATGTCGCGCGGGCCAACCTCCAGCCGCAGCGGCACGCCCTTTTTGATCCAGGACCACATCTTGTCGCCGCCGCGGGCGTCCGACAGGTCAAGCTCGACCGCCAGCGGGCGGCCATCGTACGACAGATCCGAAAGCTCGGCCGCCAGTCGCTGGCAATATTCCAGCACCTGGGCCCGGCTCTCCTCCTTGTGCATGACCGGCAGAATAGCCACGTGGGCCGGGGCCAGTCGCGGAGGCAGCATCAGTCCGTCATCGTCGGAGTGGGTCATGACAAGTCCGCCGACCAGGCGGGTCGAGACGCCCCAGCTTGTTGTCCAGGCGTGCACGCTCTGGCCTTCGCTGTCGAGGAAGCGGATGTCCGAGGCCCTCGAGAAGTTCTGGCCCAGGAAGTGGCTTGTGCCGGCCTGCAGGGCCTTGCGGTCCTGCATCATGGCCTCGATGCTGAAGGTCGAGACCGCCCCGGGGAAACGTTCGCCGGCCGTCTTTTCGCCGCGAACCACGGGCATGGCCATGTAGCGCTCGGCGAAGTCGGCATACACATTCAGCATGCGGGCCGTCTCCTCGTGGGCTTCTTCGGGCGTGGCATGAGCGGTGTGACCCTCCTGCCAGAGGAATTCGGTCGTCCGCAGAAAAAGTCGCGTGCGCATCTCCCAGCGCACCACGTTGGCCCACTGGTTGATAAGGAGGGGCAGGTCGCGATAGCTCTGCACCCATTTGCTGAACATGGCTCCGATAATGGTCTCGCTGGTGGGTCGGACAACCAGCGGCTCTTCCAGCGGGCCGGCGGGCACCAGTTTGCCATCGGGGCCGACTTCAAGCCGATGGTGGGTGACGACCGCACACTCCTTGGCGAAACCCTCGACGTGCTCGGCCTCCTTCTGCAGGAAGCTCATGGGAATGAAGAGCGGAAAGTAAGCATTGCGATGGCCGGTAGCCTTGAACATGCCATCGAGTACGTGTTGCATGTTCTCCCACAGGGCATAGCCCCAGGGCTTTATGACCATGCAGCCGCGCACGGGTGAGGCCTCGGCCAGATCGGCGGCCCGCACCACCTGCTGATACCACTCCGGATAATCGTCCACCCGCGTCGGCGTAATGGCCGTCTTCGGTCCCTTATTTGCCATGACCAGAAATCCTCTGATTGGAAATTGCCTGTTTCTCTCTGTTCCTGCGTCCTTCGGCACGCCTTGACTGCACCGTCCGCGCAGGGGCATTGCAGCCCATTAGTAAAGCAGAAGCCAGGGCCGTCCCACAAGAAAAAAACGCGTTTGGCTGGCGGCGGCGGGTTCTGCGGCTGAAAATTTTTCCAGAATTTTTCCTCAGGCAATACCTCAACCATGTTAAGAAAGAAACTGGGGCAACAGTCATCGTCGCCAAGTTCTTGCGGCAGGGCTTCCCCCACAACCATCTACGCTATCCCCTCGGTGGGGAGCGGCATCTCCGACATACGGCCGCTCCCCGCCCTCGTTTTTATACTCGCCTTCTGTTGCAAGTTTACCGGATTCTGCGACTTCGTAGCCCACACAAGCGTATTAAAGAGGTAGACGAATCGCAGCCGAGCGGTGACGCGGGGCCGTGCGACAAAGCAGCCAGTGAGCCTGGCCTTTTTTGGTCGACAAATCCGCCTGACGCCGCTTCACTGGCAATTACAGCTACTGGAGAGAAAAAAACGATGACAAATTGCATTATTCGCAGCCTTACCGTCCGCAGTATCAAGTTACTGATCTGCCTGGTGACAATTGCAGCCCTGGCCGCAGTTGCCCCGGCTGTCGAGCAAGGAGACCCGTCAACCATGCCTCAAAAGTCGAAGCGTCCGCAAGCGGCTGAAGTGGCCGAAGTGGCAGAAGTGGTCGAAGCAGCCCAGGCAGCAGCCGAAAAGCCAAATGGAGCGGCGAAGGCC
The DNA here is from genome assembly GCA_041690105.1 of Phycisphaerae bacterium. GTDB lineage: Bacteria > Planctomycetota > Phycisphaerae > FEN-1346 > JAACEH01 > JAWLHX01. The sequence goes on from JAWLHX010000073.1 coordinate 9,951, forward strand.
GAAGAGCAGGCCGAAAATCAGGAGTCGGTCGATTATTCCAAGGCGGCCATTGTCAATCGGGACGAACCGGAAGCCCTCAACGATGGCACCACGCGGATAACATTCGACGTCCGCTCGCCGAGCATGAAGCGCGACATCAAGACGGCCATTGTTCTGCCGCCGGCTTACGAGGCTGAACCCCAGCGGCGCTTTCCGGTCCTCTATGCCCTGCACGGCATGGGTGCGCCCTACAAGGCCTTTACCGACATGTCGCCTTTGCGACGGACGATGAAGGAGCGGCCCTTCATTCTCGTGACCTTCAGTGGCGATGCGGCCGGCTGGTACATCGATTCGACCGTGCGCGACGATTCGCAGTTTGCCACCTTCTTCTTCGATGAGCTGATTCCGAGCATCGACGAGGGCTTCCGGACCCGCACCGAAGCCACCGCTCGCGGCGTAACTGGCTTCAGCATGGGCGGTTACGGAGCCATGCAGTACATGCTCAGCCGGCCCGACGTGATTGGTTCGGCCAGCGCCCTGTCGGGGGCATTCAGCTATATGGGCGAGCTTTCGGGGCGGCCCCATGGCTCGCTGGTGTCCCTGCTGGGCAACTATCAGCAGAACCAGGACAATTATCTGAAGTATGGCATTTTCAACCGCATCGAACAGTTCGTAAAGGATCGTAAGCCCCTGCCGCCCATTTACTTGCACTGTGGAACCGAGGATCATCTGATTGGCGAGAACCGTCAGCTGGCTGCTTTTCTGATCAAGCAGAACCAGCTGCTGCGGAGCGAAAAGGCCGGCTACAGCATTACCTTCCAGTACCAGGAATCGCCGGGGGCTCACAACTGGCCCTTCTGGCGCGACGCCTCGGCCGGCGTTGCCGACTTCCATTACCGGGTTTTCCAGACGCCGCCGGCAAAGAAGGATAACTAGTGTAGCGGTCACGCAGATTGCTCATTATTTCGCCATGGGGGGCCACCCACCAACGTCGTTGTCGTTTGTCGTGCTTTGCCGACACTCACGGCCACAAGCATAAGCCGCTTGTGGGTGGCACCCAAATCTGCACATCAACCTAATGCACTGGGCTGGAAGCCTGTGCATACAAAGGAGCGGAAGCATGAAAACCATCTCTCTTCTGGCAACGCTGGTTCTTCTGTCTGCAGGTGCTCTGCCGGGCGTGCTTTGGGCCGCCGATGTAAAGGCGGTTGCCATTCATGATGCCGACAATGCTCCGGCGGCTCCGCGGCTGGAAGACTTGCCGCTGATGGAGTCGATCTCGCAGTTCGGCATAACCTGGAAGTTCGAACAGGCTGTGCGCGTCGGCCAGTTCGTCAATGGCGACTTCTATGTCGTTGGCCCGGCAAAGGTTACGGCAGTCGAGCCGGTGCCAGCCGATGGCCGCAACGGCTCCACGCTGAATATTCCCATAGTCAAGGGCCAGAGCGAGAGCAAACTGGGCTTTGACGATCGAATACCGCACGGCCGATACAGCCCGGAGCTGTTTCAGCGGCCGCCTTTCCAGATGCAGCCGGGCGACGTGCTTTTTTCGAGCATCAGCTATGATGCCCTGGAGCCACTGCAGCCGATGTTGCCGCGGTCGCGGTCGCACCTGGCCAAGCAGTACAGCCCCGTGCGCACAGTTGCCGTGCTGACCTGCCTGGCCGGGCCCGTACCGGCCGATGCCTTCCGCCCCGGCTACAGCGACCCGAAGCGGACCATCTACCTGGCCCGCAATCTGCGTCGCGACCGTCTGCCAAAGCTGGCCGCTACCGACAATGTGCCGGCGATGGCGGGAATGTTGCGGCTCTTTGAGCGGCCATGGATCGACATTGTCATGGACGAATTCGGTGCTCCGCCGGAGAACATGCCGGTTTATGGCCAGGAATTCACCCGGGCGGTGGGTCTTGCTACACTTGTGCTGGCTCTGGACCTGGAGCAGGCGGAAAAGGAGCCCTTGCTACTGCGCTTCGTGCAGGTGGGAATCGACCTGGCAGGGCTGCTGGAGGCGGGCAAGCCTGGCTGGCCGGCCCTGGGCGGCCACGGCAATGGTCGCAAATGGGCCATCATATTTACCGGACTGCTGCTGGATGATCAGCGTCTGCAGAACCCCGGCCGCAGCTGGCCCGAGGCGGTTTTCAGCGAAGATCTGCAGACCATGTTTGACGATGGCTGGACCGGGGCCAAGGTTGTTTATGCCGGGCACGTGGGGCCGAAGGGTCATCCGCGGCACGTTGGCTGGGGCCGCTACGAGCATCTGCACCCAGGCCAGTGGCAGAGCGGCATTGGCGAAAGTTATCGCCGCTGCTGCACCAGCAAGGCCTGGGTGGGCGAGGCCCTGGCAATTCAGCTTTACGGGGCCGAGAAGCTGTGGGATCACCCGGCCTTTCTGGTGTATGCCGACCGTTGGATGCAGGAGGACGACGCGGAGCACCTGAAGATCATCAAAGAGGCCGGCCAGGGCGACCACGACAAAGACTGGGCCCGCCAGCGGACGGTCTGGGACCCGTTCGTGGCAAGCATGTGGCAGAAGCACCGTCCGAGCATCGCAGCCCCGCTTGACCGCTGGAAAAAGCCCCAGGGCGGCGGCGAGGTTGAGGGCGGCGGTAAATAGAGCCCCAAAAGGCAAAAAGTGCGCATTCGGATGGTCGCGCAGCGGCTGCGGCCGAATATTTCTCCATCTCCAGTTGACCTGTAAGAGCTTACATATCAGTCGTTTGCGCCATGCTGCAAAAAAAAGTTGTCGCTCCCGTTTGACAGTCTCTGGCCCATGCGTAGGGTTGACAGTGGAGACGCTTTCGAGGAGGTGACACCTAAATGAGCGTCTGGTGAGATACAGTCGGTGCCTTCCGCCGCACGCGTGTTGTGGCGGTCATGATGAAACGAAGTTCAAGGCTTTACCGGCTGCAGCTCTCATCCCGCTTTTGGAGCAGCCTCGGGTAGTCGGGCTTGTTACTGATGCGTTGTCCGCAGGTCGAAGAGTCGATTGAATGATAGCGCGGTGCGCGAGTTTACAGAGGGCCGTAATCGGCCAGTCGCGCCGGACGCCAGAGAACGACAATCATAAAAGCGACCTATGGCGGAGTACAGAGAGTCAACGCGGAAGCAAGATTCCGGGCACACCCTTGGCGGCGTTTCGAAAAGCATCTGTCATTCGCACGATCTGCACCTTTTTCTCCGTCACCGGCTCCCCTCCTCCGACGGCGAAAATCCCCGGGGTGCGGTTTGCGGGTCAGGCAGAAAAGCGGCGATTCGCTCCGAAGCAGGCCAGAGGCAGAGATTTCAAGCAGGGGCTCGCGGGCTCCGTCGCTTAAAAGATGGGGCCCGCCAGTTTCCTGTTGTGACGTAAGTTGCTCTCTCGTAATGGGTTCCACCTGTCTGCCTGTTTGGCGGACGGTCCTTTCGAGCTGTCGCGTGCGCTTTGCTGGCAGTGACTTGCGGGTTTTCGTGCTGAAATATCAGACCCACCCCCCTGATTCAGCCGGGACCCGCAAGTTTACTGTCGCTTTCGCGTTTACTGGCCCTCCAGCCTCCTCGTGCTGGGTGGCCAGCTACCGCGGATGGGCTTATCAGGCTGTTGACGCGGCTTTGCTGGGGCTTGGTGCAGTGGGGGGAAAGAGGAGCCAGCATCGGGAATTGCATGATGAGAATTTGCGTTTTTGGAGAATTTGGCCTATACTTAGTTTAGATTGACGCTGGCGGCAACGCCGGTAAGCCTCGGGGGAGGCAAACAACCTGAAACAAGAAGTTGCACACATTGCGACCGGGCGGGTCGTGTTGTGGTCGCAGGCGCTACCTTGAAAGAGGAGCGACTGCATTGGGATTTTCAGGATGCGGGGAGTGAACGAACCATGTTGACACTCAAGAGATTGCTGATATTGGCGGCCTTGGCCGCGGCTGTGACAGCCGGTGCAACTCCGGCGGCAGCTCAGAACCTTCCTGGCCTTCAGCCGGCAGCGGCGGCCGATACCCAGTTTATTCCGGATCGAGCTCCTATCGTAGATACGATGGCAGGAGTTCCCGTTGATGTCGGACCGACCGGCGAGGGCGGCCTTTCGGGTCTGCTTAGCGACCTGGGCAGTGCTCCGCGGGTGGACTGGGCTCGCATGACCGATTCCTTCAGTAATTCCGGCGATCCGCTGGGCGTGCGTCCGCGGCCCGTAATTCTGGGCGATGTGGGCGACAATGCCAGCGGCCGTCCGCTGCAGGACCTTTCGTATCTGACGGTTGCCCCCAGTGGCTTCGTGGTCATGCGCAGTGGTCTTCCGGCAGGCGACGCTCTGCGTTGGCAGCAGGCCACCGAGACCAGCATGAGCTATGTTCGCCCGCATCGCAAGGTACAGATGATGCTCGAACTGCACCGTGATGAATCGGCCGAGGATGGGGCGGCGGCTGGTGGCCGTGGCCTTCAGGCCCATGCCCAGGTGCTGGACGGTCTGGACGTTCAGGTTGATAGCCGCGACCTTGGCGGACGGAGCAGTTCGTTCGGCCTGATAACGGCCCGCCCTGATAACGAAAAGCCGCACGCCGGTCGCATGCTGGCCCTGGGCTTTAACCTTGGGCTGATTCCGGCGGCCCTGGGCGATTGCGACATCAGCGTGGCCCTGGTTGTTGGCCAGTCGAGCAATCCGGGCCCGTTTGTCAGCGTGCTGACCAACGTTGCCGTGCCCGACGCCCCAGGCGGCGAGACGGAGCGGCAGACCGACTACCAGTCGCGGATAGTAATGAATGCCACTGGCCGGCCGGGGCCTGGCATGAATTTCTCGGGGGGCTTCATATCTGATACGTCGACGCCCGGCGGTTTTGTGACCGGCGACGTCGGTGGCGGCGGAGGCGGCGACAGCCCCACGCCAATTACCCCGACCCCGCCCGAACCGGTACCGGAGCCGGCCAGCCTGCTGCTGATTGGTCTTGGCGGCGCTGCTTTGGCGGCCAGACGGAAGATGAAGCGGGCCTGAAAACCAGGCTTGCTGCTTAGGGGCGAGCCCCCACTATTATTAACATTGCTGACGCACCACGACCCTCCAGGCGAATGACCGGAGGGTCGATTTTTTTGAAACCGTGCGGCGGCAGTCCGGTTTAAACTGTGTGGGGAAAAAAGGTTGCGCGCGACATGTCCGTTGTCTACGTCCGACAGCGGACTGCAACTGTAACAGGGCCGCGAGTGCGGAAGTCGGCTGCTGCGGCGGCTGCACTGCGACGGTCCAAGGCTGGGAGGGTTCCTGATGTCCTGTTTGATCAAGTGCCGGAAGAATCTAAGAAAATGCTGCTGCACCGTGTTGGGGGCGACGAAGGGCGCAGCTTGCTTGGGCGGCAGGCTGCTGATGGCCGCAGGTTTGCCCGGCTTGGCCATGGCGCTGCTTGTCCTGATTTTTATGGGCGGTGGTGCGGTCACGTCGGCCATGGCTGAAGACGGGAAGGCGGCAAAGGGTGTTGTGGGGGCGGCCGTTATTGATGAGGCCGATGCTGCTGCGGCCCCTGCGCCTACCGAGCGCGAACTGGAGGCCCAGGCTCTTATCGGTCGCTATTTTGCTGAGAGCGACGAAAACAAGCGGCGCGAACTGGCGGTGCAGTTTGCCAAGCTTAATTTTGAGGATTGGGCCTCGCTGCGCCGGGTGCTGCACCGGGGGGCTCCATTTCCCGATCAGCAGCCTGGGCGGCAGAATCTGCGAGCGTCCGGGCTGGGGACAGCGCCGGCGGCTGATTATATTCTGCGTATTCCGGCCAATTACGATAAGCGTCGGGCCGATGGCTGGCCGCTGATAATTGGCTGTCATGGCACGGGCGGTTCGGCCGATGGGCAGATGCGCCTGCTGGAAAGCATGCTGGGCGACAAGGTTGAAGATTACGTGGTGGTAAGTGCCGAGAGCCCGCATCGCGGCTTGTATAAGGCTCTGCCGCCGCAGTACGAGTTTCCGCTGGCTGTGCTGGCCGACGTGCGGCGCAAGGTTAATATCAACTCGGACCGCACGATCATCACCGGGTATTCCAACGGCGGCTACACCACCTGGGGCATGGCCATGTTCGCTCCGGGCGAGTGGGGCGGGGCTGCGCCGATGGCTGCCTTCCCGCTGACGCAGGCGGGGGTCTCGGTGATTACGCTCTATCTGCCAAACGTCACTAATCTGGACATTCAGTCGCACTGGGGCCAGAAGGATATTGTGGAAGGTCAGAGCGAGGGCATTAACACTCTGAACCGGGAGGTGACCCGCGAGCTTTCGCGCATGCGCGCCGGCCGCTACCAGGGCATTGAATACGCGGGGCAGGGGCACCAGATCGACATCAACAAGGAGCAGTTTCAGAAGTTTGTGGCCGAGGCCCGCCGCGAACCGTTCCCCAGCAAAGGCAAGCTGATTTTTCATGCCGTCCAGCAGGGCCGGGCCTGGTATGCCACGGCCCTGAAGGGGACGAAGGAGGATTTCGACTTCAGCCAGGGGTTGAAAATCTCGGTGACGCGGCCCGAGGATGTGGGGCCGGCGATTCGCAAAAAGATGCTTGACGAGGCCATGGAGTTGAACGTCACGCTGCAGGAGCGGACGAACATCATCCGCGTGGTTGGGCGCAACGTTGCCGAGGTCGAGATTGTGATACCGCTGGCGCAGATGAACTGGTCGCGTCCCATGCGTGTGTTTTTCGGCCGTCGTCAAGTCTCTGCTGGCAAGCGCGACATTGACTGGTTCGAGATGCTGGAGACGGCCCGCCGCACGTACGACTTCGAGCGCCTGATAGGCGGACGAGTGGTGGCCGGCGAGCAATAGCAGGCTCAAGGTTGGCAAGGGTGGGCCTGGTGGCGTGGCCTGATGAGGGCAGGGCATGAGAACAGTGTCGATAAATGCTGATGCCAAGCTGGTGGTAGTTAGTATTTTATTGCCAGTCCTGCTTACGCTTGGGGCCTGCAGTGGTTCCGAACCATCTGCTGACGTCTGGCAATTTGAGGCACTGAAAACCTCAGATGGCTCCGACGCCATTCCTCGCTCTGATTTTGAGGCAAGGACTTCCGCCCCCGGCTTTCGGGCAATGCAGCAGGCGGTACAGAAAGCCGACTTTGTTGCAGGCTTTGAATGTCGCCTCCGAACTGGCCAACTAGAGGTCCCGAGAAGCTGGTGGACGGTGCAGTATGTGGAGCGTGGGCAGGAAGCAGTAGTTTTTATCAGTGACAATCGCCCATTATACTCGTCAACGGGAGCACGGGAAGACGAAGATTTGCGAGATCAGGAATACCCGGAAATCAGACGTGTAAAACTTGATGGGCCGGTAGTAGAGCTTAGACAGTGTGCGAACAAGCTTCTCGAAGGCGACAAGTTTCGGTTGCGAGAATGGCAGACTCCCTTGTGGCTTGACGAAACGGCACTGTTGGTTCACGTTCGCGATGGAAGTCGCGAGGTGAAATCGGTGGGAGTCCGGCCAAGCCAATTTCTGGCGGGCGTAGGTTGGCTGCATGGAGAGGAACCAAATGAGTGGGCAGCGGAAGAGGCAATAGTCAAAGCCCTTATTGAACTCTGGCGCCATTCTCTGAGCGAGGCCGATTCCCCGCAACCCATTCAGTACAAGCTGGGCCACCTGAACACATCATATGCGATTGCGGATATGCTTGTTTCAATCCCCGCAACGTTCAGGCTGCATGGCAGAATAGTCAGCCGCAGTGAGGCCATTTCAGTATTTTTTAACGCCCATCGAATGGGATGGCGCGACGCCCTGGCAGACTTTGCCCATGAGCGTGTGGATTTCCGCGATTGGGGGCCGAAGAAATACCATTGCCGTAACTTGTTTGAGGTTCACGCGTACTCGGAAGGGAAAGCCTTGGGTATAGAAATGTTAGGTAGCCTGCAAGAGGAGTATACCAAAGAGGCGGCAGTTGCCGCAGTCCGTGAAGCTCTGGATCAGCAGCATTAGCCTGGTGCCATGGTCTGACGAGGGAAGGAGTGGGGTGCCACACTTTGAAGGACCGACGAAGTCGGGACCAAAGTGTGAGGCCTTGCGTAGATGGTAGGCGCAATTTGTACCGCCAGCACACTTTGGCGCCTGCTGCGCCATTCGACAGGCTCGTGGCAGGCAGTCGACCCAAAGTTTGACACCCGGCCGACTGACCACAACGTTGGGTGCCACCTACAAGCGGCAGCTTGTGGGTGTTTATCGGGCTGGTGAAGAGCACCCACAAAACAAGTTTGTGGGTGGCACTCCGCGGGGGAGATAAGTATTGTGTCCTTGGAATTCCCAGGGTGCATATCGGAGCAACAGGGAGAATGCCATGAAACGTTTGGCCGGAATCGTCGTCGCTGCGGCCGTCCTGGGTTGCTTTGGATGCGCGAGCATACAGGGACCAGGGTCTGCGGAGAGCGAAAGGAT
>JAWLHX010000074.1:0-2146 GCA_041690105.1 Phycisphaerae bacterium
GATTATTTTGCTGCCCATCCGCCGGCCCAAGGGCAGTTTCTGCTGGCCGAGGAGCCTAAGATTATCCACTACATGAGCCGGGTTCCGGTGGCAGGCTTGCTGGAGGAACTGGCTTCGGGGCACGGCTTCTGGGCGGATACCTTGGCCACCAACACGGATGAGACGGGGCGGGTGGCTTATATTCTGATTAAGACCGAGGCGACCGGTGAGATTGTGCCCAAATGGGTGCTGATGCACAACATGGAGGTGTGCGAGCTGGTCCTTGAGTTGCAGCACTATCGGCTGTACCGTGTTGCCGAGGGCGCTTCGCTCAGGGTTCCGCTTTTACCCGATCTGCTCGAGTGGAAGAAGCAGCAGGCTCCCGGTGCGACTGCTGATGATCATCCTCGAGATGCTCCGTAAGTTGCTGTCGCAGGATGGCCAGATCCTGGGCCAGATGCTTTGTGCGATTACTGACGCGCGAGATGATGATGGAATACTGCATCAGCAGCACGAGCATGAAGCCGAAGACGACGAACAGCATGGCCGTCTGGCGGTCCATGCCGGTGAGTTGAATAAGCCTGTTGAGGAAGAAATCGGGCCAGAAGCCGACGATAGCCACGGCAATGCCGGTCAGCAGCCAGATGAGGGCGTAGGCCGTGCGGAGCAGGTCGCGCCTGATCATTTCGAGCGTCAGCAGCAGAATTATCAGGCCGAGGCCGACGGTCATGATCTGAATCATGACCATTGGCTGTCGGAGCAATCCTTGAAGGTATTCGACCATTACTTCTCTCCAAGGCGCTTTGCAGCGCCACAGGTAAATGCGATTCCGGTGCAATTCTGATCCGCGCGGGCCGCTGCTGCCAAGCTACGCACGCGTTGCCGATTGTCGCCGCCGGCGGTAGTGGTTGAATCAGTCCATGGCCCGGCGGGCGAAAGAGCAGGGCACACCTTTGCGTCCCTTGGGCGGCTTAAGCAGCTCGACCCCGACGGCCAGCAGGACTTTAATCATATAATAGACGCCATGAAAGAGGCGGATGCTGCTTGCTCCGCCGGAGCGTTGCCGCATGGTAACCGGCACTTCGCGGAACTTGTATCCGGCGTTATGCATGAGGACCAGTGCCTCGACTTCCGGGTAGTCGCGGGGATAGAAGCGGGCCAGAAATTCGATGGCCTCGCCGCGGGTGGCCCGGAAGCCGCTGGTGGTGTCGGTAAGCCTCTGGCGGCAGATGAAGCTCAGGATGCGGGCGAAGATGCGGATGCCCATGAGCCGGGATAAGCTGCTGCGAAAGCCGGTATCCTGCACAAATCGGCTGCCCATGGCCATGTCCAGCTGGGGGTCGTCCTGCAGTGCGGCTATCAGCTTGGGCAGTTGTTCGGCCGGGTGCTGATTGTCACCATCGACCTGCACTGCCACATCGTAACCCATCCGCCAGGCGTACTTCAGGCCCGTCTGGACGGCTCCGCCGATGCCCAGGTTGTAGCTCAGGCAGCAGACCTTGGCCCCGGCCTGGCGGGCCAGGCGGGCGGTGCCATCGACGCTGCCATCGTCGATAATCAGCACATCGGCCTGCGGCACGTGGGCTTTGAGGTCGTGGATGACCTTGACGACGGATTCCTCCTCGTTGTAGGCCGGAACCATGCAGAGTATGCGCAGAGGCTTTTCGGACATCGGGCACGTCTCCGGGTTGAGAGGAATTACAACCGCATCGTCAGGCCTCAGCACCGGCACCCCTGCCGGGCAAGCGGTTTGCGGGCCAGTAAGGATACACCGAAGCAGCCCGAGTGGCAAGAGTTAAGCCCTCGGGTGTCGCAAGGCTGGGACTGGAGGCCGGGCTTGGCCGCCCGCAGGGCGGTCTGTTTCTTCACCCTTCCCACCCGCCCTGAGCCCGTCGAAGGGCTTGACGGGGGAAGGTGGTCCGCAGGGCCGGATGAGGGTGAGCTTTTGGCTTGCAGAAGGGCGATGAGTTTTCCGCGCGGCCGACACCCCCACCTGTCTCCGGCGTGCGCCGGAGACATCCTCCCCCGTCAAGGGGGAGGGGTTTCTGTTTCTTCACCCTTCTCCCTTGACGGGAGAAGGTGGCCCGCAGGGCCGGATGAGGGTGAGGCTGTGGCTTGTGCTGTGCTTAAGGGCGATGAGTTTTCCGCGCGGCGGCACCCCCCACCT
>JAWLHX010000074.1:2156-17998 GCA_041690105.1 Phycisphaerae bacterium
CGGAGACATCCTCCCCCGTCAAGCCCTTCGACAGGCTCAGGGCGGGTGGGAGGGGTTCGCAGCCCGCGCTACTCGGTGTCGCGCTTCATACTGCGTACCACATGACGCAGCCAGTGGGCGTCGTCACGATCAGGATAATCAGTCCGGAAGTGCGTGCCGCGGCTCTCGGTCCGTTCGTCGGCCGAGCGAGTCACCAGCCAGGCCACCAGCAGCATATTCTGCAACTGCCAGCCCTCGGGGGCCTCGAATTCCTTGTCCAGCACATACGACTGCCAGAACTCGATTATCTCCCGAGTCTCGGTCAGGTGACGGGCGTCGCGCTGAATGCCAACGTTGCGCCACATGACCGCACGCAAACTGTTCCGCACGTCGTTCACATCCAACACGGTCCGGTCGCTGTGGTCCACCGCAAAATTCATTTTGGGCGGCTGAGCGCGGCCATTGGTCGCCTTCTTAAGGTGCTGCACAATGTCGGCCCCGGCCCGATAACCGAACACCAGCCCCTCCAGCAAGCTGTTGCTGCCCAGCCGGTTAGCCCCGTGCAGCCCCGTGCAGGCAACTTCGCCGCAGGCGTACAGTCGCGGCAGATTGGTCCGCCCCTCGGCATCGGTGCTGACCCCGCCAACCATGTAATGGGCGGCCGGACGTACCGGAATCAGGTCGCGGGCAATATCCAGGTCGAAGTCCTGGCAGATGCGACGAATCAGCGGGAAACGAGCGTAAAGCCTCTCGCGTGGCAAGTGCCGCATGTCAATGTAAACGTGCGTGCTATCGGTCTTGGCCATCTGGTTTATTATGGCCCGACTCACAATATCGCGCGGGGCAAGCTCGGCATTGGGATGATAATCGGGCATGAAGCGATAACCCGTGCGGTCCACCAGCTTGCCGCCCTCGCCGCGGACCGTCTCGCTGATCAGGCTGCGACTGGCCCCGGCTATGTACAGCGTCGTCGGGTGGAACTGGAAAAACTCCAGGTCGCTCAACTCGGCCCCGGCCCGGTAAGCCAAGGCCATGCCGTCGCCGGTGGCGGTCGCCGGATTAGTGGTCTCGCGGTACAACTGGCCCGCGCCGCCGCCGGCAAGCACCGTATAACGGGCCCAGCAGACGGTCATGCCGGTGGCCGGCTGCCACAGCAGGGCCCCAAGTACCTCGCCATTGTCACCCGTCAGCAGGTCTATGACAAAATGACGCTCGCGCAGCACAATGCGCGGCTCAACGCGGATTCTCGCACCCATCGTCTGTGTGATCTCGCGACCGGTAGCGTCGCCCGCAGCATGCAGAATGCGCCGGCGGCTATGGCCGCCCTCGCGCGTCAGGGCCGGATCGTCGTCCTTGCGGTCGAAGGGCGTGCCCCAGTCAATCAGCTCGCGAATGCGGGCCGGAGCTTCGCGCACAACCATGTCGACCGTGGCCGGGTCGTTCAGCCCGGCACCCGCCTGGTGAGTATCCTCGGCATGAAGCTCGGGCGAATCCTCGACATCGATGGCCGCCGCAATACCGCCCTGGGCGTAAAACGAATTCGACTCGAACAGCTCGCTCTTGGTCACCAGCAGCACGCGCACGTCGGGCCCGGCCTTGACTACCTCCAGGGCAGCACGCATGCCGGCAATGCCCCCGCCGATAACCAGGCAATCCGTGAACATCTGAGGCAGAGTGCGGGTGTCATAACCAACCAGGTAACGACGCAAATTCTTACGTACCATCAGCATTCAGTCCTTATACTTTGGCCGCAGCCGCGGCTGCCACCAACCGCCCATGGCTGCCCGTGCGACCAGACCCCCGGCCACCGACCGGGGCGAAACCATTATTTTAGCATAAGGATTCAGCCGTACAAGGATAAGCGCGCTCATCGCGGCCGCATTTCCGCCTCGGCACCGGCCGATTTCAGCCGCTCAACCGTGGCCGCCCCATCGGCCCGCGAGACCCCGCCACGCACCACCACCGCTTCGCCACGCAAGGCCTGCCGCACCATCTCCCGCACGCTCGATGGCGCAAGCCCCGTCGCTTCGCGCAACACCTGCTGCAACCTGGCCTCATCCGCCAGCCCCGGATGAATCAGCAGGACATCAAACAATTCCTTTTGCCCCGTACCGCCAACTCCAGCACCCGCTCCGCCGGCACCAGCGTCCCCAGCGCCGTCCCTGCCCCGCGCCGCCCCGGAATCATCAACATCCCCAAGGGCTGCATCGGCCGCCGAGAGCCCCGACGGATGCCGTTTGCCGACAACGTGCACCACTATGGCCAGGGCCGCAAACACCAGGGCTGCAAGGGCCGCCGCATTGACCACCGCCTGCCAGCTCTTAAGCGGAGGCAGACGCCGCCAGGCGGGCCGAGGGAAGCGCCCCACCTTTTCCTGCGGCAGGCACTGGGCGGCAAGTTCGCCAAGCTCCGCACTTACCATGGCCGCCGTCTCAATTTTCACCATTGATGGTACGCGCAATGGACGCCAGGCCGACATCATCCGCGTCAGCCGCTTCAGATGGGCCAGTTGACGCCGGCAGGCAGGGCAGCGGGCTAAATGATGATCGGCCAGGGCTGTAAACTCGGCCGAAGCGTCGCCCCGCCGCAAACTCTCCAGCTGCAGGGCAATCTCGTCGCACGAAATTTCCGGCTGATTTTTCATGTCCGCCCGCTCCAGCGGCCCTTCAGACGCCCCGGCAAACGCCGCAGCAGCGAAAGCTTGGCCCGGTCGCGACGCCGGCGGGCCTCGCCAACGTCAACATCCAGAACAAGGGCCAGCTCTTCCAGCGAAACCTGGTGACGCTCCGTAAGAGCCAGCACAAACCGTTGCTGCAAGGAGAGCCGACTGAAAGACAGCCAGAGATGATGACGCAACCTCTGGGCCACGCGACGCGGGCTCGGACGAACATCGTCGCCAAGCTGAAGACGATCGGCTTCCCAATGGCTGGGGCTTATGCGAATGCGGCGGGCGGGCTTGTGCGCAGCCATGCCCAGCTCAAGCAACAGACGCCAGGCATGACGCGACAATAATACTATCCAACGCTCGTCATCGGACGACGGCGGATGATCAGACAAATGACGCAGCCGGCCGGCCAGTACCGCCTGGGCCGTCTCCTCGGCCACCGACATCAGCCCGGTTGCGGCCAGAACCAGGTTCAATACGGGAGCAAAGTAACGCTCCAGCAGAACCAGCGAGGCCAACTGGTCGCCCTCGTGAGCAGCAATCGACAGGCTCAAATCATCCTGCCGCAAACGTTCGGCGTAGGCCTCGTCGGGTAAATCCGCAAACTGCTCAAAATCGCTCTTCATGGAGCGGACCACCCGGCGGCAAGCGCCCTGTTATTGCTCGACTATCTGAAGCAGGTCCGGATACTGGGCCGCCATCTCGTCAAAGGCAGCCTTGAAGGCCGGGGCAGCAGCCAGAATCTCGAGAAACACAGCCTTCGACTCCTGGTCCTGAGCCGACTGAATAAGCTTCTGACGCTCCGCCTCGTCGGCCATCCTCGTCTTGAAGCTGGCCACATAGTCGCCGTCATCAACCGCTGCAGCCCGCTCAGCGACCGCCGCCTCACGCTCCTGACCGCTGAAGCTGGCTAACTGCGCCAAACCAAAGCCTTCGCCACCGGCCGCCGGTTGGCCATCGCTGGCCTGGCCGGAGGCCTGCACCACGTCCGTCGCCGTGACCTCGTTGGCGGCCGCGGCCACGCGAGCATTGTCGCCGGCGAAACGCTTCAGCAGCGGATCGTTGAAATTGCTGTACAGCGTATTGTCAAGCCGCTCGCTGCTGACCTCCTCGTCGGGCTCCGGCCGCGGACTGCAGCCGCCCATCATAATAATAAGCGAAACGGTCAGGGCCACAGTCAGTAACGCAAATGGGCTGCGCATAGCATGATTCTCCTGATGTCGATTGTGCTGCAATACACTTTTTGCCGGTCGCGGATGCCCCGTCGACAATCCGCCACCGGAAGCCAGATACTGAAAAATCAACCCCCCCTCGGCTGCGCCGCATCTGCCGCCGCACGCGGCTTCAGCTCTGCGACGTCTGCTGCTTGACGTAAGCCATCAGCCCGCCGGCCGATATAATCTCCTGCATCTCCTTCGGGAAGGCCGGAACGCGCCACTCTTTGCCGCTGGTCAGGTTGCGCACCAGGCCCGCCCCCAGATCAACCTCCAGCTCGTCGCCGTTGCTGGTGCCGGCCACAACTTCCGGGCTTTCGATAATCGGCAGACCGATGTTGATGCAGTTGCGGAAGAAGATGCGGGCGAAATTGTTGGCTATGACGCACGAAATGCCGCCCGCCTTGATGGCGATTGGAGCATGCTCGCGCGAACTGCCGCACCCAAAGTTGTCCTCGGCCATGATGATGTCACCCGGCTGCACCTTGTTCATGAACTCCGGGTCGATGTCTTCCATGCAATGGCGGGCCAACTCGACCGGATCGCTGGTATTAAGATAGCGAGCCGGAATAATCTCATCTGTATTAACGTCGCTGCCGAACTTCCAGACCTTGCCCTTCACGTGGCCAATCCTTTCCGAGAAAACCTCTGCCTCGCCGCCGCAGGAATATCCCCCCGCCGCCAAAGCCGACAACTTTCGCCGCAAGCCGCGGAAAAGGACTCAGTTTAACGACTGCCATCGCGAAGGTCAATTGCTCTCTGAACTTATGCCCCTCTCGCCCAAAGCCTCACCCTCATCCGGCCCTGCGGGCCACCTTCCCCCGTCAAGCCCTTCGACGGGCTCAGGGCAGGCGGGAAGGGTAACGACCATCCCGTTGTTTTGAAGCCGTTGCCTTTGAAGCCCCCGGCATTGCCGGGGGATCGCCCCTGCCAGCCTGCTCCAAAAACGACAACGGCATCCTCGGGCAATGCCCGGGGCTTTAACAGCAGCGCCGGAGCGATGGCGTTAGGTGCCACACACAAACTTGGTTGTGGGTGTTGACTGTCTGTCGCCACCATTGCTTTTGAAGCCGCTGCTTTTGAAGTCGTTGCCTTTGAAGCCCCCGGCATTGCCGGGGGATCGCCCCTGCCAGCCTTGTCCGAAAGCAGCAACCGCATCCCCGGGCAATGCCCGGGGCTTTAACAGCAGCGCCGGAGCGATGGCGTCGGGTGCCACCCACAAACTTGTTTGTGGGTGTTGAAATCAATGCAGATGTTCGGCGAAATTGGCCAACTGTGGCTGCTCCAGACGCTCGAAGTCCGACCAGCGCATCCGCACCGCCTCGTCATGGCGCCCGCTCTGGAAAATTATCTCCTCGGCATCGCTCAGATGCTCGTCGGCAATCGTCTCCAGGTTGTACTCCCGGCCCATCGGAGGCATAGCACCAAGCTCGCAATCCGGAAACAACTGGGCAAGCTCCTCCTCGTCGGCAAGCTCAACCTGTTCGGCCTCCAGAGATTCACGCAGCCGATCCATCCGCACCACGTAACTAGCCGGAAGCACCAGCAGACGAAACTCTCCGTCCACTTTGACCACGACTGTCTTGGCCACCTGGTCCCCGGATACGTGCTCGCTGGCTGCAAGCTCCTGGGCCGTAAAGGCCGGGGAATGATGTATCGTCTGAAATGGTATGCGCTTACGACGCAGGTAGGCTGAAAGATCCATGGCTCGTCCCCTTTTTTTCGCGCGATTTCCTCCCGCCCAGGGCAACTCGGACCCACAACAGCCCAGGCCCCCGCACGGGTCTCCCCTCCAGAACCCTTCTCCCTCAACCTTCATTATAAGCGTTTCGCCGGACAGGCGCTTAATTCTCAACAATTCAGCCCTTGCACACCCCGGGCCGAAATGGCAGAATCTCAACCTGAAACACCAGGGATGTCACCAATCGCTTAAAATGGCCGCAAAACCGACAGGAGATACACCGGAGATGATTCTCGACCGACTGGAAAATGCCGACCGCTACCATGCCCTGCACCCGCTTTTTCCCCGCGCCTTCAAGTGGCTGGCCGAGGCCAATAGCCAGGACCTCCAGCCCGGCAGCCGGATCGAACTTGACGGAAAGCGGCTCTTCGTCATTGTCGACCACCGCACCACCCGCGGCCCTGAGGACTCGCCGCTGGAAATCCATCACGATTACATCGACATTCAATTCGCCCTGCAAGGCACCGACGAAATGGGTTGGCTGCCCGCCAACCAGTGCTCGTTGCCGCAGGCCGAGTTCGATACCGATCGCGATATCCAGTTCTTCGACGACCAAGCCAGCCTCTACGTCTCGGTGCCGCCGGGAACCTACGCCATCTTCTTCCCCGAAGACGCCCACGCCCCGCTGGCCGCACCGGCCGGCCAGGAGGTCCGCAAACTTATCGTCAAAGTGGCCGTGGATGTCCATGCAAGCCAGGCCTGACTGGCCCGGCCAATTCTTGCTTCGCCGCCGACAACGCTCAGCGACCGCCGCGCTGCCGACGCTGCCAGACCTCTTCCGGCGAGGGGCGACGCACATATAGCGGCTCAAGCTTCGCCGCCTCAATCTGCCTGCCGCGATCCAGCATCCAGCAGCCCAGGCGGCCAACGGTCGAGGCATCGGCTTGCCACAGGTCGGCCGGAACGTGCACCCAGCCGCCAAACAGGGCCCCGAAGCGCTTCAGGCCGTCGCCCGTTATAAGACAGTCCGGCGGCAAGGCCTCGGCAATCTCCTCGGCCGGGCCAACCGTCTCGCCGGCCATATACTCCGGCACCCCACCGGCTTCGGCCGGCAGAGCAAAGCGGGCCGCATACACGCCACCCCGCAGAGCATCGCTGACCACCGCTATCTCGCTATTGCCACCTTTTTCGGCCAGCGGAACCGCCCGCAGGGCAATCGACTGGAGCGTCGGCACGGCCAGCATCGCCGCCCCGTTCTGCCAGGCCAGCATGCGGGCCACCGTCACCGCAATACGAAGACCGGTAAAGCTGCCAGGGCCGATGCTGACCGCCACGGCCGCAATTTCGGCCGGCCGCCAGCCAGCCTCGCGCACCAGGTGGCCCAGGACCGGCACAAGGTCGCGCCCGTGCCGCATGCCCTCGCCTATCGACTGCCCGGCCACCTCCGCGCCGTGGTCAAAAAGGGCCACGCTGCCGGTGCTCCAGCTTGTCTCAAGCGCCACTAATTTGCCTGAAGCCATCGCCTGAATCCTGAAAAATGACGCCCCGCCGGGACCCGCCTGGCCCGGATTCTACTGCCCCCCAGTCGGCAGTCAACTCAAAAGGCCGCCGCCGTTGCCGTAAAGGCCTCCATCTTCTGCGCTCGGCCAAGGCTTCACCCTCATCCGGCCCTTCTCCCGTCAAGGGAGAAGGGTAACGACAGAAGCCGCTAACGCCGGTGGGCGCCCTTGTGAGGCTTGACGGCTTTGGCGGGCATAGCTTACAATCCGCTCTCTTCGAAATTCGCTGACCCTGAGTTAATGAGGAGTTGCCATGACGCTTGATGCCGCCAATCCGGTGGCCAATCCGGAGAGTATTGTGACGCTGGGCAAGGCGCGGTTCACGGTTATGACATCGCGGATGATTCGCATGGAATGGGCGGCCGACGGTAAGTTTGAAGATCGGCCCTCGCTGGCGGTGATCAACAGGCGTCTGCCGAAGGTCGACTTCCGGGCGCAGACCAAGGGCAACAAGCTGACGCTGCGCACTGGCGACGTGACGGTCGAATACAGCGACACGGGCCGGCCCTTCAGCGCCAGGAACCTGTCGGCCAGCTTCCGCATGAACGGCCGCACGGTTGAGTGGCGCTACGGCCTGCGCGATAAGCAGAATCTGCGCGGCACAGTGCGGACGCTGGACTGTGCCCATGGCGACAAGTTTTTTCCTTTCGGCAATCCGACCGGACCCGGCAGGCCCGTCGACCTGGGCCAGGGGCTGGTTTCGCGCAGCGGCTGGGCGGTGGTTGATGATTCGGAAAACATTGTGCTGGACGATCATCCGGGGGCCAGCTGCCCATGGGTGACGGGTCGGCACGAGGGTCGGCGGCAGGACCTTTACCTGCTGGCTTATGGTCAGGATTATCGCCAGGCTCTGGGCGAGGGTGCCCAGGTTTTCGGTCAGCAGCCTCTTCCGCCGCGTTACACGCTGGGCTACTGGTACAGCCGCTACTGGGCCTACACTGATAAGGAGATCGAGGAGCTGGTGGGGCAGTTCGAGCGGATGAAGTTGCCGCTGGACGTCATGGTCATCGACATGGACTGGCACACCATGGGCTGGACGGGCTACACCTGGGATCGCAGCTATTTTCCTGATCCGGCCGAGTTTTTGCGCTGGCTGAAGGATCGGGATCTGAAGATTACGCTGAACTTGCATCCGGCAAGCGGCGTGGCCCGGCACGAGGAGCAGTTCGGCGAGATGTGCAAGGCCATGGGCCAGTGCCCGAAGGAGACGCATTGTGTCGAGTTCGACATAACCGACCCGCGTTACGTGAGCGCTTACTTCAAGCTGCTGCACCATCCGCACGAGCAGTTGGGGGTGGACTTCTGGTGGATGGACTGGCAGCAGGGCAACACGACCAAGCTTCCGGGGCTGGACGCTCTGCCGTGGATCAACCAGTTGCACTGGGAAGACATGCAGCGCAACCCGCGTCGCCAAGGCCAGCGGCCACTGTGCTTCAGCCGCTACGGCGGGCTGGGCGCCGGGCGCTACCCGGTCGGCTTCTCGGGCGATACATTCAGCACCTGGGAATCGCTGGCCTATCAGCCATACTTTACGGCCACCGCGGCCAACGTTCTGTACGGCTACTGGAGCCACGACATAGGCGGGCATCAGCCTGGGCCGGTCGATCCGGAGCTGTATGTGCGCTGGGTTCAGTTCGGGGCCTGCTCGCCGGTTCTGCGGACGCATTCTTCCAAGGTTGCCGAGGCCGAGCGTCGCCTGTGGCAGTTCGGCGACCCCTACGGCCGCATCATGATCGACACAATCCGCTGGCGCTACGAGATGGTGCCATACCTTTACAGCGAGAATCGCCGTTGCTGCGATTCCGGCGTCTCGATGCTGCATCCTATGTATTACGATTGGCCGAAGGAGCAGGAGGCTTACAGTTGCGACAAGCAGTACATGCTTGGCGACTCGCTGCTGGCCGCTCCGGTGGTTCAGGCCGTTGACCCGACGGACGAGATGGCCGAGGTCTCGGTCTGGTTGCCGAAGGGCCAGTGGTTTGACCTGGCCCTGGGGCAGATGGTCCGCGGTGGCAGTGGCCTGCAGAAGCGCCGCTACCTGCTGGACGAGGTGCCACTGTTTGCCCGTCCGGGAACGGTAATTCCGGGCCAGAGGGTGCCGGACCGGCTGCACCCGGGCAGTTACAAGGATTTGGTGATGACCATTGTGCCGGGCGCCGAGGGTTCGTACGATCTGTACGAAGACGACGGCGTATCGCTGGGCTACCTTGGCGGCGAGTCGGCCGTCATCCGCATGTCGCACAAGGCCACGGCTACCGGTCGCACGGTCAGCATCGGCAAGGCCCGCGGAGGGTTCGCAGGTTTCGCCGAGCAGCGCACGCTTGAGGTGCGGCTGCCGGCCAGTGCTCCGCCCAAGGCCGTGAAGGTTGGCGGCCGGGCGCTGCAGTGGCAGTATCGTCTCGATGAGTCGGGCGAGGGCTGGACCTACGACGGCCAGACAGGCACGACCATTATCCGCCTGGCACAGGTTGATGTTGCCAAGGGGCTGACGATTAACATCGTGGCCGATAAGTCGCGTCCGCAGCGTCTGGCCAACGGCCTGGCCGGGCTGATGCGTCGGCTGGAGCGCATCTGCCAGTACAACAACCTGGCCTCGCCGGCCTTTGCGGTGCACCCGGATGAGCGGATGGCGGTTGAGGTGGCCCAGACGGGCAACCGCATCGGCCGGGCGCCGGAGAATTTCGCGGCCGAGCTTCGCGGCATGCGGCGAATGTTGAAGAAGTTGCCGAAGGCCCTGGCTGAATTTCAGCAGGCGCTGGTAGAGAAGAAACGGGATAAGCCGGCCGAATACGTGCAGCAGGCCCGCAATATTCTGAAGTCGACGCTGGCGGAGTTGTAGCGGGTCGCTGGCGGCTGGGGCCGCCGATGTTGCTTGACCATTTTCAGGCAGCATGCGAGGCGTTACGATGTGGCGAAACCGAGTCATTCGCGGGAAGGAGCGTGAGCGGCATGAACATCGCAATTCCAGCCGAGATTATGCAGAACGAGGGCCGTGTGGCGGCCACTCCGGAAAGCGTCGGGCGTTACGTGGCGGCGGGCCTGAGGGTTCGCGTGCAGTCGGGGGCCGGCCGGCATTCGCACTTTTCGGACGAGGCCTACCGCGCGGCCGGGGCCGAGACGAGCGACGATGTGGCGGCTCTGTGGCAGTGGGCGGACGTTGTCCTGAAGGTCAAAGAGCCGCTGTTTAACCAGCAGCTTGGGCGGCACGAGGCGGAGCTGCTTCGCCCTGGCAGCACGCTGATTACCTTTCTGCATCCGGCCAATAATATTGATACCGTGCGCCTGCTTCAGTCGCGGGAGATCAGCGCCATCAGCATGGACTGCATACCGCGGAGCGACGAGGGCTGGCCGATGGACGCCCTGAGTTCGATGAGCATAATTGCGGGCTACCGGGCGGTTGCCCTGGCAGCCAACCTTCTGCCGCAAATGTTCTGTGGAGCCCAAAGCGGGGGCGGCAGCGTGGGTGCGGCGAATGTGCTGGTGATTGGGGCGGGCATGGTTGGCATGCAGTCGATACGCTCGGCGGTGGGCCTGGGGGCCAAGGTTTTTGCGGTCGACGTAAGCAGTGCGGCTCGCGAGCGTGCGGTGGCGGCGGGGGCCGAGGTGGTTGGTTTCGATCTGCCGGCGGCGGGCTCCTCGGCTGCTGATGGTGGCAATGGCGGTGGTGGCGCGGCTGTGCCGGGGGCGGAGCTTCTGGAGCTTGAGCGCGGGGAGCTGGCCCGCCTGTTGCCGCGGATGGACGTGGTGATTTCGGGGATTCTTATTCTGGGCGAGCATGCTCCTGTGCTGATGACGGCGGAGATGGTTCGGCGGCAGATGAAGGCCGGGGCGGTGATTGTGGACGTGGCCATTGACCAGGGCGGCAATTGTGAGCTTTCGCGTCGCGGGCAGACTTACGTTGACGAGGCCTCGGGCGTCACGGTCTCGGCCATCATGAATCTGCCGGGGCAGGTGCCTGCTCATTCGACCATGCTCTATTCGCAGAACGTGTGCAACCTGGTGCTCGATGCCTGGCGGCCCGGGGCAGGCGAAGGCGGGGCGGGCGCGTTTGATTTTGAGCGGCCCGTAGTGAAGGCGGCGACGGTCGTCCGTGGCGGTCGAATTCTGCACGAGGGCACACTGCACGCCATGCAGGCGGCGGGGGAGCGATAGTTTTCCATTGCTTGTCTTTTTGTTGGGTGCCACCTGCAAGCGGCTGTTTGCTTGTGGGTGTCGTCGAAGCACCCAGCCCAGGCGCGCCAAGGAGACTTCTGTCGCGTTATAACGCCCGACTTCATGGCGTCAGGCTGCTGTTGTTTTTGAAGCCCCCGGCACCGCCGGGGGATGTCGTTGCTATTGCAGCGAGTTGGAAAACCATCATGGCCTGACTTTGTCAGACCATGGCACCGACAGGGCACGCCGAGAGTCATCGGAAAGACTGCGGCACATCATGACGATACCAAAAGAGAGAGGCGGCACGAGATGAGCGAGAAGCTGCTGGGCGGATTGGCTGGCGACCATGTATTGCGGCCGGCGAGTTGGATATGGCCGCTGGGCGTGGCTTATCAGGACAACACTTACGCCCAGTTGCGGCGCGACTTTGAGCTGAAGTCGGTTCCGCGTCGGGCCCCGTTTTTCATCAGCGCCGACCAGATGTACGTGCTGCACGTGAACGGCCAGTACGTGGGTCGCGGTCCGGCCCGGGGTTTTCAGGCCACCTGGGCCTTTGACGAATACGACCTGGCCCGGCACCTGCGGCCCGGCAAAAACTGGATCAGCATCGAGGCCTACAATAGCGGCATCAGCAACTTCCAGTACCTGTTTGAGTGGATGGCCGGCCTGATTTGCGGCGGCCGCTGGGGCCGGTTCGAGATTGTCTCGGACGGCTCGTGGCGGTCGCGCGTCTCGCCCGCTCACCGGCCCGACGTCATCCGCGTGAGCGTGCAGATGGGTCTGCAGGAGCAGGTTGATGCCCGACTCGACGACCAGTCGTGGATTCATTCGCCGCGGCCGCCCAAGGGCTGGCCGGCGGGCAGCGCGGCGGTCCCCTTCGGCTCGCCGCCGTGGCACTCGCTGGAAGGCCGGGGCATACCCAACCTGACCAGCAACCTGCTACCGTACCAGGCTGTCGTCGGCGCGGCCGAGGGGCGCTGCGCCAAGGGCTACGACGACACGCCCAACATTGTTGCTCCGCTGCGCGAGGAGCTGGCCGGACTGTCGTGGCGGCAGGCGGAGCAAGCCGGGCGGGTGCGGGGCGACTGGCTGGAGCTGAAGGTGCCGGCGGCGGGTGCGGGCCGGTTCTCGGCCACTGTTGTCGACCTGGGCACGCTGGGCGTGGGAGCGCTGGTGGTGGAGGCTGGCGGCGCTGCCGGCGGGGAGCTGGTGGATTTTCATTTTTCGGAGCTGCTGACCGAGGCTGGCGGCCCGGTTGTGCCCGCGGCCGACAAGCACTCGGTTGGCATCAACATGGCGTCGCGGCTGGTCCTGAAGCCCGGGCGGACGCGGCACGCGTTCATGCAGATTATGGGCCACCGTTACGTTACCATTGTAGCTCGCGATAGCCGCAAGCCGCTGGCCCTGAAGCTTTCGCTGCGCGAGACGCGTTACCCGCTGGAGGTAAAGGGGCGGTTCGATTGCAGCGATGCGGTGCTCAACGATATTCATCGCATCTCGGCCCGGACGCAGCAGGTCTGCATGCTGGATGCCTACGTCGACACCCCGTGGCGCGAGCAGGCCCAGTGGTGGGGCGATGCCCAGGTGCAGGCCCGCAACACCTTTCACCTTGCCGACGATGGGCGGCTTCTGGAGCGGGGCCTGCGGATTATCGGTCGGCAACAATTGCCCAACGGGCTGACCTTCGCCCACGCTCCGACGAATTGCCAGCGGTGCGTCATTCCGGCTTTTTCGGCCATGTGGGGACTGACCTTTCATGACCATTACTGGCAGACGGGCCGGACGGATGTCTTCCGTTCGCACCTGGAGAAGATTGACCGGCTGGTCGAATATTTCGAGGGCGAGGGGCGGGACGAAAGCGGGCTGCTGCGATACGACCCTCGTTACTGGCATTACGTGGACTGGGCCGAGGTAAACACGCCGCAGACGACGGCCCCCATAAACCTGTGGTACATGCGAATGCTGGAGGTACTGGCCGAACTGGCCGAGGCGGCGGGCTTGCCGGAGCGCGGGCGGCAATGGCTGCAGATTCGCCGCAAGCTGGCCCGGCAGGTGACCGAGCATTACTGGGACCAGCAAACGGGCCTGTGGCGCGACGGCACGGCCGGCAAGCAGCGGCAGCGCTACAGCGTGCACAGCCAGACCCTGGCCCTGATGAACAACCTGCTGCCCAAGCGCAGCGATGATGTTATCGCCAATGGCGTGCTGCCCTTTTTGAAGGGGCAGCGGGCGCGGGGGGCGACGCCATCGAGCTTCTGGGCCACCTATGTTTATGGCGAGATGATCCGGCGGGGCCACGCGGCCGAGGTCGTCAGGCACATCCGGCAGATGTACGCCATGATGATTCCGCACGGCGGCACGTGGGAGACCTTCGAATTCCGCCCCGGCGGCCACTCCGTCAGCCATGCCTGGTCGGCCCATCCGTTGCAGCACCTGGCCTCGACCCTCGGCGGCGTGCGGCAGACGGCCGTCGGCTGGAGTCGAATCCGCTTTGAGCCGCTGGTGACGCTGGCCGAGGTTGACCGGGCCAGAGTGCGTGTGCCGACGCCGCTGGGGCTGGTGGATTCCAACTGGCGGCGCGACAGCAGTGGTCGGGTCAAGCTGAGTGTGAAGATTCCGCCGAAGATGGTTGCCGAAGTGATTCTGCCCGATGGTCGCCGCGAAACCCTGAAGGGCGGCCGCGGGCAGTGGGAAGGGCGGAGCGAAATCGTCGCGGAGTAGGCCGGTTGATGATTTTGTGTCCGCAGAAATCCACGATGACTTTGTGGGCGTTATCATGGCCTGACTTCGTCAGACCATGGCACCGAGGCGAGCACTCACAAACGAGTTTGTGGGTGGCACCCCGAGTGGGGTTGCGGCAGACTATGGCACCGCGCCACCGAGTGAGTCTGGCCCGCTGCATATCAGAAGCCCTGCAGGATGTCGAGGACGTCGTCGGGCGAATGGGCGGAGGCTATCTGCATGCGGATTTGCGGGTTTTTCAGCAGCAGCATGACCCGGGCCAGGGTGCGGATGTATTTGTCCTGCTGGTCGGAATTGGCGGCAATCATAACGATGATGTGCACCGGCTGATCGTCCAGGCTGGCAAAATCGATGCCCTCGGTCGAAACTCCGATAGCCAGCACCAGGTCGTCCACAAAGTCGGCCTTCGCGTGCGGCACCGCTATGCCAAAGCCGACTCCGGTGCTCATGATCGATTCGCGCTCGTGCACGCTTCGTCGCAGCGCTTCCACATCGTGCACGCGGTCGTCGCGGCCCAGCAGGTCGACCATTTCGTCCAGGGCCTCCTGCTTGTGCCGCTGCTGGAGAATAATGATGCGCTGGCGATCGAGTAAATCACTCAGCCTGATCATCTGTTGCCCGCCTTTTCCGCTCCGCCAGTGGCCGCGGCTCGCTGGTGGAGCATTTCGATTAGTGCCGATAATTTATACTGCGCCGCAACCGTCTGCTTCTGTTATACTACAACCATGTCTCACAGGCCATTTCAGAATGTTCTCGTCGCCGGCCCCGGAGCCCTCGGCACCGTATTCGCCGTGCACCTCGAAAAAGCCGGCCACACCGTCATCCTCCTCGACCACGACAGCGAGCGCGGTCATCGGCTGAGGAACACCGGTCTGCGCCTGCGTGTCGGCAGGCAGACTCTGCACGCCGAGCCGCAGGTGCTTACGCCGGCCGACCCGCTGACCGAAGCCGACCTGGTGCTGGTGACGGTCAAGGCCCACAGTCTGGGCAAGCTTGGCCAATGGCTGGCCGATCTTCAGGACTCGGCCGTCATCCTGACCCTGCAAAACGGGCTGGGCGTAGTCGAGGCCCTGGTCGAGGGTCTGGGCCATGCCGCTGCACGCCATCGTATCATACAGGCCGTAACGTATCAGGCTGCAAGCCCCGATGACGACGGCATTATCCGCCAGGTGGCCAACCTGGTTACCCGCATTGACGGCCGGCGCGAATATCTGCCAATAGCCACGGCCGTAGCCCACGTGCTGGAATTGGCCGGCCTGCCGGCCGAAATTGACGATAACATTGCGGCCACCGTATGGAACAAGCTGGTAGCCAATGTGGCCATCAATCCGCTCTCGGCCCTGGCCGGTGTGCGTAATGGCGAGTTGCTGCAGCGCGCCCCGCTGGCCCGCCAGATGGCAGCCCTGGCCCAGGAGGCGGCGGCCGTTGCCCGGGCCGAGGGAATTGATATTTCCGACGAGCAGGCCGTGGCCCTGGCCACCGAAGCCGCCCGAGCGACAGCCGGGAATATCTCCAGCATGCGGCAGGACGTTGAGCGCGGCCGGCCCACGGAGATTGATTTCCTGAACGGAGCAATTGTCCGCCTGGCTGCCCAGCACGAGTTGGACGCCCCCGAAAACAAAAAGATTGCCGATCAGATTGCAGCCATCGCCCCGCTGTAAGACCACCTGCGCAGCAGCCTGACCTTCCGCCAGAATCTTTCGCCTGATATCGGCCCGCTTGCACCACCGGCCGCGACGGCATCAGTCGCGAGTAGTGTAATGTCTTGTGTGTAATTTGCTGTGGGTGCTGTTGGTGTGGTTGTGGTTGTCATGTGGCCGTGCGGAGGCGGAGCCGTAGGCGTAGCCGCA
>JAWLHX010000075.1:0-17467 GCA_041690105.1 Phycisphaerae bacterium
CCATTCCAGTACAGATACTTGAACTTCTGCATGATATCCTTGACCTTGGCCGACCTGATTTTTCGCTGCAGGCCGGGCTTGGCGTGCTGGCCGGGCGGCAAGGGTTCGAAAATCTCGGTCGTAAAGCCGCCGATGGTCACGTGGCTCATGGTTTCGCCCTGGTAGACGTAGGCCTCCCAGCCCTGCTGGCGCAGCTTGCGGGCATGGTCGGCAGCCTGCTGCTTGCGGCCGTAAAGGTCGAAGGTGGCGACCATCACGGTATAGGGGGCGGGGGCTTTGGTTATGTCGAATTCGGTGGGCGGAGTGGCCTCAGGCAGCGGCATCGCCAGCAGCATCGGAAAGGCCCGCCGCCCGTCGGGCGTGCGAACGGTGGAAAGCCGCATCTTGTCTTCGGCATAACGCTTGTTGCGCAACGGGTCGGTATCGGTATAGAGGCCGTAGCAGAGGTAGGCCTCCTGCTGGTTGCCGATGACGAAAACATCCTTCAGGCCGGCGGCTTTCAGTTCGCCTTCCAGTACCTTGGCTCCCCTGACGTTCTCGCCGCCAAATTCGCCCAGAAGAATTGTATTGGGCGGCACCTTGTTGTGGAACTTGGCGAAGGAGTCCGCATTGGCCTCGGCGGGTGGTTGTTCCCAGACGCTCTGGGCCTGATCGCCATTGCTGCCGCCATTGCATCCGGAGAAAACCAGCAGCAGGCCGCCAAGCAACACCAGGCCTGGCACCGGCAATTTGTGCCGCCAGAATTTTCGATTATTCATTACAGATTGCCCTCCTTAATTTCCCCCCGGTCGCTACCCGGATTCAATCTTACATGGAAACCCGACGCGACCCTACGATTTTCCCTAAGCTGCACGTCAGGCGTATTTTACATCTTCAGGCCAGCAATGTCATCGGCAAAAAGGCAGGGATGGGCCGGAGGGCGGTGAGGTCGTTTTACAGTGCCACGGGCATCCTGCCGGTGACCGTTCCAAATATCCCCGACGGTGCCGGGAGCTTCAACAACAACAATACCAATACGTTGGGCGAGCACCCACAAACTCGTTTGTGGGTGCTCGCCGTTGCCCATTGTTACTTTGAATGAATATCCCCCGGCGATGCCAGGGCTTCAACTGGCACAAAATATCAACCCTTCAAAACCGCCAGCGGCCGGAAGCGGGCAACGCTGCGGGCCAGCCCCGCTCCCACCACCGTCTCTATCACCAGGTCGATATCCTTATAGGCCTGCGGGGCCTCCTCCTTTATCCGCCGCTTGTCCTGGCAGATGAGCGTAATGCCCCGCATCGACTCATGAAACTCCCTGTCGCTGATGGCCGCCTCGTGCTGCTGCCCGCGACGCCCGCGACCGCTGGCCGCCGTCCTGCTCATAACCCGCCCCGCACCGTGGTTGACGCTGAAGAGGCTCCGCCCGCCCGATTCTACCCCGCAAAGCAGGTAACTGGCCGTGCCCATCGAGCCCGGAATGAGCACCGGCTGACCCGTCCCCGCAAACGGCGTACCGGCCATCCGCGACGGCGGAAAAGCCCGCGTGGCTCCCTTACGATGCACGCAGTACTGATACCCGTCGGCCACCATCTCGAACTTGGCGATGTTGTGGGCCACGTCGTACAGCAGCGGCAGGCTGACGTTGTCGCCCAAAGCGCGCCGCAAATTGTGACGCAACAACGTAGCCATGACCTGCCGATTGACGTAAGCGAAATTGGCCGCACAGTGCATGGCCTGCCGGTAAGACTGGCCAAGCTGACTTTCAATCGGCACGTAGGCCAGCTGGGCGCTGGGCATGAAACGGTTCTGGGCCTGGCAGTCGGCTGCCGCCGCCTTCATGTAGTGCCCGCCGACCTCGTGACCGAAGCCGCGGCTTCCGCTATGAATCATGACCACAAGCTGACCCAGGCGCAGCCCCCACTCGGCCGCCAGGGCGGCATCGTCAATCCGCTCCACACGCTGGAATTCCACAAAATGATTGCCGCCGCCAAGGGTGCCAAACTGGTCGGCTCCGCGGTCCAGGGCCCGCTCGGCCACAATCGTGGCATCGGCCGCCAGCGAACCATTGTCCTCAATCCGCTCAATGTCGTCGGCCAGCTCGTCGGGCCGGTAGGCCTCGGCAAACCGCCTGTTGCCGTCCACCAGCTCGGCCACGGCCGGCACGCCCTCGCCCAGCAGACGCAGCAACGCCTCCCGCGAGCGGGCCCGCACGTTGCTCTGCCCCTCGCCCAGCGGTATGTCGCGCCGCACCGAATTGGCCAGGGCCGCCACGTCCACCTCTGCCGCATCGGCCGGCGTGAGCAGTAATCGCATGCCGCAATTTATGTCGTAACCAACAGCCGAGGGCGAAATGTAATGCCGACTGGCCCACACGCAGCCAATGGGCACACCGTAGCCGGAATGAATATCCGGCGTGGCCAGCACAATGGCCTCCGGGTCGATGCTGGCCGCATCGCCCAGCTGCCCCAGGGCCTCGCCCTCAACCACCAGTTGCGGATGAGTGAAGACCCTGGCGGCCGTGACCATGGGCGGCTCCTGGATGAGCTCCTGCGTATGCTCGTCAATCCGACGCATCTGCACCATCGCGTGCACTCCTTTAAAACGCCTGCCAGCGGCGACCATCGCTCCGCCCCACCCGGCCTTGCCGCCCGATTATCATGATAGCCTGATTTGTGCGACGATAATGATGATGATTAGCAGAGGTCAGCGATACAGATTGTGCCGGGCAATGTAATCGGCCACGGCCGGGGGCACCAGGTGCTCAATCGGCTGGCCCGCGCGGACGCGGTTGCGGACATCGGTGCTGGAAACCTCCATCGGTTCCACGTCCAGCACATCGCCCAGCAGACGCTCCACGGCCGCATCGCCCAGGGCTTCGCGCAGCTCGGGCAGTTCGCCGAGATCAACACCCGGCCGCGGAAAGGTAACCAGCCGCACCAGGGCATGAATCTGCTCAAAGGCCACCCATTGGTGGAATATCTTCAGCATGTCGGCACCGATAACCAGCAGCAGCTCGGCCTGCGGATACTCGACCCGCAAATCCTGCAGCGAGTCAACCGTATAGCTCGGACCCTGCCGCCCAAGCTCAAGGTCGGTAACCTCAATGCGCTCCTCATCGGCTGCGGCCAGTTGGCACATGGCCAGGCGGTCCGCACCGGTTGCCAAGTCATCAGATGATTTGTGCGGCGGCTGGCGGCTCGGCATCAGCAGCAGCTTGCACAACTGGAAGCGCTCGACGACCTTCGCGGCCATGGTCAGGTGGGCCCGGTGGATGGGATTAAAGCTGCCGCCAAAAATGCCGATTCGCTCATTCATGTGCACGTTAATAGTCTTCCGCCGCCGCTCTGTCAATAACAACCCGGGGCACACTTGCGTAGCGGGCAGCTACTTTCTAAGATAGCACCTCTGCCAGTGGCTGCCGCGGCAGTAAATTTACGGACGGGCAGCCGGTTTTGCCACGCAGTTAAAGGAGTGATGATGAAAATAGCTTATTTTGACGCCTTCAGCGGAGCCAGTGGCGACATGATTCTGGCCGCTCTGCTCGATGCCGGACTGCCCCTGGAGCAACTCGACAAGGCCCTGGCCAACCTCAATCTGCCGGGCTACAGCCTGAGCACGAGCCGCGAAATTCGCCACGGCATCACCGCCACGCGTTTTGTGGTGCATCTTGATCATAACCACGAGCCCGCCGCCGAAGAGCCCCAGGCCGCTCCGCACGATCACCAGCACCCGCACAAGCACGAGCACCCGCACGGCCACGAACATCCGCACAAGCACGACCACGCTGACGACGCCGCCCACGGCCATAGCCGCGACCATGGCCACAATCACGAACATCACAAGCATCACGATCATGACCATAAGCACAAGCACGATCACGATCAAAGCCAAGGCCACTCGCACGATCACGGCCACTCGCACGAAGCCGGCCACGGCCACAGTCACGAACACCAGCGCTCCTGGGCCGAGATTCGCCCCATGATCGAAGCGGCCAACCTGCCACCGCGGGCCGCCCGCCGGGCGACTGACATTTTCCAGAAGCTGGCCGAGGCCGAGGCGGCGGTTCACGGCTCAACGCCCGAGGAGGTCCATTTTCACGAGGTCGGGGCGGTCGATTCTATTGTCGACATTGTCGGGGCGGCCCTGGCCCTGGAGTTGCTGGGCATTGATAAAGTCTACGCCTCGGCCATTCCGCCGGGCAGCGGCACCGTACGCTGCGCCCACGGCCTGCTGCCAGTCCCGGCTCCGGCCACCGCTCTTTTGCTGCGCGGAGTGCCGACCCGCCCCAGCACCGAGCCCGGCGAGTTGACCACGCCCACCGGTGCGGCCATACTGGCTACCCTGGCCGAGGGGTTCGGCCCCATGCCCGCCATGACCCCGCAGGCCATCGGCGTTGGCACCGGCACGCGGCCCGGCAAGACAATCCCCAACATCATGCGGGTCTTCATCGGCCAGGCCGGCCCGGCCGAAGAGGCCGCCACCGATGACGGCCTGGAGCACGACCGCGTCTGCATCATAGAGGCCAACCTCGACGACGCCACTGCCGAAGTCATCGCCGATGCCGCCACCCGACTGCTGGCCGCCGGGGCACTGGACGTCTACACCACGCCCATCATGATGAAAAAGGGACGTAGCGCCGTCATGCTCTCCTGCCTGGCACGCCCGGACCAGCGGCAACAAATGCAGCAACTGCTCTTCGATCATACGACCACCTTTGGCCTGCGGCACTACACGGCCGAGCGCAGCATGTTGCGACGACAGCACCAGACGGTCGAGACAGCCTTCGGACCGCTGCGCATCAAGCTTGGCCTGCGTGGCCAGGAGACCGTGCGGGTGGCTCCGGAATACGAGGATTGCCGCCGGGCGGCCGAGGCGGCCGAGGCGGCCGGGACGAGCGTCCAGCAGGTTATGCAGGCGGCACTGCTGGCCTGGCATGGCGGCGACAAGGCTGCCAATAGCGGCAGGAAGTAAAGGCGGAGCAACGGGATTGGCACTCTTGGAGCTGCTGGCAATTTCCACAAACTCCCTCCTGGCCACGGCGGCAGGCGAGGCCGATGTCTCGCAACTGGAGGTCGCGGCCGAATCAGGCGGAGCCGATGCCAGCACCTGGATCGCCCTCTTCAGCGGCATTGTGCTGATTGTCCTGGTGCTGGCCCGGCGGCGAGTGCTGAGGCGGCGGCAGACTGACGGAACCAATCGGCCGACCTCTCACGCGGGCAGCCATAGTGGTGCCGGCCAGCGCTCCGCGGCAAGCGTAACCGGCGCCGCATCGGCTCGACCCGCGACGCCAGCACCTGCCGCATCCGCAAGGCGACGCGCTGGCGGAGCTGACGCCACGGCCCGCGGGGCGAGCGAATGGAATGACGCCGACGGCCCCACCAGGGCGGGTGGCCCGGCGGGCAACGAGCGACGCCAGCTTGCTGACTCGATGCAGGCCCTGATGCTGGAGCTGGAGCAGATGTCGCGGCAGGTGGGCGGCCAGATCGACACCCGCCTGCGGGCGCTGAATCTGCTCATCAAGGAGGCCGATCAGAAGATTGCCGAGCTCAAGCGGCTCGGGCTTAGCAGCGGGGCCGAGCCCGGCGGGCAATCGTCCGGCACGCGCAGCCCGGCATCATCGTCAAATGCTGCAGACAGGCGCAAGGCCGCTGGCAGCCCATCACCCGCCGCTGCCGACCCTGCCGAAGACGATGCCGGGCAGGCACCGTCGGCAACATCGGCCGATGACAAGTACGCCCGCGTCTACAGCCTGGCGGCCGAGGGCCGCAGCGTGGTCGAAATAGGACGCGAACTGGAGCTTATGACCGGCGAGGTGGAACTTATTCTGGCCCTGCGGCGAAATGCTGCAGGACGATCGTAACAAAACAAGGAAGTGCGAATTATGACGCCCGTTGAAGTCACTGCAATCGTCGTCGGATTCATGCTGCTGAGCCTCTGGCTGGTCCGGCATCTGCTGATCAGCAAGGCCCTGCGAAAGCAGATTCTGGTGCGGCCCGATCCATCGGCCGAACTGCCCGACAATCCGCCAGTGGTAACAATTCTGGTGGCCGCCAAGGACGAAGAAGAGAACATAGGCGATTGCATCGACAGTCTGCTCGAGCTGGATTACCCCCAGCTGGAGTTTATCGTCATTGACGACCGCAGCTCCGACCGCACGGCCGACATCGTCCGACAACGGGCCGCCACCGATTCGCGTCTGCGCCTGGTGCAGGTCAGTCACCTGGCCGAGGGCTGGTTCGGCAAGCCGCACGCCATGCAGACCGGGGCCGCGGAGGCCACCGGCCAATGGCTGCTGTTTGTCGATGCCGACTGCCGCCTCAGCCCCGGCAGCGTGCGGGCCGTCATGCGCCACGCGCTCGATCAGCAGGGCGACATGCTCAGCCTGTGGCCCTCGCTGACCCTGCGCAGCTTTGCCGAAAAACTGCTCATGCCAACCTGCGGCAGCCTGCTGGCCGTCTACCACCGCCCCGACCGGGTCAACAATCCGGACAGCCCCGCAGCCTTCGCCAACGGTCAGTTCATTCTCATCAGGAGCGAGGCATTTCAGCAGGTGGGCGGCTTTGAGCAGGTTCGCAACGTGCTGGTGGAAGACATCGCCTTCGCCCGCCACGTCAAGCATAGCGGCTTCCGGGCCATCACGGCCGTCAGCCAGAACATCTTCAGCGTCCGCATGTACAGCACATTCAGCCAGGTCTGGCGCGGCTGGTCGCGAATTTTCAGCGGCTCATTCAGCAGCCTGCCAAACTACCTGGTGGCCCTGCTGCTGGTCCTGCTGGTCAGCTTCGGCCCCTACTGGTTTACCGTCAGCAGCGGCCTGCTGGCCAGGGGGCAGCAATGGCAGTCGCCTCTGTGGAACATGCTCTTCGCTCTCGGCCTGGTGCAGATTACAGTCATGCTGACCGTCCTGGCCCGCTTCCACCGCATGGCCAACTCGCCCCCGCTCTACGTCCTGCTGCATCCGCTGGCCCTGCTGCTGATGTTCTCAACGCTGATCAAGGGACTGTTCATCCGCCTCGGCTGGTCCCGCGTAAAATGGCGCGGCAACACCTACCAAGGCGCCAGCAACATAACAACCCCGCCCACCGACACCCAGTAAACATGTTGTGGCCGTTGCCGCTAACCCCTCTCCCTTGACGGGAGAGGGTGTCGCCGCTTCAGCGGAGACAGGTGAGGGTGTCGCCGTTGCCGTTGCCGTTGCTTTTGAAGCCCCCGGCAGTGCCGGGGGACGCCGTTGCCTTTTTTGCCGTTGCACGGTGCCATGGTCTGACGAAGTCAGGCCATGATAACTTCTATTCCGCCGGAAATGTCAGCCGGCCACACCCATTCACGAACCAGCGATACCATGCGACCATGCCAAGCCGTAAGCACCCACAAACTCGTTTGTGGGTGCTTACGGTGCCGTTGCTTTTGAAGCCCCCGGCACTGCCGGGGGATGTCGTTGCCGTTATGCCGTGGCCGTTGCCGTCACTCAATAAGTATCCCGCACACTACGGACCTTAAGAGCCGCCACCAACTGCCGTTCGGTAACCTTATCCAACGGCCGGAACTCGAGCACCTTTTTGCTCCCCGGAGTCAGGCAGAAATAATTATCGCTGAACACGCCGCGATAATCCCCCGTCGAAAGCTCCACATAATAAGCCGGAGCATCACAACTGAGCTCAATCCTGAACCCGCCGTCCTTGCCGCCCGTGACCTTGCTGCTGATCTTCGCCTGCGGCAGGTCGGTCCGCTTCAGGTCCACAAAATGGAACGTGTTTTCCGACGTCAGCTTGCCCGACTTCACCTGCGTCGTCAGGTACACCAACTGGGCCTCGCCCTTCGCCTTGGCCAGAATCTCCTGCCGAGGAAGATCCGCCACCGACTTCGACTCGCCCGCCTTCAGGCTGAATTTGCCGCTGCTGCGCCACAACCGGCGGCCGCTCTGGGCATGATGAGCCACCACCTGCCACGAGCCTTCCATCGGCTGCGGCTCGTCGCTCGTCGCCCATAGCTGCAGCGGAGCGTCGGCCGGCATGTCGGCAACCGGCCGGCCCCTGTTCTGGGCCAGAATAAACTGGGCCTCGTCGTACACGCTGCCCAGCAACGGAGCGTTGAAGCGGCGAGCCATGTAGTGCGTCGCCTTCCAGCGCAGCAGATAATCGATACTGGCCCACGAGGCAACCTGCCAGTCGTCATTCAACTGCCAGTAAAGCGTGCCCATGCACCAGGGCTTTATGCGACGCCAATGCTCGATGGCCATCTTCATCGACAGCCCCTGGTT
This sequence comes from Phycisphaerae bacterium, assembly GCA_041690105.1. Taxonomy (GTDB): domain Bacteria; phylum Planctomycetota; class Phycisphaerae; order FEN-1346; family JAACEH01; genus JAWLHX01. The sequence goes on from JAWLHX010000075.1 coordinate 8,243, forward strand.
AACCTGCGACAGATAGCAGAAGCCGTCGAAGGTCGTGGGGAAGCGGAAGTGCCGCGTCAGGAAGTCGGTGATAATTGAGTTGCCGGCCATGTTTCGCTGATGGTGTTCCATTACCGGCGACGAGACGTTCATGTCCTCTGGCCGGGCAACCGTCTTCAGCGTGTCGATGCTCGGGAAGCTCTGGAAGCCGAACTCGCTGCAGAAGCGCGGCCGCAGGGTCATGTAGGCCGAGAACGGCTCGCGCCCGTGCCACACGGCCCAGTAGTGCATGTCGCCAAGGGCCGGGTCGCCATGGCCGGTGGTCATCACGCCGCGCTGTCCGCTGGGCGAACTCGGCCACCACGGACGCGTCGGATCCTCTCGCTGGACCAGCGGCTCCTGCGTCTGGTAGGTCAGCTTCTCGTAGGCCTTCTGAATCTTCTTCTGCTGCGCCGCCGGACGGGCCGCCGACCAGTGGTAGGCCATCTGCTGATTCTCGTTGTTGCCACACCACAGCACCACGCTGGCCCGGTTAAACATGCGGCGAATCTGGTAAGTCATCTCCGCCTCGACGTTTCGCAGAAACTGCCGGTCCTCCGGATAGGCCGCACAGGCGAACATGAAATCGTGCCAGAGCATAATGCCCTTCTCGTCGCAGAGGTCCAGAAACTGCTCCTCGGCGTAAATGCCGCCGCCCCAGATGCGGAGCATGTTCATGTTCGCGTCGACCGTGCTTTGCAGCAAGAATTCGAGCCGCTCCGGCGTCGTCCGCGTGGGGAAGACATCATCCGGAATCCAGTTGGCACCCTTGCAGTAAACGTCGCGACCGTTGATGCGGAACTTGAACGTGCGGCCAACCTTCTCCTTATCCTGCGCCAGCTCAACCGTCCGCAGGCCGATGCGCGTCTGGTAACTGTCGGCCGCCACTTCCGGCGCCACATCCGAAATCCACTCAACACGCAACTGGTACAGCGGCTGATCGCCCTGACCGGCCGGCCACCACAGCCGCGGGTTCTTAATCGTGCAACTGGCCGTCAGCTGGTTCTCGCCGCGCTTAAGCCTGGCCGCCACCCGCGTCTCGGCCTCGCCATCCACCCGCACAACCAGCGTGCCGCTGCTGGCTTTGCCCGCCGAAACCAGGGCCTTCACCTCCAGCTCCACCGACTTCTTCTTGTGATGCTGGATGACCTTCGTGCTGTCGATCCAGGCGTCCGGGCTGGTGAACAGGTAGCACTGCTGCCAGATGCCGCTGGTCGGAGCATAAATGCCCCAGTCCCAGCCGAACTGGTACTGCCCCTTGCGGATGGCGCTGCGGCCATTGGGACGCGGCGGATGCAGGGCCCAGTTATGGAAGGCCTCGACGGGCACATGCGTGGTGTGCTTCTCGCGACGCTTCAGGGCATACTGCCGCGGAGACCGGAAAATCACTCGCAGCGAATTCTCGCCTTCCACCAGCTTACCCCGGGCATTGAAGCGATACTGCCGGAACATGTTCTCGCCATTGCCCACCAGCTCGTCGTTCAGGTAGACCTCGGCAATCGTGTCCAGCCCGTCAAACACCAGTTGCTGCACGGCGGCCGCCGCCTGCTCAGCCGAAGCGCTGAAGGTCCGCTCATACTCCCAGTCGGCATCGTCAATCCATAGAATGTCCAGCTCGTTGGTGCCCACGTGCGGATCGGGAATCTGCCCGTCGTTCAGCAGGTCGGTATGAACGCAGCCGGGAACCACGGCGGGAGTCCACTTGACGCGCGGCTTGTCGGCCAGTTGACGCATCTGCCATTTTCCGGTCAGCAACAGCTTAGCCATTTCAATTCTCTCCAGAGATGTCAGCCTCATGATGTCCGATTATGTCACGCCCGCAGCACCAGGTGCACAAACACGCAAAAGTGAATGCCGGCCTCAGTCTCAGCCCAGCAACATTACTATCGTGCAGCGACCTTCAGATGTTACTGATTGATTTCCCCGCTGGCAAGCCCATATACAATGCCGGCGCCATGGCCGCCGGTGCCGCCCGTTGCCGTCGCCGTTGCCGTTTGCCTATAAAGCCCCGGCACTGCCGGGGGATCGCTCCGGCATTGTTGCACCTGCGATTGCGCCTACCACCCTCAGCCTCGTTACTACAATATCCCCGGGCAATGCCCGGGGCTTAAACAACAAAGCCGCTGCCGTTAACCCCTCTCCCTTGACGGGAGAGGATGTCTCCGCGAAGCGGAGACAGGTGAGGGTGTCGCCGCGCGAAAAACTCCTCGCCCTTAAGCACAAGCCAAAGCCTCACCCTCATCCGGCCCTACGGGCCACCTTCTCCCGTCAAGGGAGAAGGGTGACGGCCTCACCCTCATCCGTTGCCGTTGACGTTGCTTTTAAAGCCCCCGGCACTGCCGGGGGATGCCGTTGCCGTTGACCCCTCTCCCTTGACGGGAGAGGATGTCTCCGCGAAGCGGAGACAGGTGAGGGTGTCGCCGCGCGGAAAACTCCCACCTATTGCGCGACCAAACCTCACCCCCATCCGGCCCTGCGGGCCACCTTCCCCCTCAAGGGAGAAGGGTAAGGACCCACCCTCATCCGTTGCCGTTGCCGTTGCTTTTGAAGCCCCCGGCACTGCCGGGGGATGTCGTTGCCGTTAACCCCTCTCACCCACCCCCCGCTACTGCTCCGCCGGTGCTGGACGTCGGCCATCCCCACTGCCACCATCCCCCTGAAAGCGATAAGGCGTAAAGTCCGGACGTTGCGGCACTCCGCTCTTATCCAGCAGTCGCACCAGCAGATTCCGACGCAGCAACACATCGTACGCAACCTCGTGAGGAAGCTTGAACCGGACCTCAAGATCCTCCCAGGCACTGTCCACAATCCGCCCTTTGAATTCCATCAGCGGCACCCGACCCTGCTCCAGCGACCGCGTGGCATCGCCCCGCTCAAGGCTGTTCATCAGATCGACACCCAGCACGTACACCGCCGCCCCGTCGGCCATGGTCTGGCCATCAATAAACAACGAATAGGGCGAACCATCGAAGAGCATCTGGTTAACCGACCGCCCGTCGGCCTCCAGCCGGCCAATGCTCTGCATACGCGAGAAATTATAGGTGGTCAGCTTAAGGCCCGGAATCAGGTCGGTCAGCCATTGCGGCGCCGCCGGGCCCGACATCGACCCATCGCTGGCCTCGAACAGCGTCGCCCCCACCGGATAGCTCGGACTTGCAGCCGTGGCGAAAAGATTCTCCCGGGCATCATAAACCTGGTTGATGGCGCCCTTGACCACCATGTCCGGAAACTGGTGATTTATCAGCGGCTGAATCGCCTCGCCGGCAGCAATGTTACGAATGTTGTAGCGCGTGTGCACCAGCGGATTGGCCGGCTCAAAGTCAATCCCCACCGCACCGTTGACCACCCCGCCACGCCACACCGCCTTGAAGTCGTGCACGTCCAGCCGCCCCTCGCTCAGCCTGAACTCCGTACTGAAGGCCTGCCAGTCGTACACAACGCCAAGCTCGTCTTTCCAGATGAAGTTGTCAATCGTAATGGCCCCGCTGATGTTCGAGCTGCTCAGATACCGGCTGATTTGCGGCCACTCGCTCGGAATAAGCTCCGCCTCTTCATCGGCAGCCGCCACCGTCACCTCTGCCCGACCGTCAATCGTCACCCCCGCGGCCACGGCCGCCTCGCCGCCGCCAGCGCCCTCCAGCTCTTTGCCGCCCTCCGCACTCTGCGGCACCGCACCAAGGGCCTGCAGCAACCGGTCCAGATTGAAGTACGTGCCGCTGATGGCCAGGCTGCCACGCGGGCTGTCCAGCGGAGAGGCAATGTCGGCCGCCAGCACCACCGTCGAACCGTCCGCCCTGATCTTCAGCCCATCGGCCTGAAGCCGTTGACGCGAAAGCTCCAACTCGCCCGTCAGCGAGAGCGGCGTGCCGCGGAAGTCAAGCTCCAGATTATCGAACGAAAACTCCCCCTCCTCAACCGTCAGCCCATACCTGTCGGCCGCCACGTACAGTCTGGTGGTCAGGGCCCCGCGCGGACGCAACTGGGCCAGCCCAGGCAGCGGCAAAAGTTCGGCCAGGTTGTTCAGCCGCCGACTATCGGCCTCTATCCGCAGCTCGGCCCCCGCTATGTCCTCCAAGGCAAATGGCACGCGACGCCCACTGTACAGCGTGCCGCCGCAAGTCAGGTAGCTGTCGCCAAGGTCGAGCCGGGCGTCGATAATGTTCAAAAGCCCCGCCTGTTCGCCGCTGGCTATGCGGGCCTTGAAAGAAGCCGGCACGCCCCGCCGCTTCTCGGTATCCTGACCATAACGGAAGGACGCCTCCGAGGCATCGGCCGAAAACTCAAGCGAGCCCCCACGGCGGCTGCCCCTGACGGCCACATCCAGCGTCGCCCGACCCTTAAGATCGTGACGCGACGAAAACTCGTCCCACCAGTGGCTGAAGGCCTGAAGCTCGGCGTCCTGCACCAGCAGAACCTTGCCCTTCAAACCAACCTCATGCACAGTCAGAACCATGGTCGGAAATCGAGAGGCAACACGACCAACGTCGGCGTTAAACGATACCTCGCCGCTCATGGCCATGGTGCTGCCGCCAAGCTGAGCATCCAGTTGCTGCAACTCAACCACGTCAAGCTCCGACTCGCCACGCTGCGGAATTCGCAAAACAAAATCAAGCGTCTGATGCAATCCAGCCTGCTTCGTCAGATGACCCGGAACACCGTAAGTAAGGCCCGTGGCATCAATCTCCCCGCTGATTAAAAGCCGGTCTTCGAGCCCAAGACCCGTACGCCCTGTCAGCTTCAGCCGCAACGCCCCCGACGGATTATATTCGCTCAGGGCAGCGCTTACTTGCGGCAGAAGCTCCAGAACCTCCTCCACCCGCCCCGCCTCCAGGGCAACCGAAAGCGACGCCCCGCCCGCACGCTGGGCCGCCATCCGACGCAAGGCCTCCTGATCAACCACCGCCGACCCGACCGACCGATCGACCCGGGCATTCTGCGGCACCTGCAGCTCATCGGCCACAACGTCAACCAGGTCCAGCACCAGCCGATTAGCACCAAGGCTTACCCGCTGCGATACCGTCAACCGCTGCTCGCCCCGGTTAATGCTCACCCGACCGTCAATCTCCATCGGCCGGCCAAGCGGCTTGACAAACAGTCGCCCGCCACCCGCCGCGGCGGCAACCTCAATTGCCGCACGGCCGGCATCAACATGAGCCTTCAGGTCAATCTCGTTTTCGTCGATGGCGCACTCAAGCTGCGCACTTAAATTACCCACCAGCCCCACACTCGGCCCCGCCGGCGGCAGCAACGGACGCAGAAGCTTCTGCCACTGCCCCGTCTCGCGGACATCAAGCCGACCCTCTATTATCAACCGCTCCGCCGAAGACGCCGTCCCCGGCTCGCCGTAGGCCCGGCCCGCCCAGCGCGTCTCGCCTTCGCCCAGCCGCACCGAAACCAGACGACCCTCAGCCTGACCGTGCGCCCCCTGCAGCAGACCCATCACCTGCAGACTAAGCGGCTCGCCTGCCGGCTTAACCGAATCGGCCGAAGTCCGCAAACTAAGCCCCGCAGCATCAACCGTTACCTGTGCCGGAATACCCTCCACCGAGGGAAAAATAAGCGCCTCGACCGCCAGCGCCCCGGTGGCCTCCAGCTGCCGTATCACCTCGCCCGAAACAGGAACGTGCCGCGGCAACAGCCTGATGTCCGGAACATCTATCGTCAGCACAACGGCCTTGGCCTCGCCGCCGGCCCCCAATGGCACCTCACGGCCGCCCGTGGACATACTGATGCGGACATCGCCCGAAGGCGCGGCCTCGCCCTCCATCGGCACACTCGGCGGAGCCAGCAGAAGCGAAACCTCAGCCACGTCAACCGTGCCCCGCACAAGGTCCAGGGCAGCATCAATCGTCAGCACCGCGGCCCGGTCCGATTGCTTCTGAAATACCGGCTCCAGTACAAGCTCGCTGCGACCCAGGTCAATCAGCCCTTTCACGCTGGCCACGCTGTCCACAATCTCAACATCAAGTTGACGAACATGAGCCGTGCCGGTCGCCGTCTGAAACGACGCCAGCGACCGCGCCAGCGAAGGCACAACCTCCTTCAGCGGAGTCCAGCTCACAATCCCGCTGATGCCCACGTGACCATTGAGCAGCCCCCCGGCCGAGCTCTCGATTGCCCCCTCCAGCCGCAACGAACTGCCCGAACCAGAAATCTGCAGCGGACGGATCACCGTCAGCCCGCTCGTGCGGTTGTACGAGCCGATGAAACTCACCGCCATCTGCTCCGCCGCAAGGTCCCGATGCTGGCTGCCATCCTGGCTCACCACCAGCTTGCTCAGGCTCAGGCTGCCGTCAAAGCCGATCAATTCGCCCGCCGATATCGTCAGGCTTACTTTGCCATCAGTCGGAGCATCGACCAGCACCGCCACCCCCGAGCGGGCCAGCGGCGGAACAAGGTCCCCCAGGTTCACCGACTCCCACTGCACGTCGCAGCCGCCGATTATCTGCTGCAAATTGCGCAAATCCAGATGATCAGCCAGACCGTTTATTGATATGATGCCACCCGTGGGCAGGCTGCCCGGCTGATGCCGCGGCGAATGAAGCCCGGCGCTGCCGGTCAGGTAGGCCTTCTGCCCGCGAGCCAGGCGGCCCATCTTCAGCTTAAGCCCACTGAGCCGCCGACGCAGGCCCGAACCCTCGTCCAGAAAATCAATCTCGCCGTCCAGCACCTCTATACTGTCGAATTCCGGAGGCGGGCCCTGCTCACCACCCTCGGGCAGATTCAGCCGACCATCGGCACCACGCACCACGCCCAACGAAAGCCGACCGATGCGAGCCCGACCAAACGACGGAGCAGCACCCAGCAGAGCGCCAGGCATCTCCCACGGCTCATAGCTGAGCGACAAATCCTGAATATGCACCACCGAATGCGCCCCGCCCAAGCCCGACCCATTGGACGAAAGCTTTCCACCCCCGGCCGTATGCGCAGGTCCGCCAGCCGTAAGCGCCAATCCATCAGCCGAACCCACCGAACCGCCGGCCGTATGCGCCGACCCGCCTGCCGAACCCACTGAACCGCCGGCCGTATGCGCCGCCCCATCGGCGTCGCAGTCAATCCCGCCGTAGCAGGCAATGCGGATGTCATCCACCTGCAGCCCGCTGAACCAACCCAGGCTGGCCCCACGCACCTCCACCTCGCGGCCAGTCGAGGCCCGCAACTCCGCCGCTATCTGCCTCGACAGATAACCCGACGGAACCAGCGACGGACCGGCCGCAATGCCGCCCACCAGCAGCACCACCACAATCAGCACAAGCCAGGCCACCCAGCCCATCTTCCTGCGCCGCAAACTGTTCTTCTGCTCAGCCAAACCCCTGCCCTTAAACGCGTAGACCCTGAAGCACCCGTCCGCTGCCACGGCCCCAACTCACACGATAACTTCCCCACAACGCCACGAATCCTCGGGTGCCACCCACAAACTCGTTTGTGGGTGCCGCCGTTGCCGTTGCCGCTGCCGCTGCCACTGCCGCTGCCGTTGCCGTTGCCGTTGCCGTTGAAGCCCCCGGCACTGCCGGGGGATGCCGTTGTTGCCGTTGCTGTTGCTGTTAAAGCCCCCGGCACTGCCGGGGGATGCCGTTGCCGTCGGTGCCATGGTCTGACAAAGTCAGGCCATGACAACTCCTGTGTCGCCAGAAACCACTCGGCCTGCCAATCCAGCAGCCCCAACCGCGCCATTTCCCCCCGCACCCGCACCAGCCCGATAATTCTAACACCCCCCGCCCGACAAGGCAAAGAAACCCCGCCACCGCAGACAGTGCCTTCAAATCTCGCGTGCAAGATGTTTTATGAGGTAATATGGTATGATTTGCCCGAACACAGCTCGACGATTGCCGCCGTTGCTATTGCTGTCGCCGTCGCTGCTGCTGTTGCCGCCGCTGCTGTTCTAAAACCCCCGGCATTGCCGGGGGATGCCGTTGCCGTTGCCGTTAACCCCTCTCCCTTGAGGGAGAGGATGCCTCCGGCGAATGCCGGAGACAGGTGAGGGTGTTGTTTTTGCCGTTGCCGTTGCCGTTGCCGTTGCCGTTGCCGTTGCCGTTGCTGTTAACCCCTCTCCCTTGACGGGAGAGGATGTCTCCGCTTTAGCGGAGACAGGTGAGGGTGTCGCCGCGCCGAAAACTCCTCGCCCTTAAGCACAAGCCAAAGCCTCACCCTCATCCGGCCCTGCGGGCCACTTCTCCCGTCAAGGGAGAAGGGTAACGGCAGAAGCATGTGCCGTTGCCGCCGCCGTCGCCGCTAAAGCTCCCGGCACTGCCGGTCAACTCCACTATCCCGCGCCGTCGAACTGCAGGCACAACGCAAACGAGCGTGCTGGCTCTGCTGGCGAATCTCAAGAAGAATATCCGTATAATTATCCGGTCGCGGCAACTCCTCAGGCCTCGGATCATGAAGCCCATGACCCGCCTTCGGACCGTCAAGCGGAAGCGGAAAATCGCTCCGCCGCTTCAGCAGCAGCAGGTCGATCAGGTAATTGCACATGCGAACTTCGTCCTCGTCGCTCCAGCAATAGTGCTGCGACTGATCCCGGTTGACCACCAGCCGCATGGCCATCGCCCCACCGTCCGCCAACGGCCTCAGCTGCATCTGGTAGATGCAGTAACCGCGCTTGCTCCGGTAAAAATTCAGCCGGCCCGACTGCTCGTCAAGCTTGACTATCCACTTGTCCTTCTGCGAGCGCGAACGGTAACCCCGCCCCATCGCCCGGTAATCAGACGCGGAAAAAAATCGCTGGCAATCCAGAACCTGCCGCTTTTGCGGCATCGGACGCAGCATAGAATCAGGTTCTCCCCTGAATCCGGTCATCAAAGTGCCCCCCTGCACAGTTTCCTGACCTTGACAGCTCTACTGGTTTTTTTTGCGATCTGCTACAGCGACATGCGTTTTTGGGCATCCCTGCGTGATTCGTTTGTACGTGATTCTCAGAATATAGCACCAGTCCCGGACCATAGCAACCCCCACTGCCAACCTTATGTCACCGCACTCCGCCACACTTAAAACCACACGTTTTTTGACCGGCTGAACTTATAACTGACGCCGCAGAAAAATTGTTGCAGATTTTTTAAGGAAATCCCCGGTTTTGACCTGCATCAAGGACTGCCTGGGCCACATCGCCGATAATGACAGTGATGACTTAAGACCGCACTTAAGCTCCTGCGGACAAAAGCGCACCGCCGGAACAATGGAAAAAAGGGATTCGCCCACGCGGCCCCG
>JAWLHX010000076.1:0-17198 GCA_041690105.1 Phycisphaerae bacterium
CTCAGCGGTTAAGCAGACTGTCGCGCCGCCTCTTGGCCAGCCTCAGCACCGCCTCGATACTCTCGGCATCGCCCGATTCCAGGGCCTCGCGGAACTGCCTGGCCAGACGCTCAAAGCTATCCAGCGCCGCCAGCGTGCCGGCCCGGTTGGTCAGAAAAATATCCCGCCACATCGGCGGATCGCCCGAAGCAATGCGCGTTGTGTCCAGCAGACCCTTGCCCACCGCAGGTTCGTCGCCAGGCTCCAGCGAGGCCACCAGCAGGGCCGCCACCATGTGCGGCAAGTGGCTCGTCCGGGCCAGTAACTGGTCATGGCTCTGCGGATCGATGCGCCGCGTCCGGGCCCCCACCGCCTGCCACAACCTCTCCACCCGCTCAATGGGCCCGGCCATCGTCTCGGCCGACGGAACGACAAAAACCGTGGCCCCGCTGAACAGTCTCTCGTTGGCCGACTCTATGCCCCGGGCGTCGCTGCCGGCCAGAGGATGGCCGCCCACCAGGTGGCATTCGCCAGGCAGATGACGGGCAATGGCCGCCATCGGCTCGGCCTTGGTCGAACCAACGTCCGTTACGATGCAGCCAGCCTTGAGCCGCGGCCCGCACTTCTCCATCAGCGGACCAAACAGCCCGACCGGGGTGCACAGTACCACCAGGTCGGCCCCGGCCACACCCTCGGCCGCATCGGTCGTGAAGCTATCGACCGCCCCGCAACTTTTGGCCTGCTCCAGCGTGCTGCTGCGATGGCCGATGCCCACCACGTGGCCCACCAGGTGCTGCCGACGGGCAGCCAGCCCCAGACTGCCGCCAAGCAGGCCCACGCCGATAATGGCCATACGCTCAAAGTGCATCAATGAATTTCCTTAAGACAACTCCCGAACCCGCCCGTGCGGCACCCGTAAATCAGCCGCCCGCAGCACAGCAGCGGAGATTATGCGATGAGAAGCGGCCAAGCGTCAACCATGAACCGAAATGAATGCGGGCGGTTTTTTTGTTGTTCGACCGGCTCTGCGGACATAAAATAACAAGCCTTGCAAGCTGGCAGTCAGCCAGGGCACCGAGGCTAAGTCCTTTTGTTTGTTGCAGTTATCGGTCGTCGCCGATGGCCTCTCGCGCAGCGTGGCGGCAATCAGCCCCTGCTTTTGCAGCCGCCGCTGGCGTCAATTCGCACCCAGGGGGAGACTTCTGTTAAGGCAATCGTGACAGGATGCTAGCCAATATAGATTCCTTCACAATTCTGCGGCGCATCGCCCAGACCGCAAGTTGCGAAATCTTCCAGGCCCGCGATCCGCGACGGGCCGAAGATGTCGCACTCAAGGTCATTTTGCCGCAATATGCACGCGATAAACGCACCCTTCGGCGCTTCCAACGCGAATTCGAAGTAGGGCAGCAACTCCAGCACCGTAACCTCATTAAAATGCACGAATTCGTCACCCGAAGCGCCCGACCGTACCTGGTCATGAATTTCGCCGCCGGCCAGACGCTCAAGCGGGCCATCTATCGCGATCATACCATGGTCATCGAGCGGGGCTTCCATTGGATTGTAAGGGCCGCCCAGGCCCTGGGTTACATGCATCAGCAGGGCTGGGTCCACCTGGACGTCAAGCCCGAGAACCTGCTGGTTGAGGAAAACGGCGGGGCCACGCTGATTGACCTGGCACTGGCTCGCTCAACCTCGCAAACGGGCTTACTCTCGTCAATCAGGGCAAAATTCTCCGGCGAGGGCGGGGCCGGCGGAACGCGCAGCTACATGTCGCCGGAGCAGATTGATAACCGCGACATCGGCCCGGCGTCCGACATCTACAGCCTCGGCATCGTGATTTTCGAAACCTTCGCCAAACGCCTGCCCTTGACGGCAAGCGATCCGGACGCCATACTCCGCATGCATCGCACAGTCAAGCCGCCGATGCTGCATCATGTTGTTTCGCAGATCAACCCGCACCTGTCGATGCTGGTGGCACGCATGCTGGAAAAAAAGCCTCAGGCACGTCCGCAGTCAATGGAGCAGGTAGTCGATACACTGGCCAAAATCGCCCGCCCGTTGACCGAAGCCATCGGCGGAAGAATGGTATAAAAAAGGTCGACACTGCCGACCTCATCAGAACGACATCATTAGGATTATTGGCACCATGGCTAAACGCATCTGCCTGGAATTCGAACGTCCCTTTACCGCTGTCGAAGAGCAAATACAACTGCTCGAACGACAGCAGAAGGATCGCAACGTCGACATGTCGGCCGAACTGGCCGAGATACGCCGCACGCTTGTCGGCATGATCCGAAAAAAGTACGAGCAGCTCACGCCGTGGGAACTCGTCCAGGTCTCGCGACACCCCGAACGGCCGCTGGCCCGCGACTATATCGAAACCTTCGTCAGCGAATTCAAGGAAATCCACGGCGACCGACACTTCGGCGACGACCCCGCCATGGTCTGCGGCTTCGGCAAGCTGGGCACCGAAAAAGTCATGATCGTGGCCGAACACAAAGGGCGCAGCACCGAAGAGCGCGTGGCCTGCCACTTCGGCTGCCCGCACCCCGAAGGCTACCGCAAGGCCCTGCGCGTTATGAAAATGGCCGAGAAATACGGCCTGCCGGTCGTCTCCCTCATCGACACCCCCGGAGCCTTTCCCGGCATCGGGGCCGAAGAACGCGGCCAGGCCCAGGCCATCGCCATTAACCTGATGGAAATGGCCCGCTTGCGCACGCCGATTGTCTGCGCCGTTATCGGCGAAGGTGGCAGCGGTGGAGCCCTGGGCATCGGTGTCGGCGACAAAATGGGAATCATGCAATACGCTTACTACAGCGTCATCTCGCCCGAAGGATGTGCCGCCATCCTCTGGAAGACGGCAAAAATGGCTGAGGCCGCCGCCGAAAGCCTACGCCTGACGCCCAACCACCTGATCAAACTTGGCATTGTCGACGAAATCATCCCCGAGCCCCTCGGCGGAGCCCACCGCAACCCGCGCGAAATGGCCAGCATTCTCGAACGCCGACTCGTACAGTACGTCCGCGAGGCCAAGCGTATGCCAATCGACACAATGCTCGAGCGCCGCTACCAGCGCCTGCGAAAAGTAGGCCCAGTTCTCTCCGGCGCAACCGTCTGACCCGGCGCATACCCGCACGAAAAAAAACAAGATGCCATTTCGTCGGCTTTTGAAACCCCCGGCACCGCCGGGGGATGCCGTTGCTTCGGCTGATAGACCCTTCTCCCTTGACGGGAGAAGGTGGCCCGCAGGGCCGGATGAGGGTGTGCTGTGGCCGCAGATTATCATGGCCTGACTCCGTCAGACCATGGCACCGCCGGGGGATGCCGTTGCTTCGGCTGTTAAAACCCGCCGCGCCTTAACTCAAATCGTACTCCGCCACCAGAGTCGCATTCTCCGCCAGCAATTCCGGGTTCAGCGATACCCCCAGGCCCACGCCCTTCAGCGGCCTGATCCGCCCGCCGTAACCGAAGCGCGTCTTCTCGTTCACAAGGTCCGACTCCAGCAGGAACGAGCCGTAAGAATTCTCCAGAAACTCGACCCCCGGCACAAGTTGCAGCAACACGCGGGCAGCCGCCGAAAGCACCCCGCTCTCGCCCACCAGGGCCCCGACCATCAGCCCTATGCCGTGCTCCCGGGCCAGGTCGGCCAGGCGAATGGTGCTGAGCAGGCCGCCATTCTTGGTAATCCTCAGGTTCCAGTAATCGGCCGCATGACGCTCGGCCAGTTGACGGGCATGATCATAATCCACCAGCGATTCATCCAGGATTATCGGCAGCGGAATGTGCCTCCTCAACTCCGGCAGATCGGCCTCGTTGCCCTTGCGCAAAGGCTGCTCGATGGCCGTGGCGCTAAGTTCGTGCAACCTGCGACAATTACGCTGAGCCTGCTCGCGCGACCAGGCCCCGTTGGCATCGGCCCGAAAGGTCACCTTTTGCCGCAACAGGTCTTTCCGCAGCCGGGTGTAGACTATTTGCAGATTCTCGGCGTCGCCTGGCAGTCCAACCTTGAGCTTGAAATCCTTCATCCCATACAAGCGCATGTGCCTGATCCGCCGATCCATGGCCTCCGGGTCGTTGCCCCCCAGCACGCCGCCCACGCGAGGCGAAATATCCGGCAGCAGCGGACGCTCGAGCCTCTCGCTCAGCAACTGGGCCAGTGGCACGTTCAGACTGTGGGCCCAAGCATCCAGAAAAGCCAGCTCGCAGGCGCCCCAGGCGGCATTGTGCCACACGCCCAGGGCACTGCCCGGCAGCGGCCCGGCACTCAGCGGCTCGTCCTGCTTCAGCTGATCAAGGTACGAATCGCGAATTACCTCGATGGCCGAGTTCATCGTTTCGCCCGTTACATACGGACGCGGAAGACCCTCGCCCAGACCGCGGGCCCCGTCGGCAAGCTCGATCTGGACCAGAATTCCTTCGTTTACCGAGCGACTGGCCGCGGCATGCTTGAAGGTCTGCTTCATCGGCAGGCGATAGCGGTAGAGTTTCAGATTTCGCACCCGCGGGGCGTCGGCGGCCGAAAAAGTCATGATTTTGAGGCTCCCTGAGCAAAAACCAGTGTCTATGGCGGCCGGGAAAACTGGACAGATGGCCGCCAGATGCTGATAATATCGCCGGCTTTGAGCCGGGGCCACGTTTTTTTCGAGACACGACCGCCTCGGCCGCAACTGGGATATTCTCCATGAGCAAACCCTTACGGGTAGTTGATGTCAGCAAGCACTTCGGCTCCACCGCCGCCGTCGACGGGGTCTCATTCGAGGCTGCCGCCGGCGAACTCTTCTTTCTGCTTGGCCCCAGCGGCTGCGGCAAAACAACTTTGCTGCGCTCAGTGGCCGGCTTTGCCGAGCCCGATTCCGGCACCATTACCCTCGGCGATCGCGACATTACCCGACTGCCCCCGCACCAGCGGAACACGGCCATGGTCTTTCAGAGCTACGCCCTCTGGCCGCACATGACCGTGCTGGAAAACGTTGCCTTCGGCCTGCGGCTGCGCGGAATCAATCGCCGCCAGCGGAACCAGCAGGCCATGCAGACGCTGGAATGGGTGCAGATGCGGGAGCTTGCCTCGCGCAAGCCAAACCAGCTTTCCGGCGGGCAGCAGCAACGTGTGGCCCTGGCCCGGGCCCTGGCCGTCGATCCGGATTGCCTGCTGCTGGACGAGCCACTATCGAATCTGGACGCCAAGCTGCGACTGGAGATGCGGAGCGAAATCCAACGCATCCATCACCAGACCTCGCTGACCATACTCTACGTTACGCACGATCAGAAAGAGGCCCTCTCGCTGGCCGACAGGGTGGCCCTGATGCGCGACGGTAAAATTGTCCAAGTCGGCACGCCGCGCGAAATGTATCATCGCCCCACCTCACGATTCGCCGCCGGATTCCTCGGCGAAGCCAACTTTCTCGATGGCACCGTCCGATCTCTGGCCGCCGCACCGGCAGCCGAGCAGGCCGCGGGGCAGGGCACCTGGGCCGACAACGACCGCCAGGCAATCGTCGATTCGCCACTAGGCGTCCTCTCCGGACGAGCCGCCGACAGCACACTCGCCGCCGCAGGGCAGTGCCAGATCATGGTGCGACCCGAGGCCCTGCAATTGCGGCCGGCGCACGATGCCAGTCCGCACAGCGCCGGCGCAGCAAGCGATACGGCCCTCGCCCCTGCAGGCCTGAACATCTTCGCGGCCAGGGTCGAAATGGTCACCTTCCTGGGTGAGATGGAGCAGGTCATCGTCAAGACTGCTGCTACCGGGGCCATGCTTAAGATTCTCGAAGTACCTCGCGGCCGCCCATGGCAGGTCGGAGATCAGGTAACCGTCAGCTTTGACGCCGGCGCCGCCAGCGTCTTCGGTCAGGATTCGCCATGATGAATTAGCGCCGTTGCCGTTGCCGTTGCTTCTGCCTTTGAAGCCCCCGGCACTGCCGGGGGATGCCGTTGTTGCTGTTTTTGGAGCCCCCGGGGTGGATGAATTCGGCAAGGGGCCATGGCCGCCCCAAATAGTTTGGCTCACACTCCGCGACATTTGCCGCGGTAAAAGTAAAACGGAGATCGACAAAATGACATTACGCACAAAGTTGCTCTGTGGTTCGGCCATGCTCGTCGCTGCCATCACGGTCACCGCACTTTTTACCGGCGGCTGCGGCGGCACGGGTTACGACCCCGCCACCACCGACCTGCTGGTCATCTACACGGCTCACCCGGAGGAGGTCGAGAAGGAGTTCACCCTCGCCTTCAGCCAGTTCTACAAGGAGCGAACCGGACGCAACATCCACATGCGCTGGCCGCGCACGCTCGGCTCCGGAAACATCCGCGAAGAGCTGCGCACTAAGCACGCCAAGGGCATTCAGGATGTCGACGTTGTCTTCGGCGGCGGCCCCATCCACGTCGATCTCAAAAAGATCGGCCTGCTCGAACCCTATAAGCTGCCGGACGAACTGCTCCAGGCGCTGCCCCAGACCGTGGCCGGCGAGCCCCTTTACGATGCCGACTATGCCTGGTACGGTGCCGCCCTCAGCACCTTCGGCATTGTCGTCAATCAGCGCGTCATCGCCGACCGTAAGTTGCCGCAAATCGCCGATTGGGCCGACCTCAGCCACCCCGAACTGGCGGGCCACGTGGGCGTTGCCAACCCCGGCCATAGTGGCGCAATCCGCAAAATGTACGAAATCATTCTGCAGTCTTACGGATACGAGCAGGGCATGCGCCTGCTGGCCCTGGAGGCTGCCAACGCCCCGTCCATCAGCCAGTCGGGCGGACAGATTCCGGAGAATGTCGCCTCGGCCCTGCTGGCCGCCGGGCCGGCAATCGATTACCTGGCCCGCCGCCAGATGGTCGGCCCGGCCGCCGAGAATCTCAAGTTCGTCGTACCCACCACCCGCACCGTCTTCAACGCCGATCCCATCAGCATTCTTGCCGGTGCCCCCAACCGCAAGCAGGCCGAGCTTTTTGTCGAGTTTGTCATGAGCCGGGCGGGCCAGCAACTGTGGTGCCTGAAGGTCGGCACCGAGGGCGGCCCCAAAGAGTACGCCCTGCAGCGGCAATGCGTGCTGCCGGAAATCTACAGCGAGCGGGCCGACGACCTGGTGGTCGATCAGAACCCCTTCACCGACTGGAAGGCCAACGACTTTTTCGATTCCACAAAAGAGGAAGTTCGCATCGGCATAATGCCCGAGTACCTGCAGTCGATGATGATCATCAACCATCGCGACTTGGCTGCCGCCTGGAAGGCCATTATTGCCGCCGGCATGCCCGAAGATCTTATCCGCGAGATGACGGAGCCCATCGTCGGCGAAGAGGAGATGCTGGAACTTGCCGGCGGACAGTGGCAGGACGCCGAAACCCAGAGCCGCCTGAAGAAGGAATGGAATACCGCCTTCCGCACGCGCTACCGGCAGGTGGAAGAAAAGGCCCGGGCAATGAGCCGCTGATGACCCAACTTTTTCAGCCCAATTGCGCCGCCCTCAAGCGGGGCCCGTGCCTGTGTTGCAGACTGATGCTCTGAGAGAATCTGATCATCGCCCTTATCGCCAGGCGGTATGACTTGCTCAATGCGATTCGCAAAAAATTCGGCTGGGATCTCGGCACTCTGCTGACGGTCGCCCTGATGGTGGCCATCCTCTTCGTGGTCCTGGGCATGCCCATGCTCTATGTCTTTCAGCACGCCCTTTGGACCGAGGGCCGATTCACGCTCAGCTTTCTCTCCGACGCCATCGACGACCCGACCGTGAGCGACGTCCTGACCAACAGCCTCTGGCTGGCCTGTATCACCACGCTGGTCACCGCCATTCTGACCCTGCCGCTGGCCTTCATCAACGTCCGCACACGTTGGCGCGGGCAGAGCATCATGTCGGCCCTGCTGCTGGTGCCCATGATTCTGCCGCCCTTCGTCGGGGCCATCGGCATGCGCAAGCTGCTCAACCCTTATGGTGCCCTGAACGGCTTGCTGCAATACCTGAACATTGTCGGTCCCGACTTCATGCGTAACTGGTTCATCGAAGACCGCTTCGCCGCCATCGTCATACTCCAGGCCCTGCACCTCTACCCCATCATGTACCTGAACATGGTCGCCGCCCTGGCCAATGTCGACCCTTCGCTGGAAGAGGCGGGCCGCAACATGGGTGCATCGGGCTTCACGCTCTTTCGGCGCATCACCTTTCCGCTCATGCTGCCCGGATTTTTCGCCGGAGCGATACTCGTTTTCATCTGGGCCCTGACCGACCTGGGCACCCCGCTCATGTTTAACTACGACCGCATGGTCTCGGTCTACATCTTCAGCCAGAGCAGCAGGGCCGACAGCGGCTCGCTTAACGCCCTGGTCCTCATTCTGCTGGTGACCGTGGTGGTCCTGTTTTTCCTCGCTCGCGTTACCTTCGGCGGACGTGGCCACGAAATGATGGCCCGCAGCGTGCACGTGGCCGATGGCCGCAAACTGGGCCGCCTTGGCACCGCCGCCTGCTGGGCTTTCTTCGGACTGGTATTCCTGGTGGCCGCCCTGCCGCACGCCATGGTGGTGCTCACCAGTATCGGCCAGAACTGGGTGGCCAGCCCGCTCCCGGAGAGCCTGACCCTGGACTTCCATCGCCAGGCCCTGGCCGAGCCACTGACGCTTATCAGCGTGCGCAACAGCCTCTTCTACGCCTTCGTGGCCACCGCCGCCTGCGCCATCGGGTCGATCTTCATCGCCCGCATAATCGTCCGCAAAAAGTTTCTCGGGCGCAGCCTGGTCGATACCCTGGTCATGCTGCCCCTGGCCGTGCCGGGCGTGGTACTGGCCTTCGGCTACCTGTATTGCTACCGCGATTGGGGACAGTGGTTTGTGGAGAACGGCCTGTGGCGGCAGAACTATCTGTATCCCGAGCAATTCCCGGTGGTCGTCCTAATTGTTGCCTACGCCATACGCCGCCTGCCCTACATGGTCCGCTCGGCGGTGGCCGGAATGCAGCAAACGAGCCGCACGCTGGAAGAGGCCGCCGAAAACCTCGGGGCCAAGCCGCTGACCATGATTCGCCGCATCTCCGTCCCGCTGATCATGGCCAACCTCATAGCCGGCGGCATACTGGTCTTCACCTTCAGCATGCTCGAAGTAAGCGACAGCCTGATGCTCGTCCGCGAGGATGAATTCTACCCCCTGACCGCAGCCATCTACACCCTGGCCGAACGCACCGGCGACGCCGCCCGGCACCAGGCCATCGCCAGCGCCCTGGGCGTCTGGGTCATGGTCCTGCTGGCCGCCTCGCTGCTGATAACCTCCCGCATCCTCGGCCGCAAAATGGGTGCCATCTTCCGCGCCTGATGTTACCAGCGGCAACCTTCTGCCGTTAACCCCTCTCCCTTGAGGGAGAGGATGTCTCCGCAAAGCGGAGACAGGTGAGGGTGTCGCCGTTGCCTTTGTTGTTGCCGTTGCCGTTGTTGCTTCTGTTGCCGTTGTTGTTGCTGCTGTTATTAAAGCCCCCGGCACTGCCGGGGGATATTGTCCGCCCGTCATAAGCCTCGGCAAAAGCAGCCGTCTTCGTTCAGCTGGTTTGCCTGCCACCATATCCCCGGGCAATGCCCGGGGCTTCAACGGCAAAAAGCCACCATTTCACGGGGGCAATGCCCGGGGCTTCAACAACAAACGCGTTCAATAGCGATGTTATTTGCTCTATCACGCGCGCAAAGAATTCCTCCCACTGCCGACGAAGGGCAGGGGAGGAATTTATCAGGCGTCTATCGAACATATTGAAAACGACCTCACGCCTCGGCAAGGTACTGGCGAAGCTTGAAGGCTGCCTGGGCCGCTCCAACTTCCATGGGCGGCATGTACGGGTTGTAAACGCCTTCCCATTCAACGTCCAGATAGCCCGACCAGTTGGCCTTCTTCAGCAGGCCGATGGCCTCGCGTATCGGCGTGGTCCCGGCTCCGATGAAGCACTGGTACAGCTTCTCCTGACCCGGCACCTGGAACCAGTCCTTGACGTGCAGATAGGCGATCCGCTCCGCCCCGATCGTGCTGATAACCTGCTCGGGCGATTCTCCCGCATGTTCCGATCCGTGCATATCCCACAGGGCTTTGGCATTCGGCCGACCTGCCAGGTCCAGAATCTGACGCACCTCGCCGGCGCTGGTCCAGATGTCGTGAATCTCGAGGCAGATGTTAATCTTCGGATTGATCTGCGTGCAGGCCGCCATGACCCGGCCGATGCGCTCCAGGGCCGCCCCACGCGTGTCGCCCTCGGTCAGCGCTCCGCCGAAGATGCGCACATTCGGCGAGCCCAGATCTTCCGCCAGGTCGATCCACCGCTTAAGCTCCTCGATGTTGCCCTGCTCGTCGCGCGTATCGTCCTTGCCCGGGCCACCGGCATCGCGGCTGGCCGTGAAGACGTAGGTGCTGATGGACGCTATCTCCATTCCCGCATCCGAGAGAATCCGCTTGGTCTCGGCTCGCTTGTCGGCCGAGTCGCTCCAATGCACGTGCTGGCCCGGCCGCCCGCGCAGTTCAATGCCGTCATAACCCAGATCCGAAAGCAAACCCACAAACTCTGCCAGTGGACGCTTCGGGTCTCCCAGACTCGAAAAACTCAGTTTGATCATCGTGCTGTCTCTCCTTTTCTGTGTCGTGGCATTCGCTGCCCATAGCATTCCGGTCGCCACATCTCTCGCCGACATTCCGCCGGCCTCAGGTTTGCCATTTCCAGCGCTTCATCGCGACTGATCTGTGGGGTGTCGGTCAGGCACCCACAAACAAACGACCACGACGTTTGTGGGTGGCACCCAACTCATCAGGTAACTCGCGACCGAGCACCAGTCCAGATTCCACTCAGTTCCGCATGCTCGTAATTGGTGCCGGCACCCGTCCGCCGCGGGCCAGCAATCGGGTCGCCGAAAGGGTGCTGATGTTCATCACCGGGGCCGTGCCCAGCAGTCCGCCGAATTCCACCTGGTCGCCCGCCTTGGCTCCGGGTATCGGCAGAATGCGTACGCCCGTCGTCTTGCCGTTGACCATGCCGATGCAAAGCTCGTCGGCGATAATCGCGCTGATCAACTCCGCCGGCGTATCGCCCGGCACCGCAAACATGTCCAGCCCAACCGAGCAGACGCTGGTAAAGGCCGTCAGGGCCCACAAGTCCACCGCTCCTTCGCGAACCGCCCGGATCATGCCCAGATCTTCGCTTACCGGGATGAAGGTGCCCGACAATCCGCCCACGTTGGCCGAGGCCATGGCCCCGCCTTTCTTCACCGCGTCTATCAGAATTGTCAGGGCCGTCATGGTGCCGTGGGCTCCAACCCGCTCCAGGCCCATGGCCTCCAGAATGCGGGCCACCGAATCGCCCACCGCCACCGTCGGGGCCAGGCTTATGTCCACCACGCCGAAGCCAATGCCCAGGTTTGCGGCCAACTCCCGGCCAATCAGTTCGCCTGCCCGCGTAATCTTGAAGACCGTCTGCTTGATGACTTCCGACAATTGCGACAGGTCGCAGTCCGGATTCTGCTCCACCACGCGCCGCACAACTCCCGGTCCGCTGATGCCTATGTTGATGACGTACTCGGCCTCGCCCACGCCGTGGAAGGCCCCGGCCATAAAGGGGTTGTCTTCCGGAGCGTTGGCGAAGCAGACAATCTTGGCGCAGCCCACGCCCTTCTCGGTCGCCGCCGCCACCTGGTGAATCATCTCCCCGGCCAGGTTCACGCCGTCCATGTTCAGCCCGGCCACCGTCGTGGCCAGGTTGAAGAACGAGCAGACCCGCTGCGTGGCCGCCATGCAATCCGGCATGCGCTCCATCAGTTCGCGGTCGGCCGCCGTCATGCCCTTCTGCACCAGGGCACCGAACCCGCCGATAAAGTCGATGCCGGCCCCCAGGGCAATTTCGTCCAGCGTGCGGGCCATGGCCGGAAAACGGTCGGCGTGCCGCGTTGGTTCCATCACGTTGGCAATGGGCGTAATGCTGACCCGCCGGTTGATGATCGGCACGCCGTACTTGGCCTCAAGCTTGCGGGCCTCGGCCACCATCCGCGGGGCGATGGCCAGAATTTTATCGCGCACCTTGTCCCTGGCCCGCCGCAAATCTTCCGAGGCGCAATCCTTCAGGTTGATGCCCAGCGTTACGGTGCGAATATCGAAATTCTCGTGCAGGGTCATCTGCACCGTCTCGAGAATCTCTTCCAGACTGTAGCTGCTCATTCAATCACGCCCAATCTCCGCAATGGATAAGACGACTCTGCCCGGCCTCAGATGCGATGCATCGAGCGGAAAATATTCTCGTGCTGCACGATGATCTTCAGCGAAAGCTCGTTGCCCACATCTTCCATCTGCCGGCTCAAGGCCTCCACGTCAATTGCTGCCTGCGAAATATCGGCCATCAGGGTCATCACGAAGTAACCCTGCACAATCTTCTGGTTCAGGTCGATGATGTTGACCCGATTGTCAGCCAGGGCAGTGCTGATGCGGGCGATAATGCCCACTCGATCCTGACCAACCACGGTTATCAACACGTTCTCGCTGGACAGCGGTTCCGCTCGCTCATGCATTACCACACACTCCCTTTCCACCTGCCGTCGCTCCAAAGCCCCCGGCATCGCCGGGGGATCGCTGTTGCTGCTAACTCCTCTCCCTTGACGGGAGAGGATGTCTCCGGCGCACGCCGGAGACAGGTGAGGGTGCCGCTGCGCGGAAAACTCCCCGCGCTTTCTGCGCCGGCAAACCTCACCCTCATCCGGCCCTGCGGGCCACCTTCCCCCGTCAAGGGGGAAGGGTAACAAAAGCCGTTGCCGTTGCTGCTAACTCCTCTCCCTTGACGGGAGAGGATGTCTCCGGCGCACGCCGGAGACAGGTGAGGGTGCCGCTGCGCGGAGAACTCCTCGCCCTTCTTGTGCGGCCAAGGCCAAACCTCACCCTCATCCGGCCCTGCGGGCCACCTTCCCCCGTCAAGCCCTTCGACGAGCTCAGGGCGGGTGGTAAGGGTAACGGAAAAAGCCGCTAACTACTCCCTTCGAGGGTGCCACCCACAAACTCGTTTGTGGGTGTTCTCGGTTTGTCGCCACATTGCCGAGGTCATTCCTTCCACCATATCCCCGGGCAGTGCCCGGGGCTTCAACTGCCAAAGCGGACGGACGAATGCCGCCGTTGCCGATGTTGCTTGCTTCTGTTGCCGTTGCCGTTGCTGCTGTTGTTGCCGTTGCCGTTAAAGCCCCCGGCACTGCCGGGGGATAATGTCCACCCGCCAAAAGCCTCAGCGAAAAGCTGGTTTGCCGTCTTCGTTCAGCTGTCCTGCCTGCCACCATATCCCCGGGCAATGCCCGGGGCTTCAACGGCCAAAGCCCACGGCTGTGCCGCTGGCCGGGCAATTGCCACCCTCTGCGCGGGCAAACCTCACCCTCATCCGGCCCTGCGGGCCACCTTCCCCCGTCAAGGGGGAAGGGTTGAAACGGCTCATCCGCCCGGGGCTTCAAAAGCAACGGACTCGGTGATGACAACAATCAGGCCCGGACCGGATCGATGCAGCGGCTCAGCAGTTTTTCGTCGCCGCCGGGCTTTATCAGCGAGGCAGCATACTTTATGATGTTCGACAACATTCGCCGAGCTACCGGATTCTTCGCCTGCTGCACCAGCGAGAACTGGCACAGAATGAGGTGTCCACGTCCCACCGGAATCACGTCCAGCAGCGATCCGGCGTTGTAAACCTCCGGCCCCGTCCACATGTGCGCACACAGCCCGCCGGCGATGCTCGTGCCGCCCGCCGCCTGAACGTCGGCCAGGTTATTGCGAGCTGCCGCACGGCCACTGAGCACATCGGCGAATTCGTAATCCATGAAACCGCCCGAATCAGGCAGTCCGTCCCACACCGTCCCCGGACGCATGTAAAGCAGATTCCGCATCGGCGACGCCATCCGGATCAGCGTCGGAGTCAGCTCGTCGAACAGCATCGGGCTCTGCGGCTCAAGCACCACGGCCACGCCGCCAAGCTCAACAATCCGCCGCAACTGCTGATTGTATTCGCTCACCAGGCCCAGATGATTCTGCGGACGCGGAGCGTAAATGCAGGGCACATTCTTGTTGCGATAGTTGTTGCCGCCCTTGTCAACCTGGCTGATGCCCAGGCCTTTCAGGGCCTTCAGAATCTCGTCGTCAATGTCGAACATGGCAACATGGTCGCACGGAACGTCGGCCGGCTCGATGACCGTAAACCTGATCGAATTCGAGCTCACCAGATTGCGGCCCGATCGCAGTTCGGCTTCGACCGTGTAACGTCCCGGCTTTTTCGGAGCCTCGACCGATTCGTCAAAAATCTCGCGCACCCAGCCCAGGGCCTTAACCTGGCCCTCAAGCTTCCACAGTGTCCGCGTGCCATTCTGAATCCGCACCCGCCAGACGTAATCCTCGCCCGTCTTCAGCTCGTTGATCATCCGCAGGTTGACCCGGAATTTGTCGCCCGGCTCGACCACCCGCGCCGAAATGTGCGGCACAACGAGCGGCGTCTGGCAAACGTCAACCATATCCTGGAACCAGCTTCGCGGCTGCCGCCAGATGTCGGTCGCACCGAAAATCTCGCCCGAGGCATCGGCCAGTTGAGTGAAGACCCAGCCGCTGTTGCGCGGGTTGGCCCGCATGGCCGAGATAATCGCCCGGATGTTCTCCTTATGCAGGTCCTGCGACGAGCGGATGTAGGTGGCCAGGTCGCCGAAAATCTCGCCCAGCTTCGCTGTCTCGAACTGCTCCTTCAGCGAATCGTAATAACGCTGATGCTGAACGCAATCCTCCAGACCCCGAGCCTTGTCCGCGGCGCTGTAACGCGACAGAACGGCCTCAAAGTCCGGCGGATTCTCAAAGGCTCCGAACTCGCTGATGAACACCGGCGGCTCGTTCTTGCCGGCCGACCGCCGCGACTTCGAATCTTCGCCAACCTTCGTAAAACGCACGCCGTCGGGCTTCACCTTGCCGCCACCGCCATGGTTGCGGTACGCCTCCAGGGCACTCACCGACAGCGGCAACCCGCAGTAAGCGTGCAGGTCCATCAGCGGCTTGGTATCTTTGCTGAACGGCATGTGGGCGCTCACCGTGCTCTCGCCGCTATGGCCGCCAAGGTCGCCGCCGGAATTGTCGATGACAATTCGCGTGGGGTCCAGCTTGCGGCAATGCTCGCTCAACTCGTCCTTGAATGTGGCCAACTGCTCCGGCGTAAAGGTGCGGTAATGCGTGGCCTCGTTCAGCAGACCCCACATGATTACCGACGGCCGGTTCCGGTCGCGGCGAACAAGCTCGTCAATCTCGCTCTTGCACCGGCCCAGCGTCTCGCTCGTATTTTCGATCCAGCCAATCGGAGGCTCGGCCAGGACCAGTATGCCCATCTCGTCGCACAGGTCCATGTGAATGGGCGACGGTTTCAGATGGGCCCGGATGAAGTTCATGCCGTTTGACTTCAGCAGCTCAAGCTCGCGACGGGCCTCTTCAATCGATTCCGGAAATACAATGTGCCGCGGATACACGCCCTGCTGCAAAAAGCCGCGCATGGCAATCGGCTCGCCATTCAGCGTAAACACGCCGTCCTCGATGGTAAACAGCCGCAGGCCGCAAATGGTCTCCACCGTGTCAACGTCTTCCTTGTCTTCCTTTATGGTCACCTTGGCCACATACAGGAAGGGGTCATCCACCGACCAGAGGTGCGGGTCGCTCACCTTGCCCTTCAGCATGGCCCGGCCGACACCGTGCGGCATACTCACGCGCTTCAGCTCGCGCATGCCCTTCTCTTCGTCGCCATTTCGCGGCGACAGGGTTACCTCCACGGTGATGTCCCGAGGCTCGCCGCGGTTCACCATCGAGACCTCAACCTCCACGCTCTTCAGGTTGCTTTGCGGCTGGACGAAGACATCGTCAATCCACACCGATTCCGTGGCAATCAGCTCGACCGGCTGCCAGATGCCGCCAAAGTTGAAGTACCAGCCTGCCTTCCAAGTCGGAATATCGCTCTGGCTGAGCGGGGCCCCGCTGCGGAAACCCTGGATGCGACGCGTACGCGGCGGGTCGATCACGCGAACCACCAGTTCGTTCTCGCCATCGCGCACTGCGTCGGTCACGTCAAGCTCAAACGGAGTATAGCCGCCCTCATGATCGCCAACCCGCGTGCCGTTGACGAAGACCTCGGCGTAATAATTGACGGCCCAGAACTTCAGGTGCAGAGTTTTGCCGCGCCAGGCGGCCGGCACGGCAAACATGCGGCGATAGAAGCCAACGCCGTCGTAGAATGGCCGGGCCTCTTCCCACACGCCCGGCACATTGACGGTTTCGCCGGCATGGCCGGAGGCGAAACAATCCGCACCAAGCGACTCCGTCGGGTCGAACAGTACCTCCCACGGTCCATTCAGCGATAAAGTTTTACGAGCCACGTGACGCTCCTTTTTGCCATTATTGATTCTGGATGAAATACCGGAATTTCAGGAATTTCTTGCCCGATCCGCCCCTGCGCCGCCCATCACTTGTGCCCTGACGGCCAAACCTGTATTATCCTTTTTTCGACCCTGCGGTCAAGCATCAGCAAGTAGATGTTATTCGCCAATTGCCGCCGCTGCCCGTAGCATGGGCATCCTGCCCATGGCCGTTGCCGTTAAAGCCCCCGGCACCGCCGGGGGATGCCGTTGTTGTTGTCGTTACCCCTCTCCCTTGACGGGAGAGGATGTCTCCGCTCTGGCGGAGACAGGTGAGGGTGTCGCCGTTGCCGTTGCCGTTGAAGCCCCCGGCACTGCCGGGGGATGCCGTTTCTTCTGCCGTTGCTGTTAAAGCCCCCGGGCCGCACGAGGAGGAGCCGAATCAAATTGAGTCTGGACCGAAAAACAACCCTCGCCCTGCTGGCCCTGGCCGCTGCCACCATCGGCTGGGGCAGCACGTTTCCGGCTAATCGCTGGATACTGAAGGCCACCGAATTCCAGTCGCTGGCCTGGCCGGGCCTTACTCTCACCGTCTTCCGCTTCCTCCTGGTGGGCATTGTGGTTGTGCCTTGGGCCATCGTAATCATCGCCCGCAAACGCCTGGCCGTATTGCAGGACTGGCTGCTGTTGCTGCTGGCCAGCCTTGCCGGAACCGTCTACCTGCTGCTCATGAACACCGGCCACAGTTACGCCTCGGCCTCGCTTAATGCCGTGCTCGGACAGGCCGCCCCCGTTATCGCCTTTATCGGCGGGCTCATCTTCCTACGCGAAGCCGCCACGCCGGCCAAATTGCCGGACTCCTGTTGGCCTCCGCCGGTGCCGTCTGG
>JAWLHX010000077.1:0-17191 GCA_041690105.1 Phycisphaerae bacterium
GGCCACTCCAAACAGTACAAGTGCAGCAAGTCCGGCCCCAATGCCGAACCATCCGGTCCATTCCGGCCGCTCCTTCAGCAACAGTACCGAGAGCACAACCACCAGCACCCCCGATCCGCCATTGGAAGCCGGATATACGATATAGCCGGGAACACCCACTGTCAGCGATTGCAGTGTGGCCAGTGCGCCGACAAAAAGCAGCAGTCCGCCGACAACTCCGCCTGCCAGGCCCGCTTTTGCGCCCTGCCGATGGCCCAGAAACAGGAACAGTCCGGTGCCGCCAAGGCCGAAAATCGCGCCTGCCGCTACCAGAAACGCCAGTCGGCTTATCAGTTCGGCATCGGGCGACAAGGCATCGGCAAACGAGTAGCAGTAGTTGGCCAGGGCGTTCAGGACGAACGAAATGGACATGAACAGGAGCCAGCCTTTGCGTGGCCGCCGGTGATCCGGGCCTTTCGAGCGACGCTGCATGTCGATGCCAAGCATGGCCACGGCTATGCCGGCAAGAGTCAGCCCCATTACGCCCAGCAGCGTGGGCTGTTCGCCGGGGTAGACGATGACCATGCCGGCGCTCATGGCGAAGGAGAGAGTAAGCACCGTCCAGGTTACACTTAGATCGCCGCGGCAGACAGCCGCCATGAAGACCGGAATCAGGATGACCTGAATCATGCCCTGGACGCCACCAATGGTCAGGTACTCACTTGCCGCCAGCCGTATGTCCGCATTCAACAGCAGTATGTAGAGAATGGCGCAGGTGGCGTTAGTCAGCCCCATTGCTGCCGACATACTGTAACGATTAGCCCGGAAGCCCTCGGCAGCGCGATAGACAAAGGCCAAGCCAACCCAGGCCAGCGTGGCGGCGACAATATAGATGTAGCTCATCGATAGTTGCTTTCAAGTTCTTAATAACCGGCAAGCCGGCAAATGGCAGAAAGGCGAGCATGATAGCCTTTGTCGCCCCAGGGAGAAACAAAAATGCGTGACATTATCCGCCGGGCGATTATCATTAACCCTCTGACAATGAGAGCTTTAACCAGTCAGCAGGCTCTGGTTCGAAAAGAAAGGCCTTAAACGTGTCCGAACGAAAGATTTTAGTCACCTCCGCCCTGCCCTATGCCAATGGGCACATTCACATTGGCCACCTGGTCGAGTACATTCAGACGGACATCTGGGTGCGGTACCAGAAGCTGCGCGGAAATCTCTGCACCTACGTCTGCGCCGATGACACGCACGGCACTCCGATCATGATCCGTGCTCGCCGCGAAGGCATTACGCCGGAAGAGCTTATCGGTCGGATGCATGCCGAGCATGAGGCTGATTTTGCCCGCTTCGAAATCAAGTTCGACAACTACTACTCGACGCACAGCCCGGAAAACCAGGCCCTGGCCGAGGATATATACCTGAAGCTGCGCGAAGGCGGACACATTGCCGTGCGCGAGGTGGAGCAGGCCTATTGCGAGCAGGACGACATGTGGCTGCCCGACCGTTTCATTCGCGGTCGCTGCCCGCGGTGCAAGTCCGAGGACCAGTACGGAGACAGTTGCGACTCCTGCGGTGCGACATATCGGCCGACGGAGTTGCTGGATGCCCGTTGCTCGGTCTGCGGTTCGCCGCCCGTGGCCCGCATGAGCGAGCACTACTTCTTCAAGCTGAACGATTTCAGCGACCGTTTGCGGGAATGGATCAGCACTGAGCACATTCACGAGTCGATGGTGAACAAACTGGCCGAGTGGTTCAAGGAGGGGCTGCGCGACTGGGACATCAGCCGCGACGGGCCGTACTTCGGCTTCCGCATACCCGACACCGAGGACAAATACTTTTACGTCTGGCTGGACGCTCCGATAGGCTACATAGCGAGTTTCCGCAACCTGTGCGACAAAAACGCCGACCTCGACTTCGACACCTACTGGCGCGGCGATGAGGCGGCCGAGTTGTACCATTTCATCGGCAAGGACATCACGTACTTCCACACACTTTTCTGGCCGGCCATGCTGATGGGCTCGGGCTATCGCACGCCTACCTATGTCGCCATCCATGGCTTTTTGACGGTCAACGGTCAGAAGATGAGCAAGACCAAGGGCACGTTCATCAAGGCCAGCACCTTCGCTAAGCACATCGAGCCTCAGTCGCTGCGCTACTATTACGCGTCGAAGCTTGGCCCGGGGCCGGAGGATCTGGATCTGGCCATTGAGGATTTTGTAAACCGTACCAATGCTGAGCTGGTCGGAAAGCTGGCCAATCTTTTCAGCCGCTCGGCGAGAATGCTGCTGAACAAGATGGAGGGTCGCACTGCCGAGCCGGACGAATCGGCCGGCCCCCTGCTTTCGGCCATCCGTTCGGCTGCCGACGAGATTGCAGCAAACTACGAATCGCGGAATTTCGCCTCGGCCGTCCGGCTCATCTGCTCGCTGGCCGACGAAGCCAACCGATATCTTGAAGAGACCGCTCCGTGGAAGACGCTGAAGACCGACGCCGAACAGGCTCGGCGACAGCTTTCGGCCGCACTGGAAGCCGGTCGCCTGCTGGCGGTTTACCTGAAGCCCATTGTGCCGGAATTCGTGGCCAAGGCCGAGCGTTGCCTGGCTGCCGGCGAATTCACCTGGGACAGCCTGCAGCACACTGCTGGGCCGCGGCAACTGGGCGAGTTCGAATTCCTGGCCAACCGTATTGATATGGAAGCAGTGGAGGCGATGGTGCAGGAGTCGCAGCAGGAACAGGCCAGTTCCTGAGTCGGCCAAGCCGCACGATAGTCTTCGAGAAGCAACCGCCGTCAAGTGCAGCAAGGCGGTTTTCGGACCATGATTGCAGAATAGGCTCTCAACTTGTACCGGCTCAGAATGAGGCGCACTGATGGCCAAAGCAACTTACAGCATCGGTCTTGACTATGGCACCAACTCGGTCAGAGCAATAATAGTCGATACGCGAAACGGTCGCGAAGTGGCCACGGCGGTCTACGCTTACCCGAGCGGCAAAGATGGCATACTGCTCGACCCAAAGAACCCGAACCTGGCCCGACAGCGTCCGAGTGATTACATCAGGGGGCTGCACGCCTGCGTTAAAGTGGCGCTTGCCGATGCCGGCCGGCGGCGAGGCTTTGATCCGTCGCAGGTTGTCGGCATAGGCGTTGACACCACCGGTTCCACACCTCTGCCGGTTGATGCGCATGGCCGTCCGCTGGCCGACCTGCCGCAGTTTCGCAATAATCCGGCCGCACAGGCATGGCTCTGGAAAGATCATACCGGGCACCAGGAGGCGGTGGAGATTACCGACCTGGCCCGCAGCAGTGGCGCGCCTTACCTGGAAAAGTGCGGCGGCGTGTACAGTTCCGAGTGGTTCTGGTCGAAGTTGCTGCATTGCGCCAGGACGTCGCCCGAGGTCTTCCAAGCCGCTCATAGCTGGATTGAGTGCTGCGACTATATTCCGGCTTATCTGACTGGTGCGACCGACCTTGGCAGCCTGCCTCGCAGCGTTTGCGCGGCCGGACACAAGGCCATGTATCACCCGGACTGGGGCGGACTGCCTTCGAAGGAGTTCCTGGGCCGCTTATCGCCGGAGTTGGCCGGCCTGCGCGATCGGCTCTACGATAAGGCTTATCCATCGGACCAGGTTGCGGGGCATCTTGATGCCAAGGTGGCCCGCAAGCTGGGACTGCCGGCGGGTATTCCGGTGGCCGTTGGCGCGTTCGATGCTCACATGGGGGCGGTTGGCAGCGGAGTTCGGCCCGGAACACTGGTGAAGATTATGGGCACCAGTGCCTGCGACCTTATGGTAGCGCCTGGCGGGAAGCACGTGGCCGACATTCCAGGCGTGTGCGGCATTGTGCCGGGATCGGTGCTGCCGGGCATGCATGGCATTGAGGCCGGGCAGTCGGCTGTGGGCGACATATTCAACTGGTTCGTTAGCCATTTGTGTCCGCCAGAATTTGCCGGCCCGCAGGCTCATAAACGTCTGACTCAAGCTGCTGCAAAGCTGCGCCCGGGCGAGAGTGGATTGCTGGCCCTTGACTGGAATAATGGCAATCGTACGGTGCTTGTCGATGCCCTGCTGACCGGGCTCCTGGTGGGCCAGACTCTGCACACGACGGCACCGGAGGTTTATCGTGCTCTCATTGAAGCCACGGCCTTCGGCTCGCTGGTGATCATCAAACGGATTGAGTCGTATGGCGTCAGGATTGACGAAGTTACCACCTGCGGCGGTGTGGCCGAGAAAAATCCTCTGCTGATGCAAATCTACGCCGACGTGCTCAACCGGCCTATGCGCATCAGCCGCTCGTCGCAGACCTGTGCTCTTGGCGCAGCCATTTTCGGAGCTGTGGTGGGTGGCGCTCACGCCAGCACCGAGGCGGCCCAGGCAGCCATGACGGGCTTGAAGCCGACGGTCTACAAGCCTCGGCCGCAAAACGTGGAAGTCTACGGCCAGCTCTACCAGCAGTATCTGCTTCTGCACGATGCCTTCGGCACAGCCGATTTCAGCGGCAACCTGGGCGGCGTGATGAAAACACTCATTGCCTTGCGCGACCGGATTCGCAGTTCGTAACAAACCGCGGTAGCGCTTTGCAGCCAGACATTTAACCTCTTTTGGGCTACGACGACATGCTTGATGAATTGAAAGAACAGGTTTACCGGGCCAACCTGGCCCTCATCGAGAATCGCCTGGTGACGCTGACCTGGGGCAACGTCAGCGGCGTCGACAGAAGCGCCGGGGTTATGGTCATTAAGCCGAGCGGGATTGATTATCGCAGCATGAGCCCGGCCGACATGGTGGCCGTTTCGCTCGATAATGGCGAGCCGGTCGACTCGCAGAGCCTTCGGCCGTCGAGCGATGCTCCGACGCACCTGGCCCTTTATCGGGCATGGTCGCAGATTGGCGGTGTGGCTCATACCCATTCGTCCAGGGCTACAACCTTCGCTCAAGCCGGTCGCGGCATCCCATGTTTCGGCACCACGCACGCCGATCATTTCTATGGCGAGGTGCCCGTCAGTCGTCGGCTGAATGAAGCCGAGGTGGCCGAAGATTACGAGCTGAACACCGGGCGGGTAATCGTCGAGCGGATGAAGTCGCTGGACGTCGAGTCGATGCCGGCGGTGCTGGTGGCCGACCACGGGCCCTTTACCTGGGGCCCCGATGCCAATGCCGCAGCCTGCAACGCCATTGCTCTGGAGGAAGTTGCGGCAATGGCAATGGGCACAATGCAGATCAATCCTTCGGCCATGCCCCTGCCGCGGTACATCATGGATAAGCACTTCCGCCGCAAACACGGCCCGGATGCCTATTACGGCCAGCAATGCCGGAAGGACAGTTTCTGATAATCAGCATGCTGATACTTGGTACAAATTAAGGGTGAGAGAGAGGGCTATGGCGAAGCAACCTGCATCGAAAAAGACCACTTCTGCAAGCAAGGCGACTAGCGGACGCACCGCGGCACGAGAGCTGATCAACATGCCGACTGTCAAACTGGGCGTGGTGGGTGTATCGCGCGACTGTTTCCCGGTCGAGTTGACCCGGCGGCGCCTGTCGGCTCTGCTGGAGGCCCTTAAAGCCATCGGCGTGGAGGCTACGGCCGCCGAGACTATAATCGAGAGCGAGACCGACGCCGTCGCCGCTCATAGACAACTGACGGAAAGCGGCTGCAATGCGGCCGTGGTTTTTCTGGGCAACTTCGGCCCGGAAGGTCCGACCACGCAATTCATTCAGCGCTTTAGCGGACCGGTAATGGTCTGTGCGGCGGCAGAAGAAAACAAAACTGTGCTGGCCAACGAACGTGGCGACGCCCTCTGCGGGCTGCTCAATTGCTCGTACAGCCTTTCACTGCGACGACTGCGGACGTATATTCCACAACATCCGGTTGGCCTGGCTGATGAGCTGGCTCCGCGGATAATGGAATTTGTGTCAATAGCCCGGGTGGCCATTGGCGTCCGTGGCCTGAAGGTGTTCAGCTTTGGCCCGCGGCCGCACGATTTCCTGGCATGCAATGCTCCCATCCAGGGCCTGTACGATCTGGGTGTGGAGGTGATGGAGAACAGTGAGCTCGATCTGTACGAGCTGTATCACAGTGCGGCGGGAGACAACGAAGAGATTGACGCCGTGGCCACCGAGATGTCGCAGGAGCTTGGCTCGGGCAATATTTATCCCGACCTGCTGCCGAAGCTGGCCCAGTACGAGGTGGCCCTGCTGAGATTCTTCCGCGAGAATTTAGGGTCGAGCCGCTACGGCGTGCTGGCCAACAAGTGCTGGCCGGCGTTTGAACATGCTTTTGGCTTCGTGCCCTGCTATGTGAACGGGCGGCTGGCGGGCCGGGGCATTCCGGTGGCTTGCGAGGTCGATTTGTACGGCGGCCTGAGCGAGTACATGGTGCAACTTGCTACCGGGCAGGCGGCAACCCTGCTGGACATCAACAACAGCGTGCCGGCCGATGTTCTGCCTGCGGGGGCCGACCTTAAAGGTGCGACGCCGGCGGACTTGTTCATGGGCTTTCATTGCGGTAATACGACCTCGAGTTGCATGAAGAACTGCAGCATGAATTACCAGATCATCATGAACCGGCTGATGGAGGGCGGAGCGGAGCCCGATATTACCCGCGGCACGCTTGAAGGACAACTGCGGCCCGGGCCGATGACCTTGTTCCGCCTGCAATCCACGCCCGACTGCCATCTGCTGAGCTACGTGGCCCAGGGGGATTTGCTGGATATCGACCCCTGCTCTTTCGGTGGCATCGGCATAATAGCCATTGCCGAGTTTGCTCGTTTTTACCGCCACGTGCTGGTGGGCAGACACTTCCCGCACCACGCCGCAGTCGGTTTCGACAAAGCCGGCAAAGTGCTGGTGGAAGCGGTGAAGCTTCTGGGTGTCGATGATGTAACCTCGCCGCTGCCCGGCTCCATGCTTTATCCGGGCGAAAACATTTTTGCCCACTTTGAGGATTAGTGGCATGCGCCACAACTTGACTCGCATCTTCGTCACCTGCTGCATGGCACTGGCCCTTCTGTCGCTGCCTGATGTTGCCAGCAGGCTCAACGCGGCCGAATGGCCTCAGTTCAGAGGGCCGCGGCGCGACAATATCTCTTCCGACAAAGGACTCCTGCAGGAGTGGCCGGAGGGCGGGCCGAAGCTTCTGTGGAGCAGCGATCGCATTGGTTTCGGCTGGGGCAGCACGGCGGTCTCGGGTGACCGGATCTACACTGTTGGCGTTGTTGGCTCGGCCGAAACAGTTACCTCGCTCGACATGGACGGGCAGGTCAAGTGGCAGCAAAAGCTTGAACCGCCAAGCCCGGGCGGCGGATACAAAGGTTCGCGAAGCACCGCCACGGTCGATGGCGACTTTCTTTACGTTCTCACCAGCCAGGGCGGCCTTTATTGCCTGGAGACGGAGGATGGTGCCATTGGCTGGAAGAAGAATATTCTGTCGGAGTACCGGGCACCGCAAATCCGTCACAGCCTGGCCGAGTCGGTAATGATTGACGGTGACCGGCTCATCTGTTCGCCGGGCGGACAAGCGGCAATGGTTGCTTTGAACAAGAAGACCGGAGAGCAGATCTGGGCTGCGCCGAAGATCGAGAACAATACGTCCTACACCAGCGCCCTGCTGGTAGAACATGGCGGCCTGCGGCAAATAGTGAACGTGAGCGGCAATCATATCTTCGGCGTTAATGCAGACGATGGCCGCCTGCTCTGGAAGTACGAGCACAAAACGCCATTCGAAATCCACTGCAATACGCCAATTCATGATGATGGCATAATATACATCGTTCGCGGCTACAAACTCGGTGGCGTAGCGCTGAAGATGCAGGTTGATGCAGAAAAGGGCGAGGTCGGCATCCAGCGCCTGTGGCAGTCGAAAACGCCTGACGACAGCATGGGCGGCACGCTGATGATCAATGGCCGCATCTATGGCACCGGGCACCAGATTCGAGGCCTCTACTGTCTGGACTTCAAGACGGGCGAGACGGTCTTCGAGCGCAAGGAATTTACCACCGCAGCCATTACCTGGGCCGATGGCAGACTCTACGTCCAGCAATATGATGGCGACATCAAGCTGGTCGACCCGTCCGACGGCGCGGTGAAAGGCAAGTTCCATCAGCGTAATCGCCGTAAGGAGTTATGGGCCTACCCGGTAGTAGTTGGCGGCAGGCTTTACATCCGCAACGAGTCGCGCCTGAGCGTTTATGATGTCCGGGCGGCAGAGGAAGAGTGACCATTGGGGCAGGTTGCATCAGAGGTATTTCGGCCCCAGTGAGTGCCTACATTCGCTTGGTGTAGATGACCTTGTCGTCACCCTCGGCGTAAAAGTCGGCAACGCGGGCCGCTTCTTCGTAGCCAATTCTCTCGTAGAATGATCGCGTGGGGGCGTAGGCTTCGCGGCCAGCTGTCTCCACTATGACCAACCTTCCTCCACGGGTGCGGATGCTGTCCTCGGCGTGGACCATAAGCTTGCGGCCAATGCCCCGGCCCTGTGCCGCCGGAGCGACTGCAAGCCAGTAGACGTCGAATGTTCCCTGTGTGCAGGGCGTGGCGCCGAAGCAGACCCAGCCGACCGCTGCGCCGGCCTCGTCTTCGCAGCAAAATGACTGGTAATCGCCGGCCGGCCCCTTGGCCAGAGCTTCGTCCAGAACCTCGGCGGCGACCTCGACTTCCTCGCGGTAGAAGAAACCGGTCTCGCGCAGCAGCTCGACAATTGCCTGCCGGTCGCGAGGCTCGCAATAGCGGATATTCATGACGTATCTGCACCTTCCTGAATTCGGTTGAGCCTTGATTACCTTATGTTGCGCAAATTGCCCGCCGCAACCTGCGAGCCTGCCTGGTGGCGGTACCTGGCCCGCTCGATGGCCGATTGGACGAAAACTTCGTAGCTGCGCCCGCTGGCCTGAAGGGCAGCGACAAAGCCGGCATCGGGCGAAATATCCGGATTGGGATTGACCTCCAGCACAAGCGGGCGGAGGTTACTGTCGAGCCGAAAATCGACACGGGCATAGCCGCGACAACCCAGGGCTGCCCACGCAACCAGTGCTGCCCGGCGGACAGCTTCGGCGGCTTCCGTGGGCAAGGGGGCCGGAATGATTCTCGGTGTGTGATGAAAGTCGAAACTGTCGGGCAACCATTTGGCGGCATAGCCGACCACGCGAGAACGGTCGGCCGGGAAGGCGCTGAAGTCGATCTCCGCGAGCGGCAGAGCCTGCGGCCCGTCCTCGGTCTCAAGAATCGAGACGTTGATTTCGCGCCCGCCGACGAAGTTCTCGATGAGTGCCGGTTGACGGAACTGGGCATGGATGGCGGCAACGTGCTCCTGCAGCCGCGGCTCCATTCCGTGAGGAAAAACGCTGTCGAGGTCGATGCCTTCGCTGGCGTCGGCCTGCAGAGGCTTGACGATCCAAGGTGCCGGAGGCAGATGTTCGGCGACTTCCGCGATGTTTTGCCCGGGCAACACCAGGGCACCGGCCGGACAATCAACTCCGGCGGCGCGGAGTATGGCTTTCGTCTGCCATTTGTCGTAGGCCAGCATGAGGGCGGGCGTCGGGTTTCCCGTGTGGGCGAAGCCGTAAGCATCGAGCAGAGCCGGCACCAGCACACTGTCCCATTCGCGGCCGACGAAGCTTTCGACCAGGTTGAAGATAACGGACTCTGTCGCCTCTCGCAGGACGTGCGGCAGGTCGCAGAGCCGGGCTACGCCCTGTATGCGGTGAGGCAAATCGAGCCGATCGAGAGCCGCGGCCACGGCCTTTACCTGTTCGATGACACCGGCATCGCTTTCGGCATAACCTCCCGCGCCTGCGCCGGCGGTGTTGGTCTGACCATCGGCGGGTTGGTTATAGAGAATCAGGACTGACGAGTGGGCCACGTCGCGCCTCCACAAGAGCTGTTTCGCCAACGCGCTGCATGGCGCTCTGGACAATGGATGCAATCAAATCCCTGTAGCTCATGCCTTCCTGGGTGGCGATCATGGGCAGGTCGCTGTGGTGCGGGTGGATGCCCGGCAGGGGGTTTACTTCCATGAAGCTGGGCCGGCCATGCCGGTCGCAGCGAATGTCAACACGTCCGGCGTCCCGACATTCCAGCGACCGGTAGCTTTCCAGGGCAAGAGTTTCGACGTCATGCACAAGCGGGCCGCGGGGCCGGCTGTAACGCACGAACTGCTCGCACAGTTCCTTGTTTTCGTAGGTATAGACCGTCTGCCCATCGTCGCGGGCAATGGTAACCTCCATTGTGCCGAGCACCCTGGCATGTCGGCCAGTGCCCAGAATTGCCGTGGTAAACTCGCGGCCCGGCAGATACTCCTCGACGAGCACGGGCTGTGAGTACCGGTCGAGCAACTCGGCAACCACACTTCGCAGCCCGTCGGCATTGTCGATCAGCGAGTTCTGCGTTATGCCCTTGCCCGTGCCTTCGGCCAACGGCTTGGCAAACAGAGGAAACGCCAGGCTATCGGCGGCAGAGAGATCATCGGCCGATCTGATGACCGCAAAGGGCGGCGTGGCCAGGCCCGCACTACTGACAAGCCGCTTGGCTACGGCCTTGTCCAGCGTTGCAGCACAGACCAGCGGATCGCTGCAGGTGTAAGCAATGCCATAGGCCTCGAGCAGGCTGGGCACCTGGGCTTCGCGGCTCCGCCCGCCGAGACCTTCAGCAATGTTATATACCAGGTCCCAGCGTTGTCCGGCCACAAGCGCCTCGGCCAGAGCCCACACGTGCCCCACCCGCTGCACCCTGTGGCCCAACTCCGAGAGGGTCTCCTCCAGAGCGTCCACGGTTTCGTCGCTGTCGAACTCGGCGACATCCTCTTCGCTGAAGCCCGCCGCCAGGTAGTCTCGCCGCAAGTCGTATGTCAGGCCGATGCTGAGCGATGTGCGGCTGCTGATTGCATCCATAATTTTTTGATCTCCGAAATCGGTTGGCGTTGTCCTGGTCAGGACTTCTGGCCGGCCTTGACTGGCGGATTCAGGGGCTTCTCCAGCAGTCCTTCAGCAATGCCGCGGAAGAACGCCCTGGACCCGCTGCGCAAGTTGCGAATGCTGTAGCCGCCCTCCTGCACAATAAGCGTGGGAAGGTTCAATTGTCCAATGCGGCGGCCAATCTTCTCCATACTTGCGGGGGTGAGTCGAAAACCACCCGTGGGGTCGCCTTTGAGAATGTCCAGCCCGAGCGAAACCACCAGGAACATGGGTTTGAACCTGACAATGCGTGACAGCGCTTTATCAAGCGAAACAAGGTAGAGCCTCTCGTCGGCACCATCGGGCAGCGGAAAGTTATGATTGTATCCCAGCCCGGGGCCTGCTCCGCGCTCATCGGCGAAGCCGGAGAAGTAAGGATAGGCATAGTTCGGGTGGCCATGAATCGACTGCGTCAGGACATCGTCGCGCCACCAGAAAATGTCCTGCGTGCCGTTGCCATGATGAAAGTCGATGTCCAGCGTAGCCACCCTGCCCTGTTTGGACAGCCAGTTGGCGGCCACAGCAGCGTTGTTGAAGTAGCAGAATCCACCGAAACTGCGTCGCTCGGCATGGTGCCCTGGCGGCCGACAAAGGGCATAAGCAACGTGCCGCCCGCTGGAAACTTCCTCTGCGGCGGTCATTACCACGTCAATGGCCGACCGGGCCGCGCGATAGGCGTTACGGTCGAGCGGCGTGAAGGTATCGATACAGTAATAACCGGCCCGCATGGCCAGTTCCTTCGGCTTGCGATCGGGGCGGCGAATGGGGAAAACATACGGGTAAACCGGCCGCGCCGGCTGCAGCCCTTCGCAGACCACCTTCAGGTAGGAGATGAAGTCGGAGTCGTGGACGGCTCGGATCAGATCCTCACCGGCATGATGGGCCGGCAAGTCGTCGAACAAGCCTGTCTCCACCAGGGCCTGGCGCAAGGCATCGACCCTCGCGGGGCGCTCAACGTAGCCTCGCTCCCGGACGTGGTGAATGCGATGGCCCTCGGTCGATATCAGGGCGAAAAACTTGAGCAGGCGACTGGGGGCAAGATGGCCATTGGCTTCGCGCCGAACGTAACGTAAGGGGCGAAGCTGCACGGGGTCCTGCCGCACACTGTCGACAACCATGCGGACATAATCCGGCGTAGCAATGTCGGCGTACTTGCGCTCCAGGATGGCTCGCATGGCCTTGCGGACATCGGCCGCACGCAGGGGAGCCTCGGAGCCCAGCCTGTCGGCCAACAGATACGGCGCAGCCCAGCGACTTTCCGGCAGCGGAGTCTCGTAGGCGGTACCAACAATTGGCCGCACGCCGTATTGCTCGTAAAACTTGAGTCGACGCTGGTTCTCTTTCAGAATCTTCTCATCGGTGACGGCGCCGGCATCATCGGGCAACGACTCCATGTAGAGCACCTTTGCCCCTATGGCATGGGCGAGGTCGCGTGTGGCTTCGTACAAAGCACCGCCAAGGCCTCCGCCGCGGATGTCGGCCCGGGTGGCAATGAAGTCGAGCACTGCTATCTGCAGGTCCGCAAAATGCAGGACCAGCGAAAAGCCCGTGACGCGGTGCCGAGCATCTTCCGATACCAGCAGAATGGCCCGGTACGGGTACTTGGCCGGGTTGTCGAGCAGGTCCGGAATTTTGTCGGCATACTCGGCCACAGCCGAGAAATTCTGACGGAAAATCTCCTTAACCTGCTCCACCCGTGTCTTATCAGCGGGCAGCAGTGTTGAGTGTATGCGCCTGATTCTTATCACAGCGGTTTCCCCGTCTGCGACAATATTCTGCCCTGGCCACGCCTCTTCAGACGGCTTACATTTTCCGGCACAATTGAGCTGCTTCGCCCGGCATTCAGGTCGGACACGCCGCCGGCCAAGAACGTCTGGGTTCGCGGATCAGTGTTTGCGGAGACGGCCGGCGAATAATCATCTCGCGTCTGGGGCTCCGGATACGTGACGATCAGGCCTTCGTAGTTGCGCAGAACCGTGTGGCTGGGACTGCTGGAGATAACGTAGGTGGGCAGCAGAGGTATTTTGCCGCCACCGTGCGGCGCGTCGACCACAAAGCTCGGAATGGCCAATCCGCTCAGGCGGCCACGCAGGTATTCCATGATCTCGATGCCGCGACTCAGTGGCGTGCGGAAGTGTTCGACGCCGCGGACGAGGTCGCACTGGAACAGGTAGTAGGGCTTTACGCGCATCCGCACCAGGCCGCGACAAAGCTTCTCCATTACCTGCGGCTGGTCATTAACGCCTCGCAGCAACACGCTCTGGTTGCCCATGGCTATGCCGCCATCGACCAGCCTGCCGCAAGCCTCGGCTGCTTCGCTGGTTAATTCGTTCGGATGGTTGAAGTGCGTGTTGATGAAGACCGGGTGGTGTTTGCGGATAACCGAAACCAGTTCCGGTGTCACGCGCATCGGCATGACCACCGGCACCCGGGTGCCGATGCGTATTATCTCCACCGTCGGCACGCTGCGGATGGCCGAGAGGACCCGGTCGATTGCTTCGTCGGGCATGGTCAGCGGATCGCCGCCGGAGATGATTACGTCTGTTACTTGAGGCGTCCGCCGAAGGTAATTGACAACCTGCTGCAGGCGCAGTGGCGATATGCTGATTTCGCGCGTTCCGGCCACGCGCTTGCGCGTGCAATGGCGGCAATACATGCTGCAGGTCGTGGTGGCGATAAGCAGGGCCCTGTCGGGGTAACGATGCACCAAGCCCGGCACGGGCATGTCATCGTTTTCCTCCAGCGGGTCTTCGCAGAGGAACGGAGGATTATGAAACTCCTGCACCTGGGGCACGGCCATGTTAAACACGGGGTCGCTACAGTCGGCATTTTGTATCAGTGATGCATAGTAAGGCGTGATGGCCAGCGGGTACTTGCGGGCCACTTCCTGCAATTCGGCCTGACCACGAAGGCTCGGGAAGACATTTACCAGTTGTGGCACATTGCGAATTCGATTTTTCATTTGCCATCGCCAGTCGTCCCAACCCTGGTCTTTCTGCACAAAAACCGGGGCAGTCGCTTGGGCGGGAGCGCAGCAATTCTGCGTCCGGGCCATCAGCGATGGAGGCTCGTCGTCTGAAACATTGTCCTCTGAGGATAGTGGAGTTGTCATTGTTCTGCGTACTCCTCGCGTAAAAGCGAATAACATGGCCCGGCAGGCTACACACCCGCCAGGAAAGTAGAAGACGCAGCCAGGAAGGCAGTCCGAAGCGGCGCCAGACTTTGCTCTATTTCATCAGGACTCATGCCGATCATGGCGAAAGAGAAGAAGCCACTGACAAAGCCAGCCACGGCACATGACAGGCGTCTGATTTTCGCCCGATCAACAGGTTGCACGACGAGCGGGGCAATGCGCTGCTCGATTTCCGAAAGATATCGCTGGTAAGGCGCCTCTAAATCCTCACCAATTTCGCGCTGAAGCTTAAGCAGTACCCGGCCCTGAAACAGCAATACAAATTCGTCCGTATGTTGCTGAAAAAAAGTCGCATGGGCAGCCAGGATATCCGACAGCGCCTCCTCAAGCCGTGCCGGCGGATGACCTGCCGGCGACATAAGGCCCACCAACTGGTCGACAGAATCTTCGACAAGGGCCAACACCACCTCGTCCTTATTGGAAAAGTGGCGGTAGAAGGTGCCTTTGCCAACATCGGCCCCCTCTGTAATGTCCTCGATAGTAGTGGCGTCAACGCCCCTGTCGCTGAACATTTGCAGAGCTGCGTCCAGCAAGCGGCGCCGGGTGCGACCGGCCCGCCTCTGGGCTCGCCCGGCAGGCATCTGGTCCGACTGCGGAGCCGACTCATCTTTCTGGTCAATTGCCATGCTGACTTTATAGTCATTACGGACTACATAGTCAACACTGAAGAAGGCGTCAGGATGGAATTTTTTATTTACACCATATTTTGGGGGATTTGCCCACCCATTGCACAGGTGTGGCGCTACAGTTGTTCGATTTGAGAGGGAATTGGGCCAAAAGGCCGGAGATGGTCTCGGCAATCTGAACGCGCACTTATAGCCTGCGCGGGGCACGCTGGAGTAGTCGAAGACCTGCACCACAATGGCGCGCAAGTTGACCTTATGCCCTGCAGAACTTCGCTTGGCGCAGCTATTTCCGGCAACGGCGGTCAACATGATCAGCCAACCAGGTGCATGATCAGCATGATGACGAAGATGACCACGAATATGAAGAACAGAATCTTGGCTATTCCGGCCGCTCCTTTGGCAATGCCACCGAAACCCAAGACCGCCGCAATCAGCGCTACTACCAGAAAAATTATTGCCCATGTCAGCAGCATGTCTGAATCTCCCATTGTTTTTGCCCGCGACTGCCCGACACTATGTCAGGGCCAGTCCCATTGATGAAGACGACGCCAGGAGAGCCTCAGGTAGTAGATCAGTATGCTGTCGTCACCTACATTGATCCTACAGCAACTACGGGTCGGACACAAAGCACGCACCACTTTGTGCAGGGCGGGGAAAGCCTCAATTTGTCATGGGGATTTACTTCGGTTGCGAACGATAGGCGCAGCACCTGCAGTTGTCGGACGGGTCTAAGGAGTATTCTGCTTCTTTCGGAAAATGGTTCGGTCCAGAATGCCGAACGAATTGAAGCTGGTGCGGATGGTCAGGCGGATGGCCAGAAACACGGTGATGGCCGTGCCGCAGAATATGGCAATCATGATTGCGATCTGGTACTTGATTGCCGTCATCGGATCGGTGCCGCCGAGGATAACACCGGTCATCATGCCCGGCAGTGCCACCAGGCCTATGGTCGCCATGGTGGCCACGGTAGGCATGAGTGCTGCCTGCAAAGCGTCGCGGAAGTATGGCTGCACGGCCTCATGCAGACGCGCTCCCTGGGCCAGGCTCTGGCTGTAGGACTTTTCGCATTTGGAGATTCCCTCGTAGAAGCTCTTCAAGCCGATAATGTCGGCTCGCAGACAGTTGCCAAGAACCATGCCCGCTATCGGTATGACATACTGGGCGTCGAGCCAGTTGGGCCGCTGCAGAATCGGGCCAACGAAGACCAGCACCGGCACGGCCGTCCCGACCAGCAGGGCCGCGAAGACAGGGCCGGCAAATCGCCTGACCTTCAGGCGGCAGCCGCGGACAATGGAACCATCTGCCACCACCACCATTACCACCAGCCACAGCAGGTTGAGCCAGGGGTTGTTGTAGTCGAACAGAACCTGCAGATACAGCCCGACGAATACCAGTTGCACCGTCATCCGCAAAACACTTATCAGCGAGTCGCTGATGATGCTCACCCGGTGATGGAGCAGAATGGCTAGCGGGATGATCAGCAGCAGGTAGGCTGCAGCCATTCTCCACAATTCAATATCGATAGCGCCGCTATTGCTCGCGCCGGCCGGAGTCGCACTTTCGCCATTAATTGCAAGGAAGGTGGAATTCAAGCACTCAATCATGCCCATCCTCCTCGGCCTCTGGCGGCGAAAGTGTCACATTGCGATCAGCGAAGTTTTGCCATTCAGCATCGTGCGAAACGGCCAGCACGGTCAGCCGGGGGGCATCTCGGAAGAATTCGGCCACCTTCTGCTTGTTCTCCTTGTCCAGGGCCGACGATGCTTCGTCCAGCAGGACAATGGAGCGATCCAGCAATATTGCCGAGATAAGGGCCACACGCTGTTTTTCGCCACCAGAGAGAGTGGACATGTCTTTTTCCAGTAGCGACTGCGACAGGTTGAAGTGATCCAACCACTGCCCGGCACGGTCGAGGTTGCTGCGCAGATGGGCGTTGGCCTTGTACTGGAACGGTCGCTGGAGTATCTGGCGGACGGTGCCCTGCCCCAGGTCGGGCTCCTGGGCCACATAGGCCACCTTGCGCCGCACTTCCCACACGTGCTGACCGTCGACGGGCATTCCTGCCACACGCACCTGGCCTTCGGCGGGCTCCACCAGTCCGAGCACGCAGCGAAGAACGGTCGACTTGCCAACACCTGAAGGCCCGCTGAGGCCGACCTTTTCTCCCCTGGCAAGGCGGAGCGAGAAGTGGCGCATGATCCATTGGCCATCGTACCGGATGCCCACGTCGTGCATCTCGATTTCAGGATGATCGGGCTGCCCGGTAACCATAATGCTCTCTCTCGCAGGTCTTCAGAAGGCAGGGCAAATTATGATGTGCAAGGCCTGATAATGCGACTAAAAAAGACGGCGGCTGACAATCAGTGGACTCGTCCACCATCATCAGCCGCCGTGTATTTTGTGGTGGGCAGGGCCGGAGTTGAACCGGCGACACACGGATTTTCAGTCCG
>JAWLHX010000078.1:0-16704 GCA_041690105.1 Phycisphaerae bacterium
CGAACGTCGCTTTACTCATGACCACGCCATGTGAAGCCTCCACGGGCAGGATGCCCGTGGAACTCATGGGCAGGATGCCCATGCCACTGAAAAACGGCCCCCCCCCCGGCCGCGAGGCGGCATTTGCCTCTTGCCGCCTGAGGCCCAAGCTGGTAATGTCGGCGGGCGCTGCTGCTGATATTGGGCATAGGCGAAGGTTGTCCGGAACTCTAGACAGGCAAGCCCGTGAGCTTGCCGGTAACCAAAATGAGGAGCTGAAACAAGATGAAGAAGGCGCTGATTGTCTGGGGCGGGTGGGAAGGCCACGAGCCGCGACAGGTTTCGGAGATTATTGCGGCGGAGCTTGCCAAGGTCGACTTCGAGGTGCGGGTCGAAAACGCCCTGGAGGTTTATGCCGAGGCCGAGACGCTGAAGTCGTTCGACCTTATTTTCCAGAGCGTGACCATGTCCACCATTGGCAAGGAGCAGCTCAAGGGCCTGCTCGATGCCGTCCGCGGTGGCGTGGGCTTTGCCGGCCTGCACGGCGGGGCCTGCGACAGCTTCCGCAACGAGTGCGACTACCAGTTCATGACCGGCGGCCAGTGGGTGGCCCATCCGGGCGG
Organism: Phycisphaerae bacterium; assembly: GCA_041690105.1. Classification (GTDB taxonomy): domain Bacteria; phylum Planctomycetota; class Phycisphaerae; order FEN-1346; family JAACEH01; genus JAWLHX01. The sequence continues at coordinate 603 of JAWLHX010000078.1, forward strand.
CATCGTCGATTACACGGTCAACATCACTAATCATGGCGACCCGATTACCGCCGGGCTGGCCGACTTCAGCATGAAAAGCGAGCAGTACTACATGCACGTCGACCCCTCCAACGAGGTGCTGGCCACGACCACCTTCTCCGGCCAGCATGGCGGCGTGGACTGGATCCGCGGCTGTGTCATGCCCGTAGCCTGGAAGCGCCGCTACGGCCAGGGCAAGGTCTTTTACAGCTCCCTGGCCCACGTGGCCAAAGACCTCGAAGTCCCCGAGGCCCTGGCCATAGCCGTCCGCGGCTGCCAATGGGCCGCCCGCTGATTAACTCGGCCGCCCGGATGATTGGTAGTCGGCATTGGTCTCCGCCATGGCCACCAGCCATGACCAAGCATCGTCCGCCGGGTGAGACACGCTTCGCGGGTGCCACCCACAAACTCGTTTGTGGGTGTAGCCGTTGTCGTTGCGGTTGCCGCTAACCCCTCTCCCTTGACGGGAGAGGATGTCTCCGCGAAGCGGAGACAGGTGAGGGTGCCGCCGTTGCCGTCTAAAGCCCCCGGCACTGCCGGGGGATGTTGTTTTTCCGTTGCTGTTGCCAACAAAGTAATTGAAGAGCGCCATGGCCACCCAAGGGTGGCCATGAACCTTTATCGGCCCCGCGCATCCGCCATGCTTTTCGGGTGCCGCCGACTTACTCCGCCGCGCCATACCCTTCGCGCCGATCATCCGTTACAATGACAGTTGATGTGTCGGCGAACACCGCGCCCTGCTGCAGGTTCCAACAATGGAGGCCGAGAAGATGAGCAAAGCTGATCGGGAAGGATATCTGCGAGCCACGGCCGAGGCCGGCCCGGCCACCCCAATGGGCGGGCAGAAAGTGCCGCCCTTTGTGCTCATAATCTTCGGAGCCAGCGGCGACCTGGCCCAGCGCAAGCTCATTCCGGCCCTGTGGCAACTGCATTGCCACCAGCGATTGCCGCAGGATTACGCCGTCGTCGGCTTCGCCCGCAGCAACCTGAGTCGGGAAGATTTTCAGGACAAGATGCGTCAGGCCAGCATGGGCGATGACGGCCAGGCCCCGTGCGACGAGCAATCGTGGGGCAAATTTGCCGAGCATCTGCACTACATCCGCGGCCAGTACGATGCCGGCGACGACTTCGACCGGCTCGACGATTTCTGCGACAGCATCGTGTCGCCGCAAGGTCAGGATGGTCCGGCCGCCCGCATCTTTTACCTTTCCACGCCGCCCAGCGCCTATCAGCTTATTGTTGAGCAGGCCGGGCGGCTGCATCGTAAGCGTGGCGACGATTTCGGCCCGCAGGTTGCCCGGCAGACCGACCGCATTGTTATCGAGAAGCCGCACGGCACCAGCCTGGACGAGGCCCGGCGTCTGGATGGCCAACTGGCCGAGCACTTCCACGAGCGGGCCATCTTCCGCATCGATCATTACCTGGGCAAGGAGACGGTGCAGAACATTCTGATTCTGCGATTTGCCAACGCCATTTTCGAGCCCCTGTGGAACCGCCAGCACATTGACTACGTGGAGATCAGCGCCACCGAGACCGGCGGGGTCGGCTCGCGAGGCGGTTTCTACGAACAGAGCGGGGCCCTGCGCGACATGGTCCAGATGCACCTGCTGCACCTGGCGGCCCTGGTGGCCATGGAGCAGCCGGCGAGTTTTGCGGCCGATGATGTCCGCGACGAAAAGGCCAAAATCCTGCGCATGTTGCGGCCCATAACGGCCGACATGGTGGACGCCGAGACCGTTCGCGGCCAGTACGGCCCCGGGCAGGTTGAGGGCCAGACGCTGCCGGGTTACAGGCAGGAGGAGGGGGTTGACGATGGCAGCAACGTGGAGACCTTTGCCGCCATGCGGGCCTATTTTGATAACTGGCGCTGGCAGGGCGTGCCCTTTTATCTGCGTACCGGCAAGCGCCTGGACCGCAAGGCGACGGAGATAGCGGTCCATTTCCGCAGTGTGCCGACGTGCCTCTTTGGCGACCGGCGACTGTGCGCCCGGCTGGAGCCCAATGTGCTGGTGCTGCGCGTGCAGCCGCGGGAGGGCGTACACCTGTCGATTGCCAGCAAGGTTCCGGGCGAGGGCATGAACGTGGGCGGCGTCAAGCTGGACTTCGATTACGCGGAGGTCTTTGGTCGTCAGCCGGCCGAAGCTTACGAGACGCTTCTGCTGGACATAATTAACGGCGACCCTTCGCTCTTTGCCCGCCGCGACCAGGTCGAGCTGTCCTGGCAATTCGTGGAGCCGATTCTGCATGCCTGGGCGGCCGACCCGGCAAAAGAGTTTCCGAATTACGAAGCCGGCTCGCCAGGCCCCAAGGCCGCCAACCGTCTGCTCTCGCAATACGGCCACGCCTGGCACCGGCACTCCCGTTAGCTTCGCCCGGCGGCCAGGCTACCTGCCATTCATCATAAACGTTTGGCCACGGCTACTTCGTCGCAATCGGGGAATTTCGGGCACTTCAGGCAGTCGCTCCATATTTTGTGCGGCAACTCCTCCTTGGGGATGGAGTCGAAGCCCAGGCGATTGAAAAACTCCACCTGGTAGGTCAGGGCAAATACCCGCTTAACGCCCAGTTGCTGGGCCTCGTCAACGCAGGCATCAATTATCCGCCGACCCACGCCCTGGCCCTGCCACTTGCTGTGCACGGCCAGGCTCTTGATTTCGGCCAGGTCCGACCAGCAAATCTCCAGCCCGCCGCAACCTACGATGTTGCCCTCGGCGTCCTCGGCAATAAAGAAGTCGCGCAACGATTCGTACAACTCGCTGCGGCTGCGGGCCAGCATCAGGGCATTGGCTGCAAAAGTACTCACCAGGGCATGAATGCGATCAACATCGGCCAGGCGGGCCTTGCGGACAACGATACCATTTTCGTTCAACTCGCGCTACTCCTTTCCGCCATCGGCGGGTGAGAGGAAAAGAATTATTATACCACGACGCCCGGCCAATAAATCAACATCCGACTTCGCCGCACAACAAAAAAATTGACGGCAGCCGGCCGCAGCGTCACACTGACAGCCTGCCGGGGCCGGCGTTCCCGGGACATCAGCCACATCAGCCGGATGCCAAAACCATGTTTGCTCACACTATAAAAAGGAGACCTCCGCATGCAGCAGCCGAACAACAATAACCCCGCCGACCGCCAGCCACCACAGAACCCCGGCCAGCGCGTCCAACTCCGCCTCGACGACACCGGACTCCAGGCCCACTACAGCAACCTGACCCGCGTGACCGCCGGCCCCGAGGAGGTAATCATCGACTTCGGCATGAGCATGCCCAACGCCGACGAGCCGCAAAACCAAAGCGCCCGCATGACCGACCGCGTCATCCTCAACTACTTCAACACTAAGCGTCTGGCCATGACGCTGAACGCCACCGTCGCCCGCTACGAAAAAGCCTTCGGACCAATCGAACTCGACGCCTCCAAACGGCAACTGCACGACGAGGGCTGAATCTGCCGACCGCACTGGCGCGCTACTTCCCGCACCTAACCTGTTGACTTGCCACGTGCTGCTTGCTGATATGCTGATATCGATTGCAGTTGCGCAGATGGGCTAAGTTTACGAGACGAAGGAGTGACATATGAAGGATCTACTGCTGGTCATCGTGCTTCTTTCATGTTGTGCTGGGTGCTCCGGTGAGGCGGAAGAAACTAATACCGATTCTGCTGTTTCTGCACCGGAGGCAGCAATCACCTGCTGGCAGAGGATTAAGACAGCAGGAAGTGCAGAGCATGGTGATATTGAGGCGCTCGAGATGCACAATGTTGGCGATTTATTTGGGTCTTACAATCGTATTGAGGAATACTGGATGGCAACATTTCATCAGGCCTTTACCGTTTTCAACGGTTATATCAGTGAGGGGGCTAATGACGAAGGCATCGCCTACCTGGTGGGCAGGTTTGGCAAAGAAGGAGCGCAAGCGGATGCTCGCTTGCTCTTCGGCGCCTTGCCCACATTGTGCGGACCAGCTGATGCTGAGTCTGGGATTGCGGACGCAATGGGCATTTCCGTCGAGCGGTTTCGGCACGTGCTTAACGTTGTCAGGCGCGAAGAAGTAAGGCTCTTGTTGGAAGATCACGATCTGCTTAAGCGGTATTACCGAGCAGCACTTTGGAAAGGCATTGTTATATGGCCAACACTGTCGCTTGCACTAAACGAGAATGCAGAACAATTAGGTAAAGATTTTGCGGCCGCCCGCGAGGACGAATACTGGCACCATGCTCGTTCATTTCTTCTAATGGCATGTGCTACCGATCGGCTTGACCTTCTTGAGGGAGTTGCGCCGCATGACTTAGTGCGTGTGTACCATGTGTGGTACAAATGGCTTCAGGACAACGTCGATGTGCTTGTTTTCGATCCACAGCACTTTGTCTGGCGATGCAGCAGCGAATGGCAGCATTGGAGCATTAATGGTGCCCCAGAACGATTAAATTGGCTGAAGCAGGGCTATAATTTGGGTTACTTTCCGCCAGGACCGTTTGAGGATTTGTCAGGTCCGCCAATAGTTGCAGGACTGAGGCTCAAGCTATGAGGCCGCTAGGCCGGTAGGATGTGCCGAAGGCGAGGAGCAGGGTGGGCTCGCGGCTGTTTGCGAGCCCACCCTACTGGGCTACATAGACTTGTTAAACGATCCAATCGATTATGCGAGAGATGAACAGGACGCGTACGCTGCACCGAACAGGTTTTTGGAATTGTTCTTGGAGGAATGCCATGCAAGATTCGGCGTTATCCCTTCGGCCATGTATCATGCCCAGCGATGGAGTCGGGCATTTGCGGTGGAGTAATGGGGGGGGACATTATTTGAGACAAATGTTGGCGCTAGTTTCAGTCGTGGTGCTTGTGTGTGGCATAACGGGTTGCCACATGTCGAACACACGAGGCTCGGGGCACGATGCTGGCTTGCAGGCAGCAGGCGCTGATGAGGAAGAATGCTTGAGCAGCAATCGCGTAGTTCTGCGAGTCCAATTCGTCAAATATGACCTGACAGAGGGAGCCTTTACACTTGTGTGGGCTTACGACCCCAATGTGTATTATACTTTTAAAGTGATGGACGTAATCCAAGGAGATTCGCCTGCAGCGCGCGGTGAATATGTCAATATGGCACAGCACGGGGATCGTGGTACTTTGTTAGCAAGGGTAATTGAGTTATCAGAGGACTCTGATAGCTTGAGATGGGAAAGACTTGCGGGACAAGAATTCTTGCTCGAATTTGACCAGTCGTGGCCGCATCTGGGGCGCATTACTAAGATCCATCGAAGCCTGGGTAGGTGAAGTCACGTAGAGTATGCTCGCGGCTGTTTGCGAGCCCACGTGGCAGGCTTGCCTCTCGTCCGCGTGATGTGCTGCTGCATGACGGTGAAACAGTCTGAGGTCGGAGGCTGAAAGTCGCCGGGGGTTGCGGTAAAGGGCACCTGGCGGCAAACATGCCTGCGGAGCAGACATGGCACCCAGCTAGTCGCAATTGTTGTCAGGAGCGGTAAAAAATGAGGCTGATCATTACGGCTATGTTGGCCTTTGTTTGCGGCTGCATTCAGAGCGAAGGTCCCATGTTTGGCAGCGACGCTGGGACAGAGGCTCCGCCGGCGGCTGTTGAGTGCTGGCAGCGGATGCGTGCAACTCGGGCCCAACTTCCTCCGGAAGCGGATAAGGTCCGGCTGACGGTTGAGGAGATGGATTCGATGCGGGAGCAGTTGTCACTGTACTGGGCCAGCGTGCTCACGCAGTCGAGCGAAATCTTCATTGAGTACGCTCGCGATGGATCGCCGGAGGGCATTGCCTACATCGTGCGGCGCTTTGGCAAGGAGGGTACACCTGCCGACGTGCGTCTGGTTTTCGGCCCTCTAGGCATGCTTAGCCGGCCAGGAGCAATTGAAGACGGCACGACCATTGCGGGGGTGGAGACGGAGAGGCTGCGGGAGATTGTGGCCATTGTGAAGCGCGAGCAGGTTAAGATGTTTCTGGAAGACGAGCGGTTGCTTGACCGGTATTATCGAGCGGCGCTGTGGCGGGGCGTGCTGATTGGCCCGAGCATTGGCCTTCGCCTGGAAGAAGTCGCGGACAGTACAGCTGCGGGTTTTGCGGCCGCTGATTTGTACTGGGACTACGCCTGGTCGTTTGTTCTGCTGGCTCATGCCACCCAGCGAGATGACCTGCTTCAGGGCGTAGATGCCGATAAACTTGAGCCGCAATTCAGGAAATGGCACGACTGGCTGAAGGAGAACATTGATTACCTGACGTTCGACGTTCAGAAGCTGGTTTGGCGCCCTTCGGCCGACTGGCGATTCTGGAGTGATGGGGCCACGCGCGACAGAATGTATTGGCTACATACGGCAACCAGACGCGGCATGATACCCGTAGCCCCGTTTGATGATTGGTCGGGGCCGCCGCTGAATCTGGACGTATCGCGGTTTGGGTTTTGATGTGCGGCGCTGGCCGGCGGCGTACAAACTGACTATCAGTCGCTATCATGGCCTGACTTCGTCAGACCATGCACCGGCCGTGGGCTGCATACAGCCGCGAGTCCCCCGTACCGGGTTGTCGAACCGAACTAAGGAGGCTGATGATGCGGAAGCTATGCTTGCTCCTTGCTGCCATTGCGGCCGGCATGTCCCTGACGGGTTGTCTGTCCCAGCAGGACGTGGACAAGCTCAATGGACGTTTCATGTCGCGTGACAGCCGCCTGGTTCGGGCCACGGTCGACGAGATGGCAGCGCATGACGATGAGCGGTTCGTTGAAATGGCCGCCGCCTACCTTGAGAACGCCGAAGAAGTCCGGGCAACGCCTCCACTGCCGGATCCCGTGGAGGCCCGGGTCGATGGGGCCATCCGCCTTCTCGTCCAGTGCAACCCGGAGCGTGCACGCCGGATGCTGGAGCGGGCGCTGGCTGCTGAGCCGTCGTCGTCATTTCGACTGCCGCCCTGGTCGCTTCGGCTGGCCTCGGCGGTCAACTCGCCGCTGGTATGGGAACGGCTCTGCCAGTTGTACCGGGCCGACGTGCTGCGCTACTACGAACGACACGATATCGGCACGGCCCTGCTGAATGCCGGCAACGACCGGTTTCTGAACGATGTCCGGGATCTTGCCCGAGAGCGGGACGACCTGTCGGTCGGTTTTCTGGCGCGCAGTGCCAGCGCGGATGATATCGACCTTCTGCTTTGGTGCCTGGAAAATACTGAGCCGCGTCATGCAGAACTCATTAAGGCAATCGGCAGTACGCGAACGAGCCAAGGACTTGCTGCGCTGCTGAAACTGGCCGACAGCGAAAACTGGCGAAACTGGACTGAGGCAGAAGCCCTGGCGACGGCACTGGCGGGGTACTCAGACGAGCAGTCCGCCGCTGTATTGCACAGGCTGGCCGCTGGCGGCGACAGGCAGGTGCGAGTTGCGGCCCAGCGGGCGCTGGTCTCCCGGGGCGACACCGTCTACTTCGAGGCGATGTATCGCAGATTAGCGGAGGCCCCAGGCTGGGCCGAAGCCGACCATATCATCAGGGAGTTCAGCGAAGACGGCACGCCGGCATGCCTCGACATTCTCCGCCGGCATATGCGCGAGCGGTCAACAGACTCCTGGCCACTATCGGCATTGGCGCTGGCCGAAAAGGGCGACGCGGAAGCCAGCACGGCACTGTCAGCCGCCCTGACTAACGATCCGAAGAGCGTCGAGCCGCTGTTTCGCATTCCGTACTTTCAGCGGCTGATAACACCGGCACACTTCGACCTGCTGCTGGCGCTGGCTTCTCGGGATCATTCCAACCGACAAGTCCTGCTTGAGCAGGTCCGCCGGAGCCTGGAGAAAAACGCCCCCGCTGAGTTGATCGAGCCGCTTACGGCGGGCCTGCAGCACAGTGATCCGCTTGCCCGGGAAGCCTGCGTGGTCTGGCTGCATGCCGCAAAGAGGAGCGCTGCAGCAGAAGCGCTCCGCCCGATGCTGGAAGATCCGTCGCCTGGCGTGCGACACCGGGTTATAGCGACGATGGCCACCACTGCCGATGCTGATGTCAAGGTGACGTTCCGCAAGATTCTGAAGGAGAGCCCGGATCCTGTGGCTCGACGGATTGTCGCCGGTGCGCTTGGGCAATGGGGCGATGGTGATCTGGCTTCGGACCTGGAGGACGCTCTGACAGACACGGACGCCTATGTGCGCGCCAATGCAATGGCCTCGCTTGCCCAGTTGGACCGCGGGCGAGCTGACATTGCCATCATGGCCCTGCTGGACGACTCCTCCCTCCATGTCCGTAACGAGGCCATCCGATGTGCGACGAACCTTAAGTTTGCCGATGCGGTCGAGAAGATTCTGCCGTTTCTGGAGCACGACAATCCCCGGCTGCGCAGTTCGGCGGTTCAGTTTTTTAAGGCCGTTCCCGATGAGCGAAGCATCCCGGCAATCGCCGCCGGGCTCAGGGGCAATTCTCTGGCGGAGCGGCAGACGGCATTGCGGGCGCTGGTCGACTTGAAAGCGACTTCAGCCGCCGAAAATGTGCTGGATGCGCTTGCAGGCGAACCGGATGATCTCACTGGCGACTTACTGCGATATTTCGCTGTCTGTCCAGATGCGCGCTGCGTGCCACGTCTGCTGGAACTTCTGGCCGAACAGGAGCATTCCCGCTGGCATGGTCCTGTGATTCAAACGCTTGGCTGTCAGAAGGATGATCGTGCTGTTGACGCTTTGGGCGAGGCGCTGAACCGGCCGGGAAGATCGCACGACCGTGCCTCCCTGCGCCAGCGGGCCGCGGAGGCGCTGGTACAGATAGCCACCCCGCAGGCGCTGGCCGTGTTGAAGCAGGCCGAAGAATCCGGGGATGCCGCTGTCCGCAGTGCCGTCACGCGTGCCCGTCGCTCGATGGCCCGCTGACCCGTAAAGCTGCGTGTGCCGAATGAGTGGAAGTAACGCCGGGTGAATTCTGGGGACACAATACTTATCTCTTCCCCCGCAGGCCGGGTGCCACACTTTGGAGCGACGGCGCAGCCGGCGCCAAAGTGTGCCGAAGGCCAGCAGCGGTGCGATTCGCTGGTTGCATCAGTGAATGGCCTGTTGCGGGAACATGTCCGGACGCAACAACTTGACTCAGATTGACGACGAAGCGATGATGTCTACATGGCACGGCCCCAGCGACGAACGTTGAAGTGGTACGAATACCAAGGTCAGGCGATAGTTGGTGGATCGCATATGACGAGCTCTGCGGATGCTCTTGTGTCAAGAAAGGAACAGAGGTGCAGTAATGAATCGTCAAAAGTTAGGTAGAGTTATGATTGGTTGTGTGTTAATGGCTGGAATGTACGGGTGCGTGAGTTCTGCTCCAACCGCATCGTTAAGGATGGAAAGACGATACCAGGCGGTCGAGCTTGGACATTCTGAGGAAGAAGTTATTGAACTGCTGGCCGAACCCGACCAAGTTTTCGGTAGTGGTTTTCTATTTTACAGGTATGAAGGCGCTGAAGCGGAGCTTGTAATGAGATTTCAGCAAGTTGGCGTGGGTTCTGGTAGCATGAAAGTTGACACCATTAACGGCTGGTATAAGCTGGCTGACGGCACACAAGTCATAGTGGATATGGGCTCTGTAGTTGGCAGTCGCGTTCCTGAGCAAAACTCCACACTTAGAAAGAAGCTGCAGCGCCTGAAGCTCGGGATGAATCTTGAGCAGGCCAGAGAGGTGCTTGGTCATCTGCAGGAGCAAAATGTCGGAGAGTATGTTGCAGATTTGGGTAGGTATGACGTATTGACAGTGTCTTTTATTGATGGAAAAATGACACGCGCAACAGGCTCATTGTCGCTTGATACAAGTACCAAACTGGCAGTGGATTTACAGAGGGTTGAAAAGTGAGTCGACCCGGGGCGGCGGGGAGGCCTTAGTCGGGGTGCCCCTTTAATATCTTGAACCCCTAATGAACCACATCTTCAATCTACGGCCGGGTGCCACACTTTGGAGCGACGGCGCAGCCGGCGCCAAAGTGTGCCGAAGGCCAAAAGCGGTGCGCTTTGAAGAATTCTGGGGAACAGTACTTATCTGCTGCCCAGCAGGCCTTCGCTCCTCGGCCACGGCGGGCCCACCACGGAGTGATTTCATCAATCGTCCTTGGCGGCCGATTCTTAATTAATTCAATTTTAAACCCGTAACTCCGATTGTGCCCCGGAACTCCGGCCCGAAACTCTATTGAAGCGTACCCGTTAAGCCCATGGCGGCCATCGTGGGCCATCAAGAACACGTAAAAAGCCGCCCCCCGGCCCGGACCTGCCAAACGGCCTCGCAATTTTCTTGACGTATCACAATCCTCGTGATACATTATGAACAGTATTAGGGAGTCAGCCGCGGCGACGGAGGCAGAGGCCCTCGTTCAAGGCTGGCAAGAAGCTGGGCAAAAAGCCGGGAGAGAGCCGGCAAAGGAGGCGGAACCATGGCCAGAGGAGCTAAGAAGGACGGGGAGTCGCCAAAGAGCAACGCAGGCGGACCAGCAGGGGCGCGGGACAGGCGGAGCAAAGCGCCTTCCCCTGCTGCGGCAGGCTCGAAGGACGCCGGCGGCCCCGCCGCAAAAGCAGCCCGCGGTGACGCTGCCCGGAGCAACGCCGCCAAGCCGCCGAAGAACGACCGCGAGTTGCTCGACATGGCTCAGGCCATCGAGATGCTCAAGACCACGCGGCCAACGTTTTACCGCTGGTTGCGATCGGGCAAGCTCACGGGCATGAAGGTCGGCCGGCAGTGGCGATTCTATCGCGAAGATATCGAGCGTTTCCTGCGCGGTCAAAGCCCGCGGATCGATCTTCCGGCCGATATCGGCCCGCTGTGTGCGCAGTTGCGCGAAAAGGTCCGCCAGTACGGCAGCGAGCCCGCCGCCGACGAGGGCGGCGACCCGGCTCTGGCGGCGGTGCGGCTGATGCTCCAGGCAGCGGCCACAGCCGAGGCCAGCGACCTGCATCTGTCGGCCGGATCCGAGCAGGCCTGCGTCCGAGTGCGGATCGACGGTCGCCTGTATCCGGCCGCCGCTTACGACCTGCGACTGCACGCGGCAATCATCGCCGCCTGGAAGACGCTGGCCTCTTGCGACATCCACGAGACGCAACTCCCGCAGGACGGCCGCATCCTGATCGATCTGCCGGGCATTGCCAGCCGGGTCGATATCCGCGTCTCATTTGTGCCGGCCACCGGTGGCGAAGCTGTCACGGCTCGCGTGCTGCGCCGCGGCCTCCTCGACCTGTCGCTCGAGCGCCTCGAGTACCCCGCGGGCGATCACCGCAAGCTGGTCCGGCACCTCGAATCGCCGAGCGGCCTGATTGTCATCACCGGGCCCACCGGTAGCGGCAAGACGACGACGCTCTACAGTTGCCTCAGCCACCTCAATCGGTCGGATCGCAAGCTGGTCAGCGCCGAGGATCCGGTGGAACTGAACCTCGACGGCGTGGTGCAGGTGTCCGTGCGCCCGCACCCGAGCCGGACGTTCCCCGCGGTCTGCCGGGCGCTCTTTCGGACTGACCCGGACGTGATACTGGTGGGCGAGATTCGCGACCGCGACACGGCCATCATCTGCGCCCAGATGGCCCTCACGGGGCACCTGACCTTGACATCGCTGCACACGCTCGACGCTCCGTCGGCTCTGGTGCGGCTCGTCGACATTGGCGTGGAGCCGTTCGTGGTTGGCGACGCGGTGCGCCTGGTCATCGGCCAGCGACTGGTGCGGGCACTGTGCCGCGCGTGCAGCGAGCCGGCGGCACCGGATACGACGCTCATGGATGAGGCCCGCCGGCTGGCCAGCTCCGGGGGGCTCGATTGGGACCGCCTGGAGCCCGCCTGGCGGCAACCGGTGGGCTGCCCCGAGTGCAAGCAGACCGGCTACCGCGGGCGGCTGACCGTGGTCGAACTCCTCGAGGTTACGCCGGAGATCTCCGCGGCCGTGGGCCGCTCCGGCGGGGCCGCCGAGCTGCGTGCCATCGCCATCGCCCAGGGCATGCCGACAATGGCTGCCCATGCCGTGCAGCGAGCCGCGGCCGGCGAGACCTCGCTGGCCGAAGCCATCCACGTCGTCGCGGACATTCTGTCGAAGTAAGGAAGAGGCTACAGGCTACAGGAACAACAATGGCCGGGCGGCATGGTCACAATGTTGTTGCGTGACCATACCGCCCGAAAGCCATTCCGGCTTTTCGATCAATTGGAATTCTGGAAATTCTGGGGGAGCCAGGGCCACAATACTTATCTCCTCCTCAGCAGGCCGGGCACCACACTCTGGCGCCGTCGCTCAGAGTGTGGTGCCGCAAAACTTAATCCTCCGCGCCTTCAATCTGATTCCACTCTCGGTAATCGGTCGGAGAAAGGTAATTGCGCGTCAGCTTCTTCTGCTCCTCGCTCACCTCCGTGGAGACAAAGATCGGCGTACCCGTCACCGGCACGCGCATCTCTCCACTCGCGCCGATCGAGCCGTTCTCCCTCGAGTAGACCACGCCGCCCAGCAGTTCGCGATTATACAGCACCATCGCTTCACCCGGCACCTTCAGGTTGTAGCGGAAGGGCTTGCCCTCGGTCCAGAGCACGTAAACTTCGCTGTCGTTGCGGCCACGGAACTTATAGCAGTAGAAGGCGCTGTCGCGGAAAGGCCGGTCGCTCCAGCGCGAGGCCGCCTCGCCGATGTTCTCGCCATCGCTGATCACCTCCAGCAGCCGCGGATCGGGCAGCAGGTCGATCATCAGCTTGACGACTTTGCCCGCCGGCCGCACAGTTTTGTTGCGGGTGTAAAGGCCGTAGCCCTTGTAGAGGTAGAAGCCCTGGGCCCGGCGCGGCGAAAACTGGTCGTTCACGTAAGTCAGCGTCAGGCACTGTACGTTGTGGCGGGCCGCAATCGCCAGCCCGCGGATCATGTAATCAGCCGCCTGATCGCGGGTGACATGAAACGGATTGGCCGGACCATAGCTCAGCGGGAAACCGATCTCCGTGAACCATATCGGTCGCACCTGCCCCAGCTCAGCCATCTCGGCCTGCAGTTCGCGCAGAGCCTTGGCCAGCCCCGTGCTGTCCGGCGGAAGCGGGAAGGAGAAGGGGTGAATGTCCAGGCAATCATAATGATCAAATCCGCCATGCTTATGGACGCCGCGAATGAAGGCCCGCCCGCCCATTATCTTACGCTCATCGTCCACATACTCCGGACCCGGCATGCCGCCTTCCACCACCCCTATGGGAGCAAGGGCCACCACCTGGCAATCGGCACTCCAGGCCTTCAGCTCTTCGTGAGCAACCTTCAGGAATTTCGCGAAAGCCTCGTCCGGCATCATCTCGCCCGGCGGCTTGAGCTCGGTGCCGGGCTCGCCGTCAATCACCCAGTAGATTACCGGCCGGGCCGCAATATCGGGGTTTTCGCTCCAGAGCGAACCCCGCGGACCATATCGCCGCACCGCCTTGCGGACCGCCTGGCGGTAACCATCCAGATCGAGCGTCGGCCCGTATGCGTTCGGCGAATAATAGCCGGCGATGTCAATGCCATGCCTGGCCGCCAGAAGAATGCCGGCCTCCTGCGATTCATTCAGCGGCGTGCTGATCAGGCCGAAGCCGGTCTCCAGAATCAGATCGGTATACTGCGGATTTGCAAAATCGCTGGCCCAGCAGAACAGCCCGTAGAACGGCACCACCCGCTTGCCCTGGGCATCGCGAATGCCCGGAACCTCGACCTCCACACCCGGGGCCGCGACCTCCCCAGCGGCCGCAGGCTCCTCGGCGGCAAAGGCAAGCACCCGACTCTCGGCAGTGGCCGAACCGACCTCGGCGGAAGCAGAACATCCGCAGGCCAGCGCAGCACAGACCGCACCCGCCAGCAGAATCGTCAATCCTCCGGACCACCAACCATTCATTCGCGCGAACATAATGACGCCCCCTTCAGAAAGATGTGAATGCCTGTACTCGGCGACCGGGCCGGCCGCCCCATCGCAGGCGAGGAATCGCAACATTTGCTGAAACTTCAGACTTTGAAAATAGTTACGCCGAAAAAGGGAGGCCACCGCGTGCCACACTCAGGAGCGGCGGCGAAGCCGGCATCAAAGTGTGCCGAAGGCAAACCCGGTACGGCAGGTCATAGTTATCAACCGCCCCATGCGCGGCGAAACCGATTAGCTGTTGACGCGGCGGTGCCGCGCTCGGTACCTTGGTCCGGTCCACAAAACGCCCTCTGACCGAGGCCTCGACCATGAGCGACAAACTCTCAACGCCTGACGTCCACCGGCTGCTTGCCGCCATCAACCACCAGCCATACGACCGGGTGCCCAGCTGGGAGATCATCATCGATGATCGCTCGACCCGTTACCTGCTCGGCTGGCCGCCGCGAGAGGATGGTCAGCCGCTCGTTACGCTCTGGTCGATTGATCCGGCCGATGCCGTCCGCCTGGCCCAGCGGGTCTGCCTCGACGCCATCCCCTGCTCGCTCTCCTGGATGGCCGCCGAGCCCGGCACAATCCGCACAATGGCCGATCTGGAAAAAGTCGAGCCGCCCGACCCGCAACTGGCCCGCCCGCGGCTGCAGAGCTACCTGGATGCGGTCCGCGGTACCGACATCGGCGTCATCGCCCGCCTGAGCGGCCCGCTCACGCTCAGCTACATGGCTGCCGGGCCGGTGCCAATCGAGAGCTTCATGTACCTGCTCTACGATGATCCGGCACTGGTCGCGCGGCTCATGGATATGCACCTGGATTACCACCTGCGGCTCATCGACGCCATTGCCGACCTGCCCTACCACCTCTATTACATTGGCGACGATGTCTCCTCGACCACCGGGCCGATCATCAGCCCGCGACACATCGAGGAACTGTGGGCGCCGCGGACGGAGCGGCTCGTCAGGGCGGCCCGCGGTACCGGACGGCCGGTCATCTTCCACTGTTGCGGCCAGCAGGCCCCCATCCTGCCGTACCTGGCCGACTGGGGCGTAGAGGCCGTCCACCCGATTCAGCCCGTGGCCAACGACATCTACGCCATGAAAGCCGAGTGGGGCGACCGCCTGACGCTGGTGGGCAACATCGACGTAGCCGGCTGCCTCAGCCATGGCACGCCGGAGCAGGTCCGCCAGAGCGTGCGCCAGCACCTTGAGCGCCTGGGCCGCGACGGCGGCTACGTGGTCTGCTCCAGCCATTCGATTATCGACAGCGTGCCGCCCGAGAATTACCTGGCCCTGTGCCAGGCGACGGTCGAGTTCGGCCGGCCCGAGCCCGTCTGAGGCCGGCTGTGCTTGGTGTCGGCTCGATCCCCCCGCCGCCCACGGCCGGCGGCAGGCCATTCAGAGCAGGCGGCGGAAAATGCTGTCAGGACGCTTCCATGGCTTTTGCCGGGTCAAATTCATTAAAGTCAGCATTTTTAGAGCCGCTAAATTTGCCTTCGGCGGCATCATGTGTTATAGTCGGCATAGAGTAACTCCGCGAGCCGCATGGGGTACTGCTTTTGCCTGCAGCCTTAAAGTGTTTTGCTTTTGTACCTGCTGAGACCTAAGCTGTTGCGTAGCACGATGTTCCTGCTGGCACACATTTCTGTTTTATTTGCCCACCCTTTAGCCTCACCGCTTTGATTGCCGAGCTTTTGCGCGCCTGTTTTTTCTGGCATGTCGCCCCCGGGTGCATTGCGTAAGGTAAAAAGAGGAATCAGTCTTTTTTTGATCCCTTTCCTGCGCCTACCCCGAGGTTGATGTCATATCGCTGTTTGTAACGCCGCTTTGCTTTGGTTGGTTGCTTTAACCTTTGCGGCATCAGAGGTTTGCGCAATTGCTGCGCAAATTCACATCACATCTAAGGGAGGTGCGAGTAATGAGACAACTGACCGTATTAATGCTTGTCATGCTGCTGGTTATGCCGGCAACAGCAGGCGATTTCGTCTGGCAGGGCGAAATGACCACCGCCGGCTCGCCCGGCGAAATCGACGTTGACAATCCCATTTTGTGGCAGCAACCGGCTCCGGTCGACCCCGAGAACCCGCCGGCGGCTACCGTGCCGCAGGCAGGCGACTTTGCCGACTTCAACATGAACTGGACCGGCACCAGGGAAAACGCCATCATCACCCTGTTTGATTACAACGTACCCAGCGTAGAGGGCCAGGTACTGATCATCGGCAATGCCGGTGGCGCCACCGTCGATTTCGGGGC
>JAWLHX010000079.1:0-16449 GCA_041690105.1 Phycisphaerae bacterium
ATTGTCATGGGCCAGTTGGCGGGCGTGTCGCTTATGACCGACAGCCTGAGCGGGCAGCTGCGAGGTAAGCAACTGCCGCCGGAAGAAGCCAGTCAGCAGGTCTCGCGGATAGGCGACCTGATCCGCGAAAGTCTGGGGCAGATGCGCGGGCTGGCTCACGGCTTGTGTCCGGTGACCATGGCCCCGGGCGGATTGCGGTCGGCTCTGGGCGACCTGGCCGAGGCCACCATGGATATTTTCCGTGTTGAGTGCCAGGTGGATTACGAGCAGCCGGTGCGCGTAAATGACCTGTCTCTGGCCCGCCAGATTTACTACATGTGTCGCGAAGCAACTACTAATGCCGCCCGCCACAGTAAGGCCAGGCTGATCGTGATCTCGGTTCATGGCGGCGAGGGCGAACTGCATCTGCGGGTGACTGATAACGGCGTGGGCATGTCGGCCGAGGCCAGGCAACGGGCCAGCGGCATGGGGCTGAAGACAATGGCCTCAAGAGCCGAGATGATCGGGGCAAAGCTGGAATTATTGCCTGTCGAGCCGCACGGCACCGCGGTCTGCATTCATCTCAATCATCCGGCAATCACCATGGACAATCACAAGGATTAACTCCCCGGCAGCCAGCGGTCTGACAAGGCGGAGGATCAACTCAGCACGGCGCGCCGGGGTCAATTCAGCGGGATGGCTGGTCAACAGTCGGATTGTCTCTATCGGCATTGCCATCGCCGTTGCCGTCGAAGACATTGCGGATGATGTTCAGCAGGGCCTTATTCTTGCCGGTCTTGGTAACATAGGCCACGGCTCCCGCGGCCAGCATTTCCGGCGCCCGGTCGGCCTCGCGGAACATGGACAAGGCGATTACCCTGGTTTGCGGCAACTCCTGGCGGATTATCTTCGTGGCCTCGGTACCGTTCATAACCGGCATGCTGTAGTCCATCAGGATAATGTCGGGCTGCAGGCGACGGGCTTGCTGAACCGCCTGCTCGCCGTCGGCCGCCTCGCCCACAATGCGAATGTCGCTTTCGCCGCTCAGGAGCATTGCCAGCCCCTGCCGCATAATTGCATGATCGTCAACAATCAGCAGAGTAATAAGCCCGCTCTGCCTCGCCGCCTGGGCCTCTCGTGCCTGGTTTGTGGCCGGCAAGTTGGTGCCTTCCGACAACTCAGGGGCGCCTTGCTGCGACTTCCGGGAGAGCGGCACGATGACTGTCACCCGGGTGCCTTTGTCGGGCTTGCTCCAGATGTCGACCTTGCCACCCATCAGGGCGATGCGTTCCTGAATAGCAAACAGGCCGAAACCGGCGTTGTCGTCCTGCAGGGCCTGCTGCACCTGGAAACCGCGGCCGCTGTCGCTGACGGTGATGGATACCTGTTGCGGAGCGGGCCGATCGAGCCTGACATCGGCCAGAGTCACCTGGGCATGTCTGACCACGTTCATCAGCAATTCGCGCACCGCCTGGAAGAGCAGCAGCGATATCTCCTCGTCCAATCCGCGGACTTCGTCATCAACGTTGAGCATGACCGTCAGCCGATGTTTTTCGCTCATGGTGCGCACAAGCCACTCCAGGCCCGGCACCAGCCCGGCCTGGTGCAGCACCGGCGGGTCGAGGTCGTGCGTCAGCGTGCGAGAGGCGTCGATGGCGTCGCCGATGATCTGGTAGACGGCATCGAGACTTTCGCGCCGGGCGGGGGCCGATTCATCCTGCCGCAACATCTGGATGTGCATGCGGGCGGCAACCAGCAACTGCTGAAGATCATCGTGCAGCACGGCAGCCAGGCGCCGGCGTTCGCGTTGCTCGGCTCGCGTCAGTTGGGCAGCCAGTCGGGCAAGCTGGGTTGCCCGCTGCTGGAGTTCGATCGTTCGTTCATTTACGCGGCGCTCAAGGTCGTCGCGAGCCTCAAGCAGGGCTCGCTCGTACTGCTTCCGCTGGGTAATATCCTGCACTACGGAAATAAAATGCTCCGGCCGCCCTTCGTGGTCCTGGTGAACGGTGCCCGTCAGGCCGATCCAGACGGTGCCGCCATCTTTGCGGATGTAACGTTTTTCAAGCGAGTAGCTGCATATTTGACCGGCCCACAACTGTCGAGCCAGATCGTTATCGGCCTCCACATCGTCGGCATGCGTGATCTGTTGGTAGGTTTTGGCCATAAGTTCCGGCAGATCGTAGCCGGTAATCTGGCAGAGCTTCTGATTAACTCGCAGGAAGCGGCCGTCGGCGGCCACGTGTGCAATGCCCACGGCAGCATTTTCGAAGGTGCCCTTGAACAGCAGCTCGTTTTCCTTCAGGGCCTGTTCAACCTGCAGTTGCTGGCTCAAGTCGCGGGCGACAACGCAGACTTCGGCCGGTTTTCCGGCAATTACGATTGCCGAGCCGGTAAGCCGCAGAGGCACCCGGCGGCCATCCCTGCGGATCATGGTGATGCTGATTTCGCGGATGTCGCCGGCCAGAGTAGCTTTGAACCGTTCTACGGCCCGCTCCAGACTTTCGGGCGAACAGAGCTGCATGAAACTCTTCTGGCGGAGTTCGGCCGTGGTGTAGCCGGACAGTTGCTCGGCCTGCGGATTGGCATCGGTAAAGTTGCCCGAGGGATCAACTGTAAAAACGGCGTCCAGGTTGTGGGCAAAAAAAGATTCGTAGCGCTGCCGGCTGAGATCGCTGATTTGATCAATTGTTGCACCCGATGCACCGGTGGCATCAGCCAGCTTATCATCCGCAGCACCTGCATTGGCAGCGCCGCCCGAATTATAATCCATACTTTAAAATATTCCTCACGTCAGACGTCACATCCCCTGTACCAGATTGTAATCGAGCCGGCACAACTAATCAACAAGTCTGACAGAAACCCGGGAGCGGTCATCAGCCATTCTTCTGGTGCCAGGCCTTGGCCGCACGGAGCAACTCTTCGCGCGGGATGACTCCGCAGCGGTTAGCCCAGGCTTCGTAATCGGTGGCCATCTCGGCAACAATTTCCGGATACTCGTCGGCCAGATCGTGCACTTCTGTGCGGTCGGCCTCCAGATCGTAAAGCTCCCAGTCGCCGCGTTGGCCGGGCTCGTCGAAGCCCGGGACGGCGCTGCTGGCGGCCGTGAAGTTACGAACCAGCTTCCATTTGCCGCGTCTGACGGCGGCGTTGCCTTCGTGCTCGAAGTAAAGCGTTATGTCGCGCTGCCGGTTCTCGAAGACGGGCACCAGGCTCTGGCCCTCCAGCGGCAATATGGCATGGCCGTTGTATTGCTGCGGATACTGGGCACCGGTCACCTCCACCACCGTGGCCATCACATCGACAAGCTGAGCAGGCTGATGGCGAAGCTCGCCCCGGGCCGCGATGCCGCTCGGCCAGTGAACAATAAACGGCGTGGCGATGCCGCCCTCGTGAGTCCAGTGCTTGTACATGCGGAAGGGCGTGTTTGACAGATTCGCCCAGGGCACGCCGTACGACTGGTAGGTGGATTCGTCCCCCGGCATGTATCGCGGATCGTTGCCATACTGGATGGAGCGGCCGTCCGGCGTCTCGGCCCCGCTGCCCGACACCGTGTCCCGCATACGATCGGCCCACTGCCCTTGAATCTCCTCAGCGCAGCCCCCGTTATCGGCCAGGAAAATAATGATCGTGTTGTCGAGCTGGTTGTTACGCTCAAGAGCCTGCAGAATGCGGCCGATGCCCTGGTCCATGCTATCAATCTGGGCGGCGTAAACTTCCATGCGCCGCTCTTCCCACTCCTTGTTTTCGGCCTCGTCCCACTGGGGCACGCCGGGGTCGCGCTGCGACAGCTTCCACTGCGGATCCAGGAGCCCCATATCGACCATGCGCTGCAGACGCTGGCGGCGAAGCTCGTCCCAGCCGCCGGCAAAGCGGCCCTTGTACTTGGCGATGTCCTGCGGCCTGGCGTGCAGCGGCCAGTGCGGAGCGGTATAGGCGACGTACTGGAAGAAGGGCTGGTCGGGCGATTCCGCGAAATGCTGGTCGATGAAAGCTGCGGCATTGTCGCTGATGGCCTCGGTATAGTAGAAGTCCGGATCGTCGTGCACCTGCTGCTCGATAATCTCGTCGTCGCGAACAATTGCCCGGGGCGAAAAGTAGTTGCCGGCCCCGCACAATGTGCCGAAGTATCGCTCGAAACCCCGCTTGCGAGGCCAGGTGTCGGACTCAGGATTGTACACATGATCGTTACGAACGAGGTGCCACTTGCCCGACATGTAAGTGCGATAGCCGTGCTCGCGCAACATTTCGGCCATGGTCACGCCATTGTGATTGAGGTTGCCCTCGTAGCCGTCGGGGCCGTCGTAGTTTGTCAGTATGCCCACGCCAACCTGGTGCGGATGCAGGCCGGTCATCAGGCTGGCCCGGCTGGGGCTGCATCGCGGCGTGTTGTTGCACTGGGTGAAGCGCAGGCCACCGGCGGCCAGCCGATCAAGGTTCGGCGTGTCGACCTCGCCGCCGTAGCAGCCAATGTCGGAATAGCCCATGTCATCGTTCATGATCAACAGAATGTTCGGTTGCTGGCTCACGATGGCGCTCCTGTTTGAAAATCGATTGTCTTGCTGATTGCGTCCGGGCCCGTAGGGGCGCGAGCCCCGAATAGCGCGCAACGGACTTCAGGGCACTATCAGCCCGAGGTCCAAAGCCCGCTCCACAATCTGCTTGGCCACGGGGCCGGCAACCGTGCCGCCGCCGCCGGCATTTTCGAAGAAAACGGCAAAGGCCAGTTGTGGATTTTCGGCCGGGGCAAAGCCCACAAACCAGGCATGCGTTGGGCCGTGCGGGTTCTGGGCCGAGCCCGTCTTGCCGGCAATGCTGACACGGTCGCTGTAAACCGTCCGGTGACCGGTGCCGCCCTGTTCGCTGACGACTTCCGCCCACATCTCCCGCACATGCGAGACGTAAGCCTGATTCAGGCTCATGTCAATTCGCTTGGGCGCCGCCGGCCTGGGCGAGCGCACCAGGTGGACCTCGGTCATGCGGCCCCCGGTGGCCAGCATAGCAGCGAAGCGGGCCGCCTGCAGCGGCGTGACCAGCAATGCCCCCTGCCCTATGGCCAGGTTTTTCGGATCGGTACGTTCGTCGATTTTGCCGGCCGATTCGCCGCGAAGCATTATGCCGGTGCGCTGCGCGAAACCGAACCGCCTGCCCCACTCGGCCAGCTTTGGCGTACGCAGCCCCGCCCCCAGGTGATAGAAATAAACGTTGCAGGAATAGCGCATGGCTTCAACCATATCCAGCGTGCCATGCCCGGAACGGTTGTTGCAGTGGAACCGCGGCAGGCGCGGATCGTACTGCCCCATGCAGGTGTGCTGCGTCTGCAGGCCGGCCTTGCCTTCGTGAAGGGCGGCCGTAGCCGTGACGCCCTTGAAGATGGAGCCGAGATCGTAGGCCGACAATGCCCGGTGCAGAAACGGGTTGCCTGCCTCGGGCTGTATAAGCTGGTCGTACTCGCTGCCCAGCGTGTTGGGGTTGTAGCGGGGGGTTGAGGCCATGGCCAGTATTTCGCCCGTGGCAATGTCAATCACCACGGCGGCGCCGCGAGGCACTCCGCCTTCGGCCGGCATTTCCGGCGGACGCGAAAGAAAGGCCTCGACCTCCAACTGCAGGGTCGAATCGATGGTCAGCTGCACGTCCTGGCCGGGTTGCGGCTCTTCGCGCCACAGTCGGCGGTCGCTCTTATCGTACTGCTCCTTGCCTCGGTGTCCGCGCAGCGCTGCTTCCATCGAGGCCTCAATTCCGCTGCGCCCGCGGTCGTCGCCGGAGCGGTAATCGAAAAGCTCATCGGGCTCAGCCTCTGCCCCCAGCGGGCTGGTGCCAATCTCCTCAACACTGGTCTCGTTGATGTAGCCGACAATGTGGCAGGCCATTTCGCCATACGGATAACTGCGGCGGGCGTGCTGCTCAACAAGCAGAAAGCCATAGCGCGAGCGGAAGGCGGTGACCGCGGCCTTGGTCCGCTCGTCGATGTCGCTCTTTAGAATGTGGGCGATGCTGCTGCGCGTTCCGTACGATTCCTCGCGGATTATCATGCGTCGGCCCTGGGCCCGGCGGACGGCTTCGCGGATAAGGTGCACGCGCTCCAGAATCTCAAGCCGCCGCTCGTCCAGTTCCTCCAGCGGAATACCAGCGGCCTCTGACAGCTTCGGCCAGAAGTCACTCATTTCGCGGCGGAAGTCATCGACCGACATATTCATGGCATCGGCCTGGCGGGCCAGAAAGGCAGCATCGTCAAGCCACAGTGGCGCCAGGCGCTGATGCAGCAGGGCAGCACTTGTGCCCTCGCGGGCGGCCTGTCGGCGCAGCAAAGCATTGTCTTCGATGGCCAGAAACGGGTAGTACATGCTGACGTCGAAACGCGGCGTGTCGTAGGCCAGTTCGATGCCGTTGCGGTCGGTAATGGAGCCGCGATGCGTGCCCAGCAGGATGGGCAGGCGGATGAGATTGCTCTCGGCCTCCTGCCGGTACTGGCCGTTATTGGCCAGTTGCAGGTAGGCAAGCTGCCCGGCCAGCACTACGTTGGCCAGAATAATTATGATGATGAAAACTTTGAGCCGTGACCAGAACATCGTCCAGTCCCTTTTGGGAGTAAGCGGCACGAGGGCCGAAATTGTTTCTCAGGAGAACGCTGTAAAAGCTATTGCAGTTGCCGCGGCTGAAGCGTGCCGGAGCGGCTGACGGTTTTGGCCAGCATCCACAGCAGGTAGGGGGCAAAGACGGCGGTAAAAATCACGTCCCCAAAGGTGCGCCGCAAAACATCGACAAAAGGCACACCCTCGCCCGCTATCCAACCCACCAGCAGCATTTGCGGCACGCGCAGCAACACAACTGCCACCACCACGATTACAAGTTGCGTCAGAATTCGGTCGACTATCAGGTACTCGCGCAGCATGTTTACCGGCAGCAGCACGAGGGCGAACAGCAATGCAGACACTCCCAGAGGCCCCGAGCCGAGCAGCAGGTCTTCCACAAAGCCTATCATCCAGATGACGATGAAGGCCTCGGCAGGCGGAGCCATGATGGCTACGAACAAAGCCAAGGCCAGCAGAAAGTCGGGCCGGGCCCAGGCGCTCGGAAAGAGCTGCGAGCTTTGCAGTACGGCGAAAAGATAGGCGTATATCGGAATCAGGTACCAGCGCATCGGATTTCCGTAAGCTCAGGGACCAGCCATCTCGGGCGCAATTCGTCCGAGCCTTGCACGGCAGACACAGCACGACAACTTGATAATCAGTCAGTGTTTATACGCAGGCGGACCGTAACCGCCGCCAGCAGCTTATACTTCAGCCAGACTTGTCCGGGGCCAGAACATAAACCCGGTCAAGCTCGGAAAATTTGCTGCGCGGCTCAACGACAATGGTGTGCAGCATATCGGCCCTGCTGCGGCTCACGCTGACGACGCGACCTATGACCAGGTTGGCCATAACGCCCACCCCCATGCCATGATTGGCCGTCACAACATAATCCCCCGGGCGGATGTCAAGATCAACCCGCATATCGTCCAGTCGCAGATGCTTGCCGTCGCCCGCCCCCCGAACCATGCCAACGCCTGGCACCGCCAGCCACTTCTGACGCACGGCATCCCAATGCACCACGCTGGCCGCCAGGCAGACATCGGGCGAGGTAATCGGCCGCACCACGCTTATGTTGTCGCCCACCTGGCTCACAATGCCGACAATGCCCGTGGTATCGACCACGGCATTCTGGTTATCGATACCGTGCCGGCGACCGCCGGCCAGCAGATTATCACCATCAAGCACCCAGTGCCGCTCGGCCAGGCCCTGCTTGCGGCCACGATTGATGGTCATGCCCTTCTCGGGCGACAGGTAACCGTGGCTCAGCACCGATGACGGGACGATGCGCAAGGGCACGGCCGGCAGAGCAAGCCGCAGCTGCGTCACATCGGCCAGGCGCATGTTAAGCGATTCGATCTGGGCCGCCTGCTGGGCCATGGCCGACTCCATGGCGGCCAGTTCGGCCTCGCCGCCCGACTGCCCGTGCACATCGCGACGCCCCTGCGGCATGCCACCACCGCTGAGGCGCATGGGAATGGCCTGCACTCCGCTCTGCCCCGGGCGGAACAGATGCCCGGCAAAGAGCCGCACGCGGGGGGCTACGTAACGCCCGCGGTCGCCAACAATCAGGGCCAGCGTGGCCACAATCATTGCCGCGATAAAGAGCTTGGTATATGGCATCCGGTAGTAGCGGGCCATCGGCGGTCAACCTGAACGAAAAACGGAAACGGTTTAACCTAATATACCAACAGCCATCGGGAAAAAAAGAAGGGAATTGGACGACAGGGGCAAGAATTTGCAAAAGTCTGAAAAAAGCTACGCTACACAACAGGATGTTGTTGCAACTGAAGTCAACCACCGCGGATTGAGTAGACTTGACTTTGCCACGAATGCCGCCCCGGCCGTGACGCCGGAAGCGCCCATTACCCCAAGAAACAGGCCCGCGAACCCCGGCGCCGTGCGCTTTCAAAGCCGCCGGACTGCCTGGCGATGCCGCTTGCCGTTGTTGCTTCTTCTTGGTTAAAGCCCCCGGAACTGACGGGGGATGACGCTTGCTGTTGTTGCTTCTTCTTGGTTAAAGCCCCCGGCACTGCCGGGGGATGATGTTTTTTTTGAGCTGTTGCTTTTGTTTCTTCTACTGAGGATTCGCGATGGTAAGGGAGTATCGATCCCCCGGCAATGCCGGGGGCTTCAAAGGCTAAAGCAACAGAAGCGGCAAGGGATTGCGGGGCAAACGGACGGTTTACATCACCTCGTCATCGTCGTCAATGTCGCGGTGCCATTCGTCCAGGTTTTCGAGCACAATTGCTGTGCCGCGAGCAACGCAGGTGAGCGGATCATCGGCCACCCGGACATCAAGGCCGGTAGCCTGGGCCAGCACCGTGTCAAGCCCGCGTAGCAAACTTCCGCCGCCGGCCATCCAGATGCCATTGTGCACCAGGTCGGCCGACAGTTCAGGCTCGGTCCGCTCCAGGGTGCGTTTGCAGGTTTCGACAATCGTCTGGCAGGGTTCGCTGAGAGCTTCGCGGATTTCTTCGCTGGTAATGGTGGCCTTGCGAGGCAGACCTGCAATCAGGTCGCGACCGGCAACTTCCATGGTCAGTTCCTGCTCCAGCGGATAAGCCGAGCCGATTTCAATCTTTATACGCTCGGCCGTCTGTTCGCCGATGAGCAGGCTGTAAGTCTTCTTCATGTGGTTGACGATGGCCTCGTCCATGTCGTCGCCGGCAATCCGCAAGCTTTCGCTGTTGGCAATGTCACCCAGGGAGATGACGGCCACCTCGGTCGTACCGCCGCCAATGTCCACAATCATGCTGCCAACGGGTTCTTCAATGGGCAGACCGGCACCAATTGCGGCGGCCATCGGTTCGGGAATCAGGTAGACTTTGCGGGCTCCGGCGTGGCGGGCCGAGAGCCTGACGGCCCGGGCCTCAACGGCGGTAATGCCCGATGGTATGGCGATTACGACCCGCGGATGCCCCAGGGGGCCGCGGCGATGCACCTTGCGGATGAAGTAGCCGAGCATGGCCTCGGTCATTTTGAAGTCGGCGATGACACCGTCTTTGAGCGGACGGATGGCGATGATTGAGCCGGGCGTCTTGCCGATCATCTTCTTGGCCACATTGCCCACGGCGTTGCCGTTACTGACGACCTGGTTGGTGTCTTTCCAGACTGCCACGACGGAAGGTTCGCAGAGCACAATTCCCTGGCCGCGGACACTGACCAGGGTTGTGGCCGTGCCGAGATCGATGCCCATGTCCGTGGAGAAGAATCCGAATAGCCGATCTAGGATCATGCGCTGGCTCCGTTCACCCCTTGGCCGCCCGACCTGATGCAGGTTGTCGGACGGGCCGAAAAAAATGGGACGATCCATCGGTTATAGATCGTCCCGTGAGAATCATTCATTTACACCAGCCTCCCGCGTCTGTGGGCGGAAGATCGCTCGTCATGTTGGGCCGATCGGCTGGTAACGGCGGCTCTTTTGGGGTGCCGTCATCTACCGAGACTACAGATCCAGTTCTGCCGTGCTGGCATTGCTCTCAGCTGCCTTGATGGAGTTCAAGTCGGAGTCGATCGACCGCTTGATGCTCTCCGGTGCCTGGCGAGCGGCCTCAAGCTCGTCGCCAAAAGGCATGGTATAGCCGAACCTGCTTTGGGTTGTCGTGGCGATGAAATAAATCGTCACCGCCATGAAAACCAGGGCCACTGTCAGCAGAGCGGTATAAATTCCACTCGACGGACGTGCGGCGGCATTGGGGTTACCTGACGTTATAGCGGACATGGTCACCCTCCTGAATCTGGCCCTGGACCGTCTGCAGACGTCCGATGGCCGTATTTTCGTCAAGTTTCGTCACAACCAGATCGCCAAGATAGCGACCGTTGCGCTGCACCAGGAAGGTCATATCGGTTACTACGCCATCGCTGGCGCCCAGGTCAATCTGGGCCATGCCGTTGGCGGGGTCGACGCGGGTTACTGCACCGCGAAGATCAACGGCCGGCAACGGGTTGACGCGGGCCGGACGAGCTTCCGGCGGAATGCTGTTGAGCTGCTTTTCGAGCTCAACCATGCGCTGCTGGGCAGCCATCAACTGGCTTTCCAGGTCGTTGCGCTGCCGGGTGGCATCGTACAGGGCCTTGGCCAGTTCGGCATTACGATCAGTAGCCTGCATGGCCTGCTTCTCGGCCTCGTTCTTTGCCTCTCGGACTTCGGCAATGTCCTTGTTCAGGGCATCCACGCCGTCCTTCAAATTGCCAATCTTGGTGTTGACTTCCTGCAGAGTGGCGTCGCGAGTAGCAACTTCGCCCCGCACGCGGGTCAGGTCGGCATTGATCTCGGCGAGCTTGGTCTGATAGTCGGCAACGTCCTTCTGCTTCTGGAGTTGCAGATTCTCAAGCTGCCCCTTTGCCTCGGTCAGCGAGGCACGCAGAGCAGTGTTCTGCTCGCGGGCTTCACCAACTGCACCCTTGACCTCCTGCAGAGTCGCCCGGTAATCGGTGCTCACCGAGACATAAACCGCCGACATCGCTCCTACTGCGACCGCCGCCACCACCACCAACACGGTAACGATCTTTCCCAAAGTACTCAAAGGTCTTTCCTCCTCTGGCGGGCCAACCGGCGCCCTGCGGCACAATCCGCTGCCCATGCGCCGAACCACTGCGGGCCGGCATCTGATTAATGCTTCCTCACCCCGGACAAACACCTCGTGAAACTACTGAACGTCATAAAATCGCCATCGGCATTAGTCCATTGATGACGGGGTATTGCAGTTGGTCGATTCTACTCAGCGACCTTCATGCGTCAAGAAAAATATCCCGCTCAACAGACTGCCTTTTCAGATTCAATTACTCCGCTGCGATGCCCGACCGTCAAGCCTGCTGCCCGGACCACCCTGAATTTCGCCCGCCGGACCCAATTGCGGCGACTCTGGACGAACCAGGACCTCG
The DNA here is from genome assembly GCA_041690105.1 of Phycisphaerae bacterium. Taxonomy (GTDB): domain Bacteria; phylum Planctomycetota; class Phycisphaerae; order FEN-1346; family JAACEH01; genus JAWLHX01. The sequence goes on from JAWLHX010000079.1 coordinate 11,433, forward strand.
TCGTCCGGCAGCGCCTTGGGCCGGGGCCCCTCGTTTATACTCCTGATGATCTGCTCGGCCCGCGGCACATTGTACGATTGCAGGGCCCAGGCGGCACTGGTACGGACGTAAGGGTCCTTGTCGTCCATGGCCTTCAGCACCTCGCGCCAGGCTGGTGCATAGCTCGAACGGGCCAGCATCTGCAAGGCGAAAGCCCGTTCGGGAGCGGCCAGGGTCTCACCTTTGGGACCGCTGCCGATAATTAATTCGCCAAGAACATAGGTCTGAAGGTAATCGCCCAACATTGCACGGGCGCCAAATGCCGCTATCAGACCACCTTGAGAATAAACCTGCTGCGACCTGTTTTCACGCAACTGCACCAGTTGTCGCAACAGCGGAATATCTCGCTCCGGAACACCAACCCGCCCCAGAGCCAGAAAGGCATAAACCTGATACGGGTGCCCGTGCTGCCGGGCCAGTTCGCGGATTATGTCCAGCCCGCTGTTATCGCCCAGCCTGGCCATCGCTTCGGCCGCATTCAACTGCACCATGGCATCGCTGTCCCGCAGTCGCAGGCGAAGCATTGGCACGGCGCTTGAGTTCTTCAGATATCCCAGCAACATGGCGGCGTTGCGTCGTACGGTCGGATTTCCCGACTGCAGCCCCGCGGCCAGTGCTTCGATACGCGAATGATCGCCCAGCGTGCTCATGCCGTAAACGGCTACCAGTCGCACACTTGGGTCCGGATCGGAGGCGGCCAGATGATCGAAAAAACCTACCTGATCGCGAGTCGCCTGATCGGCCTTCAACCTGACGGCCATGAATCGCAGACTTGGCCGCTCGTCACTGAGCAAAAGGCTCAGCGGTCCAACGGGCGGCTGCTTGCCCAGATCGTCATAAGCCTCGAGCGCCAGTGCCCGCAAGGCGGGATCTTCGCTGCTCAGGGCCTGGGCCAGAATTTCTTCTGCCTGGTTGACGTCGCGGGCTGGAGCCTGCTGAGCCGCCGGATTTTCGGCAGCACTCTTCTGGCCACAGCCACTAACGCACACTGACATCATTATACCGGACAAAAGCGCCAAGTTAAGACTAATGATCCGAAACATAGCACCTTTTCCTCCAGTAACTTACGTATCCGCTGAAAAACTTGATCGGGGCCGCACAAGCCCCAGCACCACAAGCAGGGCGGCAAGGGCACAGAGGGCGAATCCGAAAACATCGCCATGGCGGCCATAAAAGCTTGTGCGCGGGTCGATTTCCAACTGCCAATGGCTGTAGCCGGTGAGCGAGCGAACCTGTCCCATGTACTCGACCCGATTAACGGTGCGGCCGGAACTGTCGATGAACCCGCTGATTCCGGTATTTACGCTGCGAACCACCGGCACACGGTTTTCGACCGCCCGGAAGACGGATTGATCCCAGTGCTGCTCCAACTCGATGGTTCCGTGGAACCAGCCATCGTTGGAAATATTGGCCAGGAAGTCGGCCTTTTTGCTGCCATTTTCGTAGACCATCTGCCGGCAAAGGCGGGCGATGGAGCTTTCGAAGCAGATAGGCACGCCGAAGCGCGCCCCGGCCGTCTCCATCCGCACCACCCGCTCGCCCCAGTTCAGGCTGTAATCAATTTTGTACGGGGTAAACGACATCAGCATCTTGTAGAGCCAGGGAGCCGATTCGCGGAAAGGCACAACTTCGCCGAAGGGCACCAAGTGCATTTTGTCGTATCGCATGGTGCTGACGTAGGGCTGGTCGTCGGGCCTGAAGAGGATGGCGCTGTTGTAGCGCCCCGCAACGTCGTAGCCGTCCTTAATCTTTTTCCAGGCAAGGGTTTGCGACCCGACCAGCAGGTCGGTCCGACGGTCGGCGATGAGGCTGTGGATTTCGGTCCAGTAGTCGCGCCAACGGACGAAATCTTCGGGCAGATCCTTGCGCTCCCAACTGGGCCAGAGCGATTCCCAGTTAAGTATGCCCGGGGCCATGGCTTCGGGCCAGACAACCAGGTCGGCCTCCGGGTGAGCGGCCAAAGCCTCCTTGGTTTCCTCCATAAGCTGATTGTAAGCCTGCTTCAGGCCGCTCTTTGCGCCTTCTTTGCCGGCCTCGTCATCGGTTGGCGTCTCTTCCGCGGTTACCGGCATTACCTCCTGCGGCACATTGCTTTGCACGGTGACAACCTTTGGCCCGGGCAACATTTCCACGGGCTGCAGGCGATAAATGCCATAGCCCACGACCAGCAGCCAGAAGGCCAGAAGAAGGGCGGCGCTGATCTTCAGCGAGCGAGCCAGACGAATGTGCTTGCCGTAGCGCAGGAAGACCGGCCGGGTGATAAGGTCGACCAGCAACCCGGCGCTTGCCGCCGAAAGGGCGCTCAGGCCGTAAACTCCGGCCAGATCAGCACTTTGCAGCAAGGTGAGGGTGCGGGCCTGGGCGTGCCCCAGCAGGAACCAGGGGAAGCCGGTCAGGGCATAAGTGCGGCCGACTTCCATGGCCACCCAGATAACCGGGGCCAGCAGCGTGAGCGGCAACAAAGTGCGTCGCGACGTCCAGCGCAGCAGCAGGGCAAACAGAACCCAGAAAATCAGGCAAAATATCACCGTGCCTATGTATCCGGGCAAGGTAGCCATGGGCATCCAGTACATTTCGCCGCCAAAAAAGACCGCTCCGGCCAGGCCCGGGCCGAGCAGAAGCGACCAGCGCCCTGGGGCGCGGACGATTGCCAGCAGCATGGGGGCCAGGGCCAGGTGGGCCAGCCACGACCACCTCAGCGGCGGAAAAGCCAAGGCCATGATGCCGGCGCTGACCAGCGACAGTATGATTACAGTGTGCCAGTTATCGAATGGTATGAGCAGATTGGCTCCCGGCGCCCGGCCAGTGGTCGTAGCCGATGGTTGCTGGGCGCGATGACCGGCGGGTGCTGGCTTGTCGCCACCGGCGGAGGATGCTTTTGCCGCCGAGGCAGCACGGTCAGCACCGGCCGCTGGTTTGTTCTGCTGATTGTTCTTGGGGCGTTTACCGCTCATGTATAGCCTGGCACTCTTTTTCCGTCTGGGTAAGAAATCTGACCAATCAACTTGCTGCCCTGCCCCTGGAATCGGGGCGGTCACTCATTCTTACGGCAAAAGGCCGGGCTGTCAACTTGATTGACTTTTGGCCGCCCACCAGTATCATCAGACATTGAGCCTGCTGCCGGGGGAGAGGATGCGCCGGCGGCGGGTGTGAAGACACAGGCTAAAAGGGCGCATCCACGCCGTGCGGCCGCCTTAAGGTGGTTGATGCAAAGGACCTTGGAATAATGGCAGATTGTCCGAACAAGAAGAAGAACCTCGAGAATTGCACCTGTTCCTATACTGCTTGCGGCAAACGCGGGCTTTGCTGCGAATGCGTGACTCAGCACCGGGCGGCCGGCGAGATACCCGGCTGTTTCTTCTCCACCGCCGGCGAGCGCAGCTACAATCGCAGCGTAGCTAATTTTATTCGCGATCGCGGATAATCGCGAAGGAGTGTGGCGCTGGGCGGGCGGCATCAGGAAGGCAGCCGAAGGGCTTGGAAAACAGATGATCGTTATCATAGATAATTACGACAGCTTTACTTACAACCTCGTGCAGCGGATCGGCGAGATCGACCCTGAGCGAGCCATGCGCGTTTATCGGAACGATCAGGTTACGCTGGAGCAGATGGAGGCCGACCGTCCGACACACCTTATCATATCGCCGGGGCCCTGCACACCGCGCGAGGGTGGCATATCGAACGAAGCTATCGCCCACTTCAAGGGTCGCATTCCGGTGCTGGGCGTCTGCCTGGGCCACCAGTGCATGGGCTTTGTGCACGGAGCGACGGTTGACAGGAATTACCGGCTGATGCACGGCAAGACCAGCCTGATTCATCACGATAACCAGGGCATCTTCCGCGGCATGTCCAACCCCTTCCAGGCCACGCGCTACCACAGCCTGGTGATTGTTCGCAAGACGCTGCCGGAGGAATTCATCATTTCGGCCTGGACCGACGAAGACGAAATCATGGGCATCAGACACCGGGAATTGCCGCTTTTCGGCGTGCAGTTCCATCCTGAAAGCTTCCTGACGGTCGAAGGTCCTGTACTGTTGAAAAATTTTATCGACCTCTGATCAGCCGATTGCGGTTAAATAAGCAGCGGGAGCCTGCGACCAGGCGATTGCGCGCTGCAATCGAGGGAATCGCAGCCCATTCATTTCCTAGAAGAGCGACGGGAGCAACAATGAGAACTTCGAGAATCGTCCTGGTTTGTGCCACAGCCCTGGCTTTGTTCATCGGCAGCGTGGCGGTTGGTCAGGAGACGCAACAGGCCCGGCCATCGCCGGAGGCTTTGTTCAATATGTATATGCGCAGTCCACACATAAAGGGCCCGGTTGAGCAGAAGGCCGCCGGCGAGCAGTTCGCCTGGCACGCCCGCACCGGCCTGGGTCATTACGTCCGGGCTTACAAGGCCTGGGGCGATACCGAGTGGCTCGACTGGGGCGTCAAGTATTACGATTTCCTGATCGGCGCCATGCAGACCGGTCCCGACGGATACAAGGGCTGGGTCGGGCCGTACATTTACATGGGCGAAGTCTGGTGCGACGTGCACGTCGGCGATTCCATTCTGCTGGAAGGCATACTGGAGTTTTCGGAACTGGTGCTGAAGGACGAGAAGCTGAAGGAGAAGTACGGCAAGAAGGCCATGGAGTACGTGAACATTGCCAAGCGCGACTGCATCGAGAAGTGGGATGCCCGGGGCACATGGTACGAAGATGGCGAAATTGGCGGCTATGTCGGCTGGGATACGTATTGCGAGCCGGGCAAGCTTGATACCTGGAAGAAGATGCCGGATTATCGCGGTTCGGGCGGTTCGCTGCCCTTCAACAAGCACATGGACATGGCCGCGGTGAGCCTGGCGATTTATCGCATTACCGGCGAAGAGCCCTACCGCGAACGGGCCCGCAAGATCTACAATTTCCAGAAGTCGCGGATGATGGTCAACGGCGACCATTACACCTGGAATTACTGGGAGCCGATGGGCCCCATGGAC
>JAWLHX010000080.1:0-15944 GCA_041690105.1 Phycisphaerae bacterium
GGTGGACACGCTTCAGCCTGAGGCGGCCAACATGTCGCCGGAGTATCTGAAGAGCCGCTTCGGCGACCGCCTGGCCTTCCATGGCTGCATATCGACGGCCGGGCCGGTGGCCCGGGGCTCGGTTCAGGAGACCATCGAATATTGCCGGCGAACTCTGGACATAATGATGCCGGGCGGCGGCTACTGCTTCGCTCCGACACATGCCCTTCAGGATAATTCGCCGACGGAGAACGTACTGGCCATGTACGAGACGGCCCGGGAGTATGGCCGGTACAGATAACGTGCGCAGCGGCCTCTGGTGAAGTGTGTCGCTCACCAATTACGGCAGGTGTTTCCTGGTGGTTTGGATCATCGCCTGGAAAGCATCGCGGAGGAGGGCGAGGTCGGACTGTACGGCGAGATGGACGAGCCCCTGGCTCACACGTTGCGGCAGTTCGGACGGATCCCGGACGAGGATGCCGGCGGCTTTGCCGGCCCCGCGGGCGGCTGCCACTACGCGGTTTAAACATTCCTCAAACTCAATTGCTGCCTGCAGGGGGCGGTGTTTGAGGTCGTGCTTCAAGTCCGCCGGGCCGACAAACAGGACGTCAATGCCCTCCACGCCAGCGATGCCGACAGAGGCGTCGACCGCGTCGAGGGTTTCGATTTGGGCCATGAGCAACGGCGCGGGAGTGCTGTCCGGGGTGCGCAGTCCGTAGTCATGGGTCCGCACGGTGCGGGAGAGGCCGCGCCTGCCCCGCGGTGGGTAATACGCCGCCCGCACAACCGCTTCCGCTTCTGCGACGCTGTTGACATGCGGCACCATGATGCCGTCCGCGCCCCAGTCGAGAATGCGGGCGACGAGATCGGCATGCGGCGCACCAACTCGGACGATGCCCTTGGTGCCGCTGCCGCGCAAGGCGCGCAACTGCTCCGGCAAGCCGGCCTCTGCCGCACAGCCATGCTCCAGATCCAGCAATACCCAGTCAAAGCCGGAGAGGGCCGCCAGCTCCGCGATTACGGGCGAGCCAATGGAAAGCCAGATGCCGATACTTGATTTGGGTTTCATAAGATGGAGACTCCTGCGTTTTCGCGCAGGCCGTGCAGGGCGATGGCCAGACGCTGACGGGTGAAGCGCTCGAGATCGGCGCCACCAAGGCCGGAGCCGATAAGGAAGAAGTTGTCGTTGCGATCAAAATAGCCCGCGCCGACGCGGATTACGGACTTGACAATAAGATTGCGCAACAGGTGCAGCCAGAGTCGGCGGCGATAGTCCTCCGGCAGAGGGCGCACGCTTAAATAACCCTCCAGCGTCCGCTGCAAAAACGCCGCATCGTGAAAACATGCCAGTAGCGAAAGATCATCGGTCGCTTCGCCGCTGACCGCATCGTCAAAGTCGATGAAGGCGGCAATTTCATCCGGCTGGCCAAGAATGTTCCAGAGGGCGAGATCCTTGTGCACAAGGCAGCCCCGATCAATGGCCAGCAAGCCGCTATGTCTTTCTATTTCGGCGAGAATTTCGTTCGTGTCATCCAGGAAGCCGCGCGACTTCAGAAAGTGCAGATGTTCTTCGAGACGCAGCTGAAAGTAATCGGCGTAGGTAGTCCGGTAGCCGCGCATGGCGTCGTCAAGCACGCCAAAGCCATCCAGGGCGATCTGCTGCCACCGCGCCACGGCCACACCAATATCGAAGGCGATTCGCGAAACCTCGAGCGTCCCCGCTTTAAACCAGTGATTCAAGTCAGGCGCGGAAATGCGCTCCAAAGCCTGCCAGGCAAACGGCACGCGGCTGCGCGAAGCATCGCAGCCGAAAACGCGCGGTGTGCGTACGCCCGCCGCGCGCACGCGATCCAGCACGGCGCTTTCCACGGCCAGATGGTCATCATTTTCAGGACCGTTCTCCACGCGGATGAACAGCGATTTCCCCGCCACCTCGGCATTCCAGGTGAGATGATTACCCTGGCCTGCCCCGGTGCTGAGAAGCACATCTTTCGCGTCGAAGTGCTTTCGCAGCTCGTTTTCCAGTAGCTGCTCGATCCGCGGATCGGCCACGCCGCGCGCCTGCGTGCCGTGGAAAGCCGCCGGGCGGTCGCATTTCCAGTAGTAGATGTCGTGGCGATTCATGCCAGCTGCTTCCTGTCCGGTCTCACACTTCACAATCGAAGAAGAGTATATCGTGCCGATTAATTTCGATTGTGAACAGAATGTGCCCGTTCTCAAAGAATCCGTCCGGATAGCAGTAGCAACCCGGGAAATCGGTCACTACGCGCTGATGGCTGAAGCTGGCCAGATCATCGTCGCTGATCCAGAGGGAGAGCGGGTTGCGATTGTCGAAGCCGGTCTTGGCGTTCGGCGTATGGATCAGCGCGATCCGCCCATCGGGCATGGGAAGCAGCTTGGGCTTGTTGGCCGGATTGGGAATATCGATCTTCTCGGCTTCGGTCCAAGTGCGGCCATTATCCTTCGATTCGCTGCGCCACAGACACCCGCTGCCGTCGACACGGAGGAGCATGACGATTGTCCCGTCGGAGAGTTGCGCCAGGGTCGGCTCGGTCCAGGCCCAGCCACGGCCCGTATTGCCTTTGATCGGGATTCGTGGCCCGTCGAAGCGCTGGTAGGTCGATCCGCGATCAGGGCTGATGATCACATCGTTTCCCAGGTGATCAATGTCGGCACTCCACACTCCTCGTTGATAGTGGACGTTCGTGATGTTGTGGTTGGCGATTACAAGTCGGCTGTTTTCCTGTTCGCTGATCGGAAAATACTGACAGGGCAGAATGATCTCGCCATTTTTCAGCGGCAGCATGCTGCGGACAAAACAGAAGGTCGGGAAGAACGGCGGCGGGCCGGCATTCGTCCAGGTCAGGCCGCTGTCGCGGCTCTGCATGACCACGCAACGCATGTTCAGGAAGCGGCCGCTGTGCACCTGCAGGAAGGCGCTGACGACACCGTCGAGCACCATCACTTCGGTGCAATAGACCGCCTCGCCGCTCTCGGGGTAGACCGACCCGATTTTCTTCCAAGTGTCTCCATTGTCATGGCTTTGAAAGGCGTGGACGCGGTTGCCCGGAGCCGGCTCGGTGACATCGCCGCATTGGCTGACGCACAGCAGGCTGCCATCCTGCATCCGCCGCAGAATCGGTTCGCAACTCAGCGTATCGCGGTGCACCAGTCGAATTCTCGTATTCATGATCTGCATTTTCCTTCTCGGATTGAAGCCAAGGCCGGTTTTTTGGCCGCACAGCACCAAGCGACACAAAAGCCTCACGGTAGCAAGACGGCAAACACTCTAGCAAAGCCAGGCTGGCCATGTCAAATCCGGCTTCAAGAAGTATTGCGTCAAATTTTGTATGTGATATTCTCCTTGAGGTGCTGTCGGATTTGCTATGCGCTAAACTGGCGACTACAGAGGGTGAGGAAAATGAGCACAAAACGACCTAACGTCGTAATCGTTTTCGGCGATCAGTGGCGGCAGCAGGCCTGCGGGTTTGCGGGGGATGAGAACCTCAAGGGCCACACGCCGCACTTCGACAAGCTGGCGGCGGAGTCGGTAGTCTTCGAGAATGCCGTGGCCGGCTGTCCGGTCTGCACGCCGTACCGGGCCAGCCTGCTGACGGGGCTCTATCCGCACCATCACGGCCTCTTCCTGAATGACCTGCCGCTGGAGCATCCGGGGCCGAAGTTGGGGCAGGTGTTTGCCGATGCCGGCTACGATACGGCTTACATCGGCAAATGGCACGTTGACGGCGACGATCGCGGCGGATTCATCCCGCGGGAGCGGCGCTGCGGGTTCGACTTCTGGGAAGTGCTGGAGTGTAATCACGATTACAACGAGTCGTGGTACTGGGGCAACGATGACCAGTTGCATCGCTGGGATGGCTACGACGCCATCGACCAGACCAGCCACGCCTGCCGGTACATCCAAGACCATGCCGAGGAGCAGAAGCCCTTCCTGCTGGTGCTGTCGTGGGGTCCGCCGCACAATCCGTACCAGTCGGCTCCGCAGCAATATCGGGAGCGGTTCGACCCGCAGAAGATCGTTCTGCGTCCGAATGTTCCGGCCGAGATAGCCGATGAGACGCGCCGGCACCTGGCCGGCTATTATGCTCACGTGGCAGCCATGGACGACTGCATTGGGCAGGTGCTCGAGGCTCTGAGCTCCAGCGGTATTGCCGACGATACGATTCTGCTGGTCACCAGCGACCATGGCGACATGCTGGGCAGCCACGGTCAGCAGCGCAAGCAGCAATCGTGGGACGAGTCGATCCGCGTGCCCTTCGTGCTGCGATATCCGCAGCTGGGGGCGGCCGGCGGGCGGAGGCTTGACCCGCCGATTGACGCACCCGACATCATGCCGACCCTGGCCGGCCTGGCCGGAATTGCGATGCCGGAGGCGACGGAACAGTTGGATGGCCTGGACTTCAGCCCGCTCATCCGCGATGGCCGGCCGGTGGGCGATGGGTCGGCCCTGCTGGCCTGTTACAGCCCGTTCGGCGAGTGGATAAGGACAAAGGGCGGCCGGGAATTTCGGGGACTGCGGACGGCAACTCATACTTACGTGCGTTCGCTGGAGGGGCCGTGGCGGCTGTTTGATAACGTGGCCGACCCGTATCAGCAGAATAACCTGATCGGCTCGCCGGAGCACGCGGCCCTGCAGGCCCGGCTGGATAATCAGCTGACCGAGAAGCTTGAGGCCGCCGGGGACGATTTCCCGTCGGGGCCGGAGCTTATTGCCCGCTGGGGCTACGACCGCAGGTTCCAGTGGACGGAGAGCGACACGGTCGCACATCGACTTTTTGTGCCGCCGAAAACCGAAACTCTGTAGCAATGAATCGGCGGGCGAGGCAATAATGCGTATTGACCGCCGCCATCGGCCAGCAGAAGGGCAACATTATGGAGGGCCACATGCCTGAGCTCGAGTTTTTTGACTGCAACTGCTATTTCGGCCTGCCGTCAAAGGCCGCCCAGAGTCCACTCACGTGTCCGACGATAGACGACTTGTCGGCTCAGCTTGACCGGGCGGGCATTACCCGGGCCATTGTCTGGAACGTCACGCAGCACGATGTCTCGGCCCAGCGCGGCAACGAGTTGCTGGCCGAGGCCATTCGTGGGCGGGATAATCTGTACGGATGCTGGACCGTGCTGCCTGAGCAGACCGGCGAGATGGCCGTCGACCGACTGCTCGCCGACATGAAGCAGAACCACATTGTCGCCCTCAGGGCTTTTCCCGTGGCCCACCGCTATCTGCTCAACCGCACCACCATGGGCACGCTGCTGGAAGCCATGGTCGAGCATCGCATCCCCCTCATCTACAGCATCCGCCGCCTGCCACCGTACCACGGCCCGCACGCCGCCTGGAACGATCTGCACCTACTGATGCAGGACTTCCCGGAGCTGACCCTCATAATCAGCGAGCATGGCAGCTGGGGGTCCGACCGCTACTTCCGGCCTCTGCTGGACCGTTACGAGCGGGTCTACGTCGACACGACGCTCTATTTTCTGGATGCCGGGCTGGAGGATCTGGTTGCCCGCTACGGGCCGGGGCGCATCATATTTGGTTCGGGCCTGCCCGAGCGTTATCCCGGCGGCATGATGCTGGCTATCCGCCACGGCGAGTTCGATGCCGGAGCAAAAGCGGCCATGGCCTCGCTGAACCTGGCCCAGATCGTCAAGGAGGTGCTGCGATGATTGCCGATTCTCCGCTGGCTGCCGCCTTCTGGCAGAACCGCATTGTGGGCGACTGCCCGGTCATCGACATGCATGGGCACCTGGGACACTGGCCGGCCATCTACTTTCCGCGGCCCGAGCCGCAGGAGATGCTGCGCAGCATGGACCATGGCGGCGTGACCAAGCTCTGCTTCTCGGCCCACGAGGCACTCTTCAACGCCGATGGCGGCAATGACGTGACGCTTAACGTCGTCCGCCGCTGGCCCGACCGTTTCCGCGGCTACATGGTCATCAACGGTAACTACATGGACCTGGTGCGCCGCGACCTGGCCCGCTTCGATTCCTGCCGCGACGCCTTCATCGGCCTGAAGTTCCTGGCCGCCTACCACGGCGTGGCCCTGACCGATCCGCGTTACGACGAAGTGTGGGAGTTCGCCAGCGCGCGCAAGCTGATCGTGCTCTGTCACACCTGGGGCCACAACGAGATGAACGGCCCGCGGCAGATACGAGCGGTGGCCTCGCGCTGGCCCGATGTCCGCCTGCTGATGGCTCACAGTTGCTACGGAGAGTGGGAGGAGGCCGCCGCCCTGGCCACCGAGTTCCCGCACGTCTACTGCGACCTGTGCGCCGTCTTCGAGTGCCGCGGAACGCTGGAGCTGTTCGTTGAGCGAGGGGCGTCGAAGCGGATGGTTTTCGGCACCGATCTGCCCTGGTTCTCGCCACTGCACGGCATAGGCTGCGTGCTCTCGGCCGACATTACCGACACCGATCGCCGCAACATCCTCTATCGCAACGCCCAGCAACTTCTCACCGACGCCGGCGTGAGCGTGTGAAATTTCCGGTGCCCGAAAAGCGAGGGGCTTCCGCATGAGGTTTATAGTCGTTGAGCAGGCGAAGTCGTGATCCTGGGAGGATGGCCAGATGCAGTGGACTTATCTGGTTGCAATGTGTGTGGCAGCAACTGCTATATCAGGGTGCAGCCAATCTGAACCCGCTGATTCTGCCGGCCCTTTAACGTGGAAATCTGCAAAGATTTCAGAGATTTACCACTCCAGTATAATTTTGCCTCGGCCGGAAGGTATGGATGACAAAGCGGCCTACGACCGCTTCGGAGATATCTTAACGCGTAACTTGCGTCAGCAGCTGTCGCCTGAAGAATTCCTGCAACTGGTCGACTCTTTTGCCGAAATGCCGCCCGATGATCAGGTATCACCAGAAACGAGATCGATCTTCGAGGCCACAATCTTTGCCTGTTCCGACCGAGAGGTACTGGCCAGGCTCCTTTCAATTCGTTGTCCGCAATTCGTTGGTCTGGGTATCTTGATCGAGTTTCACGTAGCTAATCGAAGCGACTTGGGCGAGCATCCCATCCTGATTCTTCCTGAAGCGTATCGCAGGAGTTCTTCCACAGCTGCGCGTCACGAACTGGCGGTAGCGATGCGCAGGGCATTCACGTTAAATGGCATCAAGGGAAATGGCGATGACGATTTCGTTCGCAACGCGGAGGAGTGGTACCGCGAAAACGTTGAGAGGCTGACGGTCAATAATAACTATCTTGAGGCAAGACATGAGCTCATGCCTTGTCCGCCTGAATCTTTATTTCTTGAAGAACCGTAGCCCGAATTAGACCATGCCTGCTCCGCAGGCATGGGTGTTGACGTGGCGGATGGCTCGTAGACAACGACTGGATAAACAATGCAGTGGCCTGCCATGGTCTGGTGGTCAAACCCGCCAGTGGCCGTGGTCGACTTGACGGGCCTGGGAGGAAGGGGCGGATGAGCCGCTGCCAATAAGCCGGGCGTCGCTGCCGGCGCTGTAAGCGCCAAGCATGCCTGCAGAGCAGGCATGGCACCCGGCAGAACCTAGCCTGGCGGGCTGAAGGAGTACTTCCATGAATAGAACCGCCCCGGGACGCATGGTGCCATCTGCTCCTGCAGTGGCGCTGTGGATTCTGATTCTGGTGGGCTGCGCCGCCGGGTGTCAGCCACAAGAGGATATGCTCGATTACCGTTCTCTCTGGCAGCAGTCAGGCGTCGGTCCTGATGTTCTTGACGTCGCCGTGGTCGAGTCAGGCCGCCGAGAATGCGCGGGCTATGCGGAGATGCAAGAGGCGGTCAGGAAGGCCGATTTCGCTGCCAGTTTCATGCTCAAATACTCTCTGCCGATGTCCGAGGAGCATGCCTGGTGGATTGTATGCTACGTTGAGCGAGAGGGAGCAGCGGCTGTCTATTATAACGATCCTCGGCCGCTCTTTCATAATACTCACGTTCCTTATATTCCTGATGCCCCCAGACGTGATGCCCCTATTGTACGCAGAGCTGTGACTGCCCGGCCGGTGGAACTCCAAAGGCTTGTTACGACGTCGCTGGGAGAGGGCGACTCTGTCGAATTCTTCTGGAACTTTGCAGTGGAGAATCCTGCGCCGCTGCTGCTGGTCTCGTGCAAGGACGGTGACAGCGTCCAGAGGTCCGCTGGCTTCTATCCGGGTTACATTCAGGAGGCGGTTGGCTGGCGTAAGGAAAGTGACGAGCCGGAAGGCTGGGAAAGTCGCGTGGCTCTGGTGAAGTGCTTGATTGAGCAGTGGAAAGCGGCGGTCAAGGCCGATGGTGGTCCATTGGATGAGCAGTATGTGCTGGGAAATCTGAAGTCGGCTTTGACCGTAGGCGACATGCCCGTTGCACTTCCTGAGCAGCTCAGCATTACTGACGGCATAATCAGCCGCAGCAATGCCCTGCAGAGATACTTCAAGTACCACAGAATTGGCTGGCGACATGGCCTGATGAACTTGGTTGAAATCTACAGCGATGAGAAAAGGGATCAATCGTGGCCAGTTTTGGAGGCGGGGAGGGAGCCTCTTGACAAGCTGGCAAGCGTACAGGGATATGATTTTGCCACAACCATGTTTGAAAGGTTAGTATCTTCAGAAGGCAGTGAGAAGGCAATAGCCGCTGCGGAGAAAGCAATAACGGGTGAATGAACGTAAAATTTCGGTTCCGGTCTGGACGAGCGTCTGGTAATGACATTAGTGAAGAGGAACGTGGAAGGCTTCAAAGATCTGTTACAGTTCACCTGAGCGACGAATAGCAGGAGGAGGAGCCATGCGATTTCTCATCTGCCTAAGCGCCGTAGCGTTTTCTGCGATTGGTTGTCAGACTGAGGCATCTCGCGCACCGGACCTTGTTGCAGAAAGACTGCAGTCGGTGGTTATCGACAGCAGCAAGGCCACACAAGTGCTGCAGGACATTGAGGCGATGGGCTTTGCGGCCGTGCCAGAATTGATCGTTGCTTTGGATGACATGCGCATTCTGAAAGACTACAGATCGTGGGGCCGGCCGCAGTTCAGCATGTTGGATCATTTCGGCGGCCTCACGACACCTCCTGACTATGGCGAGCTACCCGTCCTTGATGGTTGGAGCACGGTAGCTGTCTCTGATGTCGCGGCTGAGGCGCTCAGACGCATATCTGGCGAGGATTTCGGCTACTGGTCCCGCCTTCCGCCGGAAGAACGCAGGAGTTCTCGAGAAATGTGGGAAGCCTGGTACTTACGACAGCGCAACTACCGTGCTTTGCGGAGCCCGGAGCCGCAGCCTTATGTCCGCACCGCCGAGCCGCAGGCGCCGAAGCTGGGAGCCCGGTGGCATGGTCTGACGAAGTCAGGCCATGATGACGCCTCGATGGTCAGGTGCTCCTGCCCTTGCCGTAGCCGTGTGCCACCCACAAACTTGTTTGTGGGTGCTTCGCCGACAGCCCACACCCACAAGCAAACAGCCGCTTGTGGGTGGCACCCAGCAAATCACGAGCGATGGAGCGCGAGGTCTTTGGACCTTGGTCCGGTAGGGTGAGTCGCGGCTGTCAAGCGGCCCACGCGGGTATGCCAGGGTCAATTGGGCCGCGTGGGGTCATAAGGCAGAACGCTCCCTGACGTGCTCATCAGTTTAGCCGCGGATATCTCTTCCGGTGTAGCGAACTGGCCAGAAGTCCAGCATATAGCGAACAGCTTCACCACCGTTCTCCTGGACCTTCTGCAGAATAGTCATCTTTGTCCGCGCGTCCAGGGCTTCAGTCGGCAGCGCATAATAGCTACCTTGCTTGGAGAGCAGCAGCCAAACCTTCGGAAGGCATCTTACTTTTGGCAACTCCCGCCACGGCACATATCCCTCTACGTGCGACCTGTCGTACGCCATCCCATCATCCAAAAAACGAAACCTTACCTGTCGCTCCTCTATCGGTCGGCGCAACTGGCGCTTGATTGACACGTACGTCCTTACAACCGCGATAACGATTATTGCCGTAATTATTGCAACAACACCTAATGGCAGTGCATCTTCTGTTTCAATGGGTTGCTGGCTGACAGAGATCACAATCACTGTCAGAATCACCAACCACACCATTATAACACCCACTCTCATTTTATGTACCAGATATCCCCATGCGGCTGCCTTTAGCGTTTCATCAGAGTACGTAATGACCAACTCCAGTCCCTGATCACCAATTGGTCCTTTATTAATGTCAGAAAAGCGGGGCAGTGATGTCATAGGCGAAGTCTCCAAATCATTAAGCATGGCCGGTGCCAAGCATCTGTCAGCAGCCGAAGGTTGCCTGCACCGGAATCTGAAGGAACGGTTGCTTGCAGGGCACGACGTTAACTGTAATTCAGTCATCAACTGCGTTGACATCGCACCGCACGGGCCACAAGCCGAGCACATAGCGAACAGCTGCACCACCATTCTCCTGAACCTTATGTAGAATAAGCTGCTTCGTTCGTGAGTCCAGCTCTTTAACAGGCAGCGCCCAGTCAGCCCCGCCCTTCCAGACCAGCAGCCATATCTTTTCTTGGCATACAAGACCAGCGGCCTCCCGCCACGGCCAACGTCCTTCTCCGTACGGTGCCGCAAACATCACATCGTCAGCATCCAGCCATACGTGCATGCATCGTTCCTGCGGCGGCCGGCAAATTGCTTTCCTGACAGCGACATACGCAGTGACGCTATTAACAAGTAGCAACAATACAAGGAAACAGTAGGCGCTTACCCAGAGACTGAAGCCAAAATTATTGGGGCGGAATGCCAACCAGAAAAACAGCGTTGGTACTCCAAGTGCTAATAGCACCACTATAAAGCGCCTGCTTCTGTGTATGTATCGATACCAGCCAGCAGCCATCAGTTCGGCATTGCTGTAAGTGACCACAAGTCTCTGTTCCTGGCCAGCTGACGGATCGTTATTATCATTCTTGGAATCGTGTTCCACGCCCACTCCTCCGTCATATCAACTAACAGCAGTCCAGCAGGGCAGATTGTCGCTGTCGGCGACCCCACGCGGATATGCCCGGCTCAAATGGGCCGCATGGGGTCATAAGGCAGAACCCTCGCTGACGGGCTCATTCGAGATCTGACACTGCCACGTCCGATGGCTCCGCAGCCTTGCCGCGACTGAGAATAGCCTGCTTCCAGGCAGCAGTGCCAAAACCATAGTCTTCGCCGGTCGCCCGCACAAGAGCAGCTTTCGCCAAGTCGCGAACAGGTGGGGTAACGCACTCCGCGTACCGCCAGAATGGGCCCTTCTCCGAGTACTGTCCTTGATCCTCATTATCCAGATGTGCCGCAACGGCCCATAGAACCTGACAACTCGTGGAGGGCGGCAGACTCTCCAGTAGGCGCGCAATAACTGCCGTCTCAGCCGGAAGCAGTGCATCACGTATTATCGGGTCAGCAGTTTGCACTGACACTCCGGACGGATCGTCCAGTGCAGTTGGATCAAGCAACATGATGATTATCCAGGGTTCGGCTTCAGGCAACCCTGCCAGCTTCTCAGCAGCAGCCCTCCTGCTCGCGAGGCTGTTTCCCGGCCTGCGCTGAGATGCTAGAAAAAGGTGCCGCGCAATATCAGTTTCTTCTGCCCTTGCACCCCTTGCTTCCCCACAACAAGCTGTGGGGAGGTCGGATTCGCCGCAGCCGGTGACAGCAATTGACAGCAACAAAAAAGCAACTTGCCACACCACCACACTGCTCGCACTGTATAACGGCTTACCCATATACAAGTCCTTTCCAGTAATTCAGGGCCATTGCCTGGTGCCGGGTGCCAAGCCTGCTCCGCAGGCATGGGTGTTGACATGATGGATGAGCCGCTGCCGACAGACCGGGTGTCGCGACCGGCGCTATAATCGCCAAGCATGCCTGCAGAGCAGGCATGGCACCCGGCATTAGTCGTCAGTTGGTGCTGGCGGAAGCGGCCGCGGGCGGCTCTTCCATGGCCTCGGCCAGCAGGCGGAACATTCCGTCGTACTGATGCATGGGAATGTTCTTGTCGCCACCGAGGCGCACAACCACCATTTGCCACTCGGGAATTATAAAGCAGACGTTGTTGCGGTTGCCCTGGGCGGCAAACATGGCGGCCGGAGCGTGCGGCCAGCGAGGCTGCCCGTTGGGCAGCGGGCCATTGGTCCACCAGCCCATGCCGTAATTTCCGATCAGCTCGACATACCAGGCCTTCGGGTCGTGCGGGGGCATGTCGACCGGCACAAGCGGCCGGCAAGCATGCTGGATGTAACGGCGGCTGATGAGTTGGCGGCCGTTCCACTGTCCCATGTTGCACAAGAGCCAGCCGAAGCGGGCCATGGCCAGGGCGTTTATTCGGACGGCCGTGGGCGGGTTCCCGGCTCCTCCGTTGATCGGCGTATCGCCGTCCATGCCCGTCGTGCCCCAGCCGAAGGAATCGTCGGCAATGCCAATCTTATTGGTAATGCGCTGGCGGAAAAGGCTCTCGAGCGAGCGGCCGCCGGCACGGGTCAGGGCGGCCGACAGCACATCGCCCTGGCGGTTATATTCCAGAGCGGTGCCCGGGGCAAAGGCTGGTTCGGTCGGGTCGAGACTCGTCTGGCCCGGGTTGTAGCCGCTGACCAGGGCCGAGAGGTGCCAGAGTTTGACCGTCGGGTAATGCTCTTTCATCATCGGCAGATAGTCGGCGGCCAGATCGTCGGGGGAGACGATGCCATCGTCCCACAACAGGCCCAGGCATGTGCTGGTGAAGGACTTGGTGCAGGAATAGACGATGTCGACCTTCTCGGCCTGCTCGCCCTGCCAGACGACATAGCCATTGCGAACGATAACCATGCGGCTGACGCCGACTTCGCCAGTGACGCTTCGGACATGCTCCACGGCGGCCTGCAGCTTTTCAGGATCGAGCCCCTGCGACTGAGGGCTGGCCGAAGTCCATTGCCGGCCCGGATAGACAATTGCCTGATTATCGCCACTGGCAGCAGGGCGACAGCCGGCAAGAGACAACGAGAATAACACTATCAGCGGGACGATTTGCAGGTAAGTCACATTGCTCTCCATTAGCTGTTGCAGCAGGATTGCGGCACCCTGCTTTGATTAACAGGCCAGGCCAACTGCTGGCGGCCTGCGGATTGCTTTCCGATTTGCGAATTGTGACACTTTCGATCGCAAGGTTCAAGCTAAATGGCGCAGCGGTCAGCATCGGGTTGCGGCCGTTTTACGGTGGCATGGGCATCCTGCCAATACGAAGTCGGGCCATGATGACTCTTCCAGGGGCATTATCACGAATAAATTAGAGGCAAAAGCGATCCCCCGGCAGTGCCGGGGGCTTTAACGGCAACGGCAACATCAAAAGAAACAGCGATCCCCCGGCGGTGCCGGGGGCTTTAACGGCAACGGCAACGGCAACAGCAAACTACAAAAACGGCAACGGCTACACCCTCACCTGTCTCCGCTCAAGCGGAGACATCCTCTCCCTAAAGGGAGAGGGGTTAGAGACAACGGCAACGGCAGAAAAAGCGGCATCCCCCGGCAGTGCCGGGGGCTTTAACGGCAACGGCAACATCAGAAGCAGCGGCATCCCCCGGCAGTGCCGGGGGCTTTAACGGCAACGGCTACATCAAAAAGAAGCGGCCACATCCTTTTGGACATGGCCGCTCAATAATCATCCTGCAAATGGGGAAGGTGCTCCTGTAATCCGCCTGCCTACAGCTCGCGGCTGGTGGTGGCTGAAGTCAGCCCCCGCGCTTCAACCGCCGGCATGCATTATGGGATCCGTCCCGTGCTGCGCAAATTCCCGTTGTCCCGACAGCTTCAACTCAGCTCTGACGACGGCGACGCCTGGCGGCCGCAATACCTGCACAACCGGCAACCAGCAGAGCCATGGTAGCGGGCTCGGGTACCTCGTTAACATTATCGAGGAAGAAACCGGCCGCACCGACGCCGTCTCCGGCTTCCCAGCGAACTTCGGTAACAATCGTTTCGCCGGCCAGGGCAATCACGTCCCAGTTCATGTAAACGCCGCCAGCGAGCTGGGCAACGGTGATGGTCTTCCAGTCCTCGGCCTGGGCGGCACCGGGGTCGATCAGGCGGACCGACAGAGCTACGTCGGTGCCGTCCATGCTGTTGCGAGTGCCGTAATCGGCATCGTAGAAGAAGCTGGTGAAAGTCATCTGCTTGCTTTCGTTAAGCACCAGCGAGTACTGCAGGTCGGCCGTGCTGTCGCCCACGTCGCCACCGCCGCCGGTCGAGCCGCCGCCAGTTCCGATGCCGCCGCCACTGCCGCCACCGCTGTAGTCCCAGCTGAAGCTTTCGACGTAAGCGGGGTTGGTGTTGGTTGGGGCGGCTGTGTAGTCAGGGCGTCCGCTCGAGACATCCCAGAAGACAGCCCCGTTGCCACCGTAGGTTCCCACCCAATCGAGCTGGGTGCTGGTGTCGATACCGATGTAGTTAATGGTTGCAGCGCCAGCGACGCTTGCACTGGCCAGCACCATTACAGCGCACAGGCATACTGCCATCAGATGCTTCATTGCAGAAACCCTCCCCAGGGTGCGAGAATAGAATGAACTGCATTTTGCGCGCCCGTCCGTCGGGGCGCCCCTCCTGTAAAGCAACTCGCCTGCAAAAACAGCCTGCGCCTCCGACACGACCCCCGTCGCGCTGGCGGCGCACGCAAACCCGTTAATAACGCAACGTTTTCACGGTTTGCCTGATCGCAAAACAAGCTTTTGAATTGTTCGGGATGTTGATCCCCACTTCACACTCTGCTGAAACATAACACACAAAACCGCCATAGGCAAGTGGAGCAGGCGAAATTGTGGGTTATTTTTGTGGGGAATCCGCGAAGTGCTCACATCGTCGGCGCATCATCCAGCTACAACATAACTTACGAATCGGCCGCAAAATGCCTCTGAAAACAACAAATCACAGCCTGTCAAGCCAGTCACACAGGTTTTTCTACTAACCGAAGGTCCGATAAATTACCGCTGCCCCGCGGGGCAGGCCCTTATTATCAGGATAATTCCGTCAGGGCCCGCCCCAGGGCGCCCACGTCATCAAATACCATGTCCGGCTGTACCACGGCATCGGCAACGTCGCTGCGGCGGGTCTCGCCCGATAGGACCAGCACCGATGGCATGCCGCTCTGAACCGCCATGGCAATATCAGTATAAAGACGGTCGCCAACCAGGGCCATCTGTTGCGGCAAAAGCCCCGTCCGCTCGGTCGCCAGATGCAACATCCACTGGCTGGGCTTACCGAAGACCTGGTCCACCCGCCGACCGGTCACATTTTCCAGGCAGGCGCACAGGGCGCCGCAATCGGGCAGCATGCCGCGAGGGTCGGGACAGCCGCGGTCCGGATGCGTGGCCAGAAAGCCGGCCCCCTGCTCCAGAGCGATGGCCGCTCCGCTCAGCCGCTCGAAGGTCAGCGTCGTGTCGTAGCCAACCAGCACCGCATCGGCCGTCTCGGGCTGATCAGTCAGGGCCAGGCGCCCTGCCGCACGTACCTCGGCCTCCAGGGCGGGCGTCCCCAGAACATATATGCGCTGCAACTCCGGATGATCGGCCAGGTACAGCATGGCGCTCTGCCCGCTGGTAATAACCTGCTGCGGCTCGGCGTCGCTGATGCCCAGCCGCCGCAACTTCTGCACGTACGATTCGGCATCGCGGCTGGAGTTGTTGGTCATGAAGATGCGCCCCAGACCGCGCTGGCGCAATACATCCAGAAAACCCAGGGTCCAGTCGAAAAGGCGGTCGCCAAGGTACAGCGTGCCGTCCAGATCGAGCATGAAAGCCCGCACCGGGCGCAGCAAATCGATGTTCTGCATGCTCAAGGTGTCACCTCCCGTTGGCGACACATTCTGCCTCAGGCGGCGGTGGAGTCAAGCCCCGTTTTCTTTTATCCCTTGCCCGGCCGGCGGGGCGGCCGTATAAATGAGGTCTCGACGCAGCGTCTGACGTTGCCCCCGGGGGCCGCCATGCCGATAGCGGCAGCAACCGGCAATGGCTGCCGGCGAACTGCCCG